>JAZSJD010000061.1:0-45039 GCA_045534165.1 Acutalibacteraceae bacterium | reverse complement strand
GGACCCTGCATGGTTTTTATCCCCGAGCTCGGGTGCGTTCATTGACAGCACCGCCAATTCAACATCCTCTTTCTGAATGCCCATCAGTTCGTTTTCCATATTGTCCGCCAGCATTTCAAAACCCTGGTCAACAACTTCACCGGCACTGTAGTCCTCCGCTTTGGCGAGAATGGTGTCTAATTCGTCTTTTATAGTGACTCTTTGGCGCATATCCGCCAGCATATCACCGAAGATTTCATCAATATCCTTATAAAAGCGGTAAATCCCCCCCTGACTTAGACCTGTGCGGTTAATAATATCCTGCATCGTGACGGTGCTGACCGTCTTCTCCAGACACAAAGCATAGGTCGCCTCCACAATCGCCTTTTTCTTATTGTCTATGTATTCCTGTGTTACCTTCGGCATATAACAAGTCCTTTCTTTGGGTTAGACTTCAAAATGAATGTTGTTTCATTTTTATTTAATGTAGCACGCAAAAGAAAAAACGTCAACATTTTCTTTAAGCCATAGGTTTCTTTATTACTGCACCAAAATGTCACATAATCATTCTCTTCCCAGTCTTTCTCAATCTTCCATGCAAACAGCTTTTCTTCACTAAAATATTGGCCTTCCTTTTTGCTATGCTTTCTTGTTGAAATATTTTTTTACTGCACTAAAAAAGCACCCTGCTTATTCCTGCAAAGTGCTTTCTACTTTTTTTCTTTTAATATTTCTTTTTCTTTTTCTTCAATCATTTTATCCAGTTCTTCATCAGACAATTTCATATATTCATTGATTTTGTCTGTATTTGGATTGTCATTTTCTCTATACATTTTATTTTACCTCTCTAAATGTAAAGCCATAAATCTCGGCTAAATATTCCATTGTTTTGAATTGTGCTTCATATTCATTATACCCATTTTTTTGGTATTTTGCAATACGCAAATCATATATAGTGGTGTCAATTACTCTGTCAGATGCAGTATATTCAAATATCTTTCCATCATGACAAAAAGCATATCCCTTGGAATATCCATTTTTCAATGCAGAATTTATATCATCTGCACTTGGTGGCATACTTGCCGGATGATTATGAAATGACACCAACTCACCCGAACCGGCATTTGCAATCCCATCCAATATATCTTGCGTATATTCAGGTGTTCCTGCTTCTTTGCCGGTTGTGGATTTATACCATTTCTTTTTCTTTGTATTATACAAGTATAAATCTTCACCATTTTGCCCTGATCTGTGCTTCAATATATCTTTTGCAGCTTGATAGTATTCCTTTTGCACATCCGCATCATCCGTCATGGCCTTGAACTTATCAATGTATGCCCTGCTTTCAACCATTTTTGAATCAACTGCATATTTGATGTTCTTGTTTATTTTCTCGGATTCTGTGTACTGTGAAAAGTTTTCTGATTCAACCGCTTTCAGATACTTTTTCTGATAATCTTCAAAATCCTTTGCTTTATCCAAGCCATAATATGCTGCACGTTCTTTCAGTTCTTCCAGTTCTTCTTCATCAAGTGCCCATCTTGCACGCTGCAAAATCGCACACCGGCAATTACAATCTTCTGCCGGATCACCAAAGTCACCCGGAAACATGGCTTTCATTCCTGCAACCTCAAAAGGTTCATCCAGTTCCCGAATCTGGCCGTCAAGCTGTCTGTGGTTTGGTCTTGTGGCACCATCAAGTGCAGCATTCCACTGCTTTAATACATCAGCACCCTTTTCCTTTGCCTTGTACTGGGCATCTGAAGTGGCCTGACATTGAATCCTGTGTGATTCTGTCCTTGCAATGGTCATTGCCCGGTTTAATGGGATTCTTCCCTGCATTGATATGTTTCTTGCTATGTCACCGAATCCTAAGCCTGTTGATATGCCCCGGCTTATTTCCCCGGCAATGGTTTTCTGAAGCTTCTTGATATCAACACCAAGTTCATCATAAAGCTTCTGTTTCAGCTTTGTTTTATGCTGAATGGCATCCACAACCTGTTTTTGGTCAATTGGCATCAGGAAGGGAAGCCCCTGCTTGTGGAATGAATACATGGAACCAATGAAGCCGGTGTTGTAGCATCTTGTCAGGTAGTCTGATATTGTTTCAAACTCATTCACCTGAAGCTGTTCCAATATGGCCTGTACCTGCGTTTTTAAGGCACGTTGATAATCTATCTGATATATCACATGTGGCAGGTCTGCATCATTTCTGCCAAGCAGATTTTCAAGCTTCAAATTGATGTCATGCAGTGCTATGGCATAATTATCTTCCAGTGCTGCAAGCACCCTTTTTTCTTCATTCAGGAATGCTTGCAGCACTTCCTTTTCATACTTCTTCATTTCCTTCACCTGCTCCCGGCTCTACCGGTACACTGTCCAAGGCTCCCTGTGCATCTGTCACCGCACCTTCTGCTTCGTTTGGATCAGGAAGCTTGCTTTTGATTTCCTCATAGTCAATGTCTAAAACTTCACAGATGTTCTTCATCAATGTTTCTGAATCAAGCTGTGTAGCAAGATTCAACAGGGTTGTGATTCTTGCCTGTTGTTCCTGTGCTTCTGTAAGCTTGATTTGTGCATTCTCCTGTGCATTTGACATGACTTCAGGTGTGAAATCAAAGTATACATCATCAAGTGAATAATCTTTGCCTTCACGGTCATTGATTTCTGCAAGAACTACCTCAACCAATTCCTGAAGAAACAGTTCCAACTGGTCTATAATCTTATTACAGCGCAATTCCAACAGAGAATATGCTGCTTTGATTGCAATGTTTGTTGTGGCTGATGTATCTTTCAGCCCTGACATGTTTAACCCCATACCAAAACGGTATATATTTTTTTCATCCAGTTCCAGTTTGGCAACCCTTGCTTCATACGGAACATTTACTGTGTGAACCTCAATGCCACCATCTTCATCCATGCCAACCATCTTCTTTGTTTTCAGATTGGTCTGCAACTGCTCCAGGTTGTCACCCTCAAAGCCTTTGACTGCATACAATGGTACATCAAAATCAATCAGGTTGTTGGTTAATCCGCTGTTCATCATGTCATAATCATCTATCAATGCCTTTACTGCCGGAAGAAGGCTTTTCCGCTTCTTGTTATAATCCAACCGGAAGAATGGCAGGAAGCGGTAATCATACTTTCTGTACAGCTTCCCATCCTTTTCATACACTGCATGTGGTCTTGGATTCATTTCTGCATCATCATCTTCTTCAATGCTTCCTTCATCCGTCTGCTTGTAGTAATATGTGTTTTCATCATCAATCACAAGGATTTTCCACTGAACACTTCCGTCTTTATCTATGCGATCAAGATATTTGTATATCCGCTGTTCCTTCTTATCCTCTGCAAACCGCCCTTCTACTTCTACCACACCCAGGCAATCCGCATTTTCAAAGGTAAGTCTGTCATTCTTGCCCTTGTATGCGTACATGTAATCAAAGCCCTTTGACTGCATTCCTGTGATTGTTTCGGATAACTCAACCATGAACTTCTTGTTTTTATTGAAGTATGCATCCATTTCTTTCTGAAGAAGCGGTTCATCTGATTTGATAATTCCGTCTACATTGCCGGATAGAACAAATTGTGTTCCCTGGTCCACCAACTCTGCAAAGAACGGATGCGGAATCTTGGCATTGCTTCTTGTGGTATCTTCCACAAGGTTTCCGTCTGCATTCCAATAAAACATTCTGTAATCAAGAATGTCATGTTCACCATTGTAGTATCTGTCACCTTCTGCTGCTGATTCTTTAAGAAGGGAACCTGCATCTGCATTCAAAAACTCTTTTATTTCTTCTACTGTAAGCATTTTGCACCACCTTTCTAGTATATCCAACCATTCTTTCTGATGAACTTCTCCAATGCATAACGCATGGCATCCATCAAGTGGTTAAAATCGTCAATAGGCACATTCAGTTTTGTTCCAAACTTGTCTTTATCCCATGTGTAATTACTGATTTCTGTCAGGAAGTTTACACACCTTGGATGAATAATGATTTCAAGTTCCTGAATCCATTGGATGCCATTCTTGATTGAATCCTTTCCCTTTTCGGCACCTTTGATTCTCAATCCATAGCCCTTCAATTCATCAATGGATTTCGGCTCTGCTGAATCACCTGTGATATGTTCTTTGTTATATCCTGCTTCTGTGATGGAATCATATATCTTCCGGTTTGACATGCCTTTTTCATATATTTCATCCCATACATAAAGCTTTTTGTTTTCTATGTCTATAAAGCCAACAAACAAAGCACTTGGATCATTGGTATAACCAAAATCAAGTCCAAGTGCTGTTTTACAATGTCTTATATCCTCTAATGTGAAAGCTTCTTCTTTCCAGTTCTCATATACCAATCCATCAACAATACCCCATCCACCAAGGCCTGCAACAGCATATCTGCGTGGGTTGTTCTTCTTCATGGTTTCAAAAACCTTCAAATCCGCTGCATCCAACCATTCATTGCACATGTAATTGGTTGTCATTGCAAGAATATCTTCATCCGGTTCTGTATCAAAGAACCGCTTCTTTATCCAATGCCTTTCATTCCATGGATTGAAGGTCAATGTTATCTGTTTGAATAAGCCTTCAGGACATTCACCACGGATTGATTCATCAAGGATGTTGAAATCATCTTCTTTCATGATTTCATAGGCTTCTTCAATCCACATCCAACAAAGGCACCCAACGTCAACTGCAATGGATGTCACCTTCAGCGGATCATCAAGACCCCTGAAGTATATCCTCTGTCCTGTGGGCTTATATACAGCTTCCAGTGGTGACAAGGTAAAATCCCATAGATGTTCAACCTTCAACCGCTTCACTGCCCATTTCAGTTCCTTATAACAGGAATCCTTCAATGTTCTGAATGTCTTTCTGACCACAAGCAGGTTTGCTTCCGGGTATTTCATCAGGTTCCATATATACCAAAGTGCGGTTGTCTTGGATTTCTTAGATGCACGGCTACCTTTTACAACCCTGTATCTGCCCTTGAAATGCCAAAAGCGCTTATATCCCCGACCAACTATCTTTGGAAGGCTTATATATTCTTTTTTAATCACAGGCAATCACCTTCATATCTGTTGCACTTCCTTTGCACACATCTGTGTGTGTCGGCAAGCCCTTCTGTTAAAAATGCACCATACCGGGAACAGTATGCAATGGGATAATAGGAAAGGTTTCCATCTATCAGCATAACCTTTTCAGGCTGCTTCTTTGGAAGGTGCTTTCTTCTTTCCCTTTTCCGCTTCTTTTGCGCTATTCGGTTCCCCCTTCCATGATTGCCTTTCATATCAATCACCTATTCTTCCAGTTCTTCTTCCCCACCGAATACCGGAAGCAGAATATCCGCTTCAACTCTATCAGTGTAAAGTCCATAAGCCTTCCCTAACAGTTCGGCAGCCTTGTTTGCATCTGATAGCTTTGCCGGTATCTCAACAACAGCAGGGCTTTCTTCTGTGATTGTCTGCTTCTTCAGTTTCCCGGTTTCTTCATCCTTCACCCATTTTTCTGTTTTGTTCTGAAGTGTGACAACAACAGATTCCTTGTGTTCCCTTCTCATTACTGCTGAAAGGTACCGCATCACTTCATCCTGATCCGCAATCAGTTCCTTTTCCTTTTCGGCCATGCGTTTTTCTATATATTCTTTGATATAAGGTTTTCTTAAGTTTTCATTTGCAATCACTGCTGCTGTTTTCTCTGAATATCCTGCCCTGATAGCTGCCTGTGTTGCATTCAGGTCTATCAGGTATTCATCACAGAATCTTTGCTGTTTAGCTGTCATTTTTGCCATCCTGCAACACTCCTTTCATAGTTTTATAAGCAACCGGCTTCTTCAAATGCTTTTAATATTTTGGGTGATTGAATGGCAAACCAATCTGTGATGGTTTCATCCATTCCCCATGCTTCACAACTGCCACTGTTGTTCCATATACCTGATTCATACATGAAGGCATGAATGATTTCATGTCTTAATACTTTCTTCCTGTATGCATCTAAGTCTTTGATGGTTCTTTCATCCGGGATAAACTTTGCAACTACTATTCTTTTGATTGAATGGTCCATTGCTCCATCACTGTCCGGTGGAAGCATTTCATCCGGTGCATCAATGATTATTTCATATTCTGTTCCAAGTACATTTACTTTGTTCATGTTTCACCTCATAAGAAAAGCCCGGAATGTGAGAGAGGAACACACCCCAGGCAATGGAAAGGGCACCCCCTGTTTGGAAGTGCCCTTTGGTTCAACTTTGATTTGCTAGTATAATAATACCACATTCCGAATATCAATTAAAATCAACTCTTTCAAAAAAAACACACTTTTTTTATTATTTTTCTTTGTATGGTTCAGGAAGTGGTTGCCATGCTACAATCACATACTGTCCGGGAAAAGAATGTGTGTCAGCAGAAGATTGCAAAAACCAAAAATCATTATGACAAGAACCTACAAAGCACACATCACCGCCCCTTGCTGTACTTTTTGCCCAACATAAAACACTTTCATTTGTTTCCGGCAATCTCTCACTGCAAGGAATCCAACCGCCATTGTGTTCTTCCACCATAAAATCATAATTTTCAAAGTAATCAATACTGCCATTTCCAAGCCTATTACACTCTTTGCAATGTTCGGTAGCACCGCAAGTCTGCCAACAATACTGTCCGTCAATGATTACATTGTCCTTATATTCCTCTGCAAGTTCGTTGACGATTTCGATTGAATGACGATAGGCTGTTTCATCCCCATAATTGTAATGACGATTTGCTCTTTCTTTTTCTTCTTCCAACCTACCATTCAGCTTTTCTATAAATTCTTTCATTTTACTTGCACCACCCCTTTATTCTTTTATAAAACCACCAGTAATCTTTAATAATCATGTTACACCTCGCTTTCTTGTGGCATTTCAAAATAATGATTATCTCTCCATGCTCCTTTATCAATCTTCATAGTTTCGATTGCATTATAGGCTCTCTGTATCATATCCAACACCTTGATTGCTTTTTCTTCGGTGGAATATGTAGCCAATAAATCTTGTTCGGCATTGCGAATTTCCCACTTCACTTTGCCACGAGTAAAATCATTTTCTCTTATATACAATTTCAAATCATCTGTAATTGCTTTCTTATCCTGACTTCTTATAATCATATAACACCCACCTATCCTTTCCCGAACAAACTATATTGTCCGTCACACTGTTTCATTATTGGTTCTTTTTTCTTCCTGGGCTTATAACCTTTTACATTTTCCATAAATGCATCTTGATATTCTGGTTCGCAATCTGCAAAATCAAAATCCTTGCAATCGTTTGGCTTTTTGCAGCTTGATTCAGACAAGCCTTTTTCTTTTATATCGCAATATGGGAAATTGTTCACATGAAGGTGTATACAATACCTGCAATACTGTTTCATACCGCACCACCCCTTTTCACTGTGTAGACATTGTTTCGCATATCCCAAGCATTGATTGCTTCTTCTTTTGAATGATATCTGCTACTCGAACAATCACAAAAACTGCAATAACACCAATATTCTTTTACTGAATATCCCCAATCATAGGTTGCGATTTTTGCTTCCCCGCCGCAAAACGGACAGGGCTTTAATTCTGTATTACTCATTTATTCCACCCGCCTTTACTATATCGATTGCTGTTTTTTGACCGATAACACAACTGATACACTTGATATTGTGTTCGTTAATATCATATATAAATCTTGAATTGTCAGCCAACTCTTCCACGACCTTTTCCACATCATAGGCTGTGGGCTGTGCGTGAACAAAAAGCAGAAAATCTTCTTTTACCTCGTAATTGGGCATATTTTCTCTAATATCTTGTAGTAGGACATCCGCATCTATCAAGCGCATTTTCTTCACTTCCTTTCCAAGCAATCTTCAAATCACCATTTATGACACTATAAATAAATGATTTTATTACTTCTTCTGCTGAATAAGGTTCAATGGCTTTTTTGAACTGCTCTGCCACACTTCCATCAACAACAGTTCCTAAAACCACTGCACTGAACATTCCTTCACTCATTCCGCACCTCTTCCTTCCAAACTTTTATCCAACAAACTGTTATTATCACAGCCGAAACTGTAATCAAAAGAATCTGAATCAATAAAAATCCTATAACCACAATTCCTAAAATTATTAAAATCCACATAAGCACATTATTCATTCCGCACTTCCTTTCCTGCTGCCACCTTCTCAAAATAAAACTTGATAGGTTCATTGTGTTCCTCTACCATTCCAAACCGGACAGCAATATTGTATGTACTAACATCCCTTGCAAGTCTTTTGGGAATACCGGACAACATTCTTCTGAATGTTTCCAATTCATATGTTGATTTGTAACGATTGCAACTACCACATGAAGGCATCATATTTTCAATTGAATGAACATCAACCCCAGTAAATTCTTCAAGATATTCATAATGCTTGATGCAATGCATATGATCCACATGAAAACCTTTGAATAGTATCTTGCACCCACAATAAGCACAATGACCATTGTATTTTTCATATACTGCTTTGCGCTCTGATTTTGTTAATTGTTTACGCATTACTACCACCTTCCTCAAAATGCTGTCTTATTTTCGGACAGGTAGTTTCAAAAAAAGTGCAATTATCTTCTTCATTACACCTGCAATCAAGGCAATATTCATCATGTAACCAATCACATACGCAATCTTCGTTGTATTCATTATCGTCCATTGCACGACCATACGCACTTATCATTCTTTGACAAGCCGTATGGTACTTATTGTCAAACATATCACCATCATATTTTCCACACCATCTGTGGTATTTCTCGCCCTTTTTGATTTTCTGTCCGCACAGATCACACCGGTGTTCTTTTTTTGCTTTTGGGTATGTACTGTTGAAAAACTCTAACATCATGCACCGCCCTTCATCTGCTCTGCGATTTCTTTAACTCTCGTAACAGGTGAAACCCATTCCATTTTTACTTCTTGCCCTTTCCCTACATCAGCATATATTGAATGGTTTTCTAATTCGTTTGTAAATTCATCAATAGCATCTGCATATCCGTCTTTGTAGCCTTTTTCATACTGATTTCTGTCATACTGCATGGCTTTTATCAGTTCTTCTTTGTTCACATCAACACCTACTCTGTGAATTGCTTTGAATACTGTTTCTTCTGTCTTCTTGTTTATTTCTTCAACAATAGGTTCATGAATTTCAAAAATATTTACAGGACTTTCCCACATATCAAACACCGCCTTTTAACTTCTCTGCTATATTCCTGCTTGTATCAATCACATAATCAACAATTTTGTCTGATGCATCACAACCATCAACATTCTTCTTATGAAAATCAAAAAGTATTCCCCATATAATACTTTCAGATATTTCAAGTTCAATCTTTTCCGCAAATTCATTAATTACTTTCTCTCTGATTTCCTTTTCCTTGACATAACAAGTTTTCGGTTCAAAATGTTCTTCTGCGTTATGAATACAATGCCTACAATGTGTACCTTCCATATCTTCATGTTCATATTCGCAATTTTCACAGGTCTTTACTAATTCTTCTGTCATATCTTCTCCTTTCTAACTTGCCGGTAACTTGCAGAAAACACATCAACCGTGCGTTTTAAACACAACACCGTGCGTTTTCGTGCGTTTTTCGTGTGTTTTCGTGCGTTTTTAATTTGCTGGCAACTTGCAATCAATCTTCTGTCCGCACCGCTCGCAATAATTTGCTATATGCCCCCAAGCCACACCGTCTTTGTATATTGTCTGCATAATATTGTTGCAACAAGGGCATTTGTAATGTGTTTTTTCTGTTGTTTCCTGTTGTATAGGTTTCTTCGCCACACTCTTCTCTTTCAAAGCCTTAAGTTCCTCAATAGTGCCGATTGCTTGATATTCTGCAAGCCTTGTATCTCTTTCTATCAGCCACTCTGTTGATTTAGTTATCTGCGTCTGTACTTCTTCCACCGTTCCGATTGCTCGGTACTGCTGGATTTCTTCAAGTGCTTGGATTGCCATTTTATAGGCTTTTATTTCTTTCTCTCTTTCCCTGTTTGGTGTACACATTTCTGCTAATTCAAGAGATGTTTCTATTTCCTTAATTGCTTCATTCTCCGTCATGCTCATTCTCCTTTGCTCTCAATTCCTCATATCGTGCCTTTTCTTCTTCCGGCACCTCAAAATTCCATTCAAGTGCCATCTTCGTGATCTGCACAAATGCCTTTTCTTCCCCGGTCAAGGTGTAGCCTTCCTGTTCCTTTTGCATTTCTTCACCAACCTTTCTGTGATAAGTTCCAGTTCCTTGATTTCTTCATCAAGGGAAACTGCTTTCTGCATTACTTCATAATCATCCATATATATTTCAACTGTGTGAATACTGGCACCGCAATATAAACACTTTCTTCTTCTGCGCAACTGATCCGCTTTTTCCCTTGTGTCATACACTGCCATGCCATACTTTCCGCAATTTTTGCACAATCTCACATTGTTCATCATTCACCTTCTATCTTCCATCATCACCCCACCGGCTTTGATACCCGGCATCAAAGCCTTCCTTGTAGATTTCCTGTTCCTTTTCTTTTGCTGTCGCACCTACCACAAATGCGGTAACCACTGTTCCAATGAATGCGCCAATCAAAAATGACACCACTATCATTCTTCCTCACCCCTTTCATCCAATACCTTCTGAAGCTGCGCCAATGCTCTTTGGTGTAGCCCATCTGACACCCACTGATATGTGAATCCCATTTCCACTGCAATCTGTTCCCACTTTGCAAATTCAATCCGGTTCTTTTCTTCATTCAGTCTGCCAATATACCGCATCCGCAACAGTCTTTGACAATCAGCATCACATGCCTGTTCAATCAGGTTCCGGGCTTCAGTGCGCAATTCAATGAAACTGTCAACTTCATCATTCAGCTTCTTCTTCAGGTCCACAATCTTGTTCACCGTATCAGCCATTTTCTGCTGTGATGTGGATGCCTGCACCCTTTCACCACCCATCACAGAAGTGGTTTTGGTTGCTATGGCATCCAGTGTTGCAATTTCATCAATCCGGGCATCAATATTGGCATCAAGTTTCTTTATCCTATCCAAATATGTTCTTGCTTTCATGATGATTCTCCCCCCCTAACTTCTCTTTTAGAGCTTCAGCCCTTGCCTTCAGTTCAGGATCATCCTTTACTGTCACAGGACCATTGGCTAAAATATCCCTTTCCAATTCTTCAAAATCGTATGTGTTCTGCTTATAGTCATTGAACCCCGGTTTCTTTTGCATCCAAGAAGGCACCATTTCCTTTCTGCCGGGCTTTTCTGCATCCTTCCTTGCCCAGTTCCTTATGGTTGCATAATGGCTTTTGTATTTCTTACCGGATGATTCCACATAGGATGATAACCTTTCAATCCATTTCTGATAATCAGAATATTCAGTCTTTAATTTCTGCAATTCATCATCAGTCAGAAGCACATTTTTATATTCACCATATTTATGCTTTACAGGTTTAGATTTTTTAACAGGTGCAGGTGGTTCCGGTTCGGCAGAATCGGATATAATATCTTTTATATCTAATTCTTTTTCTTTATCTTCTTCTTTATCTTCTTCTGAAATAGCGACATAAGACGATTGTGTCGCTTGACTGTCAGACGATTTTTGAACCAATGCCCTTTGTGCTGCCCTTCTTTCCTGCTGATACACTCTGTCACGTTCTTTTTTCTTCTCATATGCATCCAATGTCTGATGCTTGTTCCAGTTCGGAATAGTGATAACACCATCAATGATTTCCACCATTCCAAACTGTTCAAAGGTCTGAAGTGCCATTGTGACTGTGGATTCCTTCATCCTGAATATTGTTGCAAGCATCTTGTCTGTGTATGGCATCTGCCCCATCATGAACACACCGCTGTTGTTCTGTTTACCGGCAAGGCACAGAAGCTTGAACCATATCACAATGATTGAATAGGCATCCGGCAGGCTTTCAATCAGCAGTATCTTTTCATCATCAAATACATCCGTTGTTATCTTGATCCACTTCACTTCTGCCATCTTTGCCATCCTTTCTATGCGGATTTCTAGTACAGGTTTCAAAATATCTGCATTCTTCCGTACATTCTTTATTTTCTCGATAAAAACCGCATTCCATCACACAACACCCCTTGCATATTCTCTGAAAGCTTCTTCATTCACCTTCCGCTGCGCTTCCACATTATCATTACCGCAAAGTTCGGGATATGCTGCTTGAAGCTTCTGCCTGGTTCTGCGTACCGTTTCAATGTTCGGAAGGTTGTATTCCTTCAGGGATAAAAGCACCACCCAAAAAGGCTTGCTCAATACATTTGGATTGATTCTTTCACATACCTTGACATACAAGGCCATATCACTATTCCTTGCCATTTCATTGGTTTCAAGGATTTCTTTCACAACATCCTGTGTAGTTTTTAATTCTGTTGCTTTACCCATAATCTTTCACCTGCTTTCAATGTCTGTGCTGCTTCCCATTCCTTGTATATGTCCATCCAATCTTCAAACCGCATGGTCACAAGGATTTCTGCATTGTTCTTCTTGTGGAATACCACAGGGAAGTTTTCACTCCCCTGGGAATCCCTTTTTGCTTGTTCCATCCAGTCATACAATTGCATCCGTTCCTGATGCTTTGCTTCAATATATATTCCGGGCAGGCCCACAACATCTGATGCATCACCGGTGTTGCCACAATACTGTGCTGTGCGCCTTGAATCCGTATAACCATAATCACGAAACAACCCTGCAAGATGTCTTTCAAATCTTGCACCCTTTTGCTTTGAATTGATTGCCATACTTTCACCACCCCTTATTGAAAAGGTAATTCTTCAATTACACCGGCAGGAATGTCCATGAATTCTGATTCAGATGCAGGTGTTGTTGCAGGTGCTTCATTGTTTCCTTTGCTTTCACAGAAAAAGTGTTCTTCAACAACAATATCTGTGGTGTATACTGTCTTGCCTGTTTCTCTGTCTGTGTAGCTTCCAGTTTGGATTCTGCCGGACACAGCAACCTTCATTCCCTTATGCAGATATTTTTCAGCAAATTCACCGCTTTTGCCGAATGCCACACAGTTGATAAAATCCGCTGACTGCTCACCTTCCCTTTTGTACTTCCTGTCCACTGCAAGGGTGTATCTTGCAACGCATGTGGGATTCTCACCCTGTGAATATCTCACATCAACATCCCTTGTTAATCTTCCAATTCCGTTCCATTTATTCATGCTCATTCTTCCTTTCTACAAATACGATTTTCCAAATTCTTTGATGAAATCTTCCCTTGTTCCTATGTGTTCTTCAAAATGCTTCTGCGCTTTCATCTTCAGTGCCCGGTCAAGAACCTGATTGAAATGCACACCTTCATTGCTCATGTTGTGGTGGTATGCGCACAACCACACCTTCAATCCGTACTTTTCTGACTTCTTTCTGTTGGATGTTCCAAACAGACAGTGATGTGAATGAAGATTTGATGTTGTTTGGCACACATAGCATTCTTTTACTTCTTGCAATACTGATTCCACTGTTCTTTCATCCTTTCCAATTCAGCCGGTGTTGCTGTTTCAATGCCAAGGTCCTTGGCTTCTTCAACAATGCGGTCAATGAATTTTGCCATTTCAGCAGAATCATATTCACTTGAACCTTTTATCATCAGGTATGAATCAAATTTTCCATTGCTTTTGAAGAACTTCCAGTGCCCTTGAATCTTTGACATATCAACACCGGCTTTGACTGTCACAGGGATATATCCATCTTCATCCTTATATAGATATCCATACTTCTGAAGCATTTCTTCATACACTTCATCCTTGCTGCTGTTTATGGAATCCGCAATTTTCGTACATAACACCCAACAATATGCATTGGCATCCAAGCTTCTTTTCTGCCTGAATTTCTTTGCGGAAATGCTCAATTTCTCACATGATGCAATAGCATTGATGGCATCCGTTGGTTCCTCATTCAGTTCAAAGCTGATGATGATATTTCCCGACTTCCAATCCCTGTTTACTGATTGCAATTTTCCTGTGCATTCCATAAGCTACCCCTTGATTTTTTCCCAGTGTTCATGGATATTGGCAAACTGTCTTTCTGTCAAATCTGCCAAACTATTGACCTTGTAAAGCTGCATGATTTTCTTGGTATCAACATGATCATCAGCGCATCTTTTCAGAAGGGCTTTCAGTTTTACTTCAGAAATCTTTGAATTTTCAATTTTCTTCTGTTCCGCTTCTGCCTTCTTCTGTTCGTCAGCTTCTGCCTTTGGTTGTGCAGGTTTCTTCTGTTCCTCTGCTTTCTTTTCAGGTTCATTCTTGCTGTTATCCCTTGAATCTGCATCCTTCACATCATCAATTGCAAACAGGCCATTCAAAGCATATTTTCTTGCATAGGATGATGCCGAACCGGTAACCTGTGAAGAACTCATTCCTTTCACAGCTTCTTCTTCCCTTGCATATGCAGTGTTGCTGATGGAAAAACCATCTTCACAGTCAATCAATGTGGCTGTTGCTTTTATGTAGTATCTGTCACCAATCAGAACCATTTCATCAGAAATTTGCACCACTGCCTTCACTTTTTTCAAGCAGGGTTTCAGCCCTTCAAGAATATCTTCACAAGATCGATAGTTATAATTTCCGAACTTGTTATATTGATTTTTGGGTGCTATCAATTCACCCTGAATGATTGCAAGTTTTTCATATGCATTCATACATTCACCCCTTCCTAAATCTCTGCAAATTCAATGTTTCTTGAACTCATGAAATCACGCAAAGCATCCATTTCTGCACCGGACACATTCACCTGAAGATATACCCACTGCCTTTCAGGTGCAATGTGTGTTGTGGGCACACCATCCGCAATGATTTCTGTTGCAAATTGTGCTTCTTCATCATGAATCTTCTGTGCTTCTCTCTCTGCCTGTTCCCATGCTTCAGTTTCAGCAGCAACCTTTTCTTTTTCTGCTTTCAATCGTGCCATTTCTGCAAGCTTATTGGCTTCACTGATGGCTGTTTGCAAGTCAAGTGACCGAATATATACCTGCTGTGCTTCAAAGCCAAATTCGGGCAATTTTGAAAGCATGTCCATGTTTGCTTTGAAGTTCTCAACACCAAATGTGACTTCTTCCTGAATGTTTTTCATGTTTGCGGATGCATTCAGCCACTTGGAATCAAACATCAATTCAAAGTTCAATTCTTCAGGTGCATTCAAAGTTTCATAGAATGCAAGGATTTCAGCCTTCTTTGCTTCCTTCTGCTTTTCTTCAAATGCTTTCACCTGGGAATCAATCATCAATACCGGCTTATCAATAATGCTGATGATTTCATTCACCTTTGCCTTGAAATCATTGAAGGGCTGCATATACTCTCTTTCTCTTTTGATTCTTTCATCATTCAATGCCTTCTTCAGCTTGTTCAGCATGGCCTTGTCAGCCTTTGCATTCTTGATTTCTGCTTCTGTGTAGACTGCTGATTCATAAAAATCACATCTTTCCTGAATCATTGCCTTCAGTTCTTCATAATTAAATTGGATCACTTCAGGAAGTGTGAACTCCTGAACATTCATTTCCATTCCTTTTTCCATTTCTTCTATCTCCTTTTCTATTGAATTTGCATTATTGCATTCAAGGCCGAATGTGAAACATCCGTATTTCTCAAATTCCCGGAACCGTTCTATTGTTACTGCAATAGGAAACAGTTCAATTTCACTTGTCCATAATGTCTTAATGCCATCTATCAAGCCTGCAAGCGGAAATCCACCGATACCATCAAAAAGGCTTGCCATTGTCTTTGCACCATGCTTTGCGATTCCATGAATGGGAACCCTTACACAAGGAAGTGCCATTCCATTTCCGTATGCCTTATATTCAGCACCATCAATCTGAAGCTTGTTATACCAAGCAATCATCTGTTTCTTGGTTTTCTCTTTGTATGACTTCCCATTGATTTCTGCATGAGTTTTATGTGCCAATTTCCAAAACTCATAATCATCATCTGACATATCATCAATCTGTGATAATAGACACCACGCATCAGGCATTCCCTGAAGTCTTGCGCACTCTGTAGGTGTTAATCTGCGGACTATGTAACGAATTGGTGATGTAAATTCTTCAATGATGTGATAATCACCGCTGAAGGCTTCCTGATTGCCCAACCACAACTTTGTACCGGCATTTGCCATAAGTGTTCCGACAGTTTCTTTTCCGCTTGCCAAATATGTGTTGGTGGGTTCTGCCACCAAAGGAACATTTCCATCGCCAGTTCCCATTCTGCTTGTAAGACTTTGCACTGTGCCATCTTCCCTGATTTGCACTCTGCTATCGTTTGGATGGTTTTCTATGGATAGTGGCACTAAATATTTGTATTCAGCAGATTGTGTTGTCAGTGTAGGTGCAATATCACCAACATATATCCGGTTGCTCATATCGTATTTGCCTTCTTGTGCAACATATGTTGTAATTGATTCATCAAATTCATCCGTTTCAATACCAAGAAGTTTTTTTAAATCCATCCATATTTCAGCATCAGGAATTGCAAAACTTGCATCTTGCCTGAACCAATGTTCAACCTTTGTCAATGGAATGTTTAATCGATCTGCAATCTCCTTATTGCTAAAATCAGAAGCAAATTTATGTTTTCGCAAACACTCGCACAATGATTTACAATCAACCTCATATTTTCTGACATACACTTCTGTTTCAACATCAAACACACCATTTCCCATCGGCACTGGCTCCACAATACATATACCGCCTTGATTACAAGCAGGATTTCCACCATTCAAATCCAATGTTCGTGCAGTATTGGCCACATAGATTCCACTGTGTGGATTGTCAGATTTCATGCTATTGCTTGCATAACTGCAAATTCCGTATGCTACCGCATGTCTGTCAATTGTATTTAATGTGAAAGATTTGTCCACATTTATACCATCACCTTGCGGGCCGTTTTCGTCTTTTCTGCCTATCATGGAACCTTGAATACATACAGGCTGAAACAATGTCTGATCCTGTGCCACAGCAAGTGTTGCTGATTTGTCAGTTTGAATCAAAGCACCTTTCCCACCGCCTTCACATCCACTGCGGATTTTTAAGGTGTATGGAACAGCTTCATCTTTTTCAAAAACCAAAGGCACATGGTCTGCATCTGTGGCCGCACTTGTGATTGCCTTGGAAACATCACCTGTTACCGCCTGATTGTAACCATCAAAACCTATGCATTCTCTTTCGCCTGTTCCTCTAATGCCTTCCGCAAAATCTCCGGCAATTCCTTGCCCCTTTTTGCTGCTCTCCGCAGGATACCCAGGCAAGCCTTTGCACTCAAATAGTATTTCTCCGGCACATTCGTCTGCAAAATCTGCGACAAGGAAGATTCTACGTCTACGTTGGGGGACTCCGTGGTATTGGGCATCAAGTGTTCTCCAAGCAATAGACCATCCATCACCGACAATCTCTCCTGACTGTTTCCACTTTCCCTTTTCAGGCAAAGGAATTGATACTTCTGCTTCTTTGATTCTTGCCAACTCTTCAAGCACAACTCTGAAATCTTCTCCTTTGTTACTGCTGAAGGCTCCGGGTACGTTTTCCCACACTGCAAACCTAGGTCGAATATGTTCATTTGTCCTTCCACTTCGTAATTGTTCCAATCCATCTTTTTTCCTCATTTCTTTTATGATGCGAACCGCTTCCATAAACAGTCCACTTCTTGTTGTTTCATCATCACCATTGGATTCATGCTTCAAGCCTGCCCTTTTCCCTGCCACTGATAAATCTTGACATGGGCTTCCAAAAGTAATTACATCAACAGGTTCTACTTCAGCACCATTCACATCACACACATTCAAATAATGCTTCACGATTCTATCTCCTTGTTGTATTCTCAAAAATGGCATTGCCATCTTTGTCATAAATAATAGTTTTCAGCACATCCCCTTCTGCAAAGCATTCAATGGATGCACATTCTTCAATGCTGTTGTTGTTCCTTTGTGTGAGAATCAGAACCATTCCACCATCTTTCCTACCCGGTCCACCTGATAGATGTGTTCTTCTTCCGTCAATTTTGCCTTTAATATAAAAATTTCTGACCATAGATACCTTCCAAATATTTTGTGTTGGTATCTTTAGTGATTCATCAATTCTTCAGTGCTTACCCGGTAATCTCTATTCATGCATTCTTCACAAACCGGTTCATCATTCACCATATAGCAATAATCATCTTGGATAGCTTCACCGCATACATAGCACTTTGGAAGTTTTGCAAGTTCCCTTTCTTGGTCTGCTGCATAACTGTGATAATCAGCAATAGGATCATTCGTGTAATACATTTGTGATCACCCCATCTTCAATGACAAATTCAAATCCCAGTTCATGAAGTCTGCACAAATCTTCAAGTGTAGCCTGTCCACCATAAATCAACTTTTCATCCATCACTTTTCACTTCCTTTCATAAATACTTCTGCGTGCTGTACACCAAATTCCAATGCATCTTGATGATTGCCAAAATACACATCAATTCTGTTGTCCTTGATTGCACCGCCACAATCATGTGCTATGTATTCCCGGTCATTTATCAGCACTGTGGTGCCATATGGAATGACTTCCTTGTCAACCGCAATGCTGACACCTTCAACAAGTTCTTCACCGCTTGCACCAATCACTATCTGATGCCCTTCTTCATCAACAGGCCTATTCAGTGCCCATTGACCACAGCATTTTTCACAACTACAATATGCGGTCAATTTGAATTCACCAAGTGATATGTTTTCAGGTTCTTCTTCAGGCATTGCTTCCATTGTCGGCACTTCAGCAGCCATGACAGCCTTTGCATTTGCATAGGCCTTCAAATCTTCCATCTGTGCCTTTGCATTGACTTTCTGCTGTTCCGCTGCGTAAAGAGAAAATACTGTTGCAGCAATTGCGCATATGCCCATGCACATCAATTCATTGCGCTTTTTCATATGATTTCTTTTTCACCCCTTCTTGTTTTTTGATATTCCACTTTCTTCAGGAATAATGTTGCTGCTTCTTTCACCTTCTGCTGATCAGCGGTTCCATGAATCCTGATTGTGGCATTTTTGTATTTGTATTCAGTTACCTTCTGACCTTCCATGATGCAAGACCTTCTTTCCTTAATTCACATTTCGTGAACTTATGTTGTAAAAAAATATTCATGGTATTCTGTCGGCTGAATATCAAGAAATTCCGGTGCTGACATCTTCGTGATATCTTTTGGTGAAATCGCAATTTTTCCATTCAGCTTTTTTGACATTGAAACACTTGTAATGCCATAAGCTTTTGCAAATGCCTTGATGCTACCGAATTTCTCAATAATTCTTCCTCTCAATTTGCTGTAATTAAATGCCATTTTTTTCTTCTCCTTCCCTTCACATGCGTTCACGCAACGTGAACATTCATTGTAAAATTTTTTGTTCACGTACCGTGAACCTAAAGTTATATTAGCATAATATTTTATGTCCGTCAATATAAAAGTTTAACTTTTGTAAACTTTTTGTTTAAATTGTTCACAAAGTGTGGTATTATATAAGTACACAACAGAAAAGGCAGGTGATAAAAATGTTGAAGGCAGAATTGAAAGACAGATTGCAAATGGCCCTTTCCATAAGAGAAAAGAAGCCTGTTGACCTTGTAAGAGATTTGAAGATTCCAAAATCCGCAATCAGCCAATATCTTTCAGGCAATAGGACAATTAAAGATTCAAGAAGAATCTATGCAATTGCAAATTATCTTGATGTAGATGAAGCATGGCTGATGGGATATGATGTGCCAATGGAAAGAAAAAAAGGACAGTCCACCGAAAATGAACTGTCCAAAGATAGGCAAGCACTTATTGATTTTGCAAAGTCTGTTCCGGAAGATAAAGCGGAACTTGTTCTTCGAGTAATAAAGTCAATTGTGGAAGGTGAGAAATAACCTTTTCCACCTGTGCCGGTGTTAAATTTGTTATGTATTCTAATAATTCTTCTGATGCGCTCATGTGCATGGCTCCTTTCTTCCGGGGCAGAACGAATGTTCTGAAAATATTATACAAAAATGTAATATTCAGAACAATGGGAATTGTAACCAATATCAATATATGCTTTTTTTCAGCAAAATATGCCAAAGGAATGATGAAAATGAATGATAAATATGTTATGTATCTACGAAAAAGCAGGGCTGATGTCGAAGCGGAAAAACTTGGTGAAGGTGAAACTTTAAAAAGGCACAAAGAAATCCTGACCGCTTTGGCTGCAAGGCAGGGCTTATATGTAGGAAAGATATATCAGGAAATAGTGTCAGGTGAAACCATAGAAGCAAGGCCTGAAATACAAAAGATGATAAATGAATGTTATGAAGGAAAGTACCGGGGAATTATAGTTGTTGATGTTGACCGACTTTCAAGAGGAAATCAGGGTGATATGCAAATCATCATGGATTGTCTGCGATATTCCAACAACCGGGAAGGCTTGCTTGTTGTAACACCAACCAAGACATATGATGTGGCACACAATAGTGATGATGAAGAATACATGGAATTTGTTCTTTTCATGTCAAGAAGGGAATACAAGACCATTCAGAAAAGGCTTGACCGGGGAAGAAAACAGGCTGTTGTGGAAGGAAACTTCATGGGTTCCTATCGGCCATATGGTTATGATATACACAAAACAAAGGTTTTCAGAACATTGAAACCGAATCCTGAAGAAGCACCGATTGTTCAGAAGATATATGAATGGGCAGTGAATTCCAAACTGACACCAGGTGAAATAGCAAGAAGATTGACAACCATGTGTGTGCCAACATACCTGGGTGATCCTGAATGGTCCACTGCTACAATAAAAACCATTCTTCAGAATCCGACATATAAAGGCAAGGTCAGATGGAATGACAGGATGTGTGTGAAATCTATGGTGGATGGAAAGCTTGTTAAGTCAAGACCACGTTCAAATCATACAACCCATTACATGGAATATGAAGGAAAGCACCCGGCAGTTGTATCAGAAGAATTATGGGATGCTGCACAAAAGAATTTCAAGAGTGACCATACCAAAAAAGAACAAAAATTGCAGAACCCACTTGCCGGGCTTATTGTTTGCGACAAATGCAAGAAATTGATGGTATACAATGGATATAAGCATAAAAACAATGTAATGCCAAGAATCATTCACAAGCAATCACAATTTTGCAATGTAAAATCAGCTATCATGTCAGATGTTATGGATGCATTCATTTATGGCTTGAAGCTGTCCATTGATGAATTTGAGATGAAAATTGACAACACAGCCATTGAAAGTGAAGCTGATGTTGAAAAACAAATTCAGGGCTTGGAAAAAGAGAAAAAGGCCATTGAAAAGAAACTTTCCAAAATATTTGATGATTATGAAGATGGTATATATTCCCCGAATGAATTTGTGGAACGTAAACAGAAGCACAATGATAAATTAGCAAGCATTGATGCCCAAATACATGAATTAGAATCTTCCATACCTGAACGGACCGAATATGAAGAAAAAATAATGTATTTACAGGATGCCCTTGTTATGCTTCCGGATGATACGATTGATGCCAAGGACAAGAACCAATTCCTGAAGCAATTTGTGGACAAGATTGAATTCAGCCGGGAAAACAATGAAGAATTTATGCTAGATATTCATTTTAAGTAATACAGGCGCATGATCCGAACCCATAACATCAGTTAGAATGTCAGCTTCAACAATATTATTGCTTGCACTATTTGATACAAGGAAATAATCTAACCGCCAACCATTGTTTTTGGCTCTTGATTGGAACCGATAAGACCACCAAGAATATTTCACTTCATCAGGATGCAAGCTTCTGAAGCTGTCCGTGTAACCTGCTGCCAATAGATTTTGAAACTTATCACGTTCTTCAATGGTGAATCCTGCATTGCGCACATTACCCTTGGGATTCTTGATATCCAAGGCTGTTGCAGCAACATTCAGGTCACCGCAAATTATTATAGGCTTTGATTTGTATGATTGATGTGCTTCATTTATAGCTCATCTATCATACATATCACATTAAATTAAGAGAAAGAAGGAAGATATGTATGAAAGTAGTTTGGAAAGATACTTATGTAAGAAGTTGCCCCACAATGATTTACAGGAAGATTGCCATTGAACGATATGATGATGATTCCATGAAAGGATGGACCATTGATTATCCCGGTGATAATAATATCTATGCTACACAAGACCATGCCCGGAATGCCATCAACAAGCACTTGGGTGGTAAGCCAAGAAAAGATGGTTCCCGGCTCCACACTGCCGGCATAAAAATCATTGGAACAAAATAGCCACCGCAATGGTGGCTATTCTTTTATATGTAAAATATAACTTCTACCGGATTTTATTCGTTCAACCTTGTTTTCCCTGTCCAGTGAATAAAGAATAAATGAAACGTCTTTTCGGACAGATTCATCAAAAGTCTTGATAAAAGAAGCCTGAAGTACCCCATCTTGTTCTTTTAATCTTTCAAGCACATCCGTTTTCAGAGCATTGATTTCTTGTTGTCGTTTTTCCATCCACTTTTCACGTTCAATCAATTGTTCAAAGTTTTCTTCTATATGGGATAATTCTTCTATATAACTGACAGATTCAGCGGAATCACAAATGTATTCTTCAAAATACCTTCCCACATACGGATTTATTTTTTTATAATACTTCTTGCCATCTTCTAAAAAAATTATATATGATTTCAATGCATCACGTTTTTCTTTTACCGTTTTTGCTTCAAAAATTCTTTCCCTAAATGGTTGCACATCCGCATCAATCATATCCACATAATTTTTGTTATACACAACCCAACCGAACGGAAGCGCACTATCTTGTTCTAGTCTGTCCGAACGATTGTTGTCTGATCTCTTTTTGACTGTAACCTTCTGCTTTTTTCTTTTTTTAAAATTAAACAGACACATATACATGCTCCTATGTTCTTACTACACCGCAACAGGTGCCAATGTATTGCACTTCATCCATCCGCTTCAGAACAATATCCACATCACGTTTATGCAGGCATTTCAAACGATACTGACCATCTTCTTCTATGAACTTGCGGATATATACCCGGTCACCATTGAAGAATGCTGCATATTCCCCATTGCGTGGGAAGCGATTTTCAAAAAGAATAATATCATCCTTGCAATACTTGGGTGCCAAGTCATTGCCGGTCATTTGAATGGCAATGTATGCTTCAGGATAAGATGTCTTTATCTCTACTGTTTCGCATGTGTCATACACAATGCCCTTGTGAATCTCACCATGCGGAAGAAGGCAGGGAATCATGTGTGTGTCATATGATTCACGTTCACTTTTCACTGATACAGCTTCATACTTTGTCACCAATTCAATGATGCTCTTTCCATGCCTGCCACATGAACGATAATAGCGCAATATAATCTTTTCTTGTGGTGTATGCTGACATTTACCCATCAGGCAATTCATGCTGTACCCGGTTGCTTCCGATATGGCCATGACAGTTGATATTTTCGGATCAGGTGTCTTTCCATAATAAATATTCTTGACAGTTTCCAATGACAGTCCGCTTTCATCTGCCAATTTTTCTTTAGTCCATCCAAGTTCGTTTAGAACTTCTTTTAATCTTTTGCTTAAAATCTCGCCCGGCATAGTACCCCTTTTGTTGTCAAAATTGACAATATACTAAAATAGTTTCGACAAAAATTATGTTAAAGTAGAACTTTTATTTTGTCAATAATTGGAATACATTATTTTCGTAACATGAAACTTTCAAATATAAAGAGAGGAAAAAAGAATGAATGCACAAATTGCTTATCAGGAACAAAACAATGTACAAGTAGTAGGATTTCAAGTAGAAACAAATGTGATCCATGAACTGCTGTTATCAATCGGAATTCCACCAAACATATATGGTTATGCCTATACAGTCTATGCAGTGCAGCTTCTATTGTTGGATGAAGAATACCGGCACTGTATCACTAAAAGGCTGTATGTAGATATTGCGGAAAGATTCGGAACTAAACCTACAAGGGTAGAAAGGGCAATCCGTCATGCAATCAGTGTTGCATGGCTGCATGGCAACACACAATTCATTGACCATGTATTTGTGAATTGTGTGCGCCCGGACAAAGGTGTTCCGACCAATTCAGTGTTTTTATCAAGGCTGTTTTACTATATCAAAGAAGCATCCGGCAAATAGAAAAAGGGCAGGAAGTCATTTCACTTCCTGCCTTCTCTTTTTACTGATGCTCTAAATCTGAAATTCTGTGATTGATTACCCGGATCTGTTCTTCCATCACAGGCACCCGGTGCGCAAAGTTATTGTGTTCCCTGACTTCCCTTGTCAGTTCGTCAATCTTGCAATCCGTGACAGCCTGTGATATTTCAAGCTTCTTTTCAATCTTCTTGTTGCTTGAAATGTTTGTGATGATTACCCCGGCAAGTGCCAATACTCCTGTGATTACTGCTGATACAATTCCTTCCATGTCTTTTGTTCCTTTCTTTTTTTATATTTTATCTATCTAAACACCTATGACATAGCGCAAAACAAAGCTTGCGTTATTAAAGGTGATACCGTTTGCTGTTCCGGTTGCGTTATTATCGGCATGACCGGTGATTCTTTCGTTGTTGATATAGAGATACTTTGTGGCAATCACTGCAAATCTGTTTGCTGCCATTATAAATGTGTGCCCAAACCCATTTTTTTGTGCAACAAATGCTTTGGGTATAAAAAAGTGAAAGTAATTGTTTTCCTGCGCCACTCCACTTTCAAATCTGCTGAATACAAGCACAATGCCATGCGGTTGTGCAAGGATAGGCTCTGACAGTTCTGCCTTGTGTCCTGCGGTCATGTACTGACCACCTGACCACAAGATTCTTCCGGTTCCGCTGCTTCCCTTGAATACAGGAATCCATTCTTGCCATTTGTTGCTGTAATACAATCTATCCCATATTTCCCTGTAAGCCACGGAACATCTTGTCATAACCTGTCGCTTCTGTCCTGCTTCACCTTCATAAGCCACTTCAATGCTACCTGAACCGCTACCACCAAGCGGACTATTGACAAGTGTTGTGGATGTTCCGCTTGAAAACACATAAAATCCCGGTTCTGTCAAGGCATCCAAATCTGTACCGGCCTGTATTACAACCGGGCTTGTAATCAGATGTCCCAGGGTTGATTTGATGGGAAGTGCAAATTCAATTCCTTCCTGCTCTGACACCTTGCCAAACGCAATGCCCCTTCCTGATGCATTAAAATCCATCAAAGTGAAGGCTGTTGACAAATCAACAGTGTTTGTGATAGCACCGAAATAATCTGATACTGTCAAGCGGACATCATAGGCTAAATTGGCATCAAATACACTGCCTGTGATGATGCTGTCTGTGTATGAATAACCGCTTCCGCTTTTCAATGTGGTCCATGCGGAAGCTGACTTTGCTTTGTATTCTATCTTGTAGCTGCTTAAATTCTTATTGCTTGCTGATGCAATGCTGAAGGCTGCTGTGATTTTCGCATTGGTGCCTTCATAGTTTTCCACACCCTTTGCATCCGTTCTGACCACTGCAAAAGCCGTGATCTGCGGTGCGGTGTATGGAATGCGATTGAATGTTTTGGTTGTGCTTGCCGTTCTTCCCCTGCTATCTGTCACAGTGATGTTTGCGGTCACATTTCCGCTTCCTGTCAAAACTGCGGTTGTTGGTGTCGCTCCGGTGTATGTCTTGCCTTCAATCACTGTCTTATATGCCGTTATGGTGGAACCATAAGCCCCGGAAGCTGCGATTGTGAACTTTGCCTTGGATTTACCTTGTACCAAGCTTCCAAACTGCGCTGCATATGCTGCATTGGTATCTGCTACTCCCACACTTCCGATTGTGGGAACAACTGAAGCAGGCACCTTGGCTGTGAATGATACAGTCTTGGTGCCTATCAGGGTGCTTCCGTTATATGTTTTTGCCGTAATTGTCACAGTGCCGGATGTTGCATTTGGAATTTGGCTTGCCAATGACAATGGAACTGTCCATGCTTTTGATGTTCCCAAATTTTCACCGATTGTGCCGGTAGCATTTCCGAATTTATATGTCAAGGTATGGTCAAAGCTGCCTGATGCCCTTGGCATGTTGATGGTGATGCTTGCACCCATATCCACAGAAGATGCGGAAACCGTGGGTGTTGTTGCCCTTGGCACAGTTGTCAAAGCCTGTGAATATGACTGATTACTTGACGAAAACTGATCATGTGTGATTCTTGCAGATGTGGCCAATGTCTTGGTTCCGTCTGCATTGTGGGCAATATTCAGTGTTTTTGAAAAGACTGTTACCCCGGAAGATGTTATCTTGTCGGCTGTGGTGATGCTTTCCGTGTACTGCGTGCCGTTTATGGTCACATACACTGTTCCTGTTCCATATGTGGTATAACCGGTATTGGTTCTGTATACTCTGACTGATACTGTCACATTGGAAGTATTGTTGGCCACACTTTGACTGTTCTGCGTTATTGTAGTTTTATACTTGATTTTATCGTTTGTAGTTGACATTGCTGATGATGTTGCCATAACATGCCCCCTACTATACTATTTTGGAAAATGATAGGTTTCCATTCGTTCTTGGTCTGAAAGCAAAGTTTCCAAGCTGCAAAGAATTTAAAAATTCCCCATCCGTGACATACAGCTTGTTATTGCTGAAATATGCCACTTCCATACCGGAATCCAAAAAGGAAATCTTGTCATTCTCAATCCGCAAGGTTAGGGTGTTCCCTTCTTCCCCCAGGATGATGTTGCCATCCACAAACCGGATATATTTGCTTATTTCCTCAAACTGTGCATCCGTTCCTTCTGCCACCGCATTGATATCCTGTGAAAACTCATTGAATCGGATTTCAACATCTTCTGCGGTCTGTGAAATCTGCGTGCTGACAGATTCAATCAATGCATCTGTGTCACCCTTCAGATATACTTCATCCATGATTGTGGTTGTGATGCTCTCTGATGTGGAAAGAATCTGTGCGGATAGCCTTGATTCTGTTTCTGTAAGCCTATTTACAAGCTTTTCTTCCACATCTGAAGAAATATCCACCAATCTGTTTTCTGTGGCTGTTTGCCCTGAAATTGCTTGTTCCGTGAAGGTTTTGTAATTGGTGCCCAGTGTCAGCTTGTTTGAAGCCGGTTGAAGCAGCGCAATTGACAGCTTTGAAACAAGGAAAAGCTGATTGATGGAATGTGGCTTTGTATTCACCCTGACTTGTGTGCCTAAATGGAATGATTCAACTGTCCTGTCCACTGTGGCAAGGTCCGCTGCATCCAATTCTATTGAATAAAGCATCTGTATCTGCTCATTCAGGGATTCATTACCTTTTCTCAACAGGTTTGCCGGTTCCGTCACATCATCCCATGTCACAGCTTTGAATATCCATCCATATTGGTTCACCGCTTCTTGGTTATAAACATAATCCACACCATTATTCACAGATGTGATATTCAACCGGGATTCACCGCCTTCTTCCTTGGCTCCCAGTGGAATGATTGCTGTTGCAATGTCCTTTCCTTCTGTCCTTCTTTTAAGGTCAAGCAGATTCTTCCCAAATGTCACTGTCTGCGGTGATAAGAAATTCAATTCTGCCAAATAGTCAAGATATACACCATCCGCTTCATGTCGAATCCACAAATAACCGCCCAGTGTGTCAAGTAATTTGCTTTTGATAGATTCCAAGGTGTTCATGTATTCTGAATCACTTCTGTTGATGTAGTCATTCGGATCAGTGACAGTGATATTTCCAACCTTGAATTGCTTATCTGCATCCACCTGTGCATTGTGGTTGTTTATGAACTGGGTGAACAATTCAGCCGGTGTGCCGGTGAAGTCATAGGGCCTTTGTATTGAATCCACCAAGAATGCAAGTTCACTTTCACATTCCACTGTTTTTTCATTGTAAAAGCCCTGTTCATCATCAAGGATTCTTCCCCGGAACAACAAAAAATCATCCTGATATACCCGAATGATTGATTTCAGTCTTTTTAGTTTGTCAAAATTCGGATGGCTGTTGTATATAGTGAAATCAAAGCTGCCAATCTCATTCAGTTCCACTTCCACTTTGGGATTGAAAATCTGTAAGCTTTCAATTTGGTCATTGTAAAGAAGGAAGCTGTCACAAAACACTTTGTACATTACAAAGCCCCCTCTCTGTATCGGAATGAGATATTTCCGGTGCCTGTTACCTTCACCGAATTTTTACCTTCCACAAGTTCCAGTTCCGGGATTGTGAATGTTCCTGCGCTGAATGTACCGGAATAAGTGCCGAATGCAAGCTTCATTTCTGCATCCGTTGTAATGACCGGCACAACCCTTTTCCGGCTATTGTTCAGGACAATGGTGCTTGTTCCTGCAACCGCTTTTGTCACAACAGTTTCATCAAGCTTCATCTTGTAGGCTTCAGCATCCACTTCAATGACAATTTCACCAATATTCTTGTTTGATTTCCATTCATTGATTGTCACCCTGCCCCGGTAGAAGTATGCCGGATCATCATCAAGAATAATGTCAAGCACCTTCCCATGGATGGCATTCTGCACCACGGAATACAAGGCAAGGAAGCCATCAGGCAACAACCCCATCTTGCTGAAGGTGAAAGACAGTGACCGGTTTTTATACTTGACTTCTCCGAAAAATTCAGTCAGGTCAAGAACACCATCACCGCCTTCCACTTCAATCTGATTCACTTTTGGTTCGGGTGCCCCTATTTCCTTGCTGCCAAGGATAAGCCCCCATTCATAATAGGAATGTAAATTCCCAAATTTGATTCCTTTCATTTAGATACCTTTCAATCATTCTGTGTAGGTATCTTTTGTGCTTTATACTTCCTTCCAGTAAGCAGGATAATCATTTGGATTCCATACGCACACAACCCCTTCAGGTGCAATGCATTTATACACTTTGCCTTCAAAGGTTACCCTATCCCCGGCATAGTACCATTTACCTGCTTCATATTCGGGAACTGTGGTTTCTTCTTCATCATCAGTCGGAATGTCCGTCTGCAATGCTTTTTCAAGTGCCGTGATGCGTTTATCAAATTCTTCAAGTTTCTGCATCACATCTACACTGTTTCCTGCGGATGCACCATTTCTTGCCAAGGTCTGCAATTCCTCTTTCTGTTCATCCGTGAATTTTCCTTCCCACCACACAATATCAATCTTACGGATAATGTCAGCCAAATCATAATCCTTTGATTCAATTACACTCTTTACTACGTTATACATATTTCATACCCCCCTTACTGATTCACAATGGCTGTTGCCAATTCTTTGAACTTCTTGTCAATGTATGTCTTTGCATCCGCAACATAATGCACATCCATTTCTGCATCTGCATCATTCATCACAACTGTGTTTGGCTTGTATGTGTGAAGATTCTTGATTGCATCAATGTCAGCTTGCGGAAGTGATGTTTCAATCGGATTTGCCAGTTCATACACAACAGTGATTGGATTTGCTTGCAATTTAGCTTTCATATCTTCAAGTGTTGCAATTCCGCTAAGACGCAGACACACAAAAGAGGTTTCAACCGAAAAAATATTATCTTCATTTTGTGCTGTATAAGTTCTACTTCCTGTCGATATAATTGCTTGGTCACATAACGCATTTGCTTTTACTTGGTCGCTTGTATTTGCGGATGGCTTTCCACTTAAACAAGTTATCTGAAATCTTCTGCTACCGCTTGTGCCTGTTGCTGAACCGCTATTGAGTATCATTGTTTGCGAACCATCCAACACCACAACACCAAACTTCTTCAACTTGTCTGTATCTCTAACACCACCAATTCCGTTCAATTCGATTGGTGCGGAAAGGTTTACAGTCTGAATGGGTTTGTAGGGTTCAAATTCTGTGGCTGTTGTGCCTTCTTCCACTTGGATGTTTTTCAAAATGATATATTCACTTGAAGCAACTTCTGTTGCACCATTTGCTGCGTAAATCAGTAGTGATAATCGTGTGGAAGTACATCTGCTTGCATATTTCTCAATTCTTGGTGTGAATCCAAACGTGTTGTGTTCGACAATAAAACTGAACGCATAGTCTTTTGTTCCGTCAATTCCGTCAAGTTCAACAAATCCTGAACTGTAATTTCCACCATTGTAATTACATTTGATTGTGTTATCATCAATCTTTGTAAAAATAAGTCGCTGTGAAACAAGTGGTCTTAATTCAGTGGTTTTGTCAATCGCACTTTCCCCAAAGCCAAAGAAATTCTTTCCCGACACAATCACCTTTTCCACAATCTTGCTTTCAATCGGAATCGGGCTTGTCGGTGTAGGTGTACCATTTTGCTTGCTTTCACCATACAAATCAATTCTTTCAAGCCCCATGTTGCTTGCATCATCCATATAGGCTGTGTTTCCGCTTGCTGTGGGTATGATTTTAAGCGCATCAAGACTTGATTCAATTGCCTGTGCGTTTTTTCTCGTTTCCACATACAAGCCTTCAATATGTCTGCTGTGTTCCGCATCTTTGCTGTTCAATTCAATGGTGCGGTTGTCCAATCCGTCAAGGGCTTCATCAATCTTTTTCAGATTGGTTGCGCCAAGTGGTGTTGAAAGGTTCGGTTTGTTCTTCCAACCTATTTTTTTATAAAGTTTTTCCATGTCTTTTCACCTCTTATCCTTTGCTTTCAATACTGTCCATTAGTGCCTGAATGCCGGTCATGGTCCTGCGCATGATAATTGTTTGGAATCCGATATATTCAGAATCAACCTGAAGAACATCACCGGCTTCCAAGTACGGAAGGCCCTGCATTTCAATTTCTGCCGGAAGGTACCAAACATCCTTGATATTTTCCGCAATTACTTCCAAGTATGCCTTCACTTCATCTTCTGTGAATGACTGACTTTTCAAAATCTCATTATCTGTAATGATGTATGCCTGACATTCACTGTCATTGTAATGAACAGGATTCTTTTCATATTCACTCAATATGACATTGCCACTGTATTCTGTGGTATCAAAATACAAAATAATGCCTGTGATATCATTGATTGTTGTGGCACCTTCACCATTCCATTCAAAGTCTGTCTGCCCTTCTGCAATCTGCACATCAAATCCTTGTGCGGAACTGCTTGTTGTTTTTTCTATTAATACACTTTTTAATGGCCAAGGGCTTGACACATGGATTCCATTGCCTTCAAATGTGATTCCGGTCACATCAATGGTCATGAATGATCGTGTCACTACATACTGGCCAACTTCTTTCACATTGTTGTATGAATGCCCTTTTGCAATATCAACAGATGCAATTGCGGTCTTTTCGTTTTCATCCATGTATATTGCACTTACTTTTCCGAATGGCAATGTTGCTGAATCTTCATACCACAATGATGTGTATTGTGCCCCTTCAACATATTCATTACCTTCTGCCGGGTAAAGTGTTTCACTTGGCAGCAAATCTTCACTGGGATATAAACCAAAGCTGTCATTCAGTTTGTAGAATTTGAACTTTCCATGCCGATCAAATCTACCAAATGCACCATGCAGTTCAACATATGATTCAAATATGCTGCGGAAATCAATTTCTGATCCGTCATATTCATTGATTGTATAGAACAGATTCCCTGTGCCTGTGTCAACATTACCGGAATATATCTTGCAATCTTCCATTTCCATGAATACTTCCGAATGAAGCAGTGTGCCGATCCAGTCATATGTGTAGAATGTAAGTTTCCTTGGAACATAAATTGCAAATGTATCATTCTTGTTGTCATGTCTTACAAATGGATATATGATATCTGTTCCATCCGTCAATCTTACAGCTCCCAAAAGGCTGCCTGCAATATATGGATATACAATGCCCCTTAACTCATGTTCAAACTGTTCAAATTGGTATGCCCAGGAATCAAAATCCTCAACCGCATTCTTCACATATTCCTTGGCAAATTCAACAATATCTTCTTCTGTCTTTTCGGTTGCATTGTTTGTGATTTTATAAAGTGAATTATGATACAGATAACCAACATTCAATACCACAAATTCAGCTTCCACATTCACCATATTTTCAGAACTGACAAACCCGGCAACACCAATTGTTTCTGTTGTGGTTTCTTCTTCACCCCATGATATTGTGCTTTCATCAAGGAATCCTGCATTGCTTGCAGCATAATGCGCAATATTGAAGGTGTATGTTCCACCAAATACAGCCCTTCTTTTCTGCTGCTCAATCACAGATACATGGTTGATGTCAAATTCCTTGCCATATGCTGTGACATTCCGCTTTTCAAACATCACTTCATTTCTTGGGCATTCCTTCACCACATATCTGCCAAGTGGTATTGAATAATACGGAAAAGGCAAATCATCCCTTGTGTAGCCCACCTTGTAATGCACATCCACTTCTGAATATGTATCAGGCAATGTGACTGTCACTTCCACCCGGTGCCCATAATACACATTGGATATATATGCGGTGGTGGTTCTGTTTTCCGGGTTAAAGCCCATAGCATAAGGAAATGGAAAAGGCAATGCGCCTTCTTCTAAATCTTTAATGTCAACACCTGCGCCATGTGTTGTGTCCTGTAAGTAATCGACAACCAAATCACTGACCACTTCCATTTCAAAAGTGCCTTTTCCATTCACAAGCTGAATTGTCTTTGTGACATCTTCCGCTGTGCTGACATCCACTTCAATGGATGCTTCAATTTCCATGCCCTTGATATTCTCAATTTCCGCTGTGCTAAATTCAAGAACCGGTGCTTCACACAAGCCAAATTTCAATTCAGACTGTGAACAAATGCTTTCAGTGAATGACAGGCTTTCTTCATCAATGTTGTCATTGATGATGTCAGGCCTTTCACCATTTGGGAAGTGGATGCGGATGTTCTTTTTCACATCTGAATCCTTGAACAAATTCCTGACTTCTTCAGGGATATTCAACATGATATCACCCCTTTCATTAGTATTCTGTTAGAACAATCTGTGTTGCTGCATACCGGATATCATTACCCGGTGTTTCAATATGTTTTATCTGCGGTTCTGCCATCCTGAATCTGCCTGTTTTATACTCACAAGCATATTCATCCCAGTATTCCACAGAAAGATTGTCCTGATTTTCAAATATGGCTGCAATGCTCTGATGCTCTTCCAAGTGTCTTTCTTTAATGGAAAACTGAATCACAGCCTGTCTTGTTTTATGGTGTGCATAATGTTCAATGCCATTGGCATCTGTCCATGATCCTGCAACCCTTTTATTTTTTTTGAAGGAATATGTTCCTTTTGAAATTAAAAGATTGGGAACTATGGTGTCCCCAATCTTCACTCTATATCCTGCGTAACTCATGCAAATGCCCCCTGTCCTGTTGTGTCTTTGAATACCTTGGCCTGTTTCTGAATGGTCTTGAACATTCCCTTTGCATCACCTTCAACTGTTACATTGGAACGCAATTCCGGTGCCACGGTCTGTAATGCCTTAATGAAGGATTGTGTCATGCGGTCATAGTCAATGCCATTGGATGCAGGGCTGATATTTCCGCTTTCCATAGGAAGGGCAACATTTGCAGCCTTTTCAAAGGATGTGCCATCTTCCAAATCTTCAGCACCCTTGTCAAAACCGCTTACACACATTTCACCAATCCATTCAAATTTCTTGGATGGTGAATTGATATCAAGCACTTCCTTGGCACCATCAATGATTCCGGTGAAGAATCCACCAACATTTTCCATGAATTTATCTTTTGCATTCTGAATGCCTTCCCAAACACCTGACACGATATTTTTGCCAATTTCCTTCACCTTTTCAGGGATTTCTTTGGCCTTCGTGATGATTCCGGTAATCAATGAAGCAATGGCTTCAATTCCTTTTTGCTGCATCTGTGACCGCCATTCAACCAATTTGAGAATCGCTTCCTGAAGCCACTCCCAAACTTTCACAGGGATATCACCAAGGATGGTTTGCACTGTGGCCCATACATTTTGAATCCACACAATCAAGCCCGGCAGGATAGATTGGAATAAACCAACCCAAAAATCAAGCACACCTTTCCAAATTTTCAAGAATGCTTCCCCTGCACCCTGCCAATCACCTGTGAATACCGCAATGAAAAATTCGACAATACCAATGATGCTGTCGAATGTGCCCTTAAACATCAAGTACACACCTTCAACCGCAAGGCAAAGGGATTTTATTGTGTCAGTAAACACAGGACCAAGCATAAATATAAGAAAATCAATGATTGGAAGCAGATATGTGTTTGTGAAATCACATAATTCTGAAATCAGTGGTACCAAATAACCAAGCGCAACCGGAAGATGTTCTGCAAGAAATGGCAGCAAAATCAACAACAAATTCACCATAACCGGCAGGATTTCTTCAATCAGCGGAACAAGCTGTGGAATGCATTTTTCAATTATCGTCAAAACTTCAGGAAGTACAGAACCTGCCATCTGATCAAATACTGTCAAAATAACCGGAAGTAAAGAATCACCAACAGTCATTAGTGGTGGTATAATTCTTTCCACCACTTCCCCAAGCCTTGGGATATACTGCTCTGCCATGCTTGTGAGTAATGGCAGCACCTTTTCTGATGCAATATCACTCACACCTGCGAATGCTTCACCAAGCTTGCTGTCAATGGTATCTTTCAGGGTTGACAATCTTCCTGTGAATGTCTGACTTTGCTTTTCCATTGACTGAAAGTATTTTCCACCTTCAGATGTTGCCCTTGTCATGGAATCTGTGATTTCATCCACTGAAATAGTGCCTTTTGAAATTCTGTCATACAATGATTCCATTGATTCCCCGGTGCTTTCTGAAATTTCCTGCAATGGGTTGAATCCGGCTTCAATCATCTGCTTGACATCTTCCAGTGATACTTTCCCGGCTGAACTCATTTGACCATATGCATTGGCCACACGCTCCATTTTCTTGGCATCACCCTGTGCTATGTCACCAAGCATCATCATCTTGTCTGTGGCATCCTCTGCGCTCAATCCATAGTTCAAAAGAAGCTGTGTGGTGTTCGCAAGGTCTGACATTTCAAAAGGTGTCTTGGCTGCCTTTTCCTTTAAGTCTGCCACCAATGCCAATGCCTTTTCCTCTGATCCAAGCATAACTTCAAAGGATGTGTTGTACTGTTCCATTTCAGCATTGTACTGTACTGCGCTTGCACCCAGTGCTGTGAATGCGGTTGCTGTTGCAGCAACACCGGTTGCAATAACCTTTCCGGCACCAAGGGCAAAACCGCCAATCTTGCCAAACACATTTCCAAGCTTGCCTTGTGCGGATTCTGCCTTTCCGGTGGTTTCATCAATAGCATTGTTTGCTTCACTGTTTGAAACTGCTATGGTTCCAAACAATTTGAACAATTCCATAGGTGTTTCACCCCTTTCTTCTGTATATACTAAAAAAGGGCTGAATCATCAGCCCTTTCCTCTGTTCGCCTTTGCATATATCCTTCCCAGTCTTGAATCCATAGCAGGTGCCAATTCACCCACTAACACACCGCTGTCAAGATATATGTTTCTGTCAATCATCTGTTCAAGTAATTCAATGATTCTGTTCATTCTTCTGACCATTTCATCACTTGATACATTCTTTTCAGTTCTGTTGTTAAACTGTGCAGCAACCTTGTCAATCCATTCTGTGTTCCGCTCTAATGGAACAACCGCTTCTGCACCTGTACCTTCCAACAATCCGACTTGACCACGTTCAAGGACACCGCCCTGTGCAAGCCTTGGAAGGCTGATTGTTCCGACTGTGCCAACATTTATGCCCGGAAGCTTGTTTGCAAGCCGAATGGCACTGTTTATCAATCCAATGCCTTTGTTTATGCTACTTTGCACTGTTGATATTACTGCGTTCATTCCGTTGCGCACCGCATTTCCCATTGCCGTTCCAATGGATGTTCCAATAGTGCTGAATCGGCTTCTAATCTGCGACCACAGCCCGGAAAAGAAGGAACCCCAACCGCTGAACACGGATTTTATATTTGACCATGCCTGTTGAAACTGACTGCGGAACCATGAAGGCACTGCGCTGAATGCACTTCTGATTCTTGACATGATGCCACTGAAAAATGAACCTGCACCGCTCCACACTGAACGCACACCGTTCCAAGCTGAACGGAATTGACCGGTAAACCATGAACCCAGTGAAGAAAATGCGGATTGAATTCCTGATCTTATACCCTTGAACCAACTGCCGGCTGCTGACCATATTCTTTTGATATCGTTCCAAGCATTTGAAAACTCTTTCCGCACATTTGCCATGGCATCCCTGCCTGCCTGTTGTACCTGTTTGAATCTGCTTGAAAACCAAGTGCCGATACTTGAAAAGGCACTTCTGATTTGCGACCATGCTTTTGTGGCTTCGGTTCTCATATTTGACCATGCAGTTATCCAAAATTTGCGGAAGCCTTCAACATTGTTCCACAAATAAATGAAGGCTGCCACAAGCCCTGCAATCAAGGCCACAATCACACCAATGGGATTGGCCAACATTGCTGCATTCATGCCAAGAATGGCAGTTCTGACAACCTTCACGGCATTTGCCGCTGCTGTCATTATCCTTGACCAATTCAGTATCAAAAGAAATGTGCCGATTGTGGTTGTGGCTCCTATTATTACACCAACCCATGTTTGGATGGTGCTTTGATTTGTCCTGATCCATGTGACCATATTTCTAAATCCGGCTATCATCCTTTCAAGCACCGGCACTGCGCTTTCTGCCATGCCTGCTATTGCATTCCTAATGGCAGTCATTATGGGTTCACCCACTCTGCCTACTTCTGCCATAGCATCTGACAGCCTTTCCTGTGCCCTGCGTGCTTCCATTACATCAGCATTGGTTTCTTTGTATTGAACGGATGCTTTGCTGTATGTGTCATTCAATGTCTTGACAATCAGGTCCTGTCTTTCTTCTTCCGTGGCAAGTCCGGCAAGTTTTTCATTGAACGATTCCACACTGATTCCTGACCATTCAAGCGCATCTGCCAAGGAACCCTGTACTTCACCCAGGGATGCGCTGTGATTGATTCCTTCAGCCAATCCTTCCAGTGGAAGTGATTCACCAAATGTGGCATATACACCGGTCAGAATATTTGTCAATCCTGCCAATTCTTCTTCATTGTCAGCTATCTTTGCAAGGTGCTGTGATGCTTCCACCGCTTGCCCTGAATCACCAAGCACTGCATTCAATTCTGAATATGTTGTTTTAGCTGCTTCTGATGAATGCCCGGCTGCTAAAAAAGCAGCATCAAGCAATCCCATTTCAGCCCTGTATTCCCTTGTACTTTCTACCGCACCAATGAAGGCACCACCGATTGCAAGCCCGGCTATTCCTATTCCTTTTGCAATAGTACCTGCCACCCTGCCAATCTTTGAAAAGGCTGATTCCGTTTCATTTGCGGAATCCTGCGCCTTGTTGGTGGTATCTTCAAGTGCGTTGTTTGCTTCTGTATTGTTCACGGCAATAGTGCCAAATAATCTGAACAATTCCATAAGCATTCACCTTTATTTTTGCGGAAGAAATCTGTTTACAATGTCCAATGCATCACTTGTGGTCATATCTTCATCCCTTGTGTGCCCCGGTGTTGCCTGTTTCAGCACTTTTTTCTTCCAGTTGTTGAAACTATCTTCTGACATGCTGTGAATGTATAATGACCACAGCTTCTGTTCTTCCAGTTTTGCTTTTTCTTCCTTCTTCCGCTCATTTTCCAATTCAATTATATTCGTTACAAACTCTTCAAACCGCCCTTGGATCATGTAGTGATGCATCAGGTCCATTGGATTGCTGTATCTACTGTACAGCAAATCCATAAACCTGAATTCACCCATTAAAGCAATTTGAAAAGCACCTTGAAAAAAGCTGTATTTTTCACCCCATTGAAAGAATCATAAATCATTAAAGGCAATGTACCAAATTCCATCTTTTTGATATCATCAGCCGGAATGCCTGACATTCCTGAAAAGAATTCATATATAGAATCTTTGTGGGTGTCCATCTTTGACAGAACATAATCTGCCAAATCAAGTGCAATTTCAGCACCCTTCTTTTCTTTCAATTCATTCAATGCTTTTTTTGCTTCTTCTTCTGTCGCATAATCAGCAGGATTGAATTTTATACTGTCTTTATACTTGGCAAAGGTGTCTTTTGCATCCTTAATACCAATCTTTCTGAAAAGCAGCAACAGTGGCCAAAGGTCCTCATCCTGCAATTTTCGCAAGTTGTACGGTCTTTCAACCTCTTCTTCAACCGGTGCTGTGGTTGTTTCTACTGCTTCATTCACTTCATTTTCAATTACTGTCTGTTCATTGCTCATATGGGTTCACATTCCTTTCATTATTCCTGTACTTCTACATTGGCAACTTCTTCTTTCACCCATCCGGTTGCTTTGCGGATAAAGATTACATACGGAAGCTTTGTTGTGCCATACTCAATGTCTGACCGGCACTCAATTGTACCCTTGAACACTGTGTTGGTCTTGTTCTTGTTTTCCATGCTGTGTCCTGAAGTAATCAAAGCCTTCTTGAACATAACAATCATGGGCCTTCCGTCAAGATGCTCACCATAATACCCAAATCCATCAAGATAATGTCCGGGGGCAAGCTCTGATGAAGTGATCACATCATAATTTCCATCTTCTGATTCGGAAATGTTACCAATCACCTGTCTTGCAACAAGTTCCGGTGTAAGTTCCGCAAAGGAAACTTCCATCTGTGCGGTTTCTCCTACTTTTCCTTCAAGTTCTGCAACCGCTACGGTTGCGCCATCAAGTTCCGGTCTGAAAAATTCCGGTGTGATAGTGATGGTTCCACCATCCTGTGTTGCGCCCATGATTGCTGCCTTCACTTCTTCTTCAGTCGGTGCAACCGTTTCACTGTACGGCAAACCTTCAAAGTAAACACCTGCGCCAAAAGGAATCCTTGACGGTGTTCCGGCTGTAATACCTGATTTAATCATACTAATTCACCTTCCATTCTTTCGCTGTGAGATTTACTTGTATCTTTTTCAAACTGGCATCCCCTGTGGGAATGTCACAATTTGCATCATCATAGACAACAGCCACCCCTGAACCGTTTTCAAGGATGGCTGTTACTCCACGTTCAAAATGATTTTCAATTACTTCTTTTGCCTGTAATAATTCAAGCTTGGAACCCCTTGTGAAGCCTTCCAGTATGAAGGCTGTTTCTTTGGGATAATCTTCTTTGGTTACTTCAGAAGTGTTTCCCACAAAATAGGGATAAACCGGTTCTGAATCCCATCTTCCAAACTCATAATTGATGCCAAGGCCAAGAAGTTCCTTGCCAATGAATTCAAGTCCTGCTATGGTCATTTTTTTGTCCTCTCATTCATTATTTCTTCAAACCTTCTTATCAAGGCTTCCTTCCTTGCATTAAAGGCATTAAATAATGGCCTTACCGGTTCGGTTCCGTTGGTGGCATGTGCAGGAAGCCCATTTGCACGCATGAATGCAGCGGTTGCCTTGGCTTCTTCTTCTGTATAATACTTCTGGTTTTCGTCTCTGTTGTTGTTTCCTTCAACATACACCCACCAACCTTTTCTTCCGTCATGGTTCAATGCATGTTCACCGGTTCCAAGCTCTGCCCAAAATGCTGCTTCCATTGCGCTTCCAATAATGGCTTCCAATTCACCTTCATTCACAATATAATTCCAACTGTTTTTTACATCATATTCACCATAATGCGGTGGAATGGTGTTTCTTTTGGTCTTGCCTTCCAGTTCACCACCGGCTTCATAAAGCCATGCAATCACTGCTGCTTCAATTTCAGCCTTAACCTTTATACTGTTGTCTGTGAATTCAAAATCTGCCATGTCACTGCCCACCTGTATATGCAAGATAGATTTCCCACTGTTCATGCAATCCCATTGGATCATCAATCAGTTTCACATCATACACTTGCGAATCTGCCACCATCCTTGTGCTTTCTGCGGACACCTTAACACTTTTACCTTCAATGATTACAGTGCCCGGAATGGGCTTGTAATCACCCACAAACACATGCGTGGATTCCTGGATTTTTGCATTGTAGTTGTTATATCCGGCCTGACCGCTCTGAAAATCAATAAAGCCTTCCAAATCAATGACCGGATGCCATGACTTCACTGCTTCACCAATTTTATTCTTTGTGGTTGTGCTTACCTGAAGCTGTGCTGTTACATTTCCACCTATCATGCAAACACCCCCTAGAATCTTGCTTTCTTATAATGTCTTAAAAAAGCAAGCTTTGATTTTGGATAGCCCATGTAAAAATTATCACCGGACATATCATAATAAGTAACAGAATGCCTTGAAATGGTTTCAGACTGAATACCGGTTTTATCCGGGTTGTTTAACTCCCATTTCATCAATCCAACAACACCCATTTTCACATCAGCCGGATAATCCACCCTTGTGACAAGCACATTGTTTTCATCCAAAACAGATTCTTTCACTTCAAAAGTATCATCATTTACGGATGCAACAGTATAAAGCCCGGCATTCAGATTGGCACCGCTTACCTGCACCGTATCACCAACCTTGAAGGGCACTGTCGTTTTGCACACGAAAATACCGCTCATGATATCCACAGTCTTTCTGAATGCCCTGTTTTCAAAGCTGTTGTGGGTGTAGCTTCTAATCAGGCTTTCAAGAGCCTGAAGTTTTGCTTCAAGCTCTTGGTCTGATTCCGTGGTTGTGATATACTGCTTCAGTTCTTCCACAGATATAATCATAATTCTTCACCTACGCTTCATCTGTATGTGCCTTTGTGATTGCTTCAATGATTTCTGCCCTGGTTCTTGCACCACCTAATTCATAACCATGTTCCTTTGCGTATTCACGCAATTCTGCAACTGTCATTTCATCCGGTGCAAATGCTTCCGCTTCTTCCTGAATGACTAAATCCTTGCCATCACGGACAAGGACAATGTCATCTTCATCAGCGGTCAATCCCATGGTTCCATCAATTGCTTCTTCCGATACAGCAGAAAATGCTTCCGCTTCTTCGGCTTCTTCGGGTGTGTTAACCGCATCTTCATCAATGCTGTCAAACCCATCCGGGAATTTGGCATTGATGGACAACTCGGAATATGTTCTTTTGGGGATTTCAGGCAGTTCAACCGCCTTCCCCACTGTAAATCCATCCTTGTTTCTTCTAGCTGCATAGGCTCTTCCATCTGCAAAAAGATACGGTTTTCCTTCTACAATCACATACTTATTCATACAAAACTGCTCCTTTCTTAACCGTTGGACTTAATCAAGCCCATTTTCACGTTCTTGGGATTGAACTTCAATGCCCAGTTGTCCGGATTTCCTAACTCTGTGAAAGTCGGGGATTCCGTTGCAATATTATCCACTGCAAGGGAAATTCCATTGGGATGTAATACCTTGCCCTGCTTTGTATAAAGCTTCTCAATACCTGCATCAGTTTCAGGATCGTAATCTGTGTAATACGGTTCCTCATAATTGGTCTTATCTGCTGATAAGAATGCACCTTCACCAAGTACATAGGTCTTGAATACAGGGAATCCCGGTACCGTTGTATCAATGGTGTAGAAGTCAGTAACCAAAGGAATCTTGCCACCGATATGGGGAAGAATTACTTCATTCTTCACACCGCCACCTACTGTGAACTTATCATATTCCACAAGCTGCAACTTCTTGTACTGTGCAAAGATTTTTGAATGCATTACCATCAAGCCCATTCCACCGGCCATATCGCCAAGGGCAAGCTGTTCTGCATCAATCAGGGTTCCTGCATTCACACGGTTTGCTTCCGTTACTGTTCCTTCTGTGATAGATAAGTCAGTAACATGGTCCGACAATGCATCAAGCTGCATAACTGCCTGAATGATGTTCATTAACTCTCTTTCCCATACGGAACCATAGTATGCCTGTACCCGGTTCTTAATCTGATCAAGGGGATTTGCACCGGTCAATTCAGCCGTGAAATCTTTTGCCTTGAATGCCTTCATTCTCTGAATCAGCATGGTTGTCTGCTTGTCACCTGCAATCTCAACAGGGATGTTATCTGTCAAACCATCATTGTTGAGCGGTGCCATATTATTTTCAAATACGTTGAAGGGCTTCCACATAGGAATGGTTGCCACATTACCTTTTGTGCCGATTGCTTCCATAATTGCGGAATCCTTACGAACCACACCGGATGCAAGGATTTCATTCTTCCAATAATCGGCTTCCTGCATCATATCCGTGAATACTTCTGCATCAAAATAAAAACCACCAAAATAACCTGTTCTTGCCATATTTCTTCATCCTTTCTTTAACCTTTTAAGGTCTTATACATTTTTTCGTTCTGTTGCTTCAATGCAATCCGCTGATCCACTGTCATGTTCATGAATTGCTCTTTTGTAATGGATTTGTTTGTGAAATCCTTGGGAAGTCCGTTGTTTTCCAAGGGTGTGAATCCATCCTTGTTTTCTTCACCCTGACTTTCAAACATTTTCGGGAACTGGGTTTTAAGCCCGGAAAGCTTTTCTTCCCATCCTTTGATGTTGTCATTCTCGTCAAGTTCCAGTGATTCACCCTTTTCATTCAGCTTTTCATTCAGCTTGTATGTCAGATAGTCCACATCATTTGCCTTTTCTGAAAGCAATGCCACTTTGATGGCAGCTTTGATTTTGGTTTCTTTCAACTCTGCCTGAAGCTTTGCATTCTCGGCTTCATATTCCGTGAACTTCTGCTGCATTTCCTCATTGCCCTTGGATGCTTTCTTCAGTTCTGCAATCAGGTTGTTTGCATTCGTGATTTCCGCATCCTTACCATTCATGGCTTCCTGCAATGCTGCATACTTGCCCTGCGCAACATACTCACCTTTGCCAAGGTTTCCAATCTTAATCTGATTGTCCTTGTTGGCTTCATTGCCGTTGTGGGCATTGATTTTTTCAGCCACCTGATTGAAAAGTTCCTCGCCTAAGACTTCTTTTAAAAATTCCATACCTTTGTTTCCTTTCTGTCTGTGTTTTTATATGCGGTTTCACCGCTGTGACAGATGCCTTTTTAATGGCTTGCATCAGGCCATAATTCCCACAGTTTTGATGCCATAAGGGATGTTTGGGCATATAAAAAGGCACCCTTTTGGATGCCTGATTATTTCACTCTGATTTTCTGTCCAACATAGATTCTGTTGGGATTGGCAATGCCATTCAGCTTTGCAAGTGCCTGATAGGTTGTGCCATGATTCTTTGCAATCTCTGATAAGGTGTCACCGGATTCCACGGTGTAATATGCAACCTCATCATCATCATTCAGCCTGTTGTTCACAAGCTTCTGAATTGCTTCATAATCATATCCGGCTTCCGTCAGCTTGTTTCTTCTTTCAATGCCAACACCCCACTTACCTGCAATGACTTCATCAGCAAGTTCTTCATTGGTTTTCTCTGAAGGCATTGGTGTTGCTTCTGCTTTTACCTTGCCGGTTATTTCAGAAGGAAAATCCCTGTAACAGATATTCATGTCAACATTTCCGCTGATTCCCGGAACACTGCCCTTTGAAGAATACTGCCACATGTCATATGTGCCACTGATTCCTGTGGGCTTGCTGTCGCTGTACTTTGCCACCCACTTGGTGTATCTGTTCAGCTTGTCCTTCAAGAACGTGCGCCACCAATACTGGTTTGCATAGATACCACAGAAATATCCTTCTGCTTCAAGCATGTTGCAGAAAACAATTGCCCTTTCTGCTGCTCCGCTCTCTGTTCCTGCTTCTTCCAGGTCATAATATACCGGGAATGAAAGCTTGCCCTTGTAAGGTGCTAACAGTCTAATGACATGAAGTGCTTCACTCTTTGCGGCTGCAACTGATTTTGCGTATGAATACAGATACACACCAAAAGGAATGCCATGCTCTAAGCACCCTTTCACATTCTCTGTGAATCTCTTATCATCCTGACTGCGGATATCTGAACCATAACCGCACCGGATGATTACACCGTCAACATGATCCTTTACAACTGACCAATCAATTTTTCCCTGATGGTATGAAACATCAATCACTTTTCTTTCCATTTCTTCTTACTCTCCTTTCAATTCAGGCAGTCCGGCAAGGGATGTTAAAAGTGATAAAACACCTGCAAGCACTGCTGCGGAACCTACCATCACCCAATCCACACTGCCCAATACTGTTGCCGTTCCAATTGTTGCAATTGCTGTCTGTGCAACTGTCTTTAGTGCCCTGATTCCGGCTGCTTTCCACCATTCTTTTGCTTTTGTACTCATGCTTACTGCTCCTTTCATTGTTTTTGGCATATTAAAAGGGCATATCTGCGGATTCTTTGCAAATAATGCCCTTAAAACATCAATTATTAAATTTTTGTACTAAAAAAGCACCCTGTGAAGGATGCTTTGTATTACTCTGAATCAATCATCTAAATAAGACAAATCTATTTCTTCAGATTTGTCACTTTGTTCCTCTACTGATTCAAAAAATTCATTTAATTCTTTTATGGTTTCTTTTGCGTTTTCACTTGTATCAATCATACTGTTTACCTCTCATAAATCAAGCCTGACTTCGTTTTCTGAAGCAACTTTTCTATAACTTTATTATAACCCTTTTGTTCATTATCCTCAATATCTTTTTGGCTTTTTTTTACTAATCTTCTGTATTCGATTGCCAATACCTTTTCATCAAAAGTCTGTGTTTTCACCAATGTTTCAACCATACCATTATTTTTCACAACAGAAAAGTATTCAACATTGTTATTTTTCAAAAACCACAGAACATCTTTGTTTGAAAATGATGAATTATTTGGATGGTTATGTACAACATAGACAGCATTGCTTCTTCCTGACACATTCAAGTCAATTTCAGTTGCATTTCCAAAAATGGTTGCAATATCGTTCATGTCTTTATCCAACATTATTGCCACTTCTTTTGATGCATTTTCCGTCATGGCAATATCCAAAACCCTTTTGTGTACATCTTCAAAGGTTTTTAATCTGCTTTCACTCATACCGGGCATTGGTTTTAACTTCAATTTGTCTATATTGGCTTGTGTTATATTCTGGACTATTATGCCATTTTCACTATAACCTGCGTTTATCGGCTCATTCATCCTGCTATCTTGCCTTGTATCTTCTTCATTCATCTTCT
>JAZSJD010000056.1:0-71804 GCA_045534165.1 Acutalibacteraceae bacterium | reverse complement strand
AAGCACTTTAAAATGCGAAATTGTGTGTACAAGAAAAGGCGAAAAACACCGATAACGCTGTCGCGTATCGGTGTTTTTTAACGCATTATTGTGCCGCAAGTTCACATTTTAAAGAAATACTGCCTTATGGGAGCTCAGCGTTCAACTATCCGGATTTTTTTATTCTGAAATTTTAATTTTAGCAACTGAAATTTTATACGTTGTTTCAAAACAAGGCGGATTGTTTACATAATAAAGTGTTGAACCATCCTGTGAAAAGAAGAGAGACGGACTGTAACTGCATCTTTCTGTGGGATTGTGCTGGTAGGGAATAGGGTTATCAACAGGGATAAAAGTTTTTCCGTAATCAAAGCTTAAAAACATATCGCTTCCTGTTTTGCTTGTTCCTCTGACAGAATGGTGGGCAACAATAACAAGTGTTCCGCATTCACCTCCTGCAGGAGTCCATGCAACATAAGGGGAAGAACCTAAGGTTTTACCTAATGCAGAAACAATCTGACCATAGTCTGAAACATCGCCCCAATTGTCAAGAGATTTTGATTTTTTATAATAAATGGGTCCTCCATCCAATCCTATCATTTCATAAACCATAAAATATTCACCGTTGCCCATTTTTGCAACTGAAACCATTCCCGGTCTGAGTGATGAATCTTCACAGGCAACACACTCAAATTTTTCACTCCAGTTCACAAGGTCAGTCGTGTATTTGTAAACCAGCTTTTGTGAATGTTCAGGGTCTGAATCGTCAGAATAAAAACAGAAAAGTCTGCCTGTTTCTTCTTCATAAACAAAATAAGGCTCCCATACTCCCCATTCTGTTCCGCCAGCTTTATCTACATTGCAGAAAGCATTGAATGTTTTGCCAAGGTCTGTGCTTGAATAAAGTGTTATTGTGCTGTCAGTAACACCTTCGCCATATATAGATGTGGCAGCAAGGATAATTGTACCTTCTTCAAAATCACCTATATCAGCAGGAAGTTCATATAAAAATGGCATCCATTCGTTCCAATAACCGGTGTTTAAATTATCTTTTACTGTGCTTACATATTGCCAGGTTTCTGCATCGTCTGTGCTTATATATACAGGGTATGTATCTCCCCATTTTTCAAAAGTTGCAAGAAGTTTTCCGTTATCTTCAGCTCTTTTCTGATGGCTGAGTTTTATAATTGTAGGATATTCGCAGACATTTGCATCAGCACTTTCGGGAACAAAAATATCACTGACATTTTCTATTTCAAAAGTTATAGGTAATAAATCATAATTTATGTTGCAGATGGGAGTAAAAATAAATCCGAAAAAGGTAAGCAAAGCAACTGTTATTTTGTAAAATATATTTTTCACACAACCACTCCTTTTAATAAAATTTTACACATCTGTTTTTATGTTGTCAAGAAGAAGTGGCACAACTTGACAAAAATTACAGGCAGATTTATAATAATTTTACAAGAAAATTTCTTTTCAGAAACAAGAAAGAAGGTTTTTTATGGGCGTTTATCTTGATTTTGCAAGGCATGTTGTTTTAACAGTTCTGACTCTTGTTTTTTTGCCGATTTCTTTTATAATTCCACCAACAGACAGTTATGAAGCAAAAAATTCTGAAGAACTTAAAACAAGTTTTACAGTTCTTTCTGATGTTCATATTGAGGGAAATAATTTTCAGACTTTTAAAGAATATTCAGAAATTCTTAAAGCGGTCAGAAACAGCAAAGATAACAATTCTCTCGTTTTTCTCGGCGATAACACAATGAACGGTCAGGATATTGAAAGCATTTTCTTTTATGGCGCTTTATGGTTATCGAAACCTGCAGAAAACCTTATAATTGCTCCGGGAAACCACGATTATGCGAACGGAACAGGCAACTATGAAATGATGGCTGAACGTTTCAATAAATATGCGAACTTTGCAGGCTGTGATATTGAAACAAATAATTACTATAAAATCATTGATGGTTATTATTTTATAGTGCTTACAACAGAAAGCGATTCTGTAAACGGTATTGATATTTCCGATGCACAGCTTGAATGGCTGAAAAATGTTCTTGATGAAGCTTCAAAGGAAGATAAACCTATCTTTATATTTTCACATCATCCTGTGAATTATATTGAAGACGGTCCTCACGACAGATTATCTTCTGTAATTGATGATTATGAAAATGTAATTTTCTTCAGCGGTCACACTCACGCCCGTCTTTCACCTTATTCTGTTTCAGTTGTCAACGGAGTTAAATCTATAAATTTCCCCAAATCAACTGAACATGCTACGGAGGACTATGAAACCGGTATCGGTGCAGTTGTGGAAGTTTATGAAAATGAAGTTTTAGTTCGTTTCCGTGATTTTGATGACGGAAAATGGGTTGAAGAACACGAATATAGTTTTGAATTTTCAGGTGTTGAATAATTTTTCAGGTAATATTCTTTTTTATAGTTGAAAATATGAATTAACAATGATATAATTCGTATGATTAAAAAAACACATAAATTTTCTGAGGTGTTAAAATGAAAGAATTTGTTAATATCGGTATCGTAGGCACAAGCGGAAGAGGCTCAGGAATGCTCCGTGAACTTCTCAAATGTGAAGGGGTAAGAGTTCCTGCTGTATGTGACAAATACGAAGACAGAGCAAAACGCGGTGCAGAAATCGTTAAAGAAGAAGTAGGCACTGATGCAAACTATTACCTTGATTATAAGGAAATGTTTGAAAAAGAAGACCTTGATGGTGTTTATATTGCAACAACATGGATTACACATTCAAGAATTGCAGTTGATGCAATGAAAGCGGGCATTCATGTTGCAACAGAAGTTGGCGGTGCAGCAAGTATTGAAGAATGCTGGCAGCTTGTACGTACAAGTGAAGAAACAGGTAAATTCTGTATGCTTCTTGAAAACTGCTGTTATGACAGAAACGAAATGGCTCTTTTCAATATGGTTAAGCAGGGCGTTTTCGGCGAAATTATTCATATGACAGGCGGATATCAGCATGACCTTCGTGATGAAATAAGCCTTGGCAGAGAAAACAGACACGGACGACTCTTTAACTTCCAGATGAGAAACGGTGAACTTTATCCCACACATCAGTTAGGCCCCATCACAAAAGTTCTCGGCATCAACAGAGGTAACAGATTTGTTTCACTTGTTTCAATGGCAAGCAAATCAAGAGGTCTTAACGAGTGGATTAAAAATAATAAAGGCGAGGATTACGACCTTGCTGATTACAGCTTCAATCAGGGCGACGTTGTAACAACAATGCTCAAATGTGCAAATGGTGAAACAGTTGTTCTCACACATGACTGTTCTCTTCCCAGACATTATTCAAGAGCTTACCGTGTTCAGGGTACAAAAGGTATCTACATGGAAGATGGCGAAACAATTTATCTTGAAGGTCAGACAGAGCACGTTGAAGGCGATTGGATGCACAAGCCTGAAAGCTTTGACAAATACCTTGAAAAATATGAGCATCCTCTCTGGAAAAAATATCAGGATGATGGTGTTCACGCAGGTCATGGTGGTATGGACTACCTTGTTCTTTCAGCTTTTGCAGAAAGCGTAAGAATGGATGCAAAGCCTCCCATTGACGTTTATGACACAGCAGTTATGATGGCTGTTACATGCCTTTCAGAGCAGTCAATCGCATTGGGAAGTGCACCTGTTGCATTCCCTGATTTCACAAACGGAATGTGGATTGACAGAGAACCCACCAGACGAGGAAAATATTGCCTTGATGAGGTTTGCGAAGAATTTTTTGAAAACAAATAATTCAAATTAACGTGCAAGGCAGTTTAAAATCAGATATTTTTAAAATTGAAACGATAAAAACTCGCAGGCGTCAGCTGACGCCTGCGAGTTTTTTATGAATTATACTTTTTGGTTTGTTATTCTGCAAGTGCATTTCTTATTCTGTCAGGATAGTCGGTCATAAGTAAGTCTGCTCCTGCTTTTGAAAGTGCTTTTGCATCTTCTGCATTGTTTACTGTCCAATACTGCATGGAAATTCCGTATTTATGAGCATAGTCGATAAATCCTGCTTTACCCAGGTTTGCTACCATTAATTTACCATCATCCCAATAATAGGGGAGCTGTAAAGCAACATATTTGAAATCTTCGTTGCTCAGGTCATCATTTCTTGTGTAGCAACCGTATAAATCAACAATTTCAAATGGGTTAGCAGAACGGTTAATTCTGCCATCATATTTTTTGTCGATATAGGAAGAAACATCAGGCCAGAAACTTGCAACGATTACTCTGTCAACCATATCGTATTCTTCCATCAAATCATAAATACCATCAACAATTTTTGGTGCCCACGGATGAGGATATTTAATTTCTATAATATATCTGTATTTCCCAGGTGCTTCAGTTTCAACGCAGGCGAAAACGTCTTTCAGCAATGTGATTCTGATGTCGTCAGGGATATCTTCACCACGAAGACCTCTGTATGGATATGAATCGCCTGATTTGAAATTTTCACCCATATTAAGGTTGCGAAGTTCTTCATATGTCTTTAAAAAAACAGGAGTGTTTTTCATACCGAAATATTCTGCGCTGTTACTCATTTCATCAAGCGACAGACTGTGATAAAGTACAATTTCGTCATCCTTTGTAAGCTGAACATCCATTTCTATTATTGCAGAATCATCACTTGCATAAACGAGATTGGATTTAACTGCCATAAGCGTATTTTCAGGTGCAGCACTTTTACCGCTTCTGTGGCAGGAAACAAGAGTGTTGCCATAATCAGGGAGAAAATAGTTCCCCGTATCTTTGTTTAGAACTTTCGGTTCTTCAAATGCAGGAGGGGCAAAAGTGCTCAGACACATAATTCCTGCAACAAGAAACAGAATAGATTTTCTTAAAATCATATAAGTGATGTTATAGAGTTTTTCAAACATATTGTTTTACCTCGTTTCTTTTTAATCAACAAAAATTATAATACTTGATTAATGTAGTTTTTTCAAGCTTATTTTTCAATATAAAAAATCACCGGGTAGCTGGACTTGCCCGGTGATTTGAGTTATATGATGAAATTAAAGGCTGTTTATCATATTAAGATAGTCTACATAATAATCATAAATATCTGAATTAACCTTTGAAAAACCACCCTGAAGGGACATATGGTCGCCTCTGTAAACAGGCATAATATTCCATATACCTTTTTCTACGTTTGATTCATCAAATGTTTTTGAGGGGGCACTGCTTGGTGCAAGAGCTGAAATGGTATTGACAAGACCATCGTTTTCAAACCATGTTTCATCAATTTCATATCCGCCTTCAGTAAATCCGGAATAGGAGCCGAGTTCATTTGCGCTGGATTGGAACATACTTTCCATAAGCTTGGTATCTGCTATATATGTTCCGTCCTCCTGTTTGTCAGTAGCTGAACAAGCAATTGAAAAATAATATGTTTCTGCACTTGTAAAGATTGTTTCGTTCAGTTTAAGGGCATTGTCTATATACATATCATAGGCGGCACTGTCTATGTTGGTATCCATTGAACCGTATGCACTTGTTCCGTTGTGAGGAGCAGCAAGCGCTGTTACAGAATAAATCCAATCTTCTTTACCACCTGTAAAAAACGGTGAAACATCATCAGGACTTGCTTTCATTTCTTCTTCCGATCCTACTGCCATAAGTGATGCAAAAACGCGAACAGTTGCTCCGCCGAAAGAATGTCCGAGAATATTGATTTTGTTTGTGCTGTCCCATTCATCAATAAGGGCTCTTCCTGTGAAATCTTCGCCATAACGGTCGTGTCCGCAACGTGAACTGTGAGCCTCGCCATAGTCAACAACAGTTCCTGTAAGTTGTGCATATAATTCACAAGCTCTGTCCCAGGCACTTGCAGTTCCGTCCACAGATGCTGCATAGCACTCAAATCCGGCTTTGTTAAGCTTTTTCATAAGGTCGCCGTTAAGAACGCCCCAGTAAGGGAATAAATCGTAATAGAAATCGTAACTTCCCCAACCCATAAGTCCGTGAACCCATACATATTTGTAGTTGGTGTTCCACGAATCTGTGTCAATGTCAGGTTTTTCAGCAGGAATTATCCAGGAAAAAATCAACATAATTATTGCTAACGGAATTGAAATAATTTTTGCCATATTATCATCTCCTTTGTGTTTAATTCTATCATAGAAAATCAGATGTTTCAAGAGCTTCAGATATATTTCCCTCAAAAAAATGAAAAATCAACAGAATTGTGATTTGTTGATTTTTTATTATTCATATGTTATCATAAATTTAATCTGACAGAGGCGGAGTGTGGGAAAATGACAACAGCAGAATATCTGAAATTGATTGATGAAGTAAACGAAAAGGGAAAATATAAAGCTGATTGGGTATCATTGGCTCACCATAAAGTTCCTGAATGGTATATGCATGATAAACTTGGTGTATTTATTCATTGGGGTGTTTACAGCGTTCCTGCATTCGGGAATGAGTGGTATTCAAGAGGTATGTACGACCGTAATGTACGTGAATTTGAGCATCACAGAAAAACATACGGTGACCAGAAAGAATTTGGCTACAAAGATTTTATCCCCATGTTCAAGGCTGAAAAATTTGATGCAGAAAAATGGATATCTCTCTTTAAAAAAGCAGGTATGAAATATGTTATGCCTGTTGCAGAACATCACGATGGTTTTGCAATGTATGATACAGAATTCAACCGTTGGAATTCAACAAAAATGGGTCCGTGCAGAGATGTTGTAGGGGAATTGAAAGAAGAATGTGAAAAACAAGGTCTTACTTTCTGTGCATCAAGTCATCGTGCAGAGCATTATTTCTTTATGAACCCCGGCAGACTTTACGATAGTGATATAAACGATGAAAGGTATGCAGATTTTTATGGCCCTGCAGTTTATTGTGAAGAGTTTGCGCCTGAAATAATTCATATAACAACTGCCGACACATACTCAAAAGGAGCAAGCAGGGAGTGGCTTGAAGATTGGCTTGTGCGTACCTGTGAGCTTGTTGACAGATATAAACCTACTGTGCTTTATTTTGACTGGTGGATTCATAACCACTCATTCAAACCTTATCTTAAAAAGCTTGCTGCATATTACTACAACCGTGCAGAAGAATGGGGAAAAGAAGTGACCATTAACTACAAGCACGAAGCTTTTCCACCATCTGTGGCAACATTCGATGTTGAACGTGGCGCTTTAACAGGTATTTCACCTGTTTATTGGCAGACAGATACGGCAATTGGTAAATGCTCCTGGGGTTACAGAGCAGATAATGTATATAAGTCTTCACGTCAGGTTATATGCGACCTTGTGGATATAGTTTCTAAAAACGGTAATCTGCTGATAAACATCGGACCTAAATCTGACGGAACAATCACAGATGAAGAAACGCAAGTGCTCCTTGATATGGGCGAATGGCTCGAAATCAATGGGGAAGGTATTTACGGTACAACTTACTGGAAGCAATTCGGTGAAGGTGAAGTGAATGCTGAAGAAGGTTTCTTTAAAGATGGTGACGAAAAAGCCTTCACAAACAAAGATTTCAGATTCACATACAAAAACTGTTACCTCTATGTCTTCCAGATGCGCCCGTCAAAGGAAGTTGAAATAAAAAGCCTTAAAAAGCTTACTTCCCACGACCACATTATCGAAAGTGTTGAACTTCTGGGAAGTGATGAGAAAATCCGATTCACAAGAGACGAAGAAGCACTTAAAATAAATCTTAAAACAGAATTTAAAAATGATTTACCCATTTGCTTTAAAATAGCAATAGGATAAAACAAAAAAAATCCGAGTAGATTATCTGCTCGGATTTTTTAAATAGAAAAGAAAATTTTAGGGTTTGTTTTTCTGTAACAGACACTTGCATTTATAGTGATAAAATGGTAAATTAAATACAGAACTCAGATGAGGTGAGAGAATGAAAAGTTTGCTTGAAATGTCTGCTGAAATTCACGGCAGAAAAATTAATAACAGGATACTTTTTCAGCCTATGGAAGGTTGCGACGGAACACCTGAAGGTGCGGTTGATGAACTGACATTCCGCAGATATATGCGCTTTGCGGAAGGTGCACCGGGAATTATATGGTTTGAGGCTACTGCGGTGTGCAATGAGGGCAGAGCCAACCCCCGTCAGCTTTACATAAATGAAAAAACAGTTGAAAGTTTCAAAGAGCTGGTAAGTGCAGTTAAGGCAAAATCTATGGAACTTCACGGTTTTGAGCCTGTTATTATTGTTCAGCTTACTCACAGCGGACGCTTCTCTAAACCCAATGGTACTCCTGAACCTATTGTTGCTTATCGCAATGAACATTGGGAAAAAGGTAAGGAAAATCAGCCTTATGTTATAGCTGATGATGATTATCTCAGAACAGTTTCGGAAAAATACAGCAAAGCTTCTGAATTAGCGCTTTATGCAGGCTTTGACGGAATAGATGTGAAATGCTGTCACGGTTACCTTTTCAATGAGCTTTTAAGTGCTTTTGAACGTGAAGGAAATTATGGCGGAAGCCTTGAAAACCGTACAAGACTTTATTTTGAATGTGTTGACGCTGTTAAAAATACGGTTGGCGATAAAGCTTTTGTAACAACTCGTCTGAATGCCTGCGATTGCTTCCCGTACCCGTACGGATATGGGGTTGACGAAAACGACAATATCGATCTGACTGAAACAAAATACATAATCGGAAAACTTGCAGAAAAAGGAATAGAACTTATTAACATTACTCTGGGTAATCCGTATCTTATTCCTCATTTTAACCGTCCCTGCATCAATGCACCTGAAGATGGTAATATTGGTCTTGAAAGAATTTATAATGTTACCAAGGAATTAAAGACAAGTTTCCCTGATATAAAACTTGTATCATCAGGTCTTACTTTCCCGGGCGAAAATGCTGTGGAATATGCCGGCAAGCTTATAAATGACGGTGTTTGCGATTTTTCAGGATTCGGAAGGATGATTTTTGCATATCCTGAATTTTACAAAGATTACCTTACAAAGGGTAAACCTGATAAAAATAAAGTTTGTCTTAAATGCAGTAAATGCACTGAACTTATGCGAAACGGTACAGTTGCAGGTTGCCCTGTGAGAGACAGCGAAACATATATGCCGTATTACAAAAAATTTGTGTTGAAAAAGTAGGTGGAGAAGATGGTTGCAGTTATTACAGGCGGTACAAGAGGAATTGGTCTCGGAATTGCTAAGGAGCTGTTGAAGAATGATTTTTCAGTTATTTTAACAGCAAGAAGTGAAAGCGAAGAAACAAAAAAACTCAGACAACAATATGGTGAAAAAGTTGATTTTGTGTCTTGTGATATTTCATCAGAAACTGATATTGAAAAACTTGTTTTGTTTGCTTCTGAAAAATACGGAAAAATCAATTTGCTTGTAAACAATGCAGGTGTTGCGCCGAAAGAGAGAAAAGATATACTTGAAATTACAAGTGATGATTTTGACTATGTAACGGATATTAATCTTAAAGGTACATTTTTTGTAACACAAAAATTTACTCCTCTGCTTGTTAAAAATGAAAAATCCAGAATAGTAAATATATCTTCTATGTCTGCATATACAGCTTCTGTGAACAGAGGTGAATATTGCATTGCTAAAGCAGGAATATCAATGATAACGAAACTTTTTGCAGCAAGGCTTGCAGAATATGGTGTGAGTGTTATTGAGATAAGACCCGGCATAATTGAAACAGATATGACCTCAAAGGTTAAAGAAAAATATGAAAAACTTATTGCTGAAGGAATCACACCCATAAACAGAATGGGACAGCCTGAAGATATTGCAAAATGTGTAATATCTGTGGCACAAGGAAATTTTGATTTCTGCACAGGAACAGTTATTGACTGCGATGGCGGATTTAACGTGAGGCGCTTATGAGAAAAATATATAAATGTCTTATAATAGGCAGTGGTGCAGCAGCTTACAGTGCTGCTGACTGGTTATACCGCCAGGGAATAAAAGACATTGCCATAGTTACGGAAAACCGTCTTTCAGGCACATCCAGAAACACAGGAAGCGATAAGCAGACTTATTATAAGCTTTCAATGGACGGACTTACCCCTGACAGTCCATATAAAATGGCAACAGATATGTTTTCAGGCGGTTCCTGCGATGGTGAAAAAATGTATATTGAAGCTGTCAACAGCCGGAAATGTTTCTTACGCCTTTGTGATTATAACGTAGGTTTCCCTACTGATAAATACGGTTGTTACCCAGGTTACAAAACCGACCACGATAACACTTTGCGTGCCACTTCCGTGGGACCTTTAACTTCAAAAATTATGACAGAAAAGCTGGAAAAGGTTGTTGTTGAAAACAATCAGACTTCTGTTTTTGATAATTTGCTTGTTACAAAAATCCTGACAGATAAGGGGATATCATATGGTGTCAGGGTTCTGAACCTAAAAAATAACAAAGAAGAAAATATTTATGCTGAAAATGTGATTTGTGCCACAGGTGCACCTGCCTGTATTTATGAAGACAGTGTTTACCCTGAATCACAGCACGGTATGACAGGTGTGCTTATCGATGCGGGAGTGAGAATGTGCAACTTTACTCAGTGGCAATATGGTATGGCTTCTGTTGATTTCCGATGGAATGTTTCAGGAAGTTTTATGCAGGTTGTACCCAGATTTGTCAGTGTTGACAACAGTGGTAACGAATATGAATTTCTGAAAAGCTATTTTGAAGATATAAATGAGGCTTACAGTTATGTTTTCCTTAAAGGTTACCAATGGCCTTTTTCTTCAGGAAGAGCTGAAGAAAGCTCAAGAATTGACCTTGCAGTACATAACGAAATGCTCAAAGGAAGAAAGGTTTTCCTTGATTATACCTGCAACCCTGACGGATTTTCTTTTGAAAAACTTTGTGATGAAGCAAGGGATTATATAGCCAATGCCGGTTGTTATGCGGAAACTCCTATAGAAAGGCTGGAGAAACTTAACAGCAAAGCAATTGACGTTTATCTCAGGCAGGGAATAGATTTGCACAAAGATAAACTCCGTATAGCAATATGTGCCCAGCACAACAATGGTGGAGTTTATACTGACAATAATTTTGAAACAGATGTTAAAGGTCTTTATGTTATCGGCGAAGCTGCAGGTACATTCGGTCTTTCAAGACCGGGAGGCTCTGCTCTTAACGACACTCAGGTGGGGGGTCTTGTTGCAGCAAAGCATATAAAGAATAAATCTTTTTTATGCGAAGATAATTTCCCTGACTTTGAAATAATAGAAAAGAATTTTGAAATAAGCGATGACGTTGACTATTCTTATTTCAAAACAAAAATGAGTCAGGTAGCTTCCTTCAAAAGAGATTATGAAGGGTGTGTTTCTCTGCTGGAAGAAATTAATTCTGCGGTTGGATCATATCCCTGCAAACACGGAAATCTTGCAGAATATTACCGTGACAGAGATATGCTTATAAGCATGAAAACACTTCTTGAAGCTATTGTTTCAGAAGGACCTGAAACAGGTAGCCGTGGCGGTGCAATTTTCATCAGAAATGGCGAAAAGGTAAAAGAAAACACATATTACAGAGATTATCTTACTGTTACAAAAGATGGCAAGGTTGAGTTTTTAAAAGTTTCACCTGTTCCTTGTGAACAAAAGAGTTTTGAATATTATTTAAGCGAAATAAAAGAAGGAGAAGTATTATGAATTCAACCAAAAGAATTGATATAAAAAGGGCATCAGGTAAAGAAATTCTTGCATTCTCACTTTTACCCCTTGGCTTTTTCTTTATTGATTGCACCGTTTATACAGTAATCAACTTCTATATGACAGATGTGCTGAAACTGAGCATGGGTCTTGTTTCCATTGTGCTTCTCGGCACAAAGGTGTGGGATGCGGTAAACGACCCTATGATGGGGCAGATTGTTGAACGCACAAGAACAAAATGGGGCAAATGCAGACCTTATCTTTTGTGGATTCCTGCATTTTTTGCAATCACCACAGCCTTGCTTTTCCTTCCCGTAAGATTTCCTGAAAGCTGGAATATCATTACAAAGGACGGTACTGATTTAGGCAATGCAGGTAACTTTGTTTATGTGCTTGTTATCTATATGCTCTATATCACAGCATACACAGCCATTGAAATTCCCCGTAACAGCCTTACTCCCCTTGTTTTTCCCCAGAAAGACCAGCGAGTTAAAGCAGTTTCAATTTCAAACACAGTAGGCTCTCTCGGTACAGTGTTACCATCAGTGCTTATCTGGACAATGGCAGGACTTCTCGGTAACGGTAAAAAAGATATGACAGATATGGGTTATTTCTGGTCAGCGCTTGTTTTTGCTGTTATCGGTGCAGTAATTATGATGGGTTCTTTCTTCGGAATAAAGGAAAAAGTTTATATCCCACCAAAGAAAGAAAAATCTTCAAAGAACATCAGGGTTATACTTAAAGATAAACGGATTGTTATGTTGCTTCTTGCCGCATTCTTTAACGGTATAATCAATATCGGTGCAATTTTCCTTTCATATTTTGCAAGATGGAACTGTATCGGTATTCTTCCTATGGATAAAATAAATCTCTTTATTGAAGGCATTGTGGGTAAAAATCCCAACATTGATGCTGTGGCTATTCTTCCCACACTCCTTTCGGTAATGAGTGGTATATCATATATGCTGTCTATGCTCCTTGTTCCGCCACTTCTTAAAAAAATGTCAAAGAAACAGCTTTGGATATGGATGTCAATACTTGGCGCAGCAGCTAACGTTATTGTTTACATAGTGGGTATTTATATTGTACCTTACAACACAATTCCCGGATTTATCCTTTATGCAGTGCTTCGTTTCTTCACAAACTTCCCTGTGGGTATGAGTACAGTGCTTATTGTTTCCATTATTGCGGATGTTACTGACAGTGTTGAAATGGAAAAAGGTACACGTCTGGAAGCTACTGTTTATTCTTTCAAAGGCTTGCTTTACAAGATAGCAGTTGCAATTTTCAATGTGGTTGTGTTGCAGGTTATTGATTTTTTGGGATACAATGCAGAAAAAATGGAAGTTCTTACACAGAATGTTACTAAACCTCTTATTACATCTACAATTCAGGCAAGCATCATTGACGGTGTGAACTATACCACCTTGCTTAACGGTATTTTCTTCATGCTCACTGCAATGGGTGCTATCGGACTTTTGTTGCAGGCAATACCTATGATATTCTTTAAATTTGATGAAAATGAAATGGACAAAAAACTCCAGCAATACAGAAAAGAAAAAGAAGCTGAAATGGAAGCAGTTCTCGGAGGCGGAAAATGAGCAGTTTTAAACTTGGTCTTTGCAGTGTCACATTCAGAAAAAAGAGCGTTGAAGAAGTGGTTGAAATTGCAAAAAACGCAGGTATGGATTATATTGAATGGGGCGCAGATGTTCACGTAAAAACAATTGAAGATGCGCGCAAAGTTAAAAAGCTCTGCAGTGATTTTGGAATAAAAATCAGTTCTTACGGAAGCTATTTCAACAGCATTGAATCAGACGAAATCAAATGGGAACAGATATGCGCAATTGCAAAGGAAATGGGCGCTTCATCAATAAGAATCTGGCTTGGTAAAAAGAACAGCGAAGAGACAAATGATGATGAATATCTTGCTTTGCTGTCAAACACAAGAAAAATGTGTGATATTGCAGGAGATTACGGTCTTCTGGTCTGCCCTGAATGTCACGACAATACTTTCAACAACAACACTGATGCATTTTTACGTCTGAAAAAAGATTTGCAGAAAGAAAATTTCAGAACTTATTTTCAGTCAAGATATTTCCGTATGGAATATGACCTTGACCGTATTGACAGAACTTTTGATTTTACGGAAAACGTACACGTATCTTACCGCGATCTGAAAAAAGAGCAGATGTTCAGAAAAAAGGATAAGAATTATCTTGATACCTTGCTCAAAAAGCTTAAAGGTAAGAATTTCGGCGGTATTGTTATGATTGAATTCGTTGAATTTGACAGCGAAAAAGTATTTTATAAAGATGCAGGGAAACTGAAAAGTTATTGAGATGAAAATGAAGCCGGATTTAATTTTGTTTTTCTGTACAGGCAAAGAAACAAGATACGAAGTTACAAAAGAAATGCTGAAAGCTATGGCATAAGGAGAAATGAATATGATGACTTTTGATAAGGCAACAGAACTTTATAAAGCTGAACCCACAAAAGAAAAACTTTATGAGGTATCAGAACTGCTTCTTAAGGAAATGAAAACTAAAGAAAAAATCCGCCTTCTTCAGGGTCATGCTATGAGTGTGACTGTAAAAAACCTGATCACTTCAGGCAGGTTTTATAATGCTGAGGCGTATCCGGCAGGTGGTTGCAAAAGATTAGGCATCCCCCCTGTAATGTTTACTGACGGTCCCAGAGGCATTGTTATGAAAAAATGCACATGTTTTCCTGTTTCTATGCTCAGGGGAGCTTCATTTGACGATGAGCTTGAATACCGTATAGGTGAAGTTTTTGCTAAAGAAGCTTCTGCACTTGATGCCAACCTTTTTGCAGGAATATGTATTAATCTTCTGCGTAACCCTATGTGGGGCAGAGCCCAGGAAACATATGGTGAAGACCCTTATCTTCTGGGGAAGATGGGTGTTGCACTCACTGAAGCTATGCAGAACAACGGTATAATTGCCTGTCCCAAACACTATGCTCTTAACAGTATTGAAGACCTTCGCTTCAGTGCAAATGCCATTGCTGATGAAAGAACTCTCCACGAAGTATATCTCCCTCATTTCAAAAAGTGCATTGATGCCGGGGCAATGTCTATTATGGGTGCATACAACAAAGTCAATGGTACTTATGCCTGCGAAAATAAAAAACTCCTTACTGATATTTTAAGAGATCAGTGGGGTTTTGACGGTTTTGCTTTGTCTGACTTTTTCTATGGTATATACGATGCAGCAAGAAGTATCAGATCAGGCATGGATGTAGAAATGCCCTATCTTTTCCGTTATTCGGTGTTATCTCACAAACTCAGAAAAGGTGATATCGCAGAAAAAGATATAGATACATCTGCCCTGAGAGTGCTCAGAGCTCTGATATCAACTTTGCCTGAATATAAAAAGCAACCGAAATCTGTTATCCTTTCAGAAGAGCACGTTGCTCTGGCAAGGGAAACAGCAACAAAAGGCATGGTGCTCCTTAAAAATGAAAATAAAACTCTGCCACTTAAATGTGATAAAAAGATTGCAGTAGTAGGCAGATATGCAGATAAAAGAAACACAGGGGACCACGGAAGCAGTAATGTTTTCAGCCCTTATGCTATAACACCTTATCAGGGTATGTGCAAGCGTTTCGGGGAAAACAAGGTTTCCCTCTATAACGGTTGCGATTGCAAAAAAGCAACAAAGGTTGCAGAAAGCTGTGATTATATTGTTGTCTGTGTGGGAAGCGACTGGCTTCAGGAAGGTGAATTCCTTGTAAACTTCGGCAACATAAAGAAAAAGCCGAAAGGTTCAGGCGGTGACAGAGCCGACCTTAATATACCGCCTGAAGATGTTCAGCTTATTAAAGCAATGTCAAAGCTTGGCAAAAAACTTGTTGTAAACATAATGGGCGGAAGTGCTTACGTAATCAAGGACTGGATTGACTGTGCAGACGCTGTGCTGATGTCTTTCTACAGCGGTCTTGAAGGTGGCAATGCCCTTGCAGATATTCTCAGCGGTGATGCAACCCCTGCAGGTAAATTACCTTTCACAATAGCGGAAAAAGTTGACGATTATCCATCGTTCCTCCATCTCGGCACAAAAAACAAAGATATAGAATACGGTTATTATCACGGTTATACACTTTTTGATAAGATGGGCAAAGAGCCTCATTTTCCATTTGGTTTCGGTCTTTCTTATACAGAGTTTGAATATGGAGATATTTCTCTTGCAAATGACGATAAAAAAATCACCGTCAGCCTGAATGTCAAAAATAAAGGTGACTTTGATGGAGATGAGATAATTCAGCTTTATATCGGCAGTAACAACACGTCAATTGACAGACCTGTGAAGCTCCTTAAAGGATTCAGACGTGTTACTGTGAGAAAAGGTGAAACAGTTGCCACTGAAGTTTCGGCAGATGTTAAAGATATCAGTTTCTACAACCCTGAAACATCAGAGTGGGAGCTTGATGATACATACACAGTTTATGTTGGCAAAAACAGCAGAAATGTTATTGAAGCGGGAAAAATCAGTTTCTGATTTTGTGAGGTGAAAGCATGAAAAAAAGCCAGTATTCTCCCGATGAGTTTATGTCAGGGCTTTATGAAAAAAATAAAAACGAGCCTTACAAAAATGTTTCTTCAAAAGAAGAAGTTCTTGCAACGGGCAAAGAAATCAGGAATAAAGCAAAAGAACTTTTTGCCATAGATAAAATCTGCAACCTTAATTCAACACCAAAACTTATAAAAGCAGGCAAAAGCCTTGATTATTCTGACTATACCTTGCAGAAATATTCTCTCCCCATATGTGAAGGTCTGGTTACTGCTGTGTATGTGCTTGCACCGAAAAAGCTCAGCAAAAAAGCAGTAGGTGTGGTGGCACTTTGCGGTCACGGATACGGAGTAAGGCAGATTCTCAACATTTCAAAAAAGGGAAACAAAAAATATTTCAGGTATGTTGATAATTATCAGAAAAATTTTGCTGTTGAGCTTGTAAAAAGAGGATGTGTTGTAATTGCTCCCGAGCTTTTCGGTTTCGGCGAAGCAAGACTGACTTCTGATTTGTGGAAGCCTTTTTATATAAGCTCCTGTGATGAACTTTCTCATCATCTTTTACCATATGGGCTTACAACAGCAAGCGTCAGAATTGCGCAGGCTCTTATGTGCGCCAATATACTCAGGGGGATGAAAATTGTTGATACCGACAAAGTGTCTCTTATGGGTATTTCAGGGGGAGGTCTTACAGCACTTTATTCATCTGTGCTTGATGAAAAAATATACAAAACAGTTGTCTGCGGATATGTGAACACTTTCAGGGACAGTATTCTTTCCTTGTGGCACTGTCCTGATAATTATATTCCCGGAATACTTGAAACAGGGGAGATTTATGATTTTGCATCAGCCCTTGCACCGAAAGAATTGTTTATTGAATCAGGGAAAAAAGATAAACTTTTCCCCATAGTTGCCAGTGAAACTGCCCACAAAAATATCAGAAGAATATATGAGCTGGCAGATGCGGAAGATAAACTGCACATTGATGTTTTTGACGGCAAACATTCAGTCTGCGGACGGAAATCTTTTGATTGGTTATCAGAAAACTGATATAAAAACAAAAGTGATATTCAACATATGTTGAATATCACTTTTTGATTTATGATGAAATCTGAACTTTGAATATTGACTTGTTCTGTGAAACTTTCAGGTTGCCGAAAAGTAAATTGCTGAAGTTTTTAACAGTTATTTCCTGAGGGGGAACAACGGGATATGGTGCATTGTATGAATCGGAATTATGTTTGGAATTAACTTTGTTGAAAAGATAATTAAATCCGATTCTGTGAACATAAAAACCATCAACGTCTATTTTCTGTGGCAGATAGCAGGTGTAACCGAAATTATGGTCTTCTGAATTCTCTGCTTTTATAATATGGCTTGATACACCTGTGGGGTAGAATTTACAGTTGCGGATAATAAGGTCACCGTTCCAGGTTGAACCGTAATCTGAACGCAGGTCAACAAAGCTATCGGATAAAACGATTGTGTTTTCAATAAGAGCTGTTCCGCTTCCGATAAGTTTTATTCCGTGATGACCGAGAACAGAGTTTATAACCGTTGCATTGAGAACACCCTGATGTGCATCAAACCTTGAAAGTGCACAACCGTCATACACAAGGTTTTTGCAATAGTTTGTGCCTGCAATTCCCCAATAATCGCCATCGGTTATATCGTTTGTCTGGTTGCAGTTGATAAACTTTGCATTAACTGCTGTTGCAGCACCGATATCATAAGTGCCCATTGTTACTGATGTTCCGGCTGAGCCGATTGTTGAATATTTTTTATGACCTGTGAATGTACAGTTTTTCACCGTTACATCTGCACAGCAAGAAAGGCTTACAAAAGCTGAATAAGGTGCACCTGTTTTACCTTCATTTTTAATATCGTGGTACAATCCGTCAATAACTGTGTTTGAGCGTCTTACCTGAATGCCTCTTGCATAATAGTTATATTCAGAGGAAGCATTGTTTGCAATAGTTGTGAAGAAGCCACCTTTTATTGTCAATGTTTCAGCGTCTATGGGATAAGCCACAGCATTGGTAATTGTATCAAAATCCCAGATAAGGGGAGTTTCGGGATCAATATTTCCGTTTTCATCAACAAGGATAACATCTGTCTGGTTACTGCCTGAATTCTGGTTTGCGCCTTTACGGATATATCTTTTAACGTTGGAATCAGTGAGCACAACCAGACTTTTTTCTTCCAGTGATGCACCGATATTTGTTGCATCAATTTTAAGGGGAGAAACTTTTTCGGTTATATTTTTTGCACTCTGTGAAGGAGCGATGTTGAAGAGCCATGAGTTTCTGTTTTCTACATTTGTGTCATCAACTATAAAATGTGCTGTTGACCAATTAGTGTTTGTTTTTATGTAAGCAGTTTTGTTTGCACCACCAATATAATACGTTGCAGTTTCCTTTGCGAAAACACTTAAATCATTTTCGTTTGCATATTCGTGGGTTTTTATGATAGCTTCAAAGTCATCTGTCTGACCGTCACCCACAGCACCGAAATCTTCATATGTTACATAATCAGCAAAAGTTTTGCTATATTCATAACCGTCTTTGAAATCAAAACTTTTTTCTGCAGAAATCAGAACTTCATCTGCAAAAGCTGTTATACCTCTTGAGATTCCGACTTTTGAACTGCCTTTGATATAAACATTACCATTTTCAACTTTAAGTGTAAAAACGTCTGTGTCATTAAGATTGGAATCAATTATAAAAGCTTTTTCGGAGATGTTTTCTGCTGTGGCAATTTTTTTGCCGCAGGCCTTGTAGATTTCATCTGAAAGAGTTTGTGAGGCATTGGAATACAAAGCACCTTCAGGCACAACAACGGAGTATTCTTCAACAGAAACACCGTTTACAGTTATCTCGTCAAGAGGTCTGACAATGTAGGGGCTTTCATAACCGCCTTGTGAAAGTTCATATTTCAGTTCTGTTTTAGAAAAAATCTGCTGAAAAGGGGCAGGCAGAACAGAAACGATGCACATTATTACTGCCATAATTTTAGAAACCATTTTCTCATCACCTTCAAAAATTTTATTACAAAGTCAGCCAGCTCAGCTGAAAAGACTTGTTATATTTCTATTATAGCTTTAAGAACAAAGTTTTGCAAGAATTAAAACGGTAAATTTAAGAATGGTATAATAAAAAGAACCGGTGATCTTTTGAAGATAAACAAGAACTTTCCGGATGCACTCTTCAAAAGATGTAAAAATCAAATTACTCAAACATTCCTTTAGTTCTTGCAAAATAGTCGTTTGTGTAATATAATTTCTTTAAAAGGAAAAACGAGGTGTTTGTATGAATAAGAAATATCCGAATCTTTTATCACCGGGAAAAATCGGTAATGTTGAATTACGCAACAAAACCGTCATGGCTGCAATGGGAATGAGTCAGGCTGAAAACGGTTTTGTAAACAAAGCAGTTCTCAACCACTATTCCGAGAGAGCTAAAGGCGGAGTAGGCGCAATTATTGTTGAGGTTACTTGTGTGGATTCACCTCTGGGTCTCAACACTAAAGGAATGCTCGTTATTGATGATGACAAATACATACCCGGTATGACACAGCTTGCTGATGTTATCCACAAAGGTGGTGCAAAAGCTTTTTTGCAGATTTCTCATACCGGCAGAGGAGCGCGCAGAAAAATCATCGGAGACCAACCCGTAGGTCCCAGTGCAGTAGCTATGCCTTATTCATATATGATGGGACTTGCCAACGAAACGCCCCGTGCACTCACCATTGATGAAATTAAAAATATCGAGGAAAAATATGCACAGGCTGCTCTTCGTGCAAAGAAAGCAGGGTTTGACGGTGTTGAAATTCACGCTGTAGGTTACTATCTGGGTCAGCAGTTCCTTTCAAAAACTGCTAATATCCGTACAGATGAATATGGCGGAAGTTGTGAAAACAGAATCCGTTTTCACCTTAACATAGTTAAAAGAATCCGTGAACTCTGCGGAGAGGAATTTGCAATAATTGTTAAACTTTCAGTTATTGAAATGGGTAAAGACGGCGGTATTTCAATGCCGGACGGTCTATACTACTGCAAAAAACTTCAGGAGGCAGGAGTTGATGCCATCGAAGTTCTTGCAGGTATCTGGTCAGGAGAAGCAGGTAAAAATCAAAAACCCGAATCTGCATATTCTGACTGTATGGCTGTTGCACTATGCCTTGTTATGAAACTGGGATTGACACTGACAGCAGGGAAAAAGAAAATAACTCTTATTGGCGGTGGCAGAGCACAGAATCCCGTTGCCGCAGAAAAGGCACTGAAATCAGGTCAGTGTGATCTGATTTTTATCGGTCACGGGTTGCTTGCACAGCCTGACCTTGTTAATCTTATAGACGAAGACAGAGAGGATGAAATCCGTCCTTGTATCGGCTGCGGTCACTGTGTTGACCATCAGCTCCAGCACGGTGAAAGAGCAATCTGTTCAGGAAACGCAGTTCTCGCAAGAGGCGATAACGATTACAGTATCAAGCCGGCAGAAACGAAGAAAAAAGTTGTTGTTATCGGTGCCGGTGTTGCAGGTGTTGAGGCTGCAAGAATTGCGTCAATGAGAGGACATACGGTTGATTTGTACGATATGGAAAACGAAGTAGGAGGTCAGATGAATCTTGCTTGTAAGCCTCCTTTCAAACAGCATCTCGGACTTATGAAACCTTATCTTGAAAGACAGCTTGAACTTCATAATGTAAATGTACATCTGGGCAAAAAGCTGACTAAAGAAGATGTTCTCGGAATGAATGCCGATGCAGTTGTATGCGCAACAGGTGTAAACCCTGTATCACTTAACATTGAAGGTGCCGAAAGAGCAATCAACGCAACAGATGTTCTTAAAGGTGAAAACTGCGGTAAAAATGTTGTTGTAATCGGTGGTGGTTCAATCGGTTGCGAAACTGCAGAGTATCTTGCAAAGCAGGGCAAAAAAGTCAGCATAATTGAAATGACCGACACTCTTGCAGGTAACACCGGCAAAACAGACCAGACAATTCTTCTCGGACATCTGAAAGGATACAAAGTAAATCTCCTGACAGAAAGCAAGGTTGAAAGAATCACACCTGATAAAGTTGTGTATAAAACCAAAAACGGCAAAGAAAACTCAGTTAAAGCAGACACTGTTGTTTTTGCAGTTGGCGGAAGACCCGAAACCACTCTTTATGAATCTCTCAAAGATGAAATTGTTGAAATATATAACATCGGTGATTCCAACGGCGGTGGAATTATCCCCAATGCTGTTTATGAGGGATATACCGTAGGCAATAAAATATAAGAAGTTGCAACCAGATAAACACAATATAAAAAAAGAAAATGAGGTGTTTTAAATGAAGAAAAAGTTCTTGAAAATTGTTGCATTGTTGCTGGTTTTTTTACTGCTGGTAAGTATTCCTGTTTTTGCTACAAGCGGCGATGTTGATCCTGCAATCATTGCAGAAACAAGAAAAATTGCAGAACAGATTGAAAGCGAAGGCATCGTTCTTCTCAAAAACGAAGACAACTTTCTGCCCCTGAAAGACAAAAAGGTCAACATTTTCGGTGCTGGTTCGGTATGTCCGTTTTTTGGCGGTGCAGGCTCAGGCGCAATAACAACCGATGACCCCGTAACACTCTATGAAGCTTTTGAAAGTGAAGGCATTGTATATAATACAGAACTTCGGGCTCTGTATGAAAAGCATTGCCTTTCCAACGAACTTCTGAAAACTGACAACACAGTCATCAATAACCTCATCCAGATTCTTTTTGCCAAAAACACTCTTGAGGAAATGGATCCCAAGCATCTTACTGATGAATTGATTAAAAATGCTGTTGATTTTTCCGATACAGCAATAATTGTCATCAGCAGAACAAGTGCAGAGGGTACCGACCATACCATTGAAACACTCAGCCTTTCCGATGACGAAAAAGCGATGGTTGAAAAGGTAACTGCGGCCTTTGAAAATGTTGTTGTTCTTTTCAATATCGGTAACGTTATGGAAATGGGATGGATTGACGAATATGAAAACATAAAAGCTGCGGCTATTATCTGGATTCCCGGTGAATTCGGTATGACTGCAGTACCGCAGATGTTAAAAGGTCTTGTTAATCCGTCAGGACGACTTACCGACACAATTGCATACAGCATTGAAGACCATCCCTCAAACATCTGCTTTGGCAGTAACTCATACAACGGTGGGAAAAATTTCGTTGAATACTATGAGGGTATTTATGTAGGTTACCGTTATTTTGAAACTTTCGCAAAAGAAAAAGTGCAGTACCCGTTCGGATACGGACTTTCATACACAAGCTTTGAAAAAGAGGTTACCGAAACTGCTTTTGATGCTGAAAACATAACAGTGAAAGTTAAAGTAACGAATACCGGCTCCGTTGCAGGCAAAGAGGTTGTTCAGCTTTATTACAGTGCACCTTATATTGAGGGCGGAATTGAAAAAAGCGCAATATGCTTAGGTGGTTTTGAAAAAACAGAACTTCTCCAGCCCGGCGACAGCCAAATTCTTACAATTACTTTTAAAACAGATGATATGGCTTCGTATGATTACAAAAATAATGAAGCCTGGGTTCTTGATAAAGGTACATATAAAATAATAGTTGCAAATGATGTAAGAAACCATATTGCATCATACGAGCATGAACTTGCAGAAACAAAGATAATTAAAAAAGACCCTGTTACAGGAACAGAAATTGAAAATCTTTTTTATGATGTTTACAGTGGATATCAGATTATGTCAAGAGCTGATGTGGAAAGCACATATCCTGTTCTTCGTGAGCTTGACAAAGACGATTATCTGATTGATGTTGACAAAACTCCGGAACCTGTAACTGAAGGTGAAGCACCGAAAAAAGGTGTAAAATATGATAAGACCATAACCTTACAGGATGTTGCCGAAGATGAAAGTCTGTGGGATGCATTTCTTGACCAGCTTACACTTGACGAGATGACAATGCTGGTAATCAATGGTGGCTATGAAACTCACGGAATTGAACGTCTCGGAATTCCTCACACAATGGACAATGACGGACCTTCGACTGTTAAAGGCAGAAACGGTCTTGTTTATACTGACAGTGGTACGGCATATCCTTGTGCTACTGCAATGGGATGCACATGGAACACGGATCTTGCTTATGAAATGGGCAAAGGTGCAGGCAAAGAAGCTGCAGATATGGGCACCGATATATGGTATGCTCCCGGTGCTAATATCCACCGTAATCCCCGAGGCGGAAGAAACTTTGAATATTTCTCAGAAGACCCCATTATATCAGGTGTTATGGCTGCAGAAATAATCAGTGGTGCAAACTCTGAAAATCTTGTTACAACAATCAAACATTTTGCACTCAATGATCAGGAATCTCACAGAAATGGTATATTCACATGGTGTGATGAACAGGCAATGCGTGAAATTTATCTCAAAGCGTTTGAAATTCCTGTTAAGGAAGCAAATCCTAAAGGAATTATGTCTGCATATAACCGTATCGGAACAAAATGGTGTGGCTCAAGCTCAGCACTTCTTAACGATTTACTTCGTGAAGAATGGGGCTTCAGAGGATTTGTTGTTTCAGACTATTCAACAAACTTCACGGGAAGCGGATATATGAGTCCCGTTCTTGCTGTTTACAACGGAAACGATACAATGCTCACAGGTATGTGGTCACTTCAGGTTGTTCAGCACAAAGCAGCAGTGAAGCTGGCTTATGAAAAAGACCCTGTCGGCTTCGGAACTGCCCTGCGAGAAGCATGTAAAAATCTCTGCATAGCAAAAATGGAAACAAAGGCTTTCAAGAATCCTGAAAAAACTTATGATTCATCCCTTATCGGAACACTTGACACCCTTGATGATTGGAATTTCGAATTTCCTTACATATTGACTTTTGTGAGATTTGTATTCAACAATATTCTCAATGTTATAATTTATGCTTTCAGATTTATTCTTTGATTTCCTTTTGACTCTTGAGAAGTTTATAATGGGAACAGATAAGGCGGCGTAATTAAACACACCGAATAGAGTTTGCACTCTATTCGGTGTGTTTTTAGTATGCATAAAATTATTGAAAATAAAGACGATAATCACCGTTTGTTTTTCTGTCAATATCTTCTCTGGTGGTAAAAGAAACTATTACTTTTCTGTTGTCTAAAGCATCAAATATTCTTTGTACCTCTTCTTTAGAGTCACCCTCTGTTTTTATTCTATCTTCATTAAATTCCTTAACATCTGCTTTGTTCGAATCAACAGCGTCTTCGGGATAGCCTGAAGAAATAAGATTTTTAATAGTCAATTCTTTTAATTCAGTGCAGAAACCTGATGCTTTAGCAATTTCAAGGTCTTCGTCTGTTTCAAACAAATACCAAATAACAAGATTTTGTGGAGCAATATCAAAAGCACCATAAAAGAAATGTTCATATATCTTGGGTGTTCTTGAATTTAATGTTGCAACTGTATTGTCAATAGCCTTTTTTATTATTCTTTTTCGTTTTGAAAAAAACAACATTGCAACCACTCCTGCAAAAAATCATATCATAAGAGTATAAACATTTCAACAAACAAAGTTTTGCTCTATTTGTTAACACAGCGAAGCACCGCGTTGCCGTCACGACAAAATTCAACAACGGAGATTGAAATATTATCAAGAGAAAATCTGAAAACATGGGGTTTAACCCCTAAAGCTGTGGGAATAAGATATTCAAGAAATCCGTGGTGGCTGAAAACCGCAACACGCTCACCAAAAGAAAATCTGTCTTTGATGTAAGAAATTACTTTTTCTGCACGGATAATATTATCCTCAAAATCTTCACAGCCAAATTCATAATTCTCGGTACCGTAAAGTTTTTTGCACATTTTTGTGTTTTTGTAATATCGCTGGAGATATTCTTCACTGCAACCGTAATAACCGGGGGTACATCCGCACTCCACAAGCTCTGCGCTGATTTCAAGCAAAGGCTTGTCGGACTTTGCATTACAAACGCCCACAGCTGTTTTAAAGCTTCGCAACAAAGAACTTGTAATATATGCATCTATCGGCAAATCTTTAAGTTTTTCGCCTAATTCAATGCACTGCTGTTCACCTTTTGCGGTAAGCTCGCCATCGCTTGGGTCGCGATCTCCGATATCACTATAATTTGTTTCAGCGTGTCTGATAAAAATGATTTGCAATGTGTCATGTTTTTCCATATTTTCACCTTTTGATTTCTGTGATATTTTATATAAATTTCTTGGTTGTTGTTTTGCTAAAATATAAACTGAATTCGACAAATTTTTACGTGTCGATGTGATTATATCATAAGTGTGAAAGCATTTCAATAAAATCCAAAAACAACAAACGGGAATAAAAATATCCACTCTGAAAGTGAGCAAAAAATAATTAAAAGAAAAACTCCGTACACAGTTGTGTACGGAGTTTCTGGTGGAGACGGTCGGGATCGAACCGATGACCTCTTGAATGCCATTCAAGTGCTCTCCCGATACACGCAAAAACGCACCCCGCTCATTATTATTTTTCACCATATTTTATTTGTTATTTACTATTATAACTTTAATTTGTCCATATTCTTCCCGGAGCATCAGGCAAATGACCTATAAACTTCTTTTTGATTTGGAAGAAAGATAAGTTACAATAACCGGCACAACTGCGCATAACAGCGCAACAACAAAATAAATAAAAACAGGATTTGAATTCAAATTTTCGTTCATTATATTTAAAAACATAAATCCCGGGATGCCGAAAGCCATAATCATAAGGCTTAAAATTTCAAGAATTATTGAAGAAGCAAGTCCTTCCAACAAATATAGTGACACAAAATAAAAAGAGGGAACAATCAACCATGCAGATACAATTGTTAAGCAAAACGCAAGCAGAACTTTTGGGGGCTGATAGCGTGCGAGCAATGTTCCTGCAATGCACAAACCGATGCACACAATAACCGCCGCAATGACGGCTGTTATTGGGGCGGCGCCCGGTGTCATCAATAACAAACCTAACACAAGACACTCAATGCACATTGAGATGTATGTGACAATAACTGTAACCAAGCTTTTTAGCTTGATTTTTTTTGATTCTTTTATAACAGAAATGATGTTTTTATCAGCGACTTCTTTTGCACTTTCATCAGAAATCCTTTTGCCTGCCAAAAGTTCATTTACGCTGACATCAAAAAATTCACTCAATGCTATCAGCGATGTTACATCGGGATATCCTTTGCCCGTTTCCCATCGTGAAACAGCTTTGTCGGTAACATTGATTTTTTCAGCAAGCTGTTTTTGAGTAAGATTGGTTTCTTTCCTGAGAAGAGAAATAAATTCTCCGCATGATTTTGATGTCATAGAAACACCACCTTTCATCAATCAAATAGTATCATAATCAAGCGGATTTATCAACCTATGAATCGTAGAGTTTAAAATACAACCAAGCCTAACATATCACGGGCAAGTTCTGCTTTTTAAAAATCTTCCAGATCCATTTCAAAAACGTCACCTCAATTATTTATAAATAAGAGAAAAACTGCCCCCACAACATTTGGCAAAATGCGAGAGCAGTAAAATTATTTGTTTTTCAGTTTTCTTATTTCTTTCTTCAGCTTTCTGTTCCACAAAACTTCCCATAATGGCATAATCAAGCCTCCACTCAGACGGCAGGAAGCTTCATTCATTGCACCATAATATGCAACTCTGAAATCAGTAAATTCTGTAAGGGTACTTTTGTTTTTATATGTATCATATAATCCAAAGGTATCGCCCCACATATTGCGGAGTTGGAATAAATCGTATTCTCTGTTAGCATAAATTGAACCACTCGGGTCTATTATTCCCATAAGGTCAAGACTTTTCGGGTCAGCCATTATATTCATAATGTTCAGGTCTCCATGAATCAAAACAGGCTTCTCTGATTCATCAGGGAGATTATTATATATTTCAGTTGCTTGTTTCAGCAGTGCGAGATTCTTTTTGCTGAATTTACCGTTATCAGCAAGTTTTGAAAGCCCTTCAAGAAAGGGTTTTTGTTTTTCCGTAATGTAATAATCCCTCCAATTTTCATATGATGGATTTTCCATATCGCCAAACTTATCAACCATTACTGAATGCCACTCTAACATAGTATCAACAACAGCATTAGCGAATTTTTCTTTTTTCGATTTGTTTTTCAAAACAAAATATGGATTTAAAACATTTTTGCCTTCTATGAAAGTCATACCCATCAACGCTGTTTCGTTGTCTTCATAGAGAAAGAGCACTTCCGGCATCTGTGTTTTGGTATGTTTTGAGAGCAAAATCATTTGATTTGACTCCTTCTGCATAGCCCCTTTTATTCTGAATGCCTTAACAGCAAATCTTTTGTTTTTCTCAGTTATAACACTATAAACTTTACCATTGCTGCCACCGCCAATGAATTTAAGATGAATTATATTTTCATCGAGCGTATCAGCAACAACATTTTTTATAAGACTATTAAGATGATTATCATTAACATTTAAATTCATTGTCATTACTCCATTCAGTATGATGAAAAAGCATATAAATTAATTTTATTATACTGCTCATTAAAATACAAATCAATAGAATTGTTTTTAATATTATTTCTTCATAATTTAATAACCTCTTGAATTCTTTAAATTACCGAAAAATTCAAGAGGTCACAGAATTTATAAAAAGACATGAGAAAAGCCTTGAAACGCTTATGTTTCAAGGCTTTTGGTGGAGACGGAGAGGATCGAACTCTTGCCCTCTTGAATGCCATTCAAGCGATTTTCCGGTGCACCTGAAAACGCACTTAAAATTAGCTTAAATGAAGAACATCAAAATGATTTGCCGATTTGTTTTAAAATTTCAATTGATTAAAAATCCGAGACTTGAGTGATGTTCCATTTGCCATAAAACTCGCAAGCGAAAGTAATGGCAGAGAGCTAAAAACTCTCTGCCAACTTTTATTTTAGAACTATTTATGTTACAGGTAAAATACTGTTGCCGTTATAAGGAAACAAAACTTTAATCGCTGTAAGCGTACCCACAAACATAGAAATTGCATCTTCAAAAATTCTGAAATATACCATATGATATGCCTATGATTTCAGATGAACGGGTATACATTTTAGGATTATCTTTGAAACCTTGCTCATTGTTTTATTTGCGTTTTCTTCAATAACTTCAAGAGCAGAATCATACCACCTCATCGGAGGATAAAACAACAAATTTGCATACTGTCGTTATTTGATGTATAATAAAACTTGTTTCAGAAATATAGCAAGGAGAAATCAGGATGAGAACGCTTGAATATAAAACAGACCTGTGTGTTATCGGCGGAGGTATGGCGGGACTCTGCTGTGCAATTGCCGCATCACGTCACGGCATTAAAGTTGTTCTGATTCACGACCGACCCGTTCTCGGCGGTAATGCTTCAAGCGAAATCCGTATGTGGATTGGTGGTTGTCACGGTAAGGATAACCGTGAGGGTGGTATAATTGAAGAAATTATGCTGGAAAATTTCTATCAGAATCCGTCACTCAAATATTCTTTGTGGGATAGTGTGCTTTATCAGAAAGCAATTGCAGAAGAAAATCTTACTCTTCTGCTTAATACAAGTTGTTTTGATTGCGTAACAGACGCCCAAAGAATACAGAGCGTCAAGGCGTGGCAATCCAATGCGGAAACCTTCCACATTATTGAAGCTGAGTATTTTGCCGACTGTTCGGGAGACTCAATTCTTTCCACTCTTACCGGTGCGGAATTTATGTACGGAAGAGAGTCGAAAAGTGATTTTGGTGAAACTATTCCGCCAGATATCCGTGATCGGAAAACTATGGGAATGAGTTGTCTTTTTCAGATAAAAGAAACTGATCATTTTGTACCTTTTACCCCGCCTGAATGGGCATATAAATACACTTCGGATGATGATTTGCCCTTTAAAGACCACGACAAAAACAATAATTTCTGGTGGATTGAAGTCGGCGGAGAATGGGATTGTATTCATGATTCTGACAAATGCCGTGAGGAGCTTCTGAAAATTTGTTATGGTGTGTGGGACCATATGAAAAACTACGGTGACCACGGTGTGGAAAATTGGGAGCTTGAGTGGATAGGTTTTCTGCCCGGGAAAAGGGAAAGCAGACGGTATGTAGGAAAACATATAGTAACACAGAACGATGTTGAATCTGAGGGCCGATTCCCTGATATTGTTGCATATGCCGGTTGGAGTATGGATGACCATTTCCCCGAAGGCTTTTATTATAAAAAAGGTTATCCTACGATCTTCCATCCTGCGCCCACACCTTGGGGTCTGCCTCTCAGGTGTATGCTTTCAAAAAACATTGAAAACCTTTGCTTCGCAGGAAGAAACATCAGCGTTACCCACGCGGCACTCAGCTCGTCACGGGTAATGGCAACCTGTTCAATTCTCGGTCAGGCATTAGGAACTGCAGTAGCTCAGGCAATTACGGACAATGTTACACCTGAAAATATTGATATAAAGAAACTGCAACAAACATTGATGGAAGATGACTGTTACATTCCGCAGAAAGAAAGACTTTTGCCGGAACTTACCCGAAAAGCGGAATGCTCTGCTGAAGTTATCCGTAACGGAATTGACAGAGGCGAAGAAAATCTCTGGACAGGAAAAGAAAAGGATTTTATTGAATATCGTTTTGACGAAGATATAAAAATAAGCGGAATCAGACTTATCTTTGATAGTGACCTTAACCGTAATTATCATAATATGCCTTGCAATTATCCTCTGGTACAAACAAAATTTAAATTGCCCGAAACCTTGATTAAGGAATACAAAATTCAGGGAATTTCAGAAAACGGTGAAATGAAAGAAATTTATATTACCGATAATCATCAGAGATTTGTAAATCATCCTGTAGATTGGTGCGTTAAAAGTATTCGCTTTGTCCCCATATCAACATATGGGACTAAAGAATTCAGATTATTTGATTTTGAAATTAAATAACAAAAAACCGTAATCACAATGATTACGGTTTTTTTGGTGGAGACGGAGAGGATCGAACTCTTGACCTCTTGAATGCCATTCAAGCGCTCTCCCAGCTGAGCTACGCCCCCATTACTTTAAAAAGTATAACATTGAATTTTATGTTAGTCAATAGAATATAAGTTGTTTTTTTGCAAAGTCTCACACTTCGTAGTCAAAAGCAAGGCGGGTTTCAACATTGGGACGTACTTTTCCGTTTGCAATTTCAACGTGGAGAGGATGTTTCTGATAATTCTGTAAAGCTTCCACATTTTCAAAAGTTGAATCCATCATAACATCGCCTGAAGATGAGGGGATGTTTTCTGTAAGGATATGCATTTCTTTAAGTCCGTCAATTTTGCCCACAAGACCTTCAAGAGATGCTTTTATATCTTTTGCCACATTTTCTTTATCAACATCTTCTTTAAGTTTCCAGATAATCATATGCTTTACCAAACTGAACACTCCTTATGTAAAGGTGAGTTGTCATAAAGACAACCCGCTTTTTAAATTTTCGAAAAATTTTCTTTATCTACTCCGCAAAGGGGACAGACAAAATCATCAGGCAGATTTTCCCATTTTGTGCCGGGGGCAATTCCTTTTTCCGGGTTGCCTTTTGCTTCGTCATAGATATAACCGCAGATATTGCAAACATACTTTTTCATAACATTTCCTCACTTCATTGGTTTTGAAAATATTATTTCAGGCAAAGTATGATTTATTCAAAAAAAGAGAAGGTCTGTAAGCCGAGTTCTGTCGTTTAAGGCAATCATCTTTCTAGGCGTTGCGTTGCCACAACGCTCAAGCCACCCTTTGAGGTATACATCGAGCAAATGCAGAACCTCGGTCGGTGTTGCTCCGGATAGGGTTTACTTGGCTGTGCAGTCTCCTGCACACCGATGAGCTCTTACCTCGCCATCTCACCCTTACCATGAATAATCATGGCGGTATATTTCTATGCACTTTCCCTAAGGTCACCCTCGGCGGCCGTTAGCCGTTATCCTGCTCTGTGGGGCTCGGACTTTCCTCGTCTGAAAAAATCAGCCGCGACTGCCCAACCTTCTCTGCATTAGATTTTAAAACAAATTGAGAATTTTGTCAATAAAATAATCTGATTTAAATGGGGGGTGCTATTGCATAATAAAATTTTTTGTTGTAAAATAAATTGATTGGCATCAAGCTTTGAAAGCAGGAGATGATTGATTTGGCAGAGAATAACGGAAGAAATTACGATATTCCCATTTCAAAAAACAGAAATAACATGAACTCTCCTAACAGGCAGAGTCCTTATTCATATGAAGAGTTGCGACGTCGTCAGAATGGACAGTATTCTGCTAACACACAACAAAATTCAAACAGACAGGCGCGAGCAGTTCCTCGCCAGCAATATTCAGCAAATCAGGCAAGAGCAGTTCCCCGTCAGCAATATTCATCACATTCTACTGATATTTTTATTGACAAAAATAAGAATGCACAGCCACAAAGAAGAACCTATGATGATTACAGGAATGAATATCAGCAGACAAGGCAGGGAAGACCTGTGCAGACTCCACCTGCGCAACAGCCTGAAAATAAAAAGCCGAAGAAGAAAAAGGGTTGCCTTGTAACTTCAATAATCGCGGTTCTATTGGTGTTTGTTTTAGGATACACAGGAATAACAGGGTATATGTATTCAATTTTTGCCAATGTGGAATATAACAAAACAGAAAGTGCAGGTTCAGGATATACTGATTCAATGAATCTTGAAAGCAGTTCACGTGTTGAAAACATTCTGCTTATCGGTGTTGACGATAAAAAAGGCGGAACAACGTCAAGAAGCGACACTATGATGATGTTGTCTATTGATAAAAAGAACCGTCAGCTTAAACTGACATCATTTATGCGGGATACTTATGTGACAATTCCCGGTTATGGCGACAACAAGCTGAATGCTGCCTGTGCATTTGGCGGACCCCAGCTTGTTATGGAAACAATTGAATATAATTTCGGAATAGAAATTGATAATTATGTGCTTGTTGATTTCAACGCTTTTAAAGAAGTAATTGACAGTTTAGGCGGAGTAACAGTTGAAGTTGAGAAAAAAGAAGCAGAATATATCAACAGAACTTCAAGACAGAATATTGATTATGGTGAAGCTGTAACATTGAATGGTGAAGAAGCTCTGGTTTATGTAAGAATCAGATATCTTGACAGCGACTTCAACAGAACAAAGAGGCAGCGTAAAGTTATTTCTGCCATTATCGAATCTGCAAAACAATCAAGTATTCCTGACCTGATTGCAACAGGAAAAGATGTTCTTTCTTATGTTGAAACAGATATGAGCCCTCTGGAATTAACATTTCTGGCACAAGGCGCAGTGCTTTCATATATGAGATATGATATTGTTCAATCAAGAGTACCTTTTGATAAAAAATATTCAAGCCAGACAATAAATGGTGCTTATGTTATTGTTATAAACAAAGAGGAAACTTCAGATTTGCTTAAAGAATTTATTTTTGAAAAGGCAGATACTGAAGAAGAAACAACAAAAAACTGACAAGAAGGAGAAAAATGATGAATAACGAAAAACCTATGGGATTTGCAACTGAAAAACCTGACCATATTATGCTTTCCATAAACGGAGATGCAAGAACTCAGATGGCAGTTACATGGAGAACAGATATGACTGTTCCTGCAGGATATGTGGAATACCGCGAAGAAAACACAGAGAAAATTTTCAGAAAAGATGCAGAAACACTTGTTTTTAAAAGTGACAGAGATGAAAGCCACATCCACACAGCAATTGTTGACGGATTGAAACCGGGAACAAAATATTTTTATAATTGCGGTGATGAGAATAACAGAAGCGAAGAATATTTCTTCACAACTCAGGAAGACAATCTTGAAAAATTCACTTTTGTTGCAATTTCTGACCAACAGCAGGGTAATTTCTACAGTCAGGACTATTCAAAGATAAATGCATTTCTCAAAGAAATTCTGAAAAGACACCCTGAAACAAAATTCATTGTAACAGGCGGAGATAACACAGACTGCGGTCAGCACGTTGTTCAGTGGAACGGTGCGCTCAAAGGCATGGAAGGTATCATGGAATACAGACCTCTGATGATGACTCTGGGCAACCACGACAACAGAGGTTTCAAAAACTATGAAAAAGGCGAAGGCAGATATTATGCAGAGCCTGCAGAGTTTTTTGACACTCAGTTTAAAATGGCTTATCCCTACAATGGTCCCGAAAACTGGAAAACAGAAAACTATTCTTTCGATTACGGTAATGTGCATATCTGCGTAATGGGTATCAATGGCCCTGATGAAGTGGGTGAATGGATTAAAGAAGATTTATCTTCAACTGATAAAACTTGGAAAATAGGTACATATCATTTCCCCATTTATTATTCAAACCCTGCAGGTCACAATTTTGATGCTTTCCCCTGGATGAGAGAGGGCATTGATATGTGCGATATTATGCTTGCAGGTCACGAGCATAATTTCTCAAGAAGCTTCCCCATAAAGAATGACGAAATTTTCTCAAAACCATCAGAGGGAACAATTCACTATATGCTTTCAAACGCAGGTGGCGGAGCTCCCGGGTGCAATTCTCAGCAGAGTATTTTCCATGCAGCATTTTATCCTCAGGAAATTGAAGATCGTCCTTCTTTTGCACTCTTTGAGGTTGACGGAAAGAAAATGAAAATCACATCATTCCTTGGCTTTGACGGCAATATTGAAGCAGACATTATAGACGAAGTAATTATTGATAAAGAGAAGGATATGATTCTTCCTTACGCAATGCCTCCCGTTTACCTCGAAAGACATCCCAGAATGGTATATAAAGGAATGCTGGCAGGTCTTGGCGGTGTTGATGCCTGCCCCGAAAAGAAAGACGGAATCTGGTTTGCTCCTCTTTCTGTCGTTTTCCAGAGTGTTGGTGCTTATGTTTCAAAAGAAGAAGGAAAAATGACACTCGGCATATACGGAAAGAAAGCAACATTCACAGAAGGTAGCGACGTTGCAGTTCTTGATAACGGTGAAGAAGTAAAGCTTGATGCACCTGTTTACAGAGGCAGAAGAGGACTTCTCTATGTTCCTGCTTTCAGTGCATCTGCAATTTATGATTTCAGATGTGTTTATGTTGAAAGAAATAACTTTATATTCTGGGAACACGAAAACGAAAGCATACCTCTTTTTGAACAGCCGTAAAATAAAAATCCGAATGGTTTTAAACCATTCGGATTTTTTGCTTAAATTATAAATTTTTCAATAACAAAAACAACAGCACAGGATATTACGGAAACAAGAAGAAGACTTCCGCCTTTCCATGCTATAATAATGCCTACTAAAAGTGCGGCAAGACCTGACCACATGCTTCCCGTTGCTTCCAATATTGCGGGGAAAGTCATAACAGTCAAGGTGACATAGGGTACGTAATAAAGGAACGAACGTATTGTTTTGTTCTTGATTTCTTTTCTGAAAATTGTCATTGGTAAAACACGCATAAGGTAAGTAACCAAAGCCATTAAACCTATGTAAATATAAACGTTATCCTTCATCTTTATTTTCCTCCTTTACAGGGAAAATAATTGCGGCAACAAGTGCAATTGCCACAGTAAGGATAATTGTTTTTGTACCTGATGAGATTGCATCAAACAAAGGAATTTTATAAAAAGCAAAACTTGCTGCCATAGAAACGAGAACGATGCCAAGAAGTTTTTTGTTTTTCTTTGCAACGGGAACAACTATTGCAATGAACATTCCGAACAAGCCTACACCTAATGCACTTACTATGTTTGTAGGCAAAACATCGCCCATTACACTGCCAAGCAATGTTCCTAAAGACCATCCGGGAATTGCAACCAGAAATGCACCGTATGAAAAATAAGGGTTAAGTTTTCCCGGCTCTGCAATGGAAATTCCGAAAATTTCATCTGTTAAATCAAAAGCCACAAGAAGTCTGTGGTGCAATTTCATATTCTGAGGGATTTTCTGGCTCATGGCAAAGCTCATAAGCAGATATCGTGCATTGGCCACAATCTGCATTATAACCATTTGCAGATAACCTGATTTTTCCTGAATTACAGTGAATCCAGCATATTCACCGGCAGATGCGTTATTGGTCAGACTTGCCAGAGTTGCCTGAAGGGGAGCAAGTCCTGCTTTTGATGCAGTGATGCCTAAGGCAAAAGCCACAGCAAAGTAACCTAATGCAATTGGTATACCGTTTTTTACACCTTTTTTTAAGGCGTGTCTGTTTTCTCGTTTCAAGTTGATGTACACCTCTGTTTTCGGACTTAAGAATGTCGGTGCTTAAAAAAGCACCGACACACAATAAACAAAAATCAGATTTTATGCAATAATGCAGAAAATATCATATAAAGTATCAAGAATTGATACGCCATTTGCGGGAGCAATGAAGATGTAACGGAATATATTCCAGAGACCGTCAAATGTATCCCAATTACCTTCGCTCATAAAATAACGACATTCTGAGAAATTATCTGTTGCAAATTTTTCGTAGTAGTTGATAAGTTTTGTTTCGTATGTTGAAGTATCGTTTTCGTTGATTGTGATAATTCTTACACCACGTGTTTCTTTATTGCCGTATGAACCGAAACCTGATGTGGGAGAGTTAACGAGGTCAATACCCTGATATGGTACTTCAAATGTATTTACGTGGTCGTGTCCGAAGAACATTGCTTTAACGTCGCCCTGTTCTGCCATTTTTTCAAACTGGAGTGAATCCTGTGTGCCGGGGCAGGGAGCTTCGCCTAATGCACCGGGAACACCTTCGGGAAGACCAAGCCATATGTCACCGCGCCGGATTGAGTTAGGTGTGTTTGCGGGAACTTCAACAAGTGCATCATAAATTTCGTTAACGATAATGTGCTGGAAAGCCATTGAAGGAACGGGTGTTCCGCCATTCTGTGCTTTGAGTTCGTTTGATTTGTTCACATACCATTCAATCTGATCTTCGTGAACATAATCGTAACCGCCGTTTACATCGTCATACATATTTGAGTCAAACATCCAGAGATTATAAACGATTTTTTCTCCGTCAGAAGAATAGATGGGAAGGTTATATGTGCCGCAACCATAGAGAGAATCACCTTCGTCAACTGCTACGCAGCAGCCGTAAGATTGATACATTTTCATCTGTTCTTCTTTGCTGATGAGAGCTTCAGCATCGTGGTTGCCGAAAACAACAGCAACGGGAATGTTGAATTTTTCTTCGAAGAAAGACATTGTGTTATCAATACCTTTTTTTACCTGCCATCTTGCAATAGATTCAAAAAGAGCATCGCCTGTACCGCCTGCGATATTGTCACCTGTGAGAACAATAAGGTCAGGGTCTTCTTCGTTAATAATTGCTTCAAGATAGTCATATGTTGCTCTTGTTGCAAAAGATGTGTCCTGCAAGTCAGAAACCTGAATGATTTTGAATTCTCCGTCACCTTTGAATTTAAGAGTTTTGTCGCTTACATCTGCAGCAGAAGCGGAAATACCAACAACGCTGAGGCAGAGTACAAGCGCCATGAAGATTGATAAGAATTTTTTCATAGAACAGTACATCCTTTCATTTTTTAATGTAATAATTATATACTTATCGAATAATATTGTCAACTTAAATATATTGATTTTTACAGTCTCTTTATGTATAATAAGAAAAAAGAGAAATATGGAAAGAAGTGATTTGAATTGAAGAAAATACTGAGTTTTATTCTGATTGCAACAATTGTTCTTTCCTTATCTGCCTGTACTTCTGAAGAGAAAGCAGAAGTCGTTACTGTCAACGGAGAAATAATTACACAGGAAGAAACAGATTACTTCAGAGGAAAGTTAAAGGCAGAAGTTCTTAATGACTATATAGAAAAATACAGTGTGGAGTATACGGAAGATTTCTGGCAGACTGAGTTTGACGGAAAGACACCTGAAGAAACACTTGATGAACTTGCCCTTGAAGAAAGTATAATGGCAAAAATTCAGCTTGTTCTGATGAAAGAAGAAGGAATTTATGATGACATTTCTTTTGAAGGACTCCGTCAGAAAGCAGAACAATTCAATGCAGAAAACAAAAACAAAGAAGGAATTGTCGGGATAAAATCAATCCAGATGTCCCAGTTTTATATGTACTATCTTCAGAACGGCATAATGGAACTTCAGAACATTTATGCTGAGGGCAAATTAGCTCCTACCGAAGAGGAGATAAAGGAAAAAACCAAGGAACTGTTTTCTCAATATAAAGAAGATGCGGATGTTTCTGAGCAAGATTATGAAAGCATAGCAAAGAGTAAACTTGAAACAGAAAAATATGAAGAATATATTTTACAGCTCAGAGAAAAAGCTGTAATAGAGAAGGTGGCGCAGCAATAATGAGCAGAGTAAATAAAGCAGTAGAATTATTTGAAGCGGGGTATAATTGCTCTCAGGCAGTTTTTTGTGCGTTTGCAGATAAGTTCGGATTTGATGATGAAACAGCAATGAGAATTTCTTTAGGATTTGGTGGGGGCTTCGGTCGTATGAGAGAAGTGTGCGGAGCTTTCAGTGCATGCACAATGCTGGCAGGGCTTGCAAACAAAAGCGACCTTGAAAATGCATCTGAATCAAAAAAAGATGCATATAAGGAAGTAAGATTTTTAAAAGAAGAATTTGAAAAGAGAAACGGTGGCTCCTTTATATGCAGAGAATTGCTTGATATGGATGGCCCTTCCGAAAGTCATATTCCGGAAGAAAGAACCGAAAAATACAAAAAGACCCGCCCCTGTAAAGAAATAGTAAGACAATCAGCTATGATGATGGACGAATATTTAAAATAAATCAATCCGGAAGAAAGTTCCGAAAAGGATGGTGATATTCCATGAAGAAAAGGTTATTATCTTTTATTCTTGCATCTGTTATGGTGGTTGGCGCGTTATCTGTGGGAGAAATCGGGGTTTTGGCATCAGATCAGACAAATGAACTGACTTTTGCAGACCTGACACAGGAACAGCTTGATATTGTAAGAAGTGGCGGCAGAGTTTCCGGCATTTATAAATCACAGCTCAGCAATAAACCGGACAGCAACAAAGCACCCAAACTGCCCAAGACATTTTCCCTTCAGGATGAAGGTGTTGTTACCAATGTGGGCAACCAGGGAGCTTACGGCACTTGCTGGGCTTTTTCTGCATTGACAGCAAGCGAAACCAATCTGATGAAGCATGTTGCAAATGTAAATTTGTCAGAATCTCATTTATCATGGTTTACATATTCTACTGAAGACCAGAGAAAAGCTTTTGAATATATTTTTGGCGATTACGACGAATTTGACAATGGCGGTTTTGATTTCACGGCAACAGGTACACTTGCAAACTGGTTTGGTCCTGCACCGGAAGAAGATTTCCCTTATTCAAACAATGCAATACCATCAGAGTATCGTGATGCTTCTGTTGCACATCTGCAGAATGTAATTTCTTTCCCTGATTATGAAGAAAACGGTACACATGATGTAAGAGAAACACTTGTCAATCAGGTTAAAAGCCAGATGTATAAATACAAGCAGGCAGTAGATATTGCATATCTTGTGATTGATGAGGATTCACGCTATAATCCGGAAACAAATGCATGGTATAATCCTTTCGGCAGTTATACAAACCATGCAGTAACAATTGTAGGCTGGGATGATAATTTTTCAAAAGAAAATTTCTATAATTCTCAATATCTGGAATCAGACGGAGCATGGCTCGTGCAGAACAGCTGGGGAGAATTCTGGGGAGATAACGGATTTTTCTGGTTGTCTTATGAGGATGTTACCATAGATTATGTGGGACTGTATTTTTATGAAAGCAGCGATAACTACGGAAAAATGCATTCACATGATGAAAGCGTTCAGTATACACCTGTAGGTTTTGATAATTCAACAGAAATATATATGGCGAATGTGTTTGAAAGCGATGCACAGGAAAATCTTGAGGCTGTTTCTTTCTACACAACAGATGTTTCAACAGCATATACTGTTAAAATCTATACAGGTCTTACTGATGAAAAGAATCCTACTTCAGGCGTTCTGAAAGCCAAGCTCAGCGGAATCAAAGAATTACCGGGCTATTATACAGAAACATTGAAAAACAGTGTTGCACTTAATGCAGGCGAAAAGTTCAGTGTTGTTATATATCTTGAAAATCCTACACAGACTCTGACCGCACAGGTTGAGGGTATTTATATGGATTACAGGATACAGAGCGACCAGGATGTAAGTAATCCGGGAGAAAGTTTCGTAAGTTCCAATGGTAAAAAGTGGGAAGATATTCATCAGAAAATAATAAGAGGTTTTGATGGCCTTGCATATATGCGCTTGGGCAACTTTGCAATCAAAGCGTTCACAAACACAGATAAATATGTAAAGTTCTCAATTGAAGCAGGCGAAGTTCCTTTCCTTGAAGATCTGGAACTTTCTTGCTTAAGTGCAGATGAGATTTATTACACAACAGATGGCAGTAATCCCAAAGAAAACGGAAAACTTTATACTGACCCTATTGTTCTGAAAGATGGAATGACTGTCAAGGCTGTGGCGAAACGCGACGGCGAATTCGGTAAAATTTATTCTAAAAAATACAAGCAGGCATCAGCTTCTCTGAGTGGTCTGATGTTTAAAACAGACGATAAAAAATGGGTTGCAGACGGAACAAAAACTGTAATTGTTGATAACCGGTATGACTTTATTGAAATTATTCCGTTTGCTCAGGGCGATATTACGATAAATTCAACGAAAGTCAGAAAAGGGGAATCTTTTTCTGTTGATCTTGAAGAATATAAAAGGAACACTATAAAGATTGTTGTTGAGGCAGATGGCTACAAAACCCAGGAATATGTTTATTCAGCATATATCAATCCTATAAAATATAATTTCCAGGAAGAAACAATGCTTTTCAATGACAAAAAAGTCAGCGTGAAAACAAAATATAATCAGAGTGTGACTTCAGGTCAGAGTGTTACAGGATGGCTTGATCAGGGTTCTATGATGAGCTTTAATGTAAAAATCGGCGGATATGAAATATTAGTCAATCTGCCAAGAAGATATGAGCTTAAAAAACCTGAAATCGATTATATTTATGAGTGCTCAACAGAAATATACGAAGGACAGGTTTTCTACAAATTTTCACAAGAAGAAGAGTTTATCGAAAACTGGTCAACAGAGGATGATTATATTCCTGCTTTTCCGGGGGAAACAATGTATCTTTACAGGAAAGCCACCGATGAAGGCTTTGCTTCGGATGTTGTAAAATGGGAAATTCCCGAAAGACCTGATATCGGTGACAGGGTATCAATAGAATATATTAAAAAGACAAAGATAAAATTCGTTTATGACGAAAATCTTTGTTATTGGATGGACGAAACAGGTTATGCTTCTGACGGTGTGTTCAAAAAATTATTGCCCGGTGAAGAATACACCATAAGTGTTTATCAGGAAGCAACAAATGAAAGTTTCTGTTCAGATGTTGTAGGTGTTTATATTGTAACTGAAACGGATTCAGCTTTTGAAACTTATAAGGCTGATATGAAAGCCAATGAAACAGATTCATCTTTTGCCACAGCATTCAAAGCTTTCTTTGCCAGAAGCTTTTTTGCAATAAGGTGGTTTTTCACAAGGATATTTGAATAAACCTTTGATTTACTTATATGGATTTTTAAGTTTGTTATAGGAATAAAATTCTATAATAAAAAATAAAGAAAAATTTGACGAAATCAAAAAAAAGTTCTATAATATATATGCTTGTGAAAAAAGCAGGTCGGAAAAGGAGCGTGCGCAATGAAAGGTATTATTCTTGCTGGTGGCTCGGGAACGAGATTGTATCCGTTGACAATGGTTACAAGTAAACAGCTTTTACCGGTTTATGATAAGCCGATGATATATTATCCGCTTTCAGTTCTTATGTTGGCGGGAATCAGAGAAATTCTTATTATTTCAACAAAAGAAGACACACCTAAATTTGAACATCTGTTAGGTGACGGAAAGCAGTTCGGTTTACGTCTTTCTTATGCTGTTCAGGAAAAACCCGAAGGTCTTGCACAGGCATTTGTAATCGGCGAAAAATTTATCGGCAAAGATAATGTTGCCATGGTACTTGGTGACAACATCTTCTACGGAAGCGGTCTTGGTCATATTCTGCGTCAGGCTGCAAAGCGTGAAGAAGGTGCAACAATTTTCGGTTATTATGTTGAAGACCCGAGAGCTTTCGGTGTTGTTGAATTTGATAAAAAAGGTCATGCAGTATCTATTGAAGAAAAGCCGCAGAATCCTAAGTCAAACTATGCTGTAACAGGTCTTTATTTCTATGACAATAAAGTTGTTGAATATGCAAAAGGACTTGAGAAGAGTGCCAGAGGCGAATATGAAATAACTGATATCAACAGAATGTACCTTGAAGCAGGAACACTTGAAGTCAAAACTATGGGCAGAGGTTTTGCATGGCTTGATACAGGTACTGTTGATTCCCTTATCGATGCAGGTAACTTTATAAAAACAATCGAAACACTTCAGGGTATAAAAATTTCTGCTCCTGAAGAAATCGCATATAATATGCATTGGATAACAAAGCCGAAACTTATTGAATCAGCTAAAAAATACGGAAAATCTTCTTATGGTCAGCATCTTATGAGAGTTGCAGAAGGCAAAATTCTTTATGCGGACAAACCCGGTCAGAGACCGCATTGGGGCAGAGAAGACGAAAGTGATAACCACAAATAACAGTAAAAATCCGCCGTTTCAGGCGGATTTGGGTTTGTTATGGAAAGGATTTATTTATGAATATAATTGAAACTGCTCTTGCGGATGCTTATATAATTGAGCCGAAAGTGTTTGGTGACCACAGAGGCTGGTTTATGGAAAGCTACAACAAAAACGCTTTTGTTCAGGCAGGCATTGATATAGATTTTGTGCAGGATAACCGTTCTTTTTCTCAGAAAAAAGGAACACTCAGAGGTCTGCATTGCCAGACAGACCCGAAATGTCAGGCGAAATTAGTTACCTGCATCAAGGGCGCTGTGCTGGATGTGATTGTTGATATCAGGGAAGGTTCTCCAAGCTATCTTAAATGGATTTCAGTTGAACTTTCTGAAGAAAACAAAAAGCAGCTTTTTGTTCCCAAAGGATTTCTGCACGGATTCGTAACACTTACTGATGACGTGGAATTTTCTTATAAGGTTGATGATTATTTTTCCCCTGAAAATGACAGAAGCGTTTGTTTCTGCGATGAGGTTTTCGGTATCGATTGGGGTGTAGAAAATCCCATCCTCAGCGAAAAAGATATAAAAGCACCAAAACTCAGGGACAGCGATGTAAGATTTTTTTATAACAAGTCCGAAGAAAGGGCCGAATGTTTGAAATGAGAATTCTTGTAACAGGTGTAAACGGTCAATTGGGACATGATGTTGTTGAGGAATTGGAAAAGCTTTCTGTTGAATGTTTAGGATGCGATAAAGACGATTTTGATATAACAGATAAAAACAATACATTGACTTTTATTGAAAAATATAATCCTGACGGTGTGATACACTGCGCAGCATATACCGCAGTTGATAAAGCTGAAGACGATGCGGAAGTCTGCAGAAAAGTAAATGTTGACGGAAGCGAAAACATTGCGTTTGCCTGTAAAAAAACAGGTGCTAAAATGATTTATGTCAGCACAGACTATGTTTTCGGCGGTGACGGAAGCAATCCTTACGAAGTAACGGATGAAAAGAATCCTCAGAATGTTTACGGAAAAACAAAGCTTGAAGGTGAAGAAAAGGTTCTTTCCCTTTGTTCGGAATCTTTCGTTGTAAGAACTTCCTGGGTTTATGGCATCAATGGTAATAACTTTGTGAAAACCATGAGACGTCTGGCAGAAACAAGAGATGAACTGAGCGTTGTTGCTGACCAGATTGGTTCCCCTACATACACACGTGACCTGGCTGTTTTATTGTGCCAGATGATACAGAGCGAAAAGTATGGTGTTTACCATGCCACAAATGAAGGTTTTATGAGTTGGGCTGATTTTGCAGAAAAAATTATGGAAAAATCAAAGCTCAACACAAAAATAAAACATATTTCAACTGCAGAATATCCGGTGAGAGCAAAAAGACCGCTGAATTCAAGACTTTCCAAAAAAAGTCTTACAGATAACGGCTTTTCACTCCTGCCATCACAGGACGATGCATTGGAAAGATATATTGAAGAACTTGATAAATAAAAAACACACCGCCGTGTCATTCTCGAGCAACTCGAAGAATCCCGGCGGTGTTATAGTTTGTTGTTTGCCAAAAACAAAAGTTCCCTTTAAACAAGGGAACTTTCAGATTTTTTATTATAATGATAAGATTCTTCGCTCAGATTATTCAGCGATATCTTCGTCGATTTCTACATCATCGCAGAAATCGTCATCGTCGAAACAGCAGATGTCTTCACATTCTTCGCAAGCAGCTGCTTCTTTTTTCTTAAGATATTTTGAAATGAAATAATATGCTGCAGCAGCAACACCTGCGATAGCAACGATAATGGCAATAATTTTTAAAGCTTTTTTCATAACATAAATCCTCCATATTTTTAATTGGTATAAATAGTATACCTCTTTACTTAATTATACATCCAAAAAAAGAATTGTCAATATTTTTTATACATAAAATATATTTTAATAATTATGCTTCAAGAGCCTGCTTGATATCAGCAATTATATCTTCTGCATCTTCAATACCAACAGAAAATCTGATTAAATCTTCACCTACACCTGCTTCTTCAAGCTGTGTTGCAGAAAGCTGTCTGTGAGTTGTGCTTGCAGGATGAAGAACACAGGTTCTGCAGTCTGCAACGTGTGTTGCAATAGTTGCAAGTTTGAGTGCGTCCATAAATCTGGTTGCAGCTTCACGTCCGCCCTTAACACCAAAAGAAACAACACCGCTTGTGCCTTCGGGCATATATTTCTGTGCAAGGTCATAATACTTATTTCCTTCAAGTCCGGGATAATTAACCCATGTAACGTTTTCGTGGCTTTCAAGGAATTTTGCAACTTTAAGTGCATTTTCGCAATGTCTGGGCACACGAAGAAAAAGTGTTTCAAGGCCGATGTTAAGAAGGAATGCATTGTGGGGAGAGGGGATTGAACCTAAATCTCTCATAAGCTGAGTTACACATTTTGTTATATAAGCACCTTTGCCGAAACGTTCTGTGTAAATAACTCCGTGGTAAGATTCGTCGGGAGTTGTAAGTCCGGGATATTTATCAGATGCAGTCCAGTCAAAGTTACCGCTGTCAACAATAACACCACCAACCTGTGTTGCATGACCATCCATATATTTTGTTGTTGAGTGAGTTACAATATCTGCACCGAATTCAAAGGGACGGCAGTTGATGGGTGTGGGGAATGTGTTGTCAACAATAAGGGGTACACCGTGAGCGTGAGCAACTTTTGCAAAAAGTTCAATATCCAACACGTTAAGTGAGGGGTTAGAAAGTGTTTCAGCAAAAACAACTTTTGTGTTTTCTTTGAATGCGGCATTCAGTTCTTCTTCTGTTGAATCGGGATTTACAAAAGTGAAGTCGATTCCCAGCTTTTTCATTGTTACAGAGAAAAGGTTGAATGTTCCGCCATAGATTGCAGCAGAAGCAACAACGTGGTCGCCTGCAGAGCAGATGTTAAAAACTGAATAGAAAGATGCTGCCTGACCTGATGATGTAAGAACTGCAGCAACACCGCCTTCAAGAGCAGCAATTTTTGCAGCAACTGCATCGTTTGTAGGGTTCTGAAGTCTTGTGTAGAAATATCCTTCTGCTTCAAGGTCGAAAAGTTTGCCCATCTCCACACTGCTTTCATATTTGAAAGTTGTGCTCTGTGTAATGGGGAGAACACGCGGTTCACCGTTTTTTGGAGTGTATCCTGCGTGCAGACATTTTGTGTTTATTTTCATTTTACATTCTTCTTTCTTAAATATTTTATTCAGCAAGAAACTTTTTCATCACATCAGGTCCGAAGTCGATGAAATTTCCTGATAATTTTGCAGTTTCTTCGTTAATTGAATCGAAGGTATTTTCTTTTTCATCCTTCTTATGATAAATCATATAGGGAACAGGGTCAGATGAATGCGTTGCTGTTTTGATTGGTGTGGGATGGTCAGGAAGAATCAGGATTTTATAGTCATCAAATTTTTCAAGACCTTCAATTATTATTGGCAGAACTTTTTCATCAATAAGCTCGATTGAACGGACTTTATTTTTTGCCTCTCTTCTGTGACCGCATTCATCAGGAGCTTCAAAGTGAACATAAACAAAATCACAACCTGAATTCAGGTCTTCAACAGCCTGCTTTGCCTTGCCTTCAAAGTTTGTGTCCATATAACCGGTTGAACCTTCAACATCAGGTGTTTTCATTTTTGCACACTGGCCGATACCTTTGAGCAGGTCAACAGCAGAAATAACACTGCCTTTAAGACCGAAAGTTTCTTCAAAAGAGGGGAGAATAGGTTTCTTTCCTTCGCCCCAGAGCCAGATTGAGTTTGCGGGAAGTTTTCCTTCTGCCATTCTTCTGATATTTACAGGATGTTTCATAAGGAAATCGTAGCTGTCTTTCATCATCTTAACAAGGTCTTTTGCATTTTCGCTTGTTGAAAGATATTCGCCCACAACCTGACCTGAAATATCGTGGGGAGGTGTCATTGAACCTAAATCTGTTGTACCTTTATGCCAGATAAGACAATGACGGTACTGAACACCGGCATAGAATCTGAAAATATCATTTCCGAAATGTTCCTCAACAGATTTGATTATTTCAGCAGCTTCGGGAGTGGAGATATCACCGCCCGAATAATCAACCATAGTTTTGTCTTCATAATTTTCTTCATCTGATAAAGAAACAAGGTTGCATCTTAAAGCAATATCATCATCAAGCATCTGAACGCCGATGCTTACAGCTTCAAGAGGTGAACGTCCTGTGTAATATTTTTTAGGGTCATATCCCATAACGCTTAAGTTTGCAACGTCGCTGCCGGGTTTCAATCCTTCTGCAACTGTTCTTACAAGGCCGATTTCACCTTTTTTTGCAAGAGAATCAAAAACGGGTTTGTTTGCAACCTGCATAGGTGTTTTGTTGCCTAATTCTTCAACGGGAAGGTCAGCCATTCCGTCATAGAGAATAACAGCATATTTCATATATATCAACTCCGATCAGATTAATCTTATACTAATACATAATAACATAGTTTTATAGTCAAAATCAACATATAGTTATATGAAAATAAATTATTTTTAAAACTTATTTATAGACAACAATAATAACTTGTGATATAATTCAGTTATAATAGGTTAGTATGGTGAAGTTTAATGAAAATTAAAGTTTTACATAAAGGTTTCAATTTTTCTCAGGACGGACCCGGCAATAGACTTGTTTATCATCTGCAAGGGTGCAATTTTTTCTGTCCCTGGTGTTCCAACCCGGAAAGCATTGCTGTGAACGGAACAAAAATGATAAAGGATGGCAAAGAAACGCTTTCCTGCACAGAGCATGAAGTTGAGGATGTTTTTGAAGAAATATTGTCAGGAAAAATGCTGATGTTTTCAGGTGGCGGTGTAACTTTCACAGGTGGTGAGCCTACTGTTCAGTTTGATGCGTTGAAAGAATTGCTTTTGAAATGTAAAGAGACAGGCATAAATACAGCGATTGAAACAAATGCTTCACATCCTCGTTTTTGCGAATTGTCTGATTTAATCGATTATATGATAGTTGATATAAAACATTATGATAATGAAAAACACAAAGCAGTAATCGGCACATCAAACGAAACAACGCTGAGTAACATAAAAGAAATCTGCAAGAAGAGAAACCAGCTTCTCATACACATTCCTCTTGTAGGCGGATTTAATTCTTCAGAGGAAGATGCTGAAAAATTTGCAGAACTCATTAAATCTTTTGACAATGAGAAAATTGATGTTGAAGTTTTAAGATATCACGAATACGGTAAAGATAAATGGCTTCAATGTTCAATGGAATATAAAATGTCTGATGCTCATGTAACAGACGAAGAATATGAAAATTTTGTCAGCGTTCTTAAACAGAACGGAATTTCCATAATAAAAACATAAATTGGAGAGATTCAGATGAAAGTAAAAGAAATTTACAAACAGAATGAAATCACAGAAAAAGCAAAAGCTCTTTTTAAAGAAGAAAGAAGCCTTATGCGCCTTGACGGATGGCTTATTGCAAGGGAAACTGCATATCTTCACAGCGAAGAATTTGCATCTCTTGATAAAGAAATGAGAGCTGCAAAAGAATTGGAAGCAATTATAGAAAGACTTCCTCTTTCGATCAGCGATAATGCAGTTTTTGCAGGCACACAGCGTGATGCTTTTGCAAGAAGTTATGCTCTTATCAATCCTGCTTTCCGTGTTGAAACTTTTTCAGGTTATTGCGATCCTACTGCAGTTTATAACGATATTGAACCTAACGACGAATTCCCTAAAGAGAGAATCGACGCAGTAAGAGAATTTACAAAGAAAACAGACTATGTAAGAACTCTTATGGAAATGTATGATAAATATGAAGATTACACAGGGGAAGTGGCATTCTTTATTGAGCAGGTAACAGGTCACCTTATTCCGGATTTCAGACCTGTTCTTAAATATGGTCTTGATAAAATAATTGCTGATATTAATGAGAAACTTTCAACTGAAACAAACGAGAAAAAGAAAACAAATTATCAGTCATTTATCATTACACTTGAAAGTACAAAACGTCTTGCGGAAAGATATGCAGAAATTGCAGAAAGCAAAATAGCAGAAGCTGATGATGAGAGAAAAGCTCAGCTTGAACTTCTTGCCAAAACACTCAGAAAAGTTCCGGCAAAAGGAGCAGAAAGTTTATACGAAGCAATTCAGTCATTTATGCTTTTGTGGCAGGTAATGTGTCTTGAACAAGCTCCCAATCCCTTTGCTTTCTCAGTTGGTAACGCTGACAGGATTTTTGAACCTTACAGACAGATGAGTGGCGAAGACAGAGAAACAACAGCATCTCTTCTTAAGCATTTTCTTGTATTCTTCAATGTTGCAGACAGAAGCTGGGCGATTTCACAAAGTGTTCTTGTAGGTGGCAAATCAAATGATGGTTCTGATCTTACAAACGAAACATCTTTTGCTTTGATGGATGCATATTACGATATGAATCTTCCTCAGCCGATTCTTTCAGCAAAATTACATAAAAACACACCAAAAGAAATGTATCGTGAAATGGGTAAATTCTTCTTCACTCCCGGTGTGCTCACTCCATCTCTTTTCAATGATGATGCACTTTTTGCAGTTCTTAAAAATGCAGGCAAAGATGCAGAAGATCTTGAAGATTATTCTGTTGCAGGTTGTCAGGAACCACTTATTATGGGTAAAGATAACGGCAACACTACAAACTCATGGTTTAATTTACCGAAAATACTTGAACTTGTTTTGAATAATGGTTGTTCAACAATTACAGGTAAGAAAATTGATACTGTTACAACTGAAACAGATGCTAAAAAACTTCTCCAGAATATCAGAGAAGAATTTTATAAAAATGCAGATTATTTTGCAGATAAAATGTGTGATGCAGCAAATGGTGCATCAATTGCAATTGCAGAACTTCCCGTTCCTTTCCTCAGTGTATTTATGGGTGGTGTTGAAACAGGCATCGATATGCGTGATACAAAAGAGCAGGGAACAAAATATAACGGAAGCGGATGTCTTATCCACGGACTTTCAATCATTGCAGACTCTTTCGTTGCAATTGATTGTTTCCTTAAAGATTATCCTGATGATGCAGAAAGACTTCTCAATGCATTGAGAAATAATTTTGAAGGTGAAGAAGAATTAAGAGAATATCTTTCTTCCTGTCCCAAGTTCGGTAACAACAATGTTGTAGTTGACAGAGAGGCTGCAGAAATCGCATCAAAGATTTCTGATATGATTTCTTCAAAGAAAAACTATCTCGGCAATCCTTTCCGTCCTGACTGGTCAAGTCCCTCAACACACCTTACTTACGGTTATTGGGTTGGTGCAACTCCTGACGGAAGAAAAGCACGTGAGCAGTTAGGCTACGGTGTTGACCCGCTTTATGGTGAAGCAGGCTCAGGTCTCGGTTTCAGAATGTTGTCAACTTTCAAACTTCCCTTTGAAAAATTCTGTGGCGGTTATGCTTCTCACTTCGGTGTTGATCCTAAATTCTTCTCAGGCAAAGAATATGAAGATAAGGGCGCGGAATTCGGTGAAAGAGTAATTGCTCCTCTTTTCTTCAACGATCTTAACGAAGATATTGCTCCTTTCTATTTATATGTGAATGTAACAACTCCCGAAACTTTGAGAAAAGTTCTTGCTGACCCCCAGAAATATGCACCAAGCGGAGTTTACATTATGCGTATCCACGGAACATTCGTAAACTTCCTTGATTTGTCACCTGCAATTCAGCAGGATATTATCAAACGTCTTGACCTTGAGTCAACGAGGTTATAATGTATGAAAACCATAGGTCTTGATATAGGAACAACTACTGTCTGTGCAATTGTAATTGATGCAAAGACAGGGGAAGTAATCAGAAGTGTGACTCTTCCCAATGATACATTTGTTGAAAATGTAAAACCTTTTGAAAAAATTCAGAACCCTGAACAGATTTTGCAGAAAGCTTTAGAAACTGTTGACAGTTTGTGTTCTGAATTTGACGATATAGTTTCAATCGGCGTAACAGGGCAGATGCACGGTCTTGTGTATCTTAACGAAAACGGTGATGCAGTCAGCGGTCTTTATATCTGGCAGGACGGTTCTGCAAACGAAATATATAAAGACGGTAAAACCTATGCCCAGTATCTTACTGAGCTTACAGGTTATAAAATGGCATCAGGTTTTGGTGCAGCTACATATTTTTATCATAATGAAAACAATATGGTGCCTGCCAATGCTGTTACAATCTGCACAATTCACGATTATGCTGCAATGAAACTTGCAGGTCTTAAAAAACCTGTAATGCACACATCAGATGCTGCAAGCTATGGCTTGTTTGACATAAAAAATGCAAAGTTTGATGAAGAAGCAATTGAAAAAGCAGGACTCAGTAAATCAATGTTTCCGGCAGTTACATCAGACAATATGATTCTCGGCAAAAAGGACGGAAAAATCCCCGTAAGCGTTGCAATCGGTGATAACCAGGCAAGCTTTCTCGGTTCTGTTTGCGATGTTGAAAGTTGTCTGCTGGTAAATGTCGGAACAGGAAGCCAGATTTCTTTTGCAACAAAATCAGATGTTTCGGCAGAAGGTCTTGAAATAAGACCTTGTGTTGAGGAAAAACGTCTTATGGTCGGATCATCTCTTTGCGGTGGCAGAGCTTTCGCTTTGCTTGAAGAATTTTTCCGTAAAACTGCTGAATTGGTAACAGGTGAGAAGTGCGGTTCTGCATACAAAGGAATCGACAAGTTCCTTGCAGAAAATGATGAAGTTGATAATCCCATTGAATTTTCAACACTTTTCTGCGGAACAAGAGATAACCCTGATGAGAGAGCAAGCATTACTTCTCTGGGAATCGATAATTTCACACCGGGACACCTGGTTTACGGAGTTATGCACGGAATGGCAGATGAACTTCACTCAATGTATGAGAAAGGCATCTCCGTCTGTGAAGAAAGACCTTGTCAATTAATAGCATCAGGCAACGGAATCAGAAAAAACGCAACACTCAGACGTATCGTTTCACAAACTTTCGGTATGACTTTGAAAATACCGAAGCATAAGGAAGAGGCTGCTTATGGAAGTGCTATTTTTTCCTTGACATCAGCCGGAATTTATGATACGATACAAAGTGCGTTACAGTTAATTCAGTATGAAGATTAACTGACAAATTTAAAAGGAGGAAAAATCCAAATGAAAAAAGTATTATCAATTTTATTGGCAATTTTGATGGTTGCTTCAATGTTCAGCGTAATGGCATTCGCTGAAGGCGAAACAACAGAAGAAGAAACACTGCCCGTATGCACATACTGGGTTGGTGGTACAAGAGGCACACAGACAGCACTCGGCGGTTCAAAAGGTAAAAACGAAGCAAATGCACTTGCTTTCACATGTTTCGACCTTGAAGGCCGTGGCGGCAGACAGGTTATTCCTGCTATCAACAAAGACGTTACATCAGGCAAATATTCAGCAATTGAAATCATCGTAGCAGGTGGTTCAACAACAGCAATTGAAATTGAAGGTCTTATCGGTACAGCAGAAACACCATTTATCTTCAAATTAAAAGACGCAAACTCAGCAAAACCTGTATTCTCAAGCGTAGACCTTGCAAAAGAAGCACCCGCAATTCTTATCAAAGATTGCGAATATGTAACAATTGAAGGTCTTGGTGTAAACAAATCTATCTATAGCGGTGTTAAAGTTGAAAACAGCGCAAACGTTACATTCAAAAACGTTGAGTTCAAAGAAGTAGGCTACACAGACTATGAACTTCCTTCAGTAGCAGAAGATGGTACAGAAACATTCCCCGAAATGGAAACAGCTAACATCCTTGCAAAAGGTTCAGCTCTTCTTATTGGCGAAGGTAACACAGACATCACAGTTGACGGTTGTGTATTTGAAAACTGTCGTGCAGGTGTTGTAGTAGACAGCACAAAACTTGAAGTTGAAGAACCCGCTGCAGAAGGTGAAGAAGCAGAAGAACCTGTAGCTCCCGTTGCAACATCAGGTGTTTCAATTCTCAACTCTAACTTCACAAACATCAACGAAGCAGCTGTTATCCTCAACGGTGCAGACGATGTTCTTGTATCAGGCGGTAAAGCAACAAACGTTGGTACACTTACAAAAGCTCAGAACTATGACGGCACAGCAGTTGCAGTTGTTAAAGTTGTAAAATCAAAAGATGCAGTTGTAGAAAAAATGTTCTCAACATACAACGTATCATTCGTAAACTTTGCAGAGTCAACAGGTAAAGTTCGTTTCAACGTTTCTGATGGCGACGGCACAGGCGCAATCGGCGAAGGCGTTCTTGTTTACAACAACACATTCGTAAACGCAAGCGCACTTGAAATCGCAACAGCTAAAAACAACATTTTCGCAATGCTTATTGGCGAAAAAGTTAAAGTTGCTGACGGTGAAGCTAACTGCTACTACTGGACAAGTAAAGGCGATAAAAACTCAATCAAAAAGAACCCCAAATTTGCTAACGCATTTGATGGTATGACAGAAGGTCAGGATCCTATCGATAACTACAGACTTTCAACTCAGTCTGCTTGCCTTGGCGCAGGTGTTAAGGTTGAAGACGATATGGGTACAACAGACTTCTACGGTAACGAAATCGGTTCATCAATCAACATTGGTGCTGACCAGGGTGCCGGTGCAGATGCAACAACTGAAATTGTAAGTGATTTTGTTGACTTCTTCAACTACATCTTTGCAGTTATCAAAAACTTCTTTGAAAATCTCTTTGCTTAATTTAAAAGCAGTAAGCATAGAATAAAATTCATACCGCATCGGCAAAACCGGTGCGGTATTTTCTTTTTTAATGTAGCACTGCAATTTTTTGATGATTTGCATATATTCGTCTGCTACTTTTAATGAAAACTGACAAAATTAATAATTTTTTATAAATTTACTCTTTACTTTTTTGTAAACCTATGGTAAGATGATACTGCGAAGTAGTGTGGACATCTGCTTTTAGTAAGTTCTGCCCTTTTTGGGCTCTAAAGTATTGTTACAAACTTTGCAGTATAAGTCACACGTTTAGCCCGTCTGAACGTAATGACGGGTAATTTTTACGGAGGTGTTTTCAAAATGAAACAAGCCAAAAAAATGTTGTGCATGCTTCTTGTAATGCTCCTTGCTTTCTCAACAGTCAGCATCGGCGCAAGTGCTGCATACACAAGCTATGCGAATCCCGCATCATACGATTTACATGAAAGCCCCGTGCTTTCAACAGCACAGAGAGGTTCTCAGCTTCTCGACTATGTAGATGCAATGCTCTACGATATGAGAGATGACCTCTATATCGACGCAGTTGTTCTTAAGATCGACATCACAAGTGTTGATAATGCGTTGAACACACTCGACAGTATTAAAGGTCTTAAAGGTATTGTTGGTGGTGACGTTGCTGACCTCGACTTTGATGCTCTTCCCTCAACAAGAAGAACTTCAGGTGGTAAAACTGACCTCAACATCCTTTATGAACTTCTCTATTTCCTCAACGAGAACAGAGGCATCGTAGGTAATCTCCTCAGAGGTGACCTTGACCTTGGTATCATTGGTTCATTCGTTGACCTTGATTTCAATGTTTATGAAATGGTTATAGATATGCTCTATGAGGCGATGGTTGATGAATCTTATGATCCTGACAATGGACGTACCAACTGGAATGCTGACCAGATCCTTCAGCATGCAGTAGATGTAATCCTTCTCGGCGGTACAGCAGCTGATGGTGACATTGAAGAAGGCTTCCTTCCCTCAATGGCAGGCAAAACAAACATCAACACTCAGACAATCTGGGGTATTATCGAAAACGCTGCTAATGCTGCAACAAAAGATATCGTTATTCCCTTTATCAAGAATGATCTCGGAACTCTTCTTGATGAAATGAAGGCAGAAAATCCCCACCCCGCATGGGATTATATCAACATTTCTAACCTTAACCTCGACAACTATGTATGGGGTCAGTACGATAGCAAAAATGGTATCGTTGCTGAACTTAACCACTTCCTCTATGTAGTATTTGAACAGGTTTGGACAGGTGAAAAATTCTGGGTAGACGGTGGTAACGACAAACTTGAGCAGAACCTTGATAAAGCTCTTGAAATCGTTTATAAAGAACTCGGCACACTTATTCTTCCCGCAACATCAGATTTCATCGAACAGGACGAATTTGAAGACCTTGACCTTCAGGGTAAAGTAGCTTACGTTGCAAAACAGTTCATCCGTTCAGAAATGCCTTACGTTCTCTGGGAAGATACATACGGCGAACCCCTTCCTCTTGACAATCTTGGTCAGGTAGCTTGCTACGTTGTTTACTCAATCGCAGCAGACTTCCTTCCCATCAACTATATGGAAGAAGTTGAATACGGCTATGCAGAATGGGGCACAGACTATGCTCTCTATATGCTCGCTGATATCGGTGCTTACTACCTTAACGGTGCGCTTCCCATCGAAATTCAGTACGGTTCAGGTGTAGATCAGTTCCTTAACGTTGTTGTTAACTGGGCTCTTCAGGATAACAACTTCGGTGGTTTCTTCAAGGGTTGTGGCGTTTCAGATTCAGACAGCCCCTGGACAAAGATTGACAAAACTGTATTCGCAGTTCTTCCTCTTCACAAGATTCTTGGTGGTGGCGCAACAGGTTCTTACGATCTTCTTATGAACAAGATCCTCAACAGCCTCCTCAACCTTGACCTTGAAAACTTCCTCAGCATCCTTTACAAAGCTGATTACAGCCTTCTTAACAAGACTATTCCGCAGTTTGTAGTATACATTGTAAATAATGTTCTTAACATCATCGTTGCAAGAAATACTCAGCCTGCTATGATCTCAACATCTCTTACAACTGTTGACCAGATTATCCAGAACGGTAACCTTGGTGGCACAGGTGAAAGACTTCTTGCTGGTCTTTACAACGCTGGTAGATATCAGTATTTCTGGGATTCACTTCTTCCCATCCTTAATCCCCTTCTTATCGATGAAAGCGAATATAGCTACAACATCGTAGCAGCTCCCAGCGGATATCCCGTTAACTCACTCGCAACTCTCGAAGCACAACTCGAATACTGGGATGAAGTATTTGCAGAACCCGATGTATACGATACAAACGGTGCTAACTGGAACGAATCAGTTGACTATGTTCTCTGGAGATTCGACAAAGTTGAAGCAGCTATTGACGAAGCTTGGGATGTAATCGACGGTTACAATGGTGCTGTTGAATGGTTGGCAGAAGCACAGGCTGCAGGCGATGCTGAAGCTATTGCAGAAGCACAGGCAGAAATTGCTTCTTACACAGCTAAGAAATATGCAGACGCAGCTTATAAGATTGAATACTATGCAGCTAAAGCAGCAGAGAACCAGAACGAAGCTGTTCAGTCACATCTTATGAACGTTCTCTATCTTGCAGATTCAAAGGGCTACAATAAGAGAGATTACGATCCTGAAGTTTGGGCAGTATATGAAGAAGCATATGACCATGCATATGAAATCTACGAAACTCTTCCCTATGATGAAGATACATATCTTCCCTCACCTGACCTTAAACAGTCAATGGTTAACGCAGCAAGAAAGAACCTTCTTGATGCTATGATGAAACTTGAAGTTAAACTTGCTGATACATCAGCACTCGAAGAGTACTATGAAGAAGTTAAAGGTACAAACACATCTTCATACTCAGATGAAACTGTAGCAAGATTCAATGCAGCTCTTGAAGAAGCAAAATACTGGATCGATGGAATCTGGACAGCTGACTACCAGGCAGATATCGATGAAGCTCTTGCAGAACTTCAGGCAGCATTTGAAGGTCTCAGCGATTTCGTAGAAACAATCGTTCCTGAACTCGATAAGATTAAGGATGACATCAAAGTATCAGAAGCTAACGGTGTAGCTCTTATCTACAACCTCGCAACTAACCTTACTCCTGATTCACTTCTTAACAACTTCGTTAACTCAGATGAAAACGGTACTCTTGAAGTTCAGACAGTAGTTGAAGGTCGCGTTGGTACTGGTTCAACACTTGTTCTTAAAGATACAGACGGTGCAGTTGTTGAAGAATACAAAGTAGTTATCTTCGGTGACGCTAACGGCGACGGTATCGTTGATATCATGGATACAATCTGCCTTGACCTTTACACAGTATATGATGCATCAGCTAACTATGCACCTTACAGTGCACAGTGGTATGCTCTCAACCTTGACGCAAGTGCAAACGTTGACGCAGCAGACGCAGTTATCCTTGATGCATATACAAACTTCGAAGGCACAATCGACCAGGGTGCAATCTATTAATAGATTACCTTACTGAAGTTTAAATTAAAACCTATCCGGGACAGGAGTTTCTCCTGTCCCGGATTTTGGACTATTTCAGTCATTATATTTCTTAATATTTGTTTATCTAATATAATTGACCTAAAGAAAAATAGATGTTATAATTATGTAGCTTAAGGAGGTGAAATGCGTGAAAAATGAAAAAAGCAATGTTTTAAGAATAATTTCGATGATTTTGGCTGTTGTAATTGTTTCAACAGTAAGTTTAACTCTTTTCAGTAGCTGTAAGAAAAATGAAAACGAAAACGAAAGTAGCGAAAGCGCAACATTTGTAATAATCGGTAATGCAGATTCAGAAAATTCAGAAATTCAATCTCAGATTGCTACAAACATTGACGGTAAAACGGAAATTGAAACCGTCACAGATAAATTAGGAAATACGGTCACAAACAGACCTTCAAATAATCCGGGTCCGGTATCTCCGGAAAGACCGGGCAATTTAACAACAGGTATAACACCATCAACCCCTTCAACTGATTCAGGGGCTTCACAGCAGGCGAACGCGTTTGGCTTTACGTGGGATCCCACCAGCGGTGTTTTCTATTCAACATCTGACCCATGGCAGAGACAGTTCGGTTATAACAAATATTATGACGAACTTGGCGGTTATGTGGCTCTGTGGTACGACACAGTAAGAGTCAAATTCAACTACGGTGGTTACGATTGGCTTGTTCAGTTCTGGAAAGGTCAGTACGGCTTCCTTCTCCTTGGCGCAGAGGCCGGTGTTTACTATAAAGAAGAGGGCGACAATACATCACAGTATGTATGCACTGATAACGATAAAAGACTGAAAATCGGCTATACTTGCTATAATAAAGGTGATGTGCTTTTCACAAGACCTTATCAGGATACATGGTGGTTAACAGGTTTTGTTCCCGGCAAACTTGACAAATATGCTGACAGAAGCCAGCTTACAATGAAAATCCGAATTACACTTAAAGATGCTCAGATGAAAGATGCTTTTGTGGAGGCTCTTCAGCAAGCAGGCGTAGGCTTCACGCAGGGAAATGCGTCAACAGCTGATACCTTCTACACCAGTGGCAATGATGTGTACATTATGTGGCAAACAGACAGAAGTAAGACATCATAATTTGTCACTTTTTGGCATTAAAAATATTTTAAAACCTATTGACAATATATTGAAAATAGAGTATACTATTTGTGTTAGTAGGGTGAGGTACTACCCACATTTACAAGTGAAAGGAATGTAGTGAAATGAAAAAATTACTTAGCGTACTTCTTGCAGTTGTTCTTTGCCTTGCATTCTCAACAATGGCATTTGCAGCAGAAGAAACAGAAACAGCAACAATTAATACAGAAGAACTCAGCAGCGTTGTAGATGAAATCGTTGGCGCAGCAGGCGAAGGCGATATCGAAGGTGTAGCAAACGCTATCCAGATTAACGCTGACAAACTTTACGCAGCATTCGGCGACATCCTCAGCGAAACAGAAACAGTTGCAGCTGACGAAGCAGCAGACTACGTTATCACAGCTATCAGCGAACTTACAGGTGCTGATATGGAAAACGTTAGAGAAATCGTAATGGAAACAATCGAAGAATATGACATCGGTAGCATCGAAGTTGTTGAATCAAGCGAAGTTGCAGGTCTCGTTGATGAAATCCTTGCAAGACTTGAATCATTCGGTATCGATACAGATCCCATCATCGACACACTTGCTGAAAGTGAAGTTGCTGGTGCAATCATCGGAATCTACACAGGTGAACCTGAAACAGAAACAATTCCTGATGATGACGAAGAACCCACAGAACCCGAAATTCCTCAGACAGGTGATGCTTCAACAGCAGCTCCCATTGCAATCTTTGCAGTTTCAGCATTCGTAGTTCTTATGTTTGCAGTTGCAGGTATTATTGCTATCTGTGCAAAAAAGGAAGCTGAATAATTCAGTTTTTAAAATGTGAAATCAGCGAGTGTCATTATGACACTCGCTTTTTTGTTTTCCTCATAAATTGATTTTAATACCGCAGGGGATGGGCATCCGCCCCCCTAGTGCGCTTTCCGAAATCCTTTGCGGGAAACGAAATGTTTCCCCTACGTTGCAATCATAAATGTGTGGTTAAATTACAATTTATCGTTGCATCGACCCGACCATTTTGTTGTCATCTTTGAGTGAATCCTCACCAAGATTTTTCGCTGACGCTCAAGAAAGACTACGGCGAGGGTGAAGCTAAGGATTTCAAAATGGCAAACACCCCATTTCCTTTTTCGTCATCCCTGAGCGAAGCGAAGGCTCTGAAAAAGGAAAACAGCAAACTATAACACCGCCGAAATTCTTCGTTACACTTGAGAATGACAAGGCGGTGTTTTTTGTGACACATATGGAAATGTTAACTGTAAATTATAATTTGTTTTTGACACCTTAGAAAAGGAGAGGTAACGAAGTGACGAAAGATTGATTGTTGATTGAAGATTTCCCAATCCTCTGTCTGCTGACACAGACTGCTCCTTTCAAAAAGAGCATACGTTTTTATTCATATAAACTATAATTTATATGTGAAATAACAAACCACCCCTTGAAACCAAGGGTGGTGACAAAGTCTATGATTTTGGCGATGGGGATTTTTCGCTTGAATTATCTGTCTTCTTTTTCTTTTGAAGCAAGTTTTACGTATCTTTTAAAGAATGATACTGCTTCTTCAAGTGTATCAACAGGACAACATTCGTTTGTTGCGTGTGTACGTCTGAGAAGTTCTGCACTGACTCTGAAAGGTGAGAATCGAAGCACATTATCACAGATTTCACCGTAATAATAAGCATCTGTGCTACCCATTACAAGGAAGGGAGCAACAAAATTTTTCTTGGGATCTGTGCGGCTGCAGATTTCATCAAGTGCACGATATGCTTGTGAATCTTTTGTTGCAAACTGTGAAACTTCCTTGCAACCAAGGAGCTCAACATCAATGTTTTTGTTTCTTACAACTTTTCTGATGTGCTTTTCAACATCTTTTACACTTGTGCCGGGCATCTGACGGAAATTAACTGTAACTGAAGCACTCTGTGGCAATACGTTTGAAGCAGGGCTTCCTTTTGCCATAGTAACTGCTGTTGTTGTTCTTGTCAGGCAGGCTGCGGGAGGAATTTTTTTACAGACTTCAAGCAAAAGTGGTTTTAAAATTGGTATATTACATGTAATTAATCTTAAGGGATAAGGAAGACGTTTGCCTATATTTGTGAAAAGGTCAATCATAAAGGGCATAAACTTTGCTTTGAACTGATGACTTTCCAGATCGTGAATAACATCTGCAAGGTCGCCCAGAGCAGAGTGCACAGGGGGCTGTGATGAATGTCCGCCCTTTGCATGGACTGTAATGCGATAGTCGCTGTAACCTTTTTCAGCCATACCGATTCCGGCAATGGTCTGATCAATGATGTTTTTGAATTTAACTGTGAGGAATGCGCCACCTTCGTCAAGGACGCTGTCAAGGTGTACTCCTCTTGCTTTGAGTGTATTTACAATATCAACTGCACCTGAAAGGTCATTATCATTAACTTCTTCATCGTGCGCGAAACAAAGATAAACGTCTCTGTCAGGCTGATAACCTTCTTCAAGGAGTGTTTCGATTGCTTCCATAACACAGATAAGATGGTTTTTCATATCAAGCGCGCCTCTGCCCCAGATATATGTACCATCGTTATATCCGCTGAAAGCAGGATATTCCCAATCATCTTCTGTGCCGGGAGTTACGGGAACAACGTCCTGATGTGAAAGCAATGCCATAGGTTTAAGAGAACTGTTTTTGCCTTTCCAATGATAGATAAGGCTTGCATCTGTGATGATTTCTTTGGATAAATTCTTGTGAATCAAAGGATATGACTCTTCAAGGAAATCACGGAATTTTCTGAACTCTTCCCATTCAGTATCTTTCGGGTCTGTTCTTGCGATTGTTTTGAAAGTGAGAGCCTTGCTCAGATGCTCTGCTGCTCTTTTTGCATCTGCCTTTTCAGGTTCAAGGGGAGGTCTTTCAAGTTCGCTCTTTTTCGGTTTGAAGAAATAGGCACGTATTGCTGTTATGATCAGGAACAATAAAACAGCTCCTACGATAATTACCCACCAGTTTTGTAATATCCAATCCATAGTTATCTACCTCTTATGAGAAAATTTTACATATAATTTTATCATATTTATATATAAAAATCAATTTTTAAACACAAATATATATAATAAATAAAAAAATTTTTGGTTTTTATAAAATTTAATAAATTGTTATTTGATTATATTGATAAAATGTAGTATAATTATGATATATGAGTATAAGGAGCGATAAAAATGATTACTATTGAAAATCACCTTGGTAAAATTGATATCTGCGAAAACTACTTCCGCCAATTAATCGGTGATGCTGCAACTTCCTGTTTTGGTGTGGCCGGTATGTCTGACGGTAATTTCAGGCAGGGTATTCGCTCAAAGGTTTTCAAAAAACGTTCTTATATCGACAAAGGCGTTGTTATAGTTAAAGATAAAAATAAAGATGGCATTTCAATCAGCCTTCATATTGTTGTAACTTATGGTCTTAATATAAGAGCTGTTGCAAGAAGCATTAACGAAAAGGTCCGCTACTGTGTTGAAGAAGCAACAGGTATTAAGGTTAACAGAGTTAATGTTTATATTGACGGACTTATCGGTGAATAAGTAAGTACTTTTTAAGGAGTTTATCTGATGATTAAAGGAAAGCAGATTATTGATGCGATTACATCGGCATCCAATAACATTAATAATCGCAGAACCGAAGTTGATGCATTGAATGTTTTCCCTGTGCCTGACGGAGATACAGGAACAAATATGTCAATGACAATCGGTGCTGCTGCAAGAGAACTTAAACATCTTCCTGCTGATTCTACTGTCAGCGAGGTTTTTGATAAAACTGCATCGGCTCTTTTAAGAGGAGCAAGAGGTAACTCAGGTGTTATTTTATCACTTATTTTCAGAGGTATAGCCAAAGGTGCCAAGGGCGCTGAATATTTCACAAGCGATGTCATTGTCAGCGCACTTAAAAACGGCAGAGACTCTGCATATAATGCAGTTATGAAACCTACAGAAGGTACTATTCTTACTGTTATAAGAGAAACTGCGGAAAAGATTTCAGCAGAGTATAAGGCTAATAAATCTATTGAACCTGAAAAACTCTGGGAAAAGGTTTGCATTTATGCTGAAGAATCTCTTGCGAAAACACCTGAAATTCTTCCTGTACTCAAAACTGCAGGCGTTGTGGATGCAGGCGGTCAGGGTCTTCTTTGTATTTTTGAAGGTATGAAGAGTGTTTTCTGCGAAGGAACAATTATTCCCCTTGCAGGCGAAAGCGCGAAACCTGTTGAAACTGTAACAAGAGCTGTAAGCGAAGAAAACGTTGATATAAAATTCTGTTATTGTACAGAGTTTATTGTTGATAAAAACAAAGGTCTCAAAGACGGTTCAGCACTTAAAATGCGTGCATATCTTGAATCTATCGGCGACTGTGTTGTTGTTGTTGAAGATGATGAAATTGTAAAAGTGCATGTTCATACAAATGAACCAGGCAATGCTATTCAGGCAGGTCTTAAGCTCGGTTCTCTTATGAACATCAAAATTGAAAATATGAAACTTCAGCATGCTAACGCTGAATGGGGTGCAGGAGATAACGTTGAAGACGAAGACGATGTTCCCCTTGCAGAACCTGAAAAGAAATATGGTTTTGTGGCTGTTGCAGCAGGCGACGGTATCTGCCAGCTCTTTACAGAAATCGGTGTTGACCATGTTGTAAGCGGCGGTCAGACTATGAACCCCAGCACAGCAGATTTGTTGAAAGCTGTTAACCAGACAGCATCAGAACACGTGTTTATTTTACCTAATAATAAAAACATCATTATGGCTGCGGAACAGGTTGTTCCCTTGACTTCAAAGAAAGTTCACGTTCTCAGAACAAAAACTATTCCTCAGGGAATTACAGCTATGCTTAACTTTGATGAAAGCGCCCAGCCCACAGAAAACCTTGACAATATGATGGTTGCAGCAAAAGCTGTTCAGACAGGTCAGGTAACTTTTGCAGCACGTGACAGTGTTGTTGACGGTAAAAATGTAAAAGAGGGCGAAATCCTTGGCCTGGAAAACGGAAAGATAACTGAAATAGAAAAAACTCACGTTCAGGCAGGTTATAAAATAACAAAAAGACTTATCAGAAAAATTGATGCTTCAATGGTAACAATTATTTATGGTGAGGATTCTTCAGAAGAAGAAGCAAATAAGCTTGAAGAAATGATTACAAATAAATTTAACGGTAAGGTTGATGTTTCTGTTCTTAACGGTGGTCAGCCTGTATACAGTTTTGTAATCTCAGTCGAATAAAGGTGACGACTAATGGACATCAACGCTGATATAAGATATTTAAAAGGTGTTGGAGAAAAAAGAGCCGAGCTTTTCTTAAAGCTCGGCATTAACTCTTTAGGAGACCTTCTTGATTTTTATCCCAGAATGTATGAAGACTGGAGTAAAGTAAAAAAAATATCCGAAACAATTGTGGGCGAAACAGCTTGTGTGAAAGGTTTTATTACCCACACTCCTACAGGTGCACTTATAAAAAAAGGAATGACAATTTATAAGACAGGCATCTGCGATGGGGAAGACGTTATGGAGCTTACCATTTTCAACAACCGTTTTGCCGCAGAAGCTCTTAAAGAAGGGGAAGAATACATTTTCTTCGGAAAAATCAGCGGAAATCTTTATAAAAGAGAGATGACAAACCCTGCTTTTTCATCAGCTGAGGGTGGAGAAAGAATAAGACCTGTTTACAGTTCAACACAATCTTTGTCTTCAAAAATGATAGAAAAGACAGTAAGAACTGCTATTGACGCATCAAAAGATTCTCTTTCGGAATCTCTTCCTGACAGTATAAGAAGTAAACATAAATTAGCTTCGCTTGTTTTTGCATTGGAAAACATTCATTTTCCACAATCTGAAAAAAATCTTGAAGTTGCAAGAAGAAGGCTTATTTTTGAAGAATTATTTATTTTGCAACTTGCGTTGCTCCTCTTACGTTCACGCAGCAAAAAGCAGACTCAAAATATAATTAAAGAAGACAAAACAGAAGAATTCTGTTCCTTGTTGCCGTTTACAATGACAGGCGCACAGTCAAGAGCTGTAAAAGAAGCTGTTGAGGATATGAAAAAAGATATCCCCATGAACAGACTTGTGCAGGGCGATGTAGGTTCAGGTAAAACTGCGGTTGCGGCGGCACTAATTTATAATGCTGCAAAAAACGGTTTCCAGAGTGCATTGATGGCACCTACTGAAATTCTGGCAACACAGCATTACGGTACTTTGTCAAAATTTTTTGATAACACAGATATACGTGTTGCATTGCTCACAGGTTCTTTGCGGAAAAAGCAGAAAGACGAAATAAAAGATAAACTTAAAAACGGTGAAATAGATCTGCTTGTAGGCACACATGCTATAATACAAGAAGATGTTGAATTTTATAATTTAGGCTTTGCTGTTACAGATGAACAACATCGTTTCGGCGTTGCTCAGAGAGGGAATCTTTCAAAAAAAGGAATTGAGCCACATCTGCTTGTTATGTCGGCAACACCTATACCGAGAACACTTGCACTGATGATTTACGGTGACCTTGATGTGTCGGTGCTTGATGAATTGCCACCGGGCAGACAAAAGGTGGATACATTTTTTGTTGACTACCAGAAGCACAAGAGAGCTATGGCTTACGTGAAAAAACATCTTGATAAAGGCTTGCAGGGATATATAGTCTGTCCCCTTGTTGAATCGGAAGAAAGCGAGCTGACTTCTGCAACAGAATTTTACGAACACCTTAAAAATAACGAGTTCAGAGATTATACTGTGGGACTTTTACACGGTAAAATGAAACCCAAGGAAAAAGACGAAGTTATGAACTCTTTTGCCAAAGGCGAAACACAGCTTCTTATTGCAACAACGGTAATTGAAGTTGGCGTTGATGTGCCCAATGCAGTTATTATGGTTATAGAAAATGCTGAAATGTTTGGACTTTCTCAGCTGCATCAGTTGAGAGGCCGTGTGGGCAGAGGTAAAGAAAAATCCACCTGCATTCTCATAAGTGATGCTCAGAATGAAGAAGCACAGACACGACTTAAGGTTATGTGCAGAACATCTGACGGTTTTGAGATAGCAGATGAAGATTTGAAACTCAGAGGTCCCGGCGATTTCTTCGGCTCACGTCAGCACGGTTTGCCTAAAATGAAAATTGCTGATTTGCTGACTGATATGAAAACATTGAAAGAAGCTCAGGAAGAAGCGAAAAATGTTCTGAAAGACGACCCTCGTCTGATAAAAAAAGAAAATGAATTTTTAAGAAAAGCTGTAAAAAATCTATATGAAAAAATGAAAGACTAAGGTGAGAAGAATGAAAAAAATCGCAAGCTTTACAATTGACCATACAATTCTTCCAAAGGGAATGTATGTATCACGTGTTGACGGTGATGTTACAACATATGATATAAGAATGAGACGTCCCAACGTTGAAGAAGTGCTTACAAACGGTTCAATCCACACTATTGAACATCTTTTTGCAACTTATGTAAGAAATTCAGAATTTACTGATAATATTATTTATTTCGGTCCGATGGGTTGCAGAACGGGTTGCTATTTCCTTACACGCGGAATGGATGGACAAGATGTAATAAAACTTACACGCGAGGCATTTAAATTTATTGCAGATTATGAGGGTGAAATTCCCGGAGTGAGTGCAGTTGAATGCGGAAACTACCGTGACCACGATTTAGTTCAGGCAAAGATTGACGCTGAAGATATGGTAAAGGTTCTTGATGGCTACACAAACCTTGAATATCCTGTGAAATAATAAAGCTGTGAGGCTGCCGAGAAATCTGCAGAATGCCATTTTTGAACCCCGAAGATGTACAATGGTACCTCGAGAGGGTGGAAAAATGGCAAATATATGCAAAAAGTGGGTGATATTCGATGTATCACCCACTTTTCAATTGCTGTTTTTTTCTTCAGATCTGTTTTAATTTGCCGATATTTTTGATAAGGTTCGGAATACCTTTAAAGATGATTCTGAGACCTTTGAATAATTTATCTTCATTAAGAATAATGAGAAGACCTTTTGCCATTTCAGGGCTGAAAAGACCGAAGCTCATGGAAATAAAGTTCTTGATTGGTGTCTGGAGTGCAACTGCGCCCATCAATGTTTCAGTACCAAGGAACTTTTTAAGGAGTGAATTAAGTCTGCCACCCCATTTGCCGTCTGCTGCATCTTCAAGAGTGTTGAGGATTGTAAGGGGCTGACTCTTATCTCTCTGTGAGGGGGGAAGGTCTGAACCGTAAACAGCAACAAACTCGTCATCAGTAACCTTTGTGATGTTTGCATTGTAATAACAGGGAGCTGACTTTCTGTAATCGGGAATTTCAGCTTCAACTGTTGATTCAACGTAAATAGTAGTTTCAAGCTTGATGTCACGGCTTGAGGCACCGATGAGAATCTTGAAATCACCGCTTTCAACGTGCCAATCGTTGATATTGATATTGTAGTAAGCAAAAGCACGTTTATCGAGTGAAATTGAAACTTCTTTTTCTTCACCCGCTTTAAGGAACACTTTCTTAAAGCCTTTAAGTTCTTTTACGGGACGGTAGATTGTGCTTTCAACGTCGCTTACATAAAGCTGAGCAATTTCAGCACCGTCTACGTTGCCTGTGTTTTTGATTTTGAATGAAACAGTAACAGAATCTGTATCTTTGATTTTATCAGCAGAAACTTTTATGTCGCTGTATTCAAATGTTGTGTAAGAAAGACCGTGACCGAAGGGGAAAAGAACTTCCTTCTTTGCTGTGTCGTAATATTTATAACCTACATAGATGCCTTCTCTGTATTCAACTGAAACAGGAGTGCCGGGGAAATAATTATAGCTTGAGTTATCTTCAAGTGCTATGGGATATGTTTCAGCAAGTTTACCGCTGGGGTTAACATCGCCGAAAATAACATCACAAACAGCACTTCCGCCTGCCTGACCTGTAAGGAACATATTGAGGATTGCGGGAACTTTATCAGCCCAGGGCATTTCGATTGTTGCACCGCCTGAAAGCACAACAACGAGATTTTTGTTGACTTTAAGAATTTCTTCCACAAGTTTATTGTGAAGTTCAGGAATGCTAAGATGCTTTCTGTCGTTACCTTCTGTTTCAAATTCATCAGTAAGACCGATGAAAAGAAGTGCAACATCAGCATCCTTTGCAGTGTTGACAGCTTCTTTAATATAGTATTCGTCTTTCTTTCTGCCTTTTTTCTGTGTTGAATAACCCTGTGCATAGCTGAATTTGATGCCCATATCTGTCATTGTGGAATGAGCAGAATCAAGGTTGATAGGATTGATAAGTGAAGAACCTGCACCCTGATAACGGGGTGTTTTTGCCATTTCACCGATAACAGCAATGTTTGCATCCTTTTTAAGGGGAAGAAGATTGTTGTCATTCTTCATAAGAACCATACATTGTCTTGCAATTTCACGAGCAATTTTGTGGTGCTCCTGTGGGTCGTATGTATATGTACCTATACTCTTTTCAGCTTTTTCAACCAGTTTAAGAATTCTTGCACAAGCAGTATCAAGAACGCTTTCATCAAGAGAACCGTTTTTAACTGCTTCAACAATTAAACGTGTGCCTTCGCCTGAAGAAGTAGGCATTTCGATTTCCTGACCTGCGATAAGTCCGGGAACACGTTCGTTTTCTGCACCCCAGTCTGTAATAACAAGACCTTCAAATCCCCATTTATCACGAAGAACATCTGTAAGAAGCCATTTGTTTTCAGCACCATAAGCACCGTTAACACGGTTGTAACAACACATTACTGTCCAGGGCTGAGCTTTCTTAACTGCAACTTCAAAGGGAAGAAGATATGTTTCGTGCATTGTTCTTTCATCAACAACTGCGTTGACAGTCATTCTGTGTGTTTCCTGGTTGTTTGCAGCAAAGTGTTTGAGAGATGTGCCGATTCCCTTACTCTGAACACCGTTGATAAATGCTGCTGCAATTTCGCCGGCAAGTACACCATCTTCAGAGAAATATTCAAAGTTTCTGCCACAAAGGGGTGAACGTTTTATATTGGTGCCGGGACCAAGAAGAACTGAAACCTGCTCTTTCAGACATTCATCGCCGAGGGTCTGTCCCATTTTGTAAATAAGGTCGGGGTCCCATGAACAAGCTGTTGCAGAAGCCGTAGGGAAGCAAATTGCAGGAACGCCTTTTAAAAGGTCGTTATTTTCCTCAGGATTACCTTTCTTACGAATTCCGTGAGGGCCGTCGTTGAACGCAATTGATCTGACTCCTAATCTTTCTATCGGCTGGCTGTGCCAATAATCAAGACCATCACAAAGACTTGCTTTTTCTTCGAGAGTCATTTTGCTAAGAATTTTTTCGTAGTTAATTTCTGCCATCAGTTTCACCATTCTTTCGCATATAAATTTCCTTTAATATCATATCAGTTATTTAATGAAAAGTCAAACAAATATCCTTGACAGACTTAAAATGAGGTGATATAATTCAAGTATATTGAAAATCGTTGATGGAGAAGGCTGTTTTCAAAAATCTTTTTTCAGAGAGCATCTGACGCAGGCTGAAATCGGATGTAAAAAGATGAAGATAGTTACCACTCCTGAGAGCTGCCGAAAACATTGATTAAGGCAGACGTGTGACTTGCGTTATAAAGTTTGAAAGTGGTCACGTTTGTGGCAATATGGGTGGAACCATGGGCAAACTATGCTCATCCCTGTTTTCAGGGATGGGCTTTTTTATTTTGTATTTTCAGTAAGGAGAGATATATATGATTAAAGTAAAACTCAGAGATGATATCCGCGAATTTGAAGCGGGCATCAGTGCAATGGAAGTTGCAAAACAAATCGGTGCAGGTCTTTACAAAGCCGTTTGTGTTTGCAGAATTAATGGTGAAGTAAAAGATTTAAGAGAAACTCTCAATGAAGATTGCGAACTTGAATTCGTAACTTTTGATGATGAAGAAGGCAAAAAAGCTTTCAGACACACAGCTTCTCATATTCTTGCACAGGCTGTAAAACGTCTTTATCCCAATACAAAACTTACAATCGGTCCGTCAGTAGAAAACGGATTCTATTACGATTTTGACAGCGACATTTCTTTCACTCCTGAAATTCTTGAAAAAATTGAAGCTGAAATGAAAAAAATCGTTAAAGAAGAACTTCCTCTTGAAAAATTTGAACTTGCTCCTGAAGAAGCAATCAAGCTTATGGAAGAAGCAGGGGAAACTTATAAAATTGAACTTATAAAAGAACACGCAGATAAAGGCGAGAACATTTCGTTCTACAAACAGGGCGAATTTGTTGAGCTCTGCGCAGGCCCTCACGTGCCGGATACAGGAAGAATCAAAGCATTCAAGCTTACATCATGTACAGGTGCTTATTGGAGAGGCGATTCAAACAACAAAATGCTCCGGAGAATTTACGGTACAGCATTTACAAAAGCTTCACTTCTTGAAGAACATTTAACAATGCTTGAAGAAGCAAAGAAACGTGACCACAACAAATTAGGACGTGAACTTGAAATTTTCACAACTGTTGATTGCATCGGTCAGGGACTTCCCATTCTTCTTCCAAAAGGCACAATTATTGTTCAGCTTCTTCAGAGATTCGTTGAAGATGAAGAGGCAAGAAGAGGTTGGATGAGAACAAAAACTCCTCTTATGGCAAAATCAGACCTTTATAAAATTTCAGGCCACTGGGATCATTATAAAGATGGTATGTTCGTTCTCGGTGATGAAGAAAAGGACGATGAAGTTTTCGCACTTCGTCCTATGACTTGTCCTTTCCAGTATCAGGCATATCTTAATCGTGCAAGATCATACAGAGACCTTCCTATGAGACTTGCTGAAACATCAACTCTTTTCAGAAATGAATCATCAGGCGAAATGCACGGTCTTATCCGTGTTCGTCAGTTCACAATTTCTGAAGGTCACCTTATGTGCCTTCCCGAACAGCTTGCTGATGAATTCAAGAGATGCCTTGACCTTTGTATCTTTATGCTTAAAACATTGGGTCTTTATGATGATGTTTCATACCGTTTCTCACAATGGGACCCCAACGATACAGAAAAATATATCGGTACTAAAGAACAGTGGGATGAAGCACAGGGTGTTATGAAAGAAATTCTTGATGATATCGGCATTAACTATAAAGTCGGTGTTGGCGAAGCTGCTTTCTACGGTCCCAAACTTGATATCCAGATTAAAAATGTTTTCGGCAAGGAAGATACACTTATCACAATCCAGATCGACCAGATGCTTGCTGAAAAATTCGGTATGGAATATGTTGACCGTGACGGTACTAAAAAGAATCCTTATATTATCCACCGTACGTCAATCGGTTGTTATGAAAGAACACTTGCTCTGCTTATTGAAAAATATGCAGGTGCATTCCCCATCTGGCTTTCACCTGAGCAGGTAAGAATTGTTCCCATTGCTGACAGACATCAGGATGCAGCATATGCTGTTAAGAAAGCTCTTGAAGAAGCAGGTGTTGAAAGAATTGATGTTGACACAAGAAGTGAAAAACTGGGTTACAAACTCCGTGAAGCACAGCTTGAAAAAATCCCGTATATGCTTGTTATCGGTGATAAAGAAGCAGAAGAAGGAACAGTTTCTGTCAGAAAGAGAGGACAGGGCGATATCGGTTCAATGACAATTGCAGAATTTGCAGAAAAAGCAGTTCAGGAAATCAAAGATAAAGTAATAGGCTAAAATTTAAGTGGCTACTGTCTGACAGTGGCCACTTTTGTTGTTTGTACGAATAAATAATGAAATAATAACCAAAGATTTCGTTTATATTATGAATGATTTGTCAAATATTATCCTTGATTTTTCTTGCGCAGAGGAGTATTATTTGCGTTGTTGTGTAAATGGATTTTGCACAGAGAAATATCAATCAAAGAAGGCATTATTAATGGCAACATCTTTATTGTGTCTGGCAACTGCGCTTATCGGCGGTTTGTTGTTGTCACGACTTACAAAAAAACTTAATCTTCCTGCTGTTACGGCTTATCTTGTGGCGGGACTTTTAATCGGTCCTTTTGTTCTTGGAAGAATCAATCTTCCGGGGCTGGGCTTCCAGAGCCTTGAGCAGGTTGAGGGAATGAATATTATCACCCAGACTGCTCTCGGATTTATCGCTTTTACAATAGGTAATGAATTCCGTTTGCACCAGCTTAAAAAAATGGGCAAAAGTGCTATCACAATCGGTATTCTGCAAGCTGTTATAACAACATTGCTTGTAGATGTTGCGTTGATTGCTCTGCACTTCTGCTTTCCGAACATTATTACAATTCCTTGTGCAATCACTCTCGGTGCGATTGCATCTGCAACTGCTCCCGCGGCAACGCTTATGGTTGTAAGACAGTATAAGGCGGACGGTCCTCTCACAAAGCTTCTTATGCTTGTTGTTGCTATTGACGACGCAGTAGGTCTTATGCTTTTCAGCGTATCATTCGGCGTTGCAACTGCTTTGTCCCACGGTCAGGTAAGTATCCTCGCTGTTGTTGTTGAGCCTATGGTTGAAATTGTGCTTTCAATTATACTCGGTAGTGTTATGGGATGGCTTCTCAACTTTGTTGAACAGTTCTTCCATTCAAGAAGTAAACGTATGACAATTTCTGTGGCATTTGTTTTGCTTACAGTAGGTCTTTCGCAGATTAAGTTTCAGGTTGCAGGAGTTCATTGCGGATTCTCACTTCTTCTTGTATGTATGATGACAGGTACAATTTTCTGCAATATCTGTTCAACTTCAGAAGAATTGATGGAACGTGTTGATAACTGGGTTATGCCCCTTAATGTATTGTTCTTTGTAATTTCAGGCGCTGAGCTTGATATGAAAGTTCTTGCACAGCCCATAACAATTGTTATCGGTGTGTTGTATATTATCGCTCGTTCTCTTGGTAAATATTTCGGCTCGGCAGCAAGCTGTAAGCTGGCACACCAGAATAAACCTATAACAAAAAATCTTGGTATTACATTGTTGCCTCAGGCAGGCGTTGCTCTTGGAATGGCATTGACTGCATCCTCACTTGAAGGCGGAGAACAGGTAAGAAACGTTGTGCTCTTTGCAGTGCTTATTTATGAGCTTGTGGGTCCCACACTTACAAAACGCTCACTTCTTAAAGTTGGTGAAATCAAACCTGAAGGCAGTACAAGTGCACGTAGACATAATGAACCTAAAGAACATTAAAAAAGCCGTATACATATAAAAGCATAACTGCGACAGAAATTTTGACTGAATTTCTGTCGCAGTTTATTTTGCACTGTTGATTAATGATTGAGTGATGAAGAGACAATAAGGAAGACGTAAAAAGTAAAATCGACAAGATTCACAAGAACCTTGTCGATTTTGGCGGAGAAGAGGAGACTCGAACTCCTGCGCCGGTTACCCGACCTACGCCCTTAGCAGGGGCGCCTCGTCACCAACTTGAGTACTTCTCCATGGTGTCGATAAAAGACTTCTCTATAAATAAAAAAATGGCGGAGAGAGTGGGATTCGAACCCACGGTACGCAGGACGTACGACGGTTTTCAAGACCGTTCCGTTATGACCACTTCGGTATCTCTCCGTAAAATGCTTTAATATATTATCACAACATTTTGCATCTGTCAATACTTTTTTGAAATTTTGCAAACGAA
>JAZSJD010000060.1:0-13873 GCA_045534165.1 Acutalibacteraceae bacterium | reverse complement strand
CGGTAACATATATTGTATGTGTTGATACTTTCCTGCCATAACTATAACCCCCTACTGTAGTATTATCCTACAATAGGGGGCTTTTGTCTATTGTCCGTTTTTACTGGACTTGTTCAAAATCTTGGGGTGATAATTTTTTATTTTATTCAACTGCTTCCAATTCTCTTATTGCATCTTTGATGTTTGATTTTGTAAGCCCTGTTGCGCTTAAATCTTTCATAGCATCTTTTACTGCATCAAGATAATCATCAACAATTTCAACATTCTTTTTGTAAGTATCGTATTTCTTGTAATCAAATGAATATTTTGAAAGAAGATTATCTGCTTCTTCAAGACTTGTGCGTGCACAATCAAGCAAAACTTCAGCTCTGTCTACATAGCTGTTTCTTGATGATTCTTCAACTTCAATTGATTCCTCGAGCAAATCTTTAGCATTTACAATTGCCTCAATAGCAGTATCTACATCTTCGACAATTTTGGGCAAGTCTTTGTCATATTCAAGTTCAGGGCTGTTAACCTTAAGCTCATCATAAATTCCATCATATTCAGCATGCTGAATTCTGAGTGTTCCTTTACCGGGAGCCAGTCTTTTTATTTTAAGAACAAGAGTATCCTCTGTTGAATTATTTTTATCTGTTTCATAAACAAAACAGATCTGTGACAAAAATTCTTCCCAGGCTTTATCGTTGTTCTTCAACAAATCAGTAATTTCTTCACCATCAATAAAGAATCTGAGTTCCTGGTCTTTTTTCAATCCTGAAACCTTAAGTTTTACAGAAATTTCTTCATAGTAATCTTTGAAAGTAACTTCTGTAGGAACAAATTCAATTACAGGCACCTTAACAAGATTGATAAGTTTAACGTCTTTTGCAGATTTACTTGAAGTTGTTTTACCGTTAACTGTTTTATATGATTTTGCAGTATAAGTATATGTTTTACCTTCTTCTGCTGTTTTGTCAACAAAACCAAGTTTGTTTACACTTGCAAGTTTTGCAATTTTAACCCACTCTGTTTTGCCTTCTTCTCTTCTGTAAATTGAATAACCGAGAACACCGGGAACTTTATCGTATGTGATATAAACGCCATCTTCTTTAACTACACATTTAAAGTTCTGAGGAGGCGTAACCCCACTGATTACTCTGCTATGCACTTTAGAAGCTGCACTGTAATAAGTTTTATTACCGATTGTTTTATATGCTTTAAAGCAATGGTAAACTTTTTCACCGATATTTACTTTTGTGTCAATGTATTTTCCTGCTTCATTGCTTTTAACAGTTTTAATTTTTGTCCAGCTGCCTTTTTCACCTGTTGCGCTACGGTAAATAACATAACCTGTAACATCACTTCTCTTTGCCCATTCCATTACAACACCTTTACCCATGTTGCTGATAAGAGTAAATGAGGGCTTTGCAAGGCTTGTTGTTACAAAATAGTCACCGGCACTCTTTGTCCAGTATTTTGTACCGTCTTTTTTATCTTTATAATATGCTTTAACTGTGTAACAATATTCTTTTTCCGGTGAAACAGTAGTATCTTTAAAAGATGTAGCTCCTGCTTTTGTAACACCAACTCTGCTCCATGCAGAACCTTCTTTTGCATTTCTTCTGTAAACAAGAATCTGGAAATCTTCATCGTGATATTCAAATTCAAGGCTTACTGAATTAATTGTAGGGCTGACTTTTTTTATGGTCGGTCTTATAGGCGGAGTTATTGTTTTTTCTGCAAATGCAGTAATACCGGCAAAGATAGACATTACTGTTATGAGAGCCATAACAAGGCTTACAACAGAAAGAATTTTCTTTTTCATAAAAACATCTCCTTTTTAATTTAAATTACATTCCTGCACTTTTGAGAATCTGCTGAAGATAACCGATAACAGCTGTAATTGCACCACTGTTTACTGTATCTTCATTAACGAATGCCAATGCGAATTTCGCAACTTTCATAAGGTTTCCGACGAGCTCATCATCGTTGCTGTATTCTGCATATTTAATTGCAAGCTCATATGCATCCTCAAGGATAGCTGTTGCTTCCTTGATTTTTCCCGTTGCTTTGTTGATAAGTTCAGCTTTTTCTATTTCCGAAGTGCCTTCTTTCTGTGTAGCCATCAAAAGTTCAAGGGCTTCACTGAAACAACTGTAAGCTTCTGTCATAAGAGCTTTTGCATCAATATAGTCATCATCAAGGTCTAATTTTGCAGCGTAGACATTGATTACAACATCTTTATCAGGTAATGAATCATAGTAAACTCTAAGAGTTGTTTCTCCGGGGCCGATTCTTGTAAGAGTAAGGTCAATTGTGTTGCCGTTCCATTTACCCCAGCTGCCTGCCACAACTTTAGGATCGCCTATTGCAAATTTAAGTCCTTCGTATTTGGGTGCTCCGTCAACATAAACTCTGATTGTCTGCTTTTCGAGAAGTTCACTGAAAATAACTTCACTCACAGAAAGGCTTATTGAAGACATACCTGTGGTTGCTGTAACAGGAATTGACTGTGCACCGGGGCTGTAGGTTGTTTTACCATTTACGGTTTTATATGATTTTACTGTGTAGTAATATTTCTTTCCTGCTTCTGCTGTTTTGTCAAGATACTCAAGCTTGTTAACACTTTTGAGAGTCGCAATTCTCTTCCAGTTGCTGTATCCTGCATCTCTTCTGTAAACAGCATAACCTGAAGTTGCATTAACTTTGTTATAGCTGAAAAGAACACCTTCTGATGTTGCCTTTACTTCAAGATTTTCAGGGATAGCTACATCGCTTATAACTTTCTTGTAAATTTTGGAAATATCACTATAATATGTTTTCCCATTTATAGTTTTATATGCTTTGAAGCAATAATAATGTGTTTCCCCGATATTTACTTTAGTGTCAGTAAATTTACCTGCTTTATTGCTCTTGACAGTTTTAATTCTTGTCCAACTGCCTTTTTCTGCTGTAGGGCTACGATAAAGAGCGAAGCCCGTTGCATCACTTCTTGCATCCCACTGCATAACAACACCTGCACCGCAGTTGCTTATAAGTTTATAAACAGGTTTTGCAGGAACTGTCTTGATTTTATAGTCACCACTGCTCTTTGAGTGATATTTTGTTCCGTCTGCACCTTTATAATATGCTTTTACTGTGTAAATGTATGTTTTTTCGGGTTTTACAGTTTTGTCTTTGAAAGATGAAGCATCAACTTTTGTTACACCAACTCTGGTCCATGCTGCACCTTCTTTAGCATCTTTTCTGTAAACCAGAAAAATAACAGGAACATCTTCTTCGTCTTTGTAATCCCATTTGATTGTAACTGAAGCACAGTCTGTTGTAATGCTTGTTACTTTAGGACGAGTCAGATTTACAGCACTTACAGTCATTCCTGCAAAAACAGAAAGAAGAACTGAAAGCACAAGAACTGTACTGATTACTGAAAATAATTTCTTCTTCAAAACACCATCTCCTTATTAATATCTTTTCACGTCTATATTATACCACAGAAATTACCAAATGGTAAATAAATACTATAAAAGTTTATAAAAAATTCTTAAAAAGCCAACATCTTTCTTATTTTTTCTGCTCTTTCATATGCCATAGACACATACTGGATAAAATCCAACCCGGAATATATATCATGAGCATTTCTTTCAGGCTTGTTGGTCGATACAAGTTCAAAGGTAATGCACCGGGGACAATCCGCTTTTTTCAGACGTTTCACAATATTCTCCCAATCAGCAATACCATCAAAAGGAAGCAGATGCAAATCATCATACCATGTTTTTATTTTCTCATCTTTCATTCCCAGGTTATCATTAAGGTGTGTTGCGAAAAGTCTGTCACCATAAGGTGTCAGCATATCCTTACTGAAATTATAACACATTTCATGGCCTGAATCAAAGCAGAAACCAACGTTATCAAGATCTTTGCATTTTTCAAAAACTGCTTCCAGATATTCCTCTCCTTCTGTGTTTTCAAAAGCTATTTTTATACCCTTTTCTTTGGCATATTCGCTCAGATTTCTGAAACGTTCTGCACCCGCTTCATTTGGCGTGTGCCTTTCCATGCCGATAATTACGTGGCAGATGAGCAGATCAACACCGATTTTTTGGCATGCGTCCACACAATTTTTCAGTTCACTTAAAACTTCTTCTGCTTCTTCAGGTGTTCCTTCCCACATAACATCCATTTTACCAAAAGGTGAATGTACCGATTGGTAAATCATATTTTCTTCTTTTGCAATGCGGGCATATTTTTCAAGATTTTCCAGACTTCCCATATCAGTGAAAAAACCGTCAAATCCTGCTTTTTTAATCAATTTTATCTGTTCTTCGGTTGAAATATCAAACCCCATACCTGTTCCTAAACATAATTTATATTCCATTGCCAACACCTCTTAATTAAAAATAAAGGCAGGTAAAAATACCTGCCTTGAATCAACCTGAATTAGTGAGTATGTCCTTCGTGAATATCTACCACTGCTACCGCACTTGCAATGTTTTCTGAAAGTGTTTTTCTGCCTTCTGCGTTTGTAACCTGAATAGGTGAACCTGCAACTGCTCCGTCTTTAAGGAAGAAAATTGTGTTAAGAATTTTACCACTTGTAGCAACGATGATCTGGTCATAAGTGACCTTTTTGCCTGAGAAACTTGCAACCATATCTTTTTCATAAGTGATTTCAACACAAGAGTTGTTTTTCTTCATTGCTTCAAAATCTGCTTTTGTATCTACAACTTTGAGTGTATCGTGAATAACGCTGTCGTTAAGAGCTGCTGTTGCAGTCATAACTTTTGTTTCACCTTTTTTGTATGAAACTTTTTCGCCTTTAGTCCATACGTTCATTGTTGCAAGATGTGAAAATCTTGTTTCAGCATTAACCATAGGAGATGTTGTTGTTTCTGTTACTACTGCTTTTTCAGTTGTTGTTTCTTCTTCACCTTTACCACCGCAAGCTGCAAAAGAAAGAACTATAACTCCAGCCATAATAATTGCTATAATTTTTTTCATATAAAATACATTCCTCTCTGAATTTCTATTGTTATTATTATACCACAACTTGAAATAAAGTCAAGATTACACGTTGAAGCGGAAAAGAACAATGTCCCCGTCCTTCATAACATATTCTTTGCCTTCACTTCTTACCAGACCTTTATCTTTACAAGCTGCCATTGAACCATTTGCAACAAGGTCATCAAAGTTAACAACTTCTGCACGGATAAAGCCTCTTTCAAAATCGCTGTGGATTTTGCCTGCAGCCTGAGGAGCTTTTGTTCCTTTTTTGATTGTCCATGCACGAACTTCAGGTTCACCTGCTGTAAGGTAAGAAATAAGGCCCAGCAAATCGTAACTTCTCTGAATAAGTAAATCAAGACCGCCCTTTTCAATTCCTAAATCTGAAAGGAACATTTCTTTTTCTTCTTTATCAAGAGATGCAATTTCTGCTTCAAGTTCTGCGCAGATAGGAAGAACCTGTGAACCCTCTGCCTCTGCAATTTTAAGAACTTCACCGTAATATTTATTGTTTTCAATTCCGTTTACGAAATCGTCTTCGCCCATGTTACAAGCATAAATAACAGGTTTAAGAGTAAGCAGTGCAACTGATGAAAGAATTTCTTTTTCTTCATCATCACATTCAATGCTTCTTGCCAATTTACCGTTCTCCATTTCAGAATAAGCTCTTTTAAGAAAATCTACTTCTTTGGCAAGTGATTTATCGCCTTTCATTGCTTTTGTACTTCTGTCAATTCTTCTTTCCATCATTTCCATGTCAGAGAAAAGAAGTTCAAGGTTGATTGTTTCAATATCTCTTGCAGGGTTAACTGTACCGTCAACATGCATGATATCATCATTTTCAAAACATCTTACAACGTGAATAACCGCATCAACTTCACGGATGTGTGAAAGGAATTTATTTCCCAATCCTTCACCTTTTGATGCACCTTTAACAAGACCTGCAATGTCAACAAATTCAATTACCGCAGGAGTAGTTTTAACAGGATTATACATCTCTGTCAATTTATCAATTCTCTCATCAGGAACTGCAACAACACCAACATTAGGTTCAATTGTACAGAAAGCATAGTTTGCTGACTGAGCACCTGCATTTGTTATAGCATTGAAAAGTGTACTTTTTCCCACATTGGGAAGTCCTACTATACCGAGTTTCATTAAATTATCTCCTTTGTTTTTAACAATATAGTAATTATATATTAAACTATAAAAATTAGCAACGGTTTTTCGAAAAAATAACTTCCAAAAATATTGTACAGAATGGGATTTTAGTGTATAATAAAATGAATATGTATGAAAGCAGGTGCAATATACTTTATGAAAAATATACTTGTAACCGGTGGCGCCGGATTTATCGGAAGTAATTTCATTTTTTATATGTTCAGAAAACATCCTGATTACAGAATTGTTTGCGTTGATGCATTAACTTATGCAGGAAATCTCCATACTCTGGAACCTGTTCTCGGTAACGACAATTTCAGATTTGTGAAAGCCGATATAACTGACAGAAAAGCTATTTTCGCTTTGTGCGAAGAAGAAAAGTTTGATGCAGTTGTAAACTTCGCTGCTGAAAGTCACGTTGACCGTTCTATTGAAAACCCTGAGGTTTTCCTTATAACAAATATTCTTGGCACTCAGGTTTTACTTGATGCTGTAAATAAATATTCTATTCCCAGATATCATCAGGTTTCAACTGATGAAGTTTACGGTGACTTACCTCTTGACAGAAAAGATTTATTCTTCACCGAAACTACTCCCATCCATACATCTTCTCCTTATTCTGCATCAAAAGCATCTGCTGATTTGCTTGTGCAGGCATATATGAGAACATTCAAAACGCCTGCAACAATTTCACGTTGTTCAAACAACTACGGACCATATCAGTTCCCTGAAAAACTTATTCCCGTTATGTTTGTTAAAGCAACAAACGATGAAAAACTTCCCGTTTATGGTGAAGGCGCAAATGTAAGAGACTGGCTTTATGTTGATGACCATTGCAAAGCAATCGATATGATTCTTGAAAACGGAAAAATCGGTGAAGTTTACAACATAGGCGGTCACAACGAAAGAACAAATCTTGAAGTTGTTAAAACAATTCTCCGTTCCTTAGGCAAAGGTGAAGACCTTATCACTTATGTTAAAGACAGACCCGGCCACGATATGCGATACGCAATTGACCCGCAGAAAATCAAAGACGAACTTGGCTGGTATCCTGAAACAGACTTTGATTCAGGTATTGCACAGACACTGGAATGGTATAAAAACAACCGTGCATGGTGGGAAAATGTTTTAAGCGGAGAATATAAAGAATTCAATGAAAGGGCCGGTAAATAAGATGGCGTGTTTTAAACCCCTGAAAGCTATCAGACCAACACCTGAGTATGCAGAAAAAGTTGCTGCTCTTCCTTACGATGTTATGAACAGTGAAGAAGCAAAGGAAATGGTAAAAGATAACCCTTATTCATTTCTTCACGTTGACAAAGCTGAAATAGATTTGCCTGACGGAACTTACCTTTATTCCGATGAAGTTTATGAAAAGGCAAAAGAAAATCTTGATAAATTAGTTTCAGACGGAATCTGCATTGACGATAAAGATGCAAAATATTATATCTATCGTCAGATTATGAATGGCAGAAGACAAACAGGCATTGTCGGTGCCGCTTCAATTGATAATTATATTGAAGGCAGAATAAAACGTCACGAATTCACAAGAGCTGATAAAGAGCAGGACAGAATCAATCACATTGATGTTTGCGATGCTAACACAGGACCTATCTTTTTAACTTACAGAAAAGATGAATCTCTTTCAGCTTTCATATCATCATATTGCGATGAAAACTGTCCCATCTATGATTTTGAAAACGATGGAATTAAACAAATAGTATGGATGGTAGATGATGAAAAACTTATAAAAGAATTAGAAGAAAAACTTTCTTCCGTCGGCGATTATTATATTGCAGACGGACACCATCGCTGTGCTTCTGCTGCAAAAGTAGGAATAAAACGTCGCGAAGAAAACCCTGCATATAACGGTCAGGAAGAATTCAACTTTTTCCTCGCAGTTCTGTTTGCAGATTCTGACCTTGAAATCCTCGATTATAACAGAGTTATCAAAGATTTAAACGGAATGACAAGTGAAGAATTCTTAAATAAAATCAGCGATAAATTTTCAGTTGAAAAACAAATTTCGTGTGAACCTTTCAAACCAACTGAAAAACATACTTTTGGTCTTTATCTTGATGAATGTTGGTATAAGCTTACTGCAAAGAACGGAATCTTCGATGAAAACGACCCTGTTGACAGACTTGATGTTTCCATTCTCCAGAATAATCTTATCTCACCCATTCTTGCAATAACAGATCCCCGTACAGATAAAAGAATTGACTTTGTCGGCGGGATAAGAGGACTTAAGGAACTTGAAAAAAGAGCAAAAACAGATATGAAAATTGCTTTTTCAATGTACCCCACAACTCTTGATGATTTAATGTCAATTGCAGATGCGGGCAAAGTTATGCCTCCCAAATCAACTTGGTTTGAACCGAAACTTTTAAGCGGACTTTTTATTCATAAACTTTAAGGGTGACGACAGTTGATCCCTATATGGTTTAATTTGGTCTGTTTTCCCTGAAACTGTATTAAATAGTTTCGCCTTGTTACAGAAAATATACTCAAATTAAACTTCAAAGAACCTGAAATGTTCGAGTTTTCGTGCATTTGGGAATTTCTTTGGCGAAGAAATACTGTGTCGTATTACGAGACAAAAAATTTACAAAGGTGCGGAAAATCGGACTTTTCAGGCATATATGGTTCGACTGTCGGCACCCTAAATCAGGTGATACTTTTGAAAAAAGAAAATATCAGGAACTTTTCAATCATTGCCCATATCGACCACGGTAAGTCTACTCTTGCTGACCGTCTTCTGGAAATAACTGATTCTGTTTCCAAAAGAGAAATGACAGAGCAGATTCTTGACGATATGGACTTGGAAAGAGAGCGTGGCATTACAATCAAAGCCCACGCTGTTAAACTTAATTATAAAGCCGATGACGGAGAAGAATATATTCTCAATCTCATCGACACTCCCGGTCATGTAGACTTCAACTACGAAGTTTCACGTTCATTGGCTGCTTGTGAAGGCGCTATTCTTGTAACTGACGCTTCCCAGGGTATTGAAGCACAAACTCTTGCTAACACCTACCTTGCTCTTGACCATAACCTTGAGCTTGTGCCTGTTATCAATAAAATTGACTTACCTTCAGCAGACCCGGACAGAGTTGCCAATGAAATTGAAGAAATTATAGGTCTCGACTGTGAAGGTGCACCACGTGTCAGTGCGAAAACAGGCGAAAACGTAAAAGATGTTCTTGAAAAAATCGTAGCAGATGTTCCTGCCCCCGAGAACAATGATGATAAGCCTTTACGTGCTTTGATTTTCGACTCTATATACGACAGTTACCGCGGTGTTATCGTTTATGTGCGTATTGTTGACGGAAAGATAAAAGCAGGCGACACAATGCGTATGATGGCAACAGGTGCTGAATTTACAGTTGTTGATGTAGGTTATATGAGGGCACAGCAAATGGAAAGTGCAAAAGAACTCACATCAGGCGAAGTTGGTTATATCACAGCATCAATCAAAACAGTAAGTGATGCACGTGTTGGTGATACTGTAACAATCGCAAGCAACCCTGCAAAAGAACCTCTCCCCGGTTACAGACAGGTTCAACCCATGGTTTTCTGTGGTGTTTATCCTGCAGACGGTGCTGATTACGAAGCTTTACGTGATGCCCTTGAAAAACTCCAGCTTAATGATGCTGCTCTTTCCTATGAGCCTGAAACATCAGGTGCATTGGGATTCGGTTTCAGATGCGGATTTTTAGGACTTCTCCATCTTGAAATTATACAGGAACGTCTTGAACGTGAATATGACCTTGATCTTGTTACAACAATCCCCAGTGTTATTTACAAAATTTATCTTTCAGACGGTTCTGTTATTGAAATCGATAACCCCACACATTATCCTGACCCTGCATATATTGACCATTGCGAAGAACCTATAACAAATGCTCATATATATTCTCCCAGTGAATATGTGGGAACCATAATGGACCTTTGTCAGGACAGACGTGGTGTTTTCAAAGATATGACATATATCACATCTGACCGTGTTGATATACATTACGAGCTTCCTTTAAACGAAATTATTTACGACTTCTTTGATTGTCTTAAATCAAGAACAAAAGGTTATGCATCTTTTGACTATGAAATCAAAGGATATGTTGAATCAAAACTTGTTAAACTTGATGTATTGCTTAATGGCGATATCGTGGATGCCCTTTCGTTTATCATCCATTCTGATAAAGCTTATTCAAAGGCAAGAAAAATTGCAGAAAAACTTAAAGATAATATTCCACGCCAGATGTTTGAAATCCCCGTTCAGCTTTGCGTAGGCGGTAAAGTTATTGCACGAGAAACTATTAAAGCTATGCGTAAAGACGTTCTTGCCAAATGCTATGGCGGTGACATCACACGTAAAAAGAAACTTCTTGAAAAACAGAAGGAAGGCAAAAAACGTATGCGCCACTTCGGTACAGTTGAAGTACCTCAGGAAGCATTTATGGCTGTGCTTAAACTTGATGAATAAATCTGAGAGGAAACATAATATGAAAACTCCCCTTATACTTTCAAAAAAAGCAGAAGAACTTGAAGCAAAGATGCAGAGAATATACCCTGACCTTGCTCCTCTTGCTAAACAATGTTTTCTTAATACTATCGAAACCACAACAGAAGAATTAGAAGATGGCAGTTTTTTTGTTATAACAGGTGACATTCCTGCAATGTGGTTACGCGACAGTGCAGCACAATTAAAACCTTATATCAAATATGCATCAGAAGATGAAGACCTTAAAAAGATTTTAAAAGGTGTTATTTCAAGACACGCTTATTATGTGAATCTTGATCCCTATTCCAATGCTTTCAATGCAAAACCCACTAAAGACAGTTGGAAAGATAATACAGATTTTGAGCATGAATTGATCTGGGAAAGAAAATATGAGGTAGATTCTCTTTGTGCTTCAATTTACCTTGCCTATGAATTTTACAAAGTTACAGGCGATAAAGAAATCTTCACTGAAGAATTTGAAAAAATGTTAGAAACTATAACTGACCATTTCATCAAAGAGCAGCATCACAAAGAAAACTCAACATATTTCTTTGACAGAGAAAATTCTGTCGCTTCTGATACACTTCCTTTCGGCGGTTACGGCAGACCTGTTAATTTCACCGGAATGACCTGGTCAGGTTTCAGACCTTCTGATGATAGCTGTATTTTCAACTATCTTGTTCCCTCAAATATGATGGCAGTTGTTGCACTGAAGTATGCTGCTGAATTGGCAATTGAAGGTTATAAAAACGAAATTCTCGCGAACAAATGCAAAAAACTTTCTGCTGAAATTCAAGACGGAATTAATAAATACGGCATCTTTCTTCATCCGAAATATGGAAAAATTTATGCTTATGAAACCGATGGTTTCGGCAATTATAATTTAATGGACGATGCTAACTCACCCAGCCTTATGGCTGCGCCTTATTTAGGTTTCTGCGATAAAGATGATGAAATTTATCAGAACACAAGAAGATTTATTTTGTCAAAAGATAACCCTTACTATTATGAAGGAAAAGTTGCAAAAGGTGTTGGAAGTCCCCATACTCCCAAAAACAGCATCTGGCACATTGCCCTTACAATGCAGATTCTTACAAGCAATGACAAAGATGAAATTATGGATTGTCTTAAAATGATCAGCCAATCTCATGCGGGCACTAACTTTATGCATGAATCTTTCAATGTTGATGACCCGACTATCTTTTCAAGAACCTGGTTCGCGTGGGCAAATACACTTTTTGCTCAGATGCTTGAAACTCTTGATTTTTAAAATCAAAAAATAAATCGCCTCGCAGGGACAAAATACCATGCGAGGTTTTACTTTTTTGCATATACTAAAAACAGACTTAAAAACGAAAGGTCAGGTTAGTTATGCATGAATCAATTTGGTCTGAAGAAATCGCATTGCCGCAATTTAATAAATTAGAAAAGAACATTAAAACTGACGTTTTAATTATTGGCGGTGGTTTAGCAGGGCTTTTGTGCGCTTATTTTTTAGAAAAAGAAAACATTGATTATGTTCTCGTTGAAGGGCGCAGAATTGCTTCAGGCGTTACCGGAAACACTACTGCTAAAATCACTTCACAACATGGTTTAATATACAGTAAAATAGCAAAAGATTATGGTTTGGAAAAAGCTGCTCTTTATCTGAAATCCAATCAGCTTGCTGTTAATTATTATAAAAAAATGTGCAAAAATATTGATTGTGATTTTGAAGAAAAAAGTGCCTATACTTATACTTTGGATAACAGAGAAAAAATTGAAAATGAAATTAAAGCGCTTAACAGACTTAACTTTCCTGCTGAATTCTCCCGGACATATGAACTCCCTTTTGAAACACAAGGAGCAGTAAAGTTTCCCGGTCAGGCTCAGTTTAATCCGTTAAAATTTATAAGGCATATTGCAAAAAATCTGAATATATATGAAAACACATTTATTGATGAAATTAAATCCCATAGTGCTACAGCAAACGGTAAAAAAATCTTCGCAAATAAAATTGTTGTCGCAACACATTTTCCTTTTATTAACAAACATGGATTTTATTTTTTGAAACTTTATCAACATCGTTCATATGTGTCAGCATTTGAAAATGCTCAAAAATTAAACGGAATGTATGTTGATGAAAACAAAAAAGGAATGTCGTTCAGAAGCTATAAAAATTATTTACTGATTGGCGGTGGCGGTCACAGAACAGGAAAAATTGGTGGCAATTGGAATGAAATCAATGCCTTCGCCAAAAAAATCTATCCTGAAATAGTTCCTGCTTTTCAATGGTCTGCTCAGGATTGTATGAGTCTTGATGGTATTCCTTATATAGGTATGTATTCTGGAAATACTGCCGATCTTTTAGTTGCAACGGGATTTAACAAGTGGGGAATTACATCATCAATGGTTTCTGCTTTATTACTGAAAGATTTAATTTTTGATAGAAAAAATGAATTTTCTCAACTGTTTTCACCTGACAGAAGTATTTTAAAGCCCCAATTAGCAGTAAATATTTTTGAATCTTCTTTAAATTTATTAACACCATCAGCAAAAAGGTGTTCACATCTTGGTTGTGCTTTGAAATGGAATAAATGGGAACATTCATGGGATTGTCCTTGCCACGGTTCTCGTTTTGATAAAAATGGTAATGTATTGGAAAACCCCGCCAAAAAAAAAATAAAACCATAAAAATAACCCACTCTGTGTTACCACAGAGTGGGTATCTTGTTATTTAGTTACGTAAAACTGAATTAATTCAGATTATACGAAATACCAGCAACAACCAAGGAGGAAGATCCAGATGAGCCACTGCCACCATGTGTATTTAACTTTAACTTCACATGTGCCTGTTGCGATTTCGTTGCCTTCTGCATCTACCAATGTAGCTGTGATAGTAGCTTTGCCGAGTTTATGTGTTGTTACGTTACCATCTTCGTCTACTGTTGCTACTTTTTCATTATCTGATGACCAGATTACATCGTAATCAAGAAGAAGCTTATCTTCAGGAAGTACTGTTTCTGTAAGTGTGAATGCAGGTGCTTTTCTTACATAGTATGCTTCTACGTAATCCTGATCAAGTTCAATACCTGTGGGAGCTACTGCTCTTACTTCTGATTCGTAGTAGCCACATTCATTTTCACAATAGCCAAGGAATGTACCCTTATCTGTTGTGCTTTCTACCCAAAGTGACTTATCAGGAATGCTGTGACCGATAGCAGCTACTTCGTCTGCTACATAACTGTC
>JAZSJD010000078.1:0-13241 GCA_045534165.1 Acutalibacteraceae bacterium | reverse complement strand
TGAATTTCAAGGTAGTCATAGAAAGAAGCAATTTCAAGCTGTCTTTCTCTGTCGGCGCCGTCCAGAATTGCACGGTAAAGCTCACCTGCCTCACACGCACTGCCCACAATCAATCCCTCTCTGTGAGCAATAAGCTCTGATTTCGGAATTCTCGGACGCTTGTGGAAATATTCAAGGTTTGATTTTGTAATAAGCTGATAGAGATTTTTAAGACCTACAGTATTCTTTGCAAGAATGATTATATGATATGTTTTCTCAGCTTTTATTTCTTCAGCTGTCAGTTTTCTGTCATCAAGGCACATGTCATCTACAAAATAACCTTCCATTCCGTAAATGACTTTAATATCACTTTTGCCGATTGCGTTCATGGCATCAGGGAAAGCCTGAACAATACCATGGTCTGTAATAGCAATTGCTTTATGTCCCCATTTGATAGCTCTTTCCACAAGTTTGCCTGCAGGTGTCAAGCCATCCATTGATGACATATTTGTATGCAGATGCAGTTCAACACGTTTTTCAGGTGCATCATCTGTTTTCTGCATTTTTTCTATCTGAGTAATAGCACGTGCCTGAATGCAATAGTCTTTCATCCATTTATCAAAAACTACTGTACCTTTTACAGCAACGACTATACCATTATTCAATTTTGCAAGAAGTGACTTTGTGTTTTCGTTTGCTTCAAAAAGTTTTACTGTGTATGAATTTGTCAGATCAGTTATATTGAAGCTGATAATTTTATTTCTTCCGTCACGTGTTTCACGCACATCAAGAGAAAAAACTTCACCCCAGACAGTTACCATACCATCTTCATGGCTGATATCTTTCAGATCGGTCGGTCTTGTTTTTATAACATTACCATAAAGCGGTGCTGCATTTGTGAAGCTGATAGGCAAATCAGCATATTCCTGCACGGGAGTTTTTTTCTTAGGCTGTGCTATCTGATTATTTTCTTCTTGTTTTTGCAAGGTTACTTCATGCACAACACGTTCAAATTCTTCTTTATCTATTTTTTCACTGACAAATTTAACAGATGCTTCAATGCCGAAAATATCTTTAAGCTGTCTGGCTGTAAATTTGTCAATACCTGCTTTTTCAAGAATCTCAACTCCACCTTGTTTCAGTTGTACTGTAAAAACATCATTTTCAAGGTGTGCCTCTGCATCAACAAGGAAACCGTTTGCAGCAGCAAAATTCTGCTTTGTCCTTTCTGCAATATAGGAATAGAAAGACGCGTCGAATATTTCTGCTGAAAATTTAGGCAGAAATTCAACGTGATTTAACTGCAAACAGTTTTTTATTTGTTTTTCACTTTTCAAAATTGCATTAGGCGAAATAATTTTATCGGATGTCAAAATAACAACAAGGTTTCTTTTTTCTCTGAATAAGGTCATACTCTCAATATCAGCATCTTTGAGCTGACCTTTTAAAACATCATTATTTATGTAATCGCCAAATACTGATAAAAATTTCTGAGAATTCATCAGTTATCTTTCCTTTTAAAGCTTTTCTATTTCTTCAAGCAATTCTTTCACTATATTTTCTTCGCTTATTTTTCTTATAACTTCACCCTGCTTGAAGAGGACTGCACAACCGTCGCCACCTGCAATTCCGATATCAGCATCTTTAGCTTCACCGGGGCCGTTAACAACGCATCCCATAACTGCCACTTTTATATTTTTGCGACAATTTTTAAGTGCTTCTTCAACTTCCTTTGCAGTTGAAATCAAATCAATTCTTGTTCTTCCGCAAGTGGGACAAGCTACAATCTGAGGTCTGTCGTTTTTAATATTAAGTGCAGAAAGAAGGTCAATTGCACTTTCAACTTCTTTGACAGGTTCATCTGTCATAGAAATTCTGATTGTATCGCCTATTCCGTCCAGAAGCAATGAACCGATTCCTGCGCAGGATTTTATAAGGCTCATTTTATATGTACCCGCTTCTGTTACGCCTAAATGCAAGGGATAATCGCACATTTCTGCCATAAGACGGTAAGCTTCAACCATTTTTGAAACATCAGAAGATTTGATTGAAATTACGATATCATCAAAATCAAACTTATTAAGAAGTTTAACGTGATACATTGCACTTTCGCACATTGCTGCAGGTGTTACCCCGCCATATTTTGCAAGGATTTCTTTTTCGAGTGAACCTGAATTTACACCGATTCTGATGGGGATATTTTTTTCGCTGCATTTTTTTGCAACAGCTTTTACCCTGTCGTCACTGCCGATATTGCCGGGATTGATTCTGATTTTATCAATTCCTGCCTCGGCACTTTCAAGGGCGAGTTTATAATCAAAATGAATATCTGCTACAAGAGGTACATTGACTTTTTCTTTGATTGCTGAAATAAGCTTTACAGCTTCCATATCCGGCACTGCTGCACGGATAATTTCGCAACCTGCTTTTTCAAGTTCTATCGATTGCTTTACACTGCCTTCAATATCTGTTGAAGGTACATTAAGCATTGATTGAACACAAACAGGAGATGATGAACCTATAACAATGTTTCCTACTTTTACTTGCCTGGTTTTTCTTCTCTCCATTTTCAAATCCCCTATCTTATCAATTTTAGAATATCACTTGCTGAAACTATTATCATAAAAATTATCAGAACTGCAAGACCTGCTGCATGAATCCATGATTCGTATTTTTGTTTTATCGGTTTTCTTCTTATAAGTTCAATAAACATAAAGAACAATCTGCCACCATCAAGTGCAGGTAACGGCAAAAGGTTAAACACACCGATATTAATTGTAATCAAAGCCATTATAAGTGCAATTGAGGAAAAATCATGGGTTTTTCCTGCCTCTGTAGCTGCATCGGCAATATAAGTTACTGTGCCGATAGGTCCTGACAAATCGTTAAGCCCATATTGGCCTGTAACCAAATCGAAGAGACTTAAATACACTACTTTCACAATGGATACTGTCTGCCCTGCTGATGTTTTCAGTACATTGAAAACATTTGGCTGAACACCGTAAATTGTGAAATCAAAATACATAGACTGTGTACCGTCTTCATTTATGCGCATTTCAAAAGCTACATTTTTGAGTTCAACCTTTTCACCATCTCGTCTGACAGTTATATCCATAACACCGTCTTTGTCTCTCATCATAAGAAAAGACAGATCCATATAGCTTGTAACGGAATGGTTATCGATTTTAATAATTTTATCATCAGCTTTAAGTTGTGATGAACTTACTGAATCTTCCCTGAAATGAGCAACAGTTGTTGTGGCAATAAGGTCCTGACCTGCATTTATACAAATGCAGATTAAGAGACCTAAAATCAGATTCATCGTTGCACCGGCAACAACTATAATCATTCTTTGCCAACATGGCTTTCTTGAAAAAGAATGTTCATCCTGACTTTCTTCATCTTCACCTTCCATACTTACAAAACCGCCTATAGGAAAAAGACGAAGAGCATATGTTGTTTCTTTAATTTTTTTCTTTAAAATTGTGGGACCCATTCCCATTGCAAATTCATTAACTTTAACTTTGAAAATTTTTGCAAAAGTAAAGTGTCCTAATTCGTGGATAAAAATAATCAATCCGAAAAATAACACTGCTATCAATATCGGCCACGCTTTTGACCAGATAGCCGAAAAGTTTAATGCTAAAAGATTAATTTCTACCACTTCTTTCAGTAACAAAGTTTCTTGCCAATATATCAGTCTCAAAAATATCCTCTAAAGTATAATCTTCTTTTACAGGGATATTTTCAAGTGCTTCACCTACAAGCTCTGCAATTTCAAGGAATCTGATTTTACCCTGACGGAAAAGTTTATTTGCCTCTTCATTTGCAGAGTTAGCAATAGCTGTTGCTGTGCCACCTCTTGTGAGGGCTTCTTTACAGTATTTTATGCAGACGAATGTGTCTTCATCCGCTTTTTCGAAAGTTAATGTTCCAAAATCTGTAAGATTGAGCTGTTTAACAGGACTTTCATATCTTTCAGGATATGTCAAGGCATACTGAATGGGTATTCTCATATCAGGAACACCAAGCTGAGCGATAACTGAATTATCAACATATTCAACAAGTGAATGCACTATACTTTGTCTGTGAACAACTATATCGATTTTATCAGCAGGCATATCAAAAAGCCATGCTGCTTCAATAAGTTCAAGACCTTTGTTCATCATTGTTGCTGAATCTACAGTAATTTTTGCACCCATTGCCCAGTTGGGATGGTTAAGTGCCTGCTCAACTGTAACATTCTCAAGTTCTTCTCTCTTTTTGCCGAAGAAAGGACCTCCTGAAGCTGTGAGAATAAGTCTTTTTATCATTGACTTTGACACACATCCACCTAATGACTGGAAAATAGCTGAATGTTCACTGTCAACAGGTAAAATTCTCACTGAGTTTTTCTTTGCAAGGTCTGTTACAAGTTTACCTGCTTCCACGAGTGTTTCTTTATTTGCCAATGCAATTTCTTTTTTTGCATTGATAGCTGCAACAGTAGGCTTTAAACCTACCATTCCCACAACACTGTTAAGTACTGTATCTGTTTCTTCAAGCGATGCACACTCGCAGATACCCTCAATTCCGGAAAGAACACGGATATCCGTATCTGCTAATTTTATTTTTAAATCTTTTGCTGCATTTTCATCGAAAAGTGCAACACATTGCGGTTTAAACTCTCTTGCCTGTTCTTCAATTAACTGCACATTATTGTTAGCAGTAAGGGCAGTAACGGAAAAACCTCTCATACGTACAACGTCGAGAGATTGTTTTCCTATAGAACCGGTAGAACCAAGAATTGATATCTTTTTCATAACCTCATCCTACAATATTCACAAATTTTAATGCGGCAACAAGAACAGGAAATACAAAAATACAACTGTCTAATCTGTCCACAACGCCGCCATGACCGGGCATAATTTTACCGAAATCTTTTACACCAAAGTTGCGTTTAAGAAGTGATGCCGAAAGGTCGCCCAACATACTTACTGCTGAGAGAACAAAAGACATAACGATTATAAATGTGAAAGTGATTTCAGTTTCATCATGGAAAATCCAATGTCTTACTCCTGCAAACACAGCAACATTATATGCTACAGATAACACAAGACCACCTACAGCACCTTCAATTGTCTTCTTGGGACTTATGTTGGGACAAAGTTTATGTTTACCAAATTTACGTCCTACAAAATACGCAAAACTGTCTGTTATAAGTGCACAGAAAAGAGCAAATAAAACAAGATATACACACTCACCTTTATTGTAAACAGTTTCGTATAATTTATAAGAATCTTTGATAATCAGAACATTTGACAATGCATAAGGAACAAAAATTGAACCATAAAGAGTAACTGCCAACTGGTCAAATTTTATCTGTTTATGTTTTACAAGCATCAGGCTGAGCATTATCAGCACATATAAGCCTATGATTGTTGCAACAGGTACCTCAAATCCAAGCTTTGATTCTATAGCATCTTGTGAATTTACAAAAGAAGGTATTGCTGCTGCAAACACCATTCCGGGAATTTTAATTAACCAGCTTTTAACTCCCGCAACATCCATAATTTCATTCGCCGCAATCGTACATAAAACAGCAATAAACATTAAAAATGGTAATCCAAACAAAAAACACATTGCTGTTACTGCTATAGCTATCGCTACTGCTGCTGAAATAATTCTTATTTTCATTATTCAATCACCGGATTTACTTTATTATATTCCGCCAAAACGACGGTTTCTTTGTTCGTAAGCTCTGAGAGCTTCATTGAAATTTTCTATTGTGAAATCTGGCCACAAAATGTCAGAAAACCAGAATTCAGAATAAGCTGACTGCCACGTGAGGAAATTTGAAAGTCTGTATTCCCCACTTGGTCTGATTATCAAATCGCACGCTGGAAAATCCGGAGTATAGAGTTTGCTTTCAATAAGCTGGTCTGTGATATCTTCAGAAGAAATTTTTCCACTTTCAATATCACGGGCAATGTCTTTAAATGAGCGCACAAGTTCCTGTTTACCACCATAATTAACAGCAATATTAACAACGGTTCTTGTTTTGTTTTTTGACTGCTTTTCGATAAGTTTTATCATTCTCTGCAGCTCTTTATCAACTCGGCTTACATCACCTATAAAGCGGATTTGCATCCCCTTTTCTTCGTTTTCTTTTTTTCTTTCAAGTGCTTCAAGAAGATAGGAACGAAGAAGGGACATTATTGCTTTGACTTCAACTTCAGGTCTTACCCAGTTTTCAGTTGAAAAAGCATAAAAAGTTATGCACTCAATGCCAAGGTCACAAGCGTATTCGCAAATTGTTCTGAAAACATTTGCACCTTCCTTATGACCTGCTGAGCGTTCAAGACCTCTTTGTTTTGCCCATCGTCCGTTACCATCCATAATAACACCAACGTGACGGGGCAAAACATCAAAGTGCGCAAGTTCAAACTTACTTTTCATAAAATCACATTAACGGAAACTCAGATTTCCATTACTTCCTTTTCTTTATCTTTAGACATATCATCGATTTTTTTGATGTATTCATCTGTGATCTTCTGGATTTTTTCTTCACCTGATGAAAGGTCATCTTCTGTGATTTCAGAGTTCTTCTGTTTTTTCTTGAGTTTATCGATATTATCTCTTCTGATTGAACGAACTGCAACTTTTGCATCTTCTGCTTTTTTCTTAATATCTTTAACAATTTCTTTTCTGCGATCCTCTGTCAAAGGCGGAAAAACAAGACGGATAATGCTGCCATCGTTTGTGGGGTTGATGCCGATATCAGAAGTCTGGATTGCTTTTTCAATAGCTGTGAGAACTGATTTGTCCCAAGGCTGAATGTTGAGAATTCTTGCTTCTGCAACTGAAACTGTTGCAAGCTGGTTGATAGGTGTTGGTGAGCCATAGTAATCAACACTGATTCTGTCAAGAACAGCAGCACTTGCTCTGCCTGCTCTGATTGAAGCATATTCTGAATGGAGAGAGTTAAGTGTTTTCTCCATTTTTTCTTTTGTTACGTTAAAAATTTCCTGCATAAAAAATTCCTCCTGAATTAAAATATTTATAATTATTGTTTTACAATAGTACCGATGTTTTTGCCTTCAACAGCACGGATGATGTTGTAGGGATCATTGAGGTTGAAAACCAGAATAGGAATATTATTATCTTTACATAAAGCAGCTGCTGTGCTGTCCATAACCTTAAGGTCTTTTTCAAGTATTTCAGCCTGTGTAAGTGTGTCGAACTTAACAGCATCTTCAAATTTGTTCGGGTCTTTATCATAAACACCGTCAACATTGGTTGCTTTGAAAAGAATATCTGCTTCAATTTCAGCCGCTTTCAATGCAGCACCTGAATCTGTTGTGAAGAAAGGATTACCTGTTCCGCAACCGAAGATAACAACTTTTCCGCTTTCAAGATATTTCTTTGCTTTTGTGCTTGTGAATGTTTCAGCAAACTGTTCCATAGGAAGAGCAGACATCGCAACTGCATCCACGCCAATCTGCTCAAATGTATCTTCAAGTGCTGTTGCATTCATTACTGTTGCAAGCATACCCATATGGTCTGCACGTGAACGATCCATTTTTCCGCTTGTTCTTCCCCTCCAGAAGTTACCGCCACCAACAACAAGACCTACCTGTACGCCGGCTTTATTAACTTCTTTAACTGCTTTACAGATTGAAAGCACTGTATCAAAATTAATACCGTGACCTGCTTCACCTGCAAGAACTTCACCGCTTATTTTAAGCAATATTCTTTTATAAACAGTTTTCATTTTTTGACCTCCGCTTCATAAACAAAGTTACACGAGTATATTGTACTAAATTTTGTTATATAAGTAAAGAGTGTTTGCAAATTTTTTCAATAAATAATGGAAAATTTATTATTAATGTTTGACAACAACACAATGTTAATATACAATGAACCAAAGGAGGTTTTTTTATGTTTGACTGGCTTACAGAAACGTTCGGGCTTGTTTACAGAGAAGCCTGGGCTATTGTGCAGATTTTTGAACAGACTAAAAATATGTGGACAAGTTTTTCCTTTAAAGGCTTTTTTGCAGGGTTTATGGCAATAGTGGAGCTTTTTGGTATGCTTCTGTTTGGTTTACCTGTCACTCCACGCGGTCAGGAATTAAACCTTGACGACTACGAGCTTGTGCTTTATGATGAATTTGAGGGTGACGACCTTAACACAGATCTCTGGTTTCACAGAGGACAGGGCAAAAAGGGCGACGGAATATATTCATCTGAACAAGTTTCTTTCAAAGACGGAAATATGATTATCACAGGTGAATACAAAGAAGACGGCAAATTCGGCGAAGGCTGGTACGGTGCTGAAGTTGGCGCCAATAAGAAATTCAAGAACGGTTATTTTGAAATCCGTTGCATCTGTAATGATGACCCCGGTATGTGGAGTGCATTCTGGATTCAGGCTGACCATCCCTATGAGGCTGAGTATTCAAAAGGCGGTGTCGGCGGTGCTGAAATCGATATTTTCGAAAGTTGCAGATACGGTGAATCAGGCGGACCTTGCGTTATCCAGACAATCCACTGTGCAGGTGTGGATGGTGTACAGGAAGGTTTCCAGTCTGCAAGACTCGGTTTCTTCAAAGGCAACAACATTACAAAAGAATATAACACTTACGGACTTGAATGGACTGAGGACGAATATATTTTCTATGTAAACGGTGTTGAAACAACACGTTCAACTTTCGGCAACGGAGTTTCACAGGTTGATGAAACTCTTCTTATTTCTCTTTGCGTACCCGGTGCAGATACTCAGGCAACAATGGACAAAGAAACATATAAAACAGAATACATAATCGACTATGTAAAAGTTTATCAGAAAGAAGGTTAATTCATGTTTGAATGGCTTTATAAAACAGTAGGTCTTGCTTATCGCGAAGCTTGGGCAGTAGTTGAAATTTTTGAACAGACAAAAGAAATGTGGTCAGGTTTTTCAGTGAAAGGCTTTTTCGCAGGAATAATGGCAGTTGTGGAACTTTTCGGAATGCTCCTTTTCGGTTTTCCCACCACTCCCCGTGGTCAGGAACTGAACCTTGACGGATATGAACTCGTTATGTATGACGATTTTGAAGGCGATACTCTCAACACAGATTTATGGAATTACAGAGGTAACGGTTCAAGAAGATCAGGCTTCAACTCTCCCGGTCAGGTTACTGTTAAAGACGGTAAAATGACCATTACAGGCGAATATCTTAAAAACGGTGAATATGGTGAAGGTTGGTATGCAGGCATGGTTTCTCTCAAAGAGAAATATACTCGTGGCTATTTTGAAATCCGTTGCATCTGCAATGATGGCGATGGTTTCTGGAGTGCTTTCTGGATTCAGGCTGACCATCCTTACGAGGCGGAATATTCAAAAGGCGGTGTCGGCGGATGCGAAATCGACATCTTTGAGGCTATGAGTTACAAAAATAAGCTCTTCCCCAACGCAGTAACAAGTACAGTTCATTGTGCAGGCGTTGACGGTGTTCAGGAAGGTTACCAATCTGCCATGCTTGGTGATTTCAAAGCCAACAATATTTATGAAGAATTCAACACATACGGTCTTGAATGGACAGAAGATGAATATATCTTCTATATCAACGGTGTTGAAACAACAAGAACATCTTTCGGCAACGGTGTTTCACAAGTACCCGAAGAAGTGATTGTTTCACTTGAAATTCCCGGTGCAGATAAGCTTGATAAATTTGATAAAGAAACTTACAAAACAGAATATATCGTTGATTACGTTAAAATTTATCAGAAATAAAAAAATTAAGCTCAGTTCAATGAACTGAGCTTTTCTTTTACATTGTTACCTCTTCTTTGGGGAAATGTGATACGTATTTATCCTGATAATAATTTTCGTGATGAACGTTTTGTGTGCCGTCCTGACTTATATCAATTACCACACAACCGCGCTGTGCGCCTTGCTGGTCAATCTTGGAATATGCAAGATAATCTATGCTGTAACCATAAATCAAATCAATACCTTTGTAATTAAGGATTGTATTGTTCAAATGGTCGTGACCACAAAAAATGCTGTCTGTACTTTTATTTTCAATCATTGATTCAAAAAGATTGTCTTCATGTGCTCCGCAATAAACATAAGGGTCTTTCTCCCCTACTTCACCGCTTACATATTTTACATTCTCCGTATCTTTCATATCGTTTGCTATATATTCATTCCATGCATCACGATATTCAACAAGAGGAATGTGGAAGAAGGCACTTGTGGGAACAACTTTGCCACCATTCATTTCTTTTATTTCGTTAAGCTTTTCCTCATACCAATCAACCTGATTCTGATGAATGTTATCATAAAGCCATCTGATTCCTAAAAAGTCGCCATCTGTATATGCATGTGAATCAAACAAAACGAGAGAACGGATTATTTCACCTTTTGAATTTTTAATGTTGAAAATCTGGTTACCATATCCATCCACATCTTCAGGGCCCGGCTGGAAAAGGCAATGGGGATATTCTTCTGAAGAATAAAGCTCACTTATTTTTTCACGGTTGAAATAGCTGTAAATTTCTGTATCGTGATTACCGAAAGTCACAGTCCAGTAAACACCTAATTTTTCCATGAGTGCAGCCAACTCTTTTGCACCGGTTTTATTGTTCAATGTACCTGATGCATAAGGCACGGGATAAGCTATATCACCTGTAACAATAACCAGATCGGGTTTTTCGTATGTAACTAAAGCTGCAACTGCGTTAAGAGCTTTTGTGTCTTTTCCCACAGACATCCAACCACCGCCAAGGTGCACATCTGTAAGCTGTAACACTTTAAAATCTCCGTCTGTTGTTACGTTATAGCATCCGTTATCATAGTTTTCAAACTCAAGTTTTTCAATACCGCTGTTTTCAAATGTATCAATTTTGCTGAGAATTGATCTCATACAGACCAGATTTGCAATAACAGTTGCAACACATATGAAAGCAATTACAGCAACAATTATTTTCAGAACTTTAAATTTCTTCTTCATTAAACTTCACCTCAGGAATATAATATCATTTTATTTTGCTTTTTGTCAAATAAAAAAATTTATTGCATTTTCAGAAAAAACATTGTAGAATATACTCGATACTAATTTCAGGCGGTAAAAACGATATGAAACAGATTGAGTATAAAGGGAAAAAATATTTTGAAGCAGTTCATTCAGATCACTTTGATTTACAAAGAAAAATGGTTGCTAACATGACTGCCGAGTCCTGGGAAACAATCCCCCACGCAGGTGCGGTTTTTGAACCGGATATAACTGATTTTTTAGCAAAATTCTATGAAATGAAAAAGAACGGAAAATTTACCAACATCAGCATAAACACACTTATGTTACGAGTTATTGTTGAGGGTCTTAAAGCCTGCCCTGCTCTCAATGGTCATATACAGTTTAACAGATTGTTCCTTAAAGGCAAAATCAAACACTATAAAGATATTCACATCTCTATGCCTATGATTTTACCTGACAAAAAAATGATGACAATTAATCTCCATAATTTTGAAAGCAGAACATTGTCAGATATGCAGGAATATATAGACGATATAAGACGCAGACTTGTGAATACAAATATTACAGAAGCTATGTATTCAGCTTCCTGGAATGACACTATGGAAGCTTTGAAAAAGTTTAAAATCGGTACTGTTTTCGGCAGACTTGCAGGAGCTAAACTGGGCAAAAACAGAATCCGAACCTTAAAAGGTAAAGCAAAAAAAGACTATAAAAAAATCTCAAAAAAGAACAAGCTTGTCGGACAAGACATCGAACAAGGAACAATAATGGTTTCCAACATCGGTTCAGTTTACAGAGGTCCGTCTTCTTGCAAAGTAACAATTATGGAAATTATTCCTCCGCAAATCAGTGCTATAGGTATCGGCCCGGCATATGACGCTCCCGGTGTTGTTGATAATGAAGTAAAGGTACGTAAATATATCCCTTTTCTCATTCAATTCGACCACAGAGCCCTTGATTTCGGTGATGTTGTGCCATTTTTAAATAAACTTGAGGAAGTTTTTTCAAAACCTGATTTACTGGAATGTTTATAAAAAACAAACCAAAATATGATATACAATAAACCATCGACACATAAGTGTTGTCGGTGGTTTTGCTTTTTTACTGAATTATAATAATTTTTAATTGAATTATTTTTCTGTTTATTGTAAAATATTTTTCGGGTGATAATGTTATGAATCAGAAAGAATACAAAGGAAAAAAATATTTTGAAGCAGTTCAATCAAATCACTTTGATTTACAAAGAAAAATTGTATCAAATATGACATCAGAATCATGGGAAACAATCCCCCATGCCGGCGTTGTTTATGAACCGGATGTTACTGAATTTATAGCAAGATTCAAAGAAATGAAAAATCAAGGCAAATTCCAGAACATAAGCATCAATACTCTTATGCTCCGTGTTATCGTTGAAGGACTTAAAGCTTGTCCTGCTCTTAATGGTCACATTCAGTTCAATCGTCTTTTCCTCAAAGGTAAAATTGAATATTATAAAGACATCAACATTTCAATGCCTATGATTATGCCTGATGACAGTATGATGACAATAAACCTGCACAACTTTGAAAGCCGAAACATTACCGAAATGCAGGAATACATAGACGATGTAAGACGTAAACTTGAAAACACAAATATTACTGAAGCTATGTTCTCCGTTTCTATGGATAACACAATAAGTGCCTTGAAAAAACTTAAAATCGGCACTGTTTTCGGAAGACTTGCAGGTGCAAAACTCGGAAAATACAGAGTTAAAACCTTAAGCGGTAAAGCTAAAAAGGAATACCAGAAAATTCCTGAAAAAGACAGAATTGTAAAACAGGATATTGAACAAGGTACAATTACTATTTCAAACCTTGGCTCAATTTACAGAGGTTCAACTTGCAGACCGACTATTATTGAGGTTATTCCCCCTCAGCTTTGTGCAATCGGTTTAGGTGCAGTTTATGAAACTCCCGGAGTTGTCAACGGCGAAATCAAACCTCGTTCATACATTCCTTTCCTTATAATCTTTGACCACAGAGCACTTGACTTCGGCGATGCTGCCCCCTTTATGAGAAAGCTTGACGAAATTTTTGCAAATCCTGATATTCTTGAAAATTTATAAAAAATAAGGTCACTGTTCGCTGAGCTCCCATAAGGAAGTTTTTGTTTCTCGAACAAAATTCCTTGTATTATTACCAAAAGCCTCGCAAGGCGTCAGCCTTGCTGCATTTTTGGCTTCAATTCAAGTAATTTTGCTTTTCTACGAAACTGCGTAGCA
>JAZSJD010000093.1:0-5731 GCA_045534165.1 Acutalibacteraceae bacterium | reverse complement strand
AGCACTTTAAAATGCGAAATTGCGTGTGCAAGAAAAGGCAAAAAACACCGATAACGCTGTCGCGTATCGGTGTTTTTTAACGCATTATTGTGCCGTAAGTTCACATTTTAAAGAAATACTGCCTTATGGGAGCTCAGCGTTGAGTGTGGCTTGTGTTTTTATTTAGAGATTAATATATACCTAAAATATCTCTGAAGAAATTAAGAATTGCATTAATAATCATCTGGAAGAAGCTCATTTTTACTGTTACTTCACAAGTAGCGATTTTATCACCATCATAAGAATAAATTTCAAGAGTGTCTGTACCGCCATCAATACCTGTTACATAAATAGTATTGCCATCAATTTCATAATCAAAACATTCTCCCCAACAAGCAACATAGAAATCTTTGAAACTTGCATTATCAGGTGTTACATTTACTGTCAGTGCATAAACTTCTTTATAGTCAATTGTAATTTCTGTTTCTGAAACTGAAATTGATTGCACAGGCACTTTCTTATATTTAAATTCATATCTATCAACTAATTCATCGCGTAATTCATATTTTTTTCCGCTTGCAGATACTTCTTTATATTTTGAATCCTGAGTAAGTATATAATATTTAATATAACCGTCTTTAGAAGTTTTAATTTCATAAGTTATATCAGTTTTGTCGCCTTCGTCTAAAGTTTCAACATACTTGAAAACGATTATGTTGTCACCATTTTTCTGGGGAGTAAGCTTAACGCTTTTGAATTCATAATCATAATCTGAAATATCTTTCTTAATGCTGAAGAAAAATTCTGTATCCGGCATATCTTCGATATAAGTGTTTTTATCTGATGTGCCGTAGAAAAACATTACTGTGCTTTCATTATACCATTCGCCATCATATTCTGACCAATCTCTTTCTGCCTCTCTCAGGTCTTGTCCTGAAAGATTGGAAAAATCAGCTGAAAGTCTGTATTTCCAAGGATTTTCAACTTTAACAAGACCTCTTTTTGATGTTTTCTTTACACAGTCCTCATAATAACTGAGAATTTCTTTATATGAGCTGTTTACACTTATTGCACCTGAGGCAATTGAGCAAACTGAAAACAAAATTGTTGCTACTAAAAAAACTGATAAAATTTTGGTGATTTTTTTCATTTTTTAACACTCCTACTTTCTACTTCAGTTTGATTATATCACCTAAATTTCCCATATGCAACATAATATTCATATTGTAATTATTTGTAATAAATAACATAAATTTTTATGTTTTTTGTTATTGATTTTTAACCTGAATAGTACTAAAATTATAGCCAGTATATTTATTAGGAGTTTTTTATGTGTGTTGCAATAATCAGAATAATGATTTAATACTTCTTGACAACGTACTTGAAGAATACAAAAGCACTAAGGGAAGTCTTATAACCATCCTGCAGAAAGCTCAGGAAATTTACGGATACCTTCCCACAGATGTTATTTATCACATTGCAAAAAAAACCAACCTCTCACCGGCAAAGGTTATGGGAGTTGCAACTTTTTATACCCAATTCAGGCTTAAACCCGTGGGCAGATATCTCATTATGCTCTGTCAGGGAACAGCATGCCATGTAAACGGTTCAGAAAGAATTGAAAAAACCATCAAAGAGGAATTAGGAATTTCTGACGGCGAAACAACAGAAGACGGTCTGTTCACTCTGAAAAATGTTGCCTGCCTGGGTTGTTGCAGTCTTTCTCCCGTTATGATGATAAACGAAGAAACTTACGGTTCACTCACGCCTGAAAAGGTAAGAAATATCCTTAATAATCTTAAGGAGGCAGAAAAATGAAAATTGTTGTAGGGCAAGGCAGCTGCGGTATTGCTGCAGGTGCTTCAAAAGTTTATTCTGCAATTGAAAATCTGCTTCAAAATAAAACACAGCTTTCAATAACAGGCTGTATCGGTATGTGCTTTTTAGAGCCTATCGTTGATATTTACGACAATGAAAACAATCTTCACAGACTTGTTAAGGTTACTGAAAACGATGCAAAAAACATCGTAGATGCAACTGAAAATAATGATTTTTCTCTTGTGAAAAATCTTGTTATATCAAAGGAAGACGAAGAATTCCTTTCAAAGCAGACAAGAATTGCTCTGCGTCACTGTGGAAAAATAAATCCCGAAAAAATTGAAGATTACATTTCTTCTGACGGTTATAAAGCACTTGAAAAAGTTCTTAAAACAATGTCACCTGAAGAAGTTATTGAGGAAATAAAAATTTCAGGTCTTGCAGGTCGTGGCGGTGCAGGATTCCCCACCTGGTTCAAATGGAATGCTGCAAAACAGTCTGTTGATGAAGAAAAATATCTTATCTGCAATGCCGACGAAGGTGACCCGGGTGCATTTATGGACAGAGCAGTAATCGAAAGCGACCCTCATAACCTTATTGAAGGTATGCTTATCGGTGCTTATGCAATTGGTGCAAAAGAAGCAATTGTCTATGTCAGAGCCGAATATCCTCTTGCAATTGTAAGGCTTGAGAAAGCTATAAAAGAGGCAGAAGCAAAAGGCTTTACAGGCAAAAATATTCTTGGTACAGATTTCAGTTGTTCTTTCAGAATCAAAGCAGGTGCAGGCGCATTTGTATGCGGTGAAGAAACTGCACTTATCGAATCCCTTGAAGGCAGCAGAGGTATGCCCCGTCTTAAGCCACCTTTCCCGGCTCAGGCAGGATATTGGCTTAAACCCTCAAACATCAACAATGTAGAAACTTTTGCAAATGTTTCCTGGATAATCCTCAATGGTGGTGAAGCTTTCAGCGCAATGGGTACAGAAAACAGCAAAGGCACAAAGGTTTTTGCACTTACCGGCAAAATCAGACGTGGCGGACTTGTGGAAATTCCTATGGGCAGAACTTTAAGAGAAGTTATTTTTGACATAGGTGGCGGAATTAAAAATAACGGTGAATTCAAGGCTGTTCAGATGGGCGGTCCTTCAGGTGGTTGTATTCCTGAAGAAAAACTTGATACAGTTATAGATTATAAAGAGTTATCTGCAACAGGTGCTATTATGGGTTCAGGCGGTATGGTTGTTATGGACAGCACCACTTGTATGGTAAATATGGCAAAATTCTTCCTTGATTTCACAACAAAAGAATCTTGCGGAAAATGTGTTCATTGCCGGATCGGTACAAAAAGAATGTCAGAAATTCTCACACGTATTGTTAACGGAGAAGGCAAAGACGGTGATATAGAATTGCTGGAAGAACTTTGCTACGGTATAAAAGACGGTGCGTTGTGTGGCCTTGGTCAGACAGCACCCAACCCTGTGCTTACAACAATCAGATATTTCAGAGATGAATACGAAGCACATATTTATGAGAAAAAATGTCCTGCAAAAGAATGTATCAATCTGCTCAGCTTTTCAATTAATGCTGAAAAATGTGTGGGTTGTTCACTTTGTTCTAAAAAATGTCCTGTCAATGCAATATCAGGTGAAATCAAAAAGAGCTTTGCAATTGACAGAGATAAATGCATCAGGTGTGGTCAGTGTAAAAATGCTTGCAAATTCAATGCAGTTGAAATAAATCAGGAGGAAAAATGGAAACTATCAGATTAATTATAGACGGAAAAGAAACGGTTGCCCCTGATGGTATCACAATCCTTGAAGCTGCAAAACAGAATAACATTGAAATTCCCACACTCTGTCACCACGAAAGTGTAAAACTTTACGGTGCCTGCGGGCTTTGTACAGTTGAAGTTGAGGGTGTTCCGAAGCTTCTGCGTGCCTGCGCTACAAAAGTTTCTGACAAAATGCTAATTCACACAAATTCAGACAGAGTTAAGAAATCAAGAAAAATCGCTCTTGAACTTCTTATGAGCGACCATACAGGCGATTGTGTAGGGCCTTGTCGTCTTAACTGTCCTGCGGGTACAGATTGCCAAGGATATGTTAAACTGATTTCACAAGGTAGATTCCATGAGGCAGTAAAACTTATCAAAGAAAAAGTTCCTCTCCCCGCTTCAATAGGCAGAGTCTGCCCCCATCCATGCGAAAGCGCCTGCAGAAGAAAAATGGTTGAAGAACCTATTTCAATAGCTTACCTTAAAGCTTTTGCAGCAGATGAAGATATGAAAGAAAGCACATATATCCCCACAGTTCAACCTGATACAGGCAAAAAGGTTGCTGTTGTCGGCGGTGGTCCTGCAGGATTGACTGTTGCATTTTTCTTAAAGCTCAAAGGCCACAGTGTTACTGTTTTTGATGCAATGCCTCAGATGGGCGGTATGCTCCGATATGGTATTCCCGAATACAGACTCCCCAAGAAAATTCTTGATGCTGAAATAAAGCAGATTGAAAACCTTGGCGTTGAAATGAAAAACAATATTAAAATACCTGAAGCTTTTTCTCTTGAAGATTTAAGAAAAAATTATGATGCTGTTGTGGTTGCCATAGGCGCATGGAACAGTATGGAAATGAAATGTGAAGGTGAAAACCTTGATGGTGTTAAAGGTGGCATTGACTTTTTAAGAGAAGTAAGTTTTTCAAAAAATACTGATATCGGCAAAAAAGTTGCAGTTGTTGGTGGCGGTAACACAGCAATGGATGCATGCAGAACTGCAGTGCGACTTGGTGCAGAAGAAGTTTACGTTATTTACAGAAGAACACGTGACGAAATGCCTGCTGAAAAAATTGAAATTGAAGAAGCAGAGGAAGAGGGAGTTATTTTTAAATTTCTTACCAACCCTGCTGAAATCATAGGTGAAAACGGAAAAGTTTCCAAAATCAGACTTCAGATTATGGAACCGGGTGCTCCTGATGCAAGCGGCAGACGTTCACCTGTTCCTGTTGAAGGTAAATTTGAATACCTTGATGTTGACACTGTTATTATGGCAATAGGTCAGAAAGTTAATGTTGCAGGTTTCGAATCACTTGAACTGAACAAAAAAGGAATTATCTGTGCTGATGAAAAAACATTCAGAACTTCTGTTGATGGCGTTTTCTCAATAGGCGATGCAACAAACAAAGGTGCTTCCATTGCAATTGAAGCCATAGGTGAAGCTGAAAAAGCATCAAAGGTTATTGACGGATATCTTCTCGGTATGGAAATCCCTTACAGAAAACCTTTTGTTTCCGAGAACGTTGTTACTGCCCAAATGTTTGCTGACAAAGAAAAAGTTAATCGCGAAAAAATGCCCTGCAGAAAAGCAGAAGAAAGAAAGAAAACTTTTGACGAAGTAAACCTTGGTTTTACAAAAGAGCAGGCAATGAAAGAAGCTTCACGTTGCCTTGAATGCGGTTGCCACGATTACCACGAATGCAAGCTTATAAAATATGCCAATTGGTATGATATAAGCCCTGAACGTTTCAAAGGCGATAAAAACGTTTCGCCTCCGGAAAGAAAATTAGTTTCTATTGAGCGTGACAACAGCAAATGTATCCTTTGCGGACTTTGCGTAAGAGTTTGCGATGAAGTTTCCGAAAAGGGCATATTAGGTCTTGTAGGACGCGGTTTCAAAACTGCCGTAAAACCTGAATTCAGAGATACCGAAATTTTATCATTCTGTAAAGAATGCCACAAATGTGCAGACCTTTGTCCCACAGGTGCATTAAAATTAATATAAATAAAAGATGAGGTGTAGTTCGCTGAGTTCCCATAAGGAAGTTTTTGTTTCTCGAACAAAATTCCTTGTATTATTACCAAAAGCCTCGCAAGGCGGTAGCCTTGCTGCATTTTTGGCTTCAATTCAAGCAATTTTGCATTTCTACGAAACTGCGTAGCA
>JAZSJD010000106.1:0-10008 GCA_045534165.1 Acutalibacteraceae bacterium | reverse complement strand
TCAAAAGCCCTCCTTGTGTAAAGGAGGGTGGCAGGCGTAAGCCTGACGGGAGGATTGTAAAAGACTTTATATCAACAATCCCTCAGTCAAAATCACAGATTTTGACAGCTCCCTTTACACAAGGGAGCCGAATTTCACAGTGAGTTTATACGATGAATTTATAATTTATCTGTTTGTTTAATGTTGCATTGTAGGGAACGGCGATTTTCGACGTTCCGTAAAAATACATAAAATTCACGGTTTGTCGGCAAGCGCCAAACCCTACGATGTTAAAATCAAATATTCTGCTAAATTATAATTTATCGCACTAACCTTTCCATTTCCTTTTTCGTCATCCTCGAGTGAAACGAAGGATCTGAAAAAGGAAAACAACAAAATATAACACCGCCGGGATTCTTCGTTACACTCAAGAATGACACGGCGGTGTTTTTTTACGCGTTTGGAAATTTTACAGCTGAATTATAATTCAGCATAAAAAAAGGCTACTTGGAGTAGCCTTTTTTATTATTCAATTAATATGTGTAGCTGTTCTGCTGTGCCATGCTCTGAGTAACGTTATAAAGATACATCTTCATATCTTTATTCATAGAAGATTTTTTAAGGTTAATTTTAATCTTCATAAGACCTTTATCTTCAACAAGTTCGTAATCATCAGAACCGATAAGTTCTTCACCGAATGCATTGAATTTTTCGTTACCGATTGTCTGTCTTGCAGTAATCTGCCAGTTAGCTTCTGTGTTCTTTGCATCGTAATACATTACATAGAGACCCTGAGCATCTTCAAAGAGTTTAACATCGTTGTGTTTTCTTGAAGAATCTGCTGCCCACTTATCGATATCATCGTTGAGAATGTTTGCATAATCTGCATAGTCTCTGCAAGCATAAGTTGAAGCCTGGTCTGCTGCAATGTGGCTGATAAGGTGTGCAAATTCTTCAGCTGTTTTTTCAGCTGCAGGAAGTTCGTTCCATTCTTTAACAAGTTTTTCTGCCAGAGCTTTGATTTCAGCTTTCTTATCTTTATCTGTTGTTGTGCCGTATGAGAAAGTGTAACCTTTAAGGTCGCTTGTGATAGAATCGTCTCTGTAAGCAGGTTTTGTGATATAAACTGCAAAGTAGTTAGTTGTTGTACCGTTTTCTGTGTAAGCAATAACTTTCTTTTCGCCTGCTTTACGTGATGTATCAAACAACCAATCAGCTTCTTTTTCACCGAAATACTGAATGAGCTGATCGTACATACATTTTTCAAGTAATGTTGTATCGTTTTTCAGATCTTCTTCTTTAGCACCTGCTTCTTTGTCAAGCTTTTTAGCTGCTTCGATGAAATCTTCTTCTGATTTGATGCTGTTGATGAATTCTTCTGCTTCCTTTTTAGCTTTAGCTTCAGCTTTTTCCTGCTTTTCTTTAGCTTCTTTTTCTGAAGTACCGTCTTTAATTTCGCCTGCTTCTACTTCAAAAACGTAAGTACGAAGATCAAGCTGATTATATTTTTCGGGTGCTTCTTTATAGTCTGCAAGAATTTCTTCTGCTGTGATGCTGCCAAGAACTTCTTCCTGTTTTTCCATTGCATATTTCTGTGCAAGAGCATCACGGAGCATCCACTTTGTAAGTTTCTTTTCGTTTATGCCTGAACCATATGAAATTTTGAGGAATGAATCAAGAGTTCTCTGAGATTCCTCTGCTGTTTTTCTGAGTTCATCAATCTGGTCTGTAACTTCTTTAGTTTCAGCTTCTGTAAGAGAAATACCTGCTTTTTCTGCTTCAATTGCCAAAGCATTGAAATACTGAAGTGATTCAAAAGTTTTGTATGTGAGATAATCATCCCATGTTTCAAATGTTATGTCGAGATCTTCCCCTGCTTCTTTCAACATATCGTTGGGGAAAGCCTGGTCTGCAGGCAGAACAGCATAATCATAGCCCTGTGTTGCTTTATAGTAACCTGCGCCGTACTGCTGATCAGTCTGAGCAGCCTGTGAAACAAGGTTTGCATGTGATGTACGATAATAATACTGGAACTCACTTGCAGAAAACTGAATGTCACCCATTTCTGCAACTGCCCATGAACCTACACTATTTAAAATAGCTAACGATGCCCCTGCTATAATTGCAACTGCAACAACAACTGCAACTGCTGAAATTGCCATCCTTTTCATTTTTGCACTCTGTGCTGAGCGCTTTGCATTTTTCTTTGCTTCTTTCGCAAGACGTTCTTTACGTTCCTTACGATAAAGCTCAGCTTTTGAAATTTCTTCTTTCTTAGCCATTACTTTTCAATCCTTTTCTAAATATAATTGTTTCCGAAAAACGGAATATAACGAGTATATTGTATAACATTTTTACAGAATATACAAGAGTTAATTTAATTAATTCATCAAAATTTCAAAAAAATATGAATTAGACTTGATTTTTTGTCATGATTTATATATAATATCTCTTGTTGTAAATGTTTTGGAGAGTTGTCCGAGCTGGCCGAAGGAGCACGATTGGAAATCGTGTAAACCGTCAAAGCGGTTTCGAGGGTTCGAATCCCTTGCTCTCCGCCAAAAAAACTCCGATACCCTTGTGGTGTCGGTATTTTTTTAATTAATGCAAAAAGGAGCGTGGTTTTGTGAGAAAGATAAAAGACCTTAAAGGCAAGCTTACATTGGTTGCAATTCTGCTTGTTGTGATTGCCGTTTTTTATTTTTTTAAAATCCCCTGCCCGTTTCTGTATTTTTTAAAAATCCCCTGCATGGGTTGTGGTATGACAAGGGCTATGCTTTCCTTGTTATCTTTTGATATTGTTTCAGCCTTTTCTTACCATAAAATGTTCTGGTCGTTACCTATAATCGGTTTGTATCTCCTGTTTGACGGAAATTTGTTTAAAAACAAAATAATCAACAACACCATACTCATCTTAATCGGCATCGGTTTTTTACTGAACTGGCTGTCACATTTTATTTTTTAAACAAGATATGTATTGACAAAGGTCGTTTTCAGTGATATAATTTTATTTGTAATAAAATTTCAAAAGGAGGAACAAATTATGTTCTGTAAATCATGTGGCGAAACACTTAACGAAGGCCAGAAACACTGTCCCGCTTGCGGCGCTGAAGTTGTTGCAGATTCTGTTACTGTTGAAGCAGCAGGTGCAGTTCCCTTCGCAGGCAAAGATAAAACAACAATCCTTCTTCTTTGCATCTTCTTAGGCGGTTTTGGTGTTCATAACTTCATCATGGGCGAAACAAAAAAAGGTATTGCAAAAATCATAGGTTATTTTTTGTGCGGTATCCCCGGTTTTGTTCTTTGGGTTATGGACTTAATCAAAATCATCAAAGGCGACTACGTTGTTGATACAGAAAAATGGTTCTAATCTGAACATACTTACAACCTCTTCAACCGAAGAGGTTGTTTTTTTGCATAATTTCTCCTTTTCTTCAGATAATAAATAAAAAAAGAAAAGGAGATTTTTTATGATTGAACAAGACACAATTAAACTTCTTCGCGAATGTGATGCAGGTGTAAAGATGGGTATTTCTTCAATTGATGACGTTATGAAATATGTTAAAAGCGACACCCTTAAAGAAATACTTGATAAAAACAGCAGTGACCATTTATCACTTGATAAAGAATTGCAGGGTTTACTTGATGATTACCACGATGAGGGAAAAGACCCTAACCCTGTGGCAAAAGGAATGTCCTGGGTTAAAACAAATGTAAAGCTTGCGATAAACGAATCTGACCACACCATTGCCGAGCTGATGACAGACGGTTGCAATATGGGCGTGAAATCCCTTAACATGTATCTTAACAAATACAAAGCAGCAGACGAAAAATCAAAACGCATCTGCAAAAAGCTGATTAACCTTGAAGAAGATTTATCAATACAGATGCGACCTTATTTATAACCACACACAAAAACTCCACTTGAAATATCAAGTGGAGTTTTATCACCTTTTGCAGGCAAGACTTATTCTTCTTTAAATTTTTGTTCCGCATTCAAGGCAGAATTTTGCATCATTTGGAAGTTCTGCACCGCAGGAGGGACATTTATTTGAAAGAGGTGCGCCACATTCAATGCAGAATTTGCCCTTAGGAGTTTTCTTGCCACAGGCAGAACAAACAACTTCGTTTGAATCCGCAACCTGAACTTTTTCTCCGCAATCAAGACAGAATTTTGCATTGGCAGGTAATTCGTTGCCACATTTTGCACACTTGATTGTGTTTTGTGCAGGTGTAGGTGTGGGCACACTTGTGTTCATTACATCGTTCATCATACCGCCTACAAAACCGCCGACTGTACCGCCAACACCTGCCATTGTACCTAAGCCGATGCCAAGGTTTGTAAGTTCGCCAACAGCTTCGTTCTGTGCCACTTTTTCTGCCACATCAAAACCACGTTCCTGGCTGTATGTATAACCTTCCTGTGCACGTTTTGTTGCAAGTGCCTGAGATTCAATAATTGTTTTCTGTGCTTCTGTCTGTGCATAAATTATATCTGTACGCTGACGCAACTGTGCCTCTGCAATATCTGCATATTGACGGAAATGAAGTTCTTTGAATTTTTCATACTGCTTTTCGCCATCAGGTTTAGCAATTGTTGTTACAAAGAACTTTTCAAGAACAACACCGTAATCTGCAAAATCAGGAACAAGCAGATTTTTGATTTCATTTGAAAACTGAGTTAAGTGTTCGTCAATTTCAAAAATGCTGATTGCCTGTGATTTCATCACCTGAGCGATATATGTTTTAACTCTTGTCATCAGGAATGCACGGAAATACTGCATCATCTTCTGTCTGTCAAAGACATTTTCTGTACCAACAAGTTTAACAAGAAGTTTACGTGAATCTTCTGCACGCAAAGTCATTTCACCGCTTGCACCGATTGAAATGGGGAAACCGTATTTAGGGTCCATATACTGCACCTTTGTGTCTGTACCCCATTTAATTGCCATCTGCTCTGTTTTATTGATGAAATAAACTTCGCAATGGAATGGTGAATCCCCGCCTGCTATTCTGTCAAGAACTTTGCCCACCAAAGGAAGGTTCATAGGTGTGAGAGTATGAGTACCCGGTCCTTTTACATCCAGAGCCTGACCTTTTGAAAAGAAGATTGCTTCCTGAGATTCATGAACAACCAACTGTGATAATATGTTGAAATCTTCACGAGGGTGCTTCCATATAAACGTATTATTATCGCCCTCATATTTAATTACATCAATAATTCCTGCCATTTCTGTTTCCTCCTGTTACTACTTTTTTCGACAGAATATACACTATAATTATAGCTATTTATATATATTTGTCAACAAAATTAATATGTTTTTAAGTAAATTTTTGAAAGAAAAAACCAATGGCAGTTAAAGTAACAGCTCACGATTTATATATCGTTAAATTATAATTTAAACGAAAAATCCCCTCAGTCAAAAAATTTCATTTTTCGACAGCTCCCCTTGCATTTTCAAGGGGAGCCTTGTTATATCAATGCACAGCTGAATTATAATTTAGCTGTGAGTCAAAAGCCCTCCTTGTGTAAAGGAGGGTGGCAGGCGTAAGCCTGACGGGAGGATTGTAAAAGACTTTATATCAACAATCCCTCAGTCAAAATCACAGATTTTGACAGCTCCCTTTACACAAGGGTGCCGAATTTCACAGTCAGTTTGTACGATAAATTATAGTTCATCTTTTTGCTTAATGTTGCATTGTAGGGAACGGCGATTTTCGACGTTCCGTAAAAACACACAAAATTCACGGTTTGTCGACAAGCGCCAAACCCTACGATGTTAAAATCAAATATTCTGCTAAATTATAATTTATCTGTAAATTTTCCAAACGTGTCAAAAAACACCGCCGTGTCATTCTCGAGTGTAACGAAGAATCCCGGCGGTGTTATGGTTTGCTATTTTCCTTTTTCAGATCCTTCGCTTACGCTCGAGGATGACGAAAAAGGAAATGGCAAGGTCGGTTTAATGGTAAATCAACACCAAAGTAAAACCTCCCCTTGAAAATGCAAGAGGAGGTGTAAAATCTATGGTTCTGACTGAGAGAATTTTTGAATTATCTGTTAATCCAGAATCTGGGTTCGTCACCGTCAAAGAATTTATATGCTTCTTTGAGCATCATTGCGGGGCTGTCAGAATAGGAGTTGATTGTGTCGCCACCACGATGGTTTGTGAGAGTAACATTATCAAGACCTAAAAGAGGACAGCTTTCATCAATAGGTTCTTTATCAAAAACGTCAATTGCAGCACCCATAATACTGCCTGTTTTAAGTGCATTTGCAAGTGCATTATAATCAACCATATATGAACGAGCTGTGTTGATGAAATATGCTGTATCTTTCATCATACCGAATTCACGTGCACCGAGAAGAATTGTTTTCTTTGAAAGTCTTGCATGAAGTGAAACAATATCACTTTCTTTAAGAAGCTGTTCAAGAGGAACAAATTTTGCAATATTCTTGTTGATACCTGAATAATTTTCAAACATATCATTGATGAGAATTTTGCAATTGAAGCTGACAAGTTTATCATAAAGAAGTCTGCCTACTGTGCCGAAGCCGATGATACCAACTGTCATATCGCTCATTTCTCTGATTTTCTTTTCTGTGTTGGGATATTTTTCTCTCCATTCACCTTTCTGGATTGCCATAGCTGAACGTGAAATGTTTCTTACTTCATTAAGCATAAGGCCAACTGTATATTCAGCAACAGCGTTTGCATTGTGTGCAGGGTTAAGAAGCACAGCAATACCCTTTTCTGTTGCAGCTTTTATATCAAGGTTTTCGTGGCCACCTCTGTTACAGAGGATAAGTTTGAGATTTTTTGCTTTTTCAAGAAGAACTTTTGTTACGGGGCAAAGATGCACCATAAGAATTTCTGCTTCTTCAATAGCTTTTTCAAGACCTTCCGGAAGAGGAAGTGTTTCGAAACCGCCTGTTTCAATTGTTTTAACAACATTTCTCATTTCGTGTCTGTCGTAAGAGCCGAAATAGAAATAATCAACATCAAGCATTAAATCTTCATAACCTCTTTCAAGGCCTGCTTTCATCATTTCGGGAGTTATAAAAATATCGCCTACTGCAACGCATTTTTTAACCATAGTTTTTCTCCTTTATTTAATCTGACCATCCTGAATCATCATATTGCCAAGTAACATATCAAATTCAGTTGTGATTTTGAAGTTTGTTCTTTCGCCTTTAACAATACCAACGCTCAGGTCGTGTTCAAGATACATTCTGCCTGCTTCCATATAAGCATCGATTTCCTCTTGTGTGAGTTTTTCAAAGAGCTCATCAAACTGTCTGATTTTAAATGTCTGTGGACCCTGGTCAAGGAAAACTGTATCACGGTTGGGAACAACTGTGCTTTGTTTTCCATCTTCAGCAATAAGAACAGTATCGATTGTAGGAACAGAAGTTGTTACCATATCATATTCTTTTGCAATAACATAGTTATCGTTAATAATTCTTGATGAAACAAAAGGTCTTGCACAATCGTGAATAAGCATCATATCATCTTCCGTAAGGCTGTCGCCTGAAATTTCGATTGCTTTTTTCACAATATTCACCATTGAAAGGAATCTTGAAGTACCACCGTGAATAATTTCAACACGTGAAGTATCAACCTTATATTCTTCCAACATATTTTTACAATATTCTTCCCATTGAGGGTTCATTGCAATAATAACTTTATCAATGCAATCTTCTTTAAGGAAAGTTGTGAGAGTTCTCACAATAATTGGTGTGTCGCCGATTTTGAGGAACTGTTTAGGAACGGAGCTTTCCATTCTTGAACCGATTCCACCTGCAAGAATACCTGCAAAATTCATTTTTATCAGCCTTCCGTTTTAGATTTCTTCTTCAAACAATTCGCCCTTGATGTTAACATCACGGAACTGTGCTTTTTCTTTGTTTTCAAAGATATATTCGCCCATATCAATTCTTGCGAAGTTATGAGGTGCGCTACGCTTTGAATAAGTCGGCAACGTCATATAATTAGGTCCGTATGCATAGTTGAGATATCCTGTGTAATCAACAGGGATAGGAGCTTTGACACCATCAAAATCAACATACTGCACTTCTTCAAGACCGTCAATAGGCATTACACCGTCAATGAGCTTTTTACCTACACTGTCGATAAGATATTTTGCGTTCTTCTTGTTCTTATAGAAAGAAACACCTAATTCAAACATTCCGTGGTATACACGGTAAGGAATTAATCTTAAGAAAGGTAAAGCAAGTTTTGAAGCTCTGTAATGGAAGTTCTTTCTGGGTTCATTATACCAACGCACTTCAAGAGCCTTTGTGATAGCATAAAGGTAAGCCATATGCAATTTCTGAAGAAGCTTGTTGTTGCTTGTTTTATCGTAAACAAGGATATCGATGAAAATACCGTCTTCAGTTACATTTTTGCTTGAGAAGTTTGTTGAGAAATATGTGCCCTTAAGACGAACTTTATCGATTGTATAGTGGCTTCCGCTTTTGTTGAATGGTGAAGAGTAACTGAACTGTTCGCCCATTTCTTTTTCAAAAACTTTTCTGAACTTATTGTAATCTTCTCTGAGCATACCGATATCAAGGTCATCATCCCAGACAATGCTCATACCGTTTCTTACAGCACCTAAAAGTGAGCCGCCTGCAAGGAAATATTTGATATCGTATTTTTTACAGATTCTTTCAATTTCATTGAGAATATAAATTTCCAGGTCCTTAAGACGTTTAAGCTTTCCGTCATAGAAAGCAATAAGAGGTCCTAAGTCATATTCAATTTCAGAAAGATAACATATCATACTGTAAACAGCTGTTATCTGATTGCAAGCAGGTCTGTAACCTGTTTTTCTGAATTTAAGGCCACCCAAAGACCTGTTTTCATTTTCACCAAGCTGTTTCACATCACAGTTGAGTTTTAAAACATCACTGCATTTTGAGTGGATTGCAAGCTTGATATCAGCAGCACTTGTTGTATAAACTGCCACGTTGTATGTGTGACCTGCTTTTACTTTGTAAAGAGCATAAACAAGTGATGACACAACATCGCGGATATATGTAAGAGTAAATTTAACTTTATAGTCTTCGTCAGTTATCTGAACACATTCTTTTCTGAAAACATCTTTGATTGTTTCTTTCAAATCGAAGGCCGGCATATGCTGATTGTCAGGTGCAAAAACATTATCAAAACGAAGCAGAGAAACGCTGATATTTTCATCCCTTACTGCCTGACGACATCTTTTTTCAACAGAACAGTAAAATTCAAATTCAGGTTTTACTTCTTCTGCATATTCTTCAACGAAGAAATTGAATTCTCTTTCTGCAAGGTGGTCTATTCCCTGAGGAATCAAAGGCATCAAAGGAAGAAGTGAGCCTACAACAACACGTGATGAATTATTTTTTGCAAAGCTGAAAATACTGTCAAGTGAATTTAAAACAGTGCCTTTATTTTCTTTTTCATCACAGTTGAAGAAACAAATCACACAAGAAGTTTCTTTTTTGCGATTTACGGTATTTTTAAGTTCATCAAGTGAAACTTCGCCCAGAGCACAATTTTCAGCAGATAACATTTCATTTACTGCATCGCTTTTTTTGCCTACAGGCACAAAATATGCTTTGCCGGGGAAATATTTTGATTTCTGTGCAATAATGTTCATTGCCTGAACAAGATATTCTGATACGAAACTATTATCACAAACAAGATAATATTTATCGTAAAATTTATTTCTTTCAAGAAAAACACGGGTTAAGACTTTGTCCACCGCAGTTGCAGTCATTTCTATTTCGTCTGCAATTATCAAATTATTCATTACATCACCTTAATAACAAAATTACCCACTTTCGTAACTTATAATATACCATAATACGCATTGAAAGTCAATATAAAGAAAAATGCCAACTCATTCGCTGAGTTCCCATAAGGAAGTTTTTGTTTCTCGAACAAAATTCCTTGTATTATTACCAAAAGCCTCGCAAGGCGGTAGCCTTGCTGCATTTTTGGCTTCAATTCAAGCAATTTTGCATTTCTACGAAACTGCGTAGCA
>JAZSJD010000028.1:0-19659 GCA_045534165.1 Acutalibacteraceae bacterium | reverse complement strand
GCTTTTCAATCATTGAGTTAAAACCGCCGATAGTGTCTTTTTCAAGACCTGACATTGAACCGCTTCTGTCAAGAATAAATACCATTTCTGTGATGTTGTTTTTCATTTTAAAATACCTCCAAAAAAAATAATATGGCTGTTTGGTGTTTCCACCTTACAGCCATATTATATAGAGTTTTTTACTTTGAAAGGTCGCCTGAAAAGCGACAAATTTAAGCGAAAAATCCCCTCTGTCATTTTCTTGCAAAAATGACATCTCCCCTTGCATTTCCAAGGGGAGACTTTATGCTATCACTGATGTCAGTTTATATCAACAGATACATCACATTGACCATAGTAATTATTACCTACTGCAACAACTGTACCGTCTTTTTTCAAGCCTACTGTGTGAGACTCTCCTGCTGAAATCGCTACAATATCTTCCCAATCTTCAACATTACATTGACCATACATATTATCACGTACTGCAACTACTGTACCGTCATTTTTGAGCCCAACTGCGTGATCATTTCCCGTTGAAATCGCTACAATATTTTCCCAATCTTCAACGTCTAATGATAGTAAATAACCTACTGCAACAACTGTACCGTCTTTTTTTAGGCCTATCGTGTAATCAGTTCCTGCTGAAATTGCTACAATATCTTCCCAATCTTCAACATCACATTGACCAAACTCATTCCAACCTACTGCAACAACTGTACCGTCTTTTTTCAGACCAACAGTGTGATTCCATCCTGCTGAAATTGCTACAATATCTCCCCAATCTTCAACATCACATTCACCATACTCATTCCAACCTACTGTAACAACTGTGCCGTCTTTTTTCAGGCCCACCGTATAATAATCACCTGCTGAAATTGCTACAATATCTTCCCAACCTTCAACCTCACATTCATCGCCACTACCTACTACAACTACTGTACCGTCTTTTTTCAGGCCCACTGTGTAAGAATAACCTGCTGAAATCGAAGAAATATCAGTAAACAGATTTATGTTTTGTGATGGATTTGTTTGTGGTGCATTTTCAGGTGGATTTGTTTGTGGCGTTTTGCTGATTTTAGGCACAACAATTATTGCTGTCACAGCGACCACAACAGCAACTGCAATTAGTGCAATTTTCTTTGCTGAAAACCTTTTCCCCTCAAGACTTTTCTTTTTAATTGTTTCCTTTTTTTCTGATTCAACATGAGTTTCGGGTTGAGAAAAATCTTCAGGCTGAGTATAAATTTCAGAGTGAGTATCTTTTTCAGCCTTAGTATAATCTGTAAGGTCACCTTTTGATGTAGTCGCCCCACAGAAACAACAGAATCTCGCACCATCAGGTAATTCTTTTCCACATTCCGGGCATTTAATCATAATATCTTTCTCCTGAATTTTAATATAGAAACATTATACTACCATTCTTAAAATATTGCAACAAATTATAATTGAAGTAATAGGTAAGAAGTAAGAGTGAAGAAGTGTGGGTGGACTCCGTCCACACCTGAATATATGTTGTACGGATTTTAACATTGTAGGGTTTGGCGCTTGTCGACAAACCGTTAAAATATATGTTACTTACGGAATGTCGGAAACCGCCATTCCCTACAATGCAACATTAAACAAACAGCTAAATTATAATTTAGTTGTAAAATTTCCAAACGTGTCAAAAAACACCGCCGTGTCATTCTCGAGCAAAGCGAAGAATCCCGGTGGTGTTATAGTTTGCTGTTTTCCTTTTTTCTGATCCTTCGTTTCAATCGAGGATGACGAAAAAAGAATTGAGATGTTTGCCATTTTGAGATCCTTCGCTATCGCTCGAGGATAACAGCAAAATGGCAAGGTTGGTGCCATGATCCTGCACTACGGACGTTAAAATCAGTTCTGTTATATGTAATTTACACGCCCAGCAAGCTCTGGTCAAAAGCAAACAAAGCTTCATTTATTTCAAAAATGTTATAGTTACCTTTTGAAATAAAATACTCAATTATTATATCAAATTTATTGCTGTGAGAAAGGGCGTATCCTGCTTTTTCCAACATTTCGTTTGTTTCGTCAAGAGACAATTCAAGGGAAACTGCGAAGGCAATGGCAGTAGTTTTCTTTGGTTTATAATTAATGTCATTACGTATTTTAGAAAACAGTTTTCTGTCCACATTAGCCTTTTTGTAACACTCAGAATCCTTGATACCTTTTTCATCAATTTTTCTCAAAAGCATCTGTGAAAAGCTTTCATCAACTTTTGAGAGCAAATCTTCAAGATCATGTTCAGGTTCTGATATTTTCTTATCAATACAAATTGATGCACAACACGGAATAAACTCTTCTCTTCTTCTCTCGTTGCGAAGAGGTGCATGCAAATCAACATACGTGTCATCAATATATGATTTAATATCAAAAAATAGTTTTTCGCTTATCTGAAATGCTTTTTTATCAAACACAACAAGATAAACCATCATTTCATTTTCAGATAAAAATTCGCTGATTGTATCAATTGCAACTCTTAAAGCTTTATCTTTCGGATAACCATATGCACCTGAAGAAATAAGGGGAAAAGCAATATCTTCGCAATTATTTTCTTTTGCTAATTTTAAACATTCACGATAGCAGGAAGAAAGTTTTTCTTCCTCACCACTTTTGCCATCAGAATAAATCGGTCCTACTGTATGAATTATATATTTTGAAGGCAGATTATAACCTTTGGTTATTTTTGCCTGACCTGTATGACATCCACCTAAAGTTTTACATTCTTCAAGCAATTCAGGACCTGCTGCACGATGGATTGCACCGTCAACTCCCCCACCACCCAAGAGTGTGGAATTAGCAGCATTTACTATTGCATCACACGAAAGTTTTGTAATATCATTTCTGATAATCTGTATAGGCATTTAATTCACCCGTTTCAAAGGAAAATTCACTCCGGTAGATTTCTGCACCCTCGTCAAAAATTTCTCCATAATATTCTTCTAATTCGCCAAGGCTGAAATAAACATTTGAAAAAATACATGCATAAACTCCAAAAACCAAAAGAGGTATTATCAAAATAAGCAGGATTATATTTCTTACAGGATGTGTTTTTTCTTTGATTTTAGTTGCAACATACATTGTTTCCGGCGGAAGATATGCAGAACATTTAGGACAATTTCTCCAATGAGGCATACATTCCACTCCACACTGAGGACATTTTCTATTAAATCTTAATAAACATTTGTGACACACATCCGCGTCTTTATCAAGATATTCACCACATTGAGGACAACGATATAATTTATGTTTTTCTCTGCAAATCAGATATGCAATCATACCAATGGGAAAAGGTGCTAAAATTATAAGCAAAACCCAAGGGGTAACTTCCATCTTTCTTTTTTTAGCATCCTTAATTGTAACAAGGCCCAAAATTACAGGCAATATATATGTTACAAACAGAATTAATAAAATAAAAACAAACATAAGTATAAAGCTTACAGAAATACCCATTCAAACATCACCTTTGATTATTATAATAGTTTACAATCATTATTATAAATTGAGAATATCATAATTAAAAATTATTGTCAATTAAATTTGATTAAAAGGAAATTGCCGGAAGACTTTGAAAGCTTCCGGCAAATCCGTTAGTAAGGCATAAATTATGCTTTAATAAACTTTTTAATATCTGACACACCCTGGTATTTTGCTGCACCGTTTTCATCTGCAACAACAAGTGTGGGAGCCTGCTTGATTCCAAGCTCTTTTGCAAGGTCAGCATTATCTTCAGCAAGAACTTTTTCAAATTCTACACCTGCTTTTTCAAGAAGGCTTACTGCAATTTTACAGTTAGGGCAAGTTGCAGTTGTGAAAAGAATTGTTCTCTGGCCGATTAATGCTTCTTCCTCAACTTCTGCACATTCAAAACATTCTCTTTCTTCAGGGAGCTTTGAATTTTTCACATCATAAAGTTTACGATGTTTGTATTCCTGAAGTTTACCATCATTCCAGTTCTGAACAGGACGATAATAACCTGTGATACGGCTATAAACTTCTGCAGGTTCACCACATTCGGGACAAGTGAAGTGTTCACCTGCAATGTATCCGTGATTTTTACATACAGAATATGTGGGAGAAATTGAATAATAAGGAAGTTTGTAATTTTCTGCAATTTTGCGAACAAGGTTTGCAGCTGACTTCCAATCAGGCATTTTTTCACCGATATAAGCATGGAAAACAGTACCTGATGTGTATCTTGTCTGAAGTTCATCCTGAATATCAAGTGCTTCAAAGATATCTTCTGTGTAGCCAACAGGAAGATGTGAGCTGTTTGTATAATAAGGTGTTTCATCTGCTTCTGAAGCTGTTTTAATTTCAGGATATCTCTTAAGGTCGTGTTTTGCAAGTCTGTAAGATGTTGACTCTGCAGGTGTTGCTTCAAGGTTATAAAGGTCACCATACATTTCCTGATAGTCGGAAAGTTTTTCTCTCATATGGTCAAGAACCTGCTGTGAGAAAAGCTGTGTTTCCTTATGAGTCATATCTTTACCAAGCCATTTTGCATTGATACCAACTTCGTTCATACCAACAAGGCCGATTGTTGAGAAGTGGTTTTCAAATGTACCAAGGTAACGTTTTGTGTAAGGATAAAGACCTTCGTTAAGAAGTTTTGTAATAACTTCTCTCTTGATATGAAGTGAACGAGCAGAAATGTCCATCATTCTGTCAAGACGTTTGTAGAAATCTGCTTCATCTGTTGCAAGATAAGCGATTCTGGGCATATTGATTGTTACAACACCGATTGAACCTGTGCTTTCACCACTGCCGAAGAAACCACCTGATTTCTTACGAAGTTCTCTGAGGTCAAGACGGAGTCTGCAGCACATACTTCTTACATCGCTGGGTTCCATATCACTGTTGATATAGTTTGAGAAATAAGGAGTACCATATTTTGAAGTCATTTCGAAGAGAAGTTTGTTATTCTCTGTTTCTGACCAGTCAAAATCGCTTGTGATTGAATATGTGGGAATAGGATACTGGAATCCTCTGCCGTGTGCATCGCCTTCAATCATAATTTCGATGAATGCACGGTTAACCATATCCATTTCTTTTTTACAGTATTTATATTTGAAATCCTGTTCTTTACCGCCCACAATTCCATTAAGTTCTGTCAGGGCGATAGGTACTGTCCAGTCAAGAGTGATATTTGAGAAAGGAGCCTGTGTACCCCAACGAGAAGGAGTATTAACACCATAGATAAATGATTCGATACATTTTTTAACCTGGTCGTATGTCAAGTTATCTGCCTTTACAAAAGGAGCAAGATATGTGTCGAATGATGAGAACGCCTGAGCACCTGCCCATTCATTCTGCATAATACCAAGGAAGTTAACCATCTGATTACAAAGAGTTGCAAGATGTTTTGCAGGAGCAGATGTAATTTTACCTGTTACACCGCCGAGACCTTCCTGGATAAGCTGTTTAAGTGACCAACCTGCACAGTAACCTGTAAGCATTGAAAGGTCGTGAAGATGAATGTCAGCATTTCTGTGTGCATTAGCAATTTCTTCATCATAGATTTCTGAAAGCCAGTAGTTAGCTGTGATAGCACCGGAGTTTGAAAGAATAAGTCCGCCTACTGAATATGTTACAGTTGAGTTTTCTTTTACTCTCCAGTCACTTACATTAACATAGTTATCAACAAGGTCTTTGTAGTCAAGGAAAGTGCCTTTGATGTTACGAAGTTTTTCACGCTGTTTTCTGTAAAGGATATATGATTTTGAAACATCAGCATAACCTGCCTGAACGAGAACAAATTCCACACTGTCCTGAATGTTTTCAACTGTAACAAGGGAATCCTGAATTTTGGGTTCAAAATCTGCTGTTACCTTAAGTGCAAGGAAATCGATTACACTGTCGTTATAATCTTTTTCACAGGATTCAAAAGCCTGTTTGATAGCTGTTGTGATTTTTCTGATATCAAAATCTACTACTTTTCCGTCTCTTTTCTGTACGCGATACATATTTTTTCCTCCATTACTATAAATTTTCCTGTTTTTTGTGGGCTACGGGCTATATTGTAGCACAAGATATCTGTCTTGTCAACACTTTTTCACAATATATTGTGGTCGTTTTTTAACTTTTTCCTAAATATTGTATGCTTTTGAATAATTATTCATAAAATTATTTTTAATAAATACAGTTAAAAACCCAATAACATCAAGGTTTTCCGAGATTTTTTGCCAAAATTTTACATAATACAATATATAGTTATATGAAAGAATATTTATTGGTGTAAAAAATGCAGAACACAAGATATAGTGTGACATATACACAATAACGCACAAAAAGCCCCACAATACACATAATATTGTGGGACTCTTACTGTTTTTTATCAATACCAAATCCAACCGAAGAATAATATGTAGATTATCCATTGACGGGAACTGAATTTTACCTCAATTTCTGCGGTATCTGTAACCACGTTGCCACATTCATCTGTTATCCTGACCGTGATTTCCGCAATACCTCTTTCCCCTGCTATTACATATCCTTCTTCATCAACTGTAAAAATTCTTTCATCTGAAGAGAAAAATTCAACTTTAAAATCAAGGTTTTTATCAGTTGTATAAACTTTAACTTTAACGCCTTGTTTGCCTCTGTAACGCACAGTCATATCTTCAATTTCCACTTTTTCTACTTTTGCTTTTTCATTTTTAGCTGAGGCAGAAATACTTGTACCGAGTGAAAAAAGAAATATAACCGCAAGAAATACTGAAAATATACGAGAAAACTTATTTGTCATTCCGGCTCCCTCCATTCAGTTTTCCAAAACCTTTACAACTAAACTTCACGCGTCTGCACAATTGTGTCTGCACCGATACCTACATCTTCCATAATAAGAGCATCTGTTTCGTCAACCGAGCCATCGTGATTAACATCCATGGCTTCAATCTGTGCTGCGACAAAATCTTCCGGCTTAAACCAACCGTAGATATACATTTTAGTTACAAATGAATCGTTGGCATTAACGTCGCCGTCACAATCCACATCACCATAAATTACAACAGGCAGATATCTGTATATCGTACCACTTGCATCGAACAAAGCAACATAGTCGCCTGTGCCGATTTTTTCATCCTCAGTTTTTTCTTTCCAATTTTTATCGTACACAACAATGTTTGTGTTCCTGAACTGAAGACAAAGACCTTTTACGGTATAAGAATTAACTGAAAGATTATCTACATATTGCTCATTAATTTTTATTGTTGCATTATCTTTCAATGAAAGATAATCAGAACGAAGGAAGCTGTTTTCATCAACATAGTATGTTGCATCCACAACACTGAATTTTCCATCATATTTACTTACATCGTCTTTTGTGGAAATAATCGAAGTATCGACATAGTATTTTTCAAAATCGACTACAGCTATTTTTTCAGGAATTATGTATTCCTGCACAATTTCATTGCCATCTTCATCATAAACCGGGTCAGGTCGCTGAACATTGATAATTTTACCATCTGCAAGGTAAACAATGTTTGATTCATCAACACCTGCACCATCAAAAATGTTCAAAGTACCATCTGAGAAAACACCAACATTTTCATTATCAAAAATTGTACCTGCAAAGAAATTGAAAGTACCACCTGCAATATCAACCGCACCCACAGTTATGTTATTTTCAGTAATTTTACCACCGTGCATTTCCATTATGTCTGATACTTTAATTGCACTTTCAATATCATCAGCACCAAAAATAACAGTACCTGAATAAACCCTGAGTGAACCTTCTTGCACGTCAATAAGTGTATCTGCAGTTACATTTGAACCATTGACATAAAGCACATCGATTTCATAATCCTCTGCAAGATTTCCTAATGAAAGAACAGCACCGTTTATAACTTTAAACATCGGTCCTTCAAAACCAGCAGGAACAGAGATTGTATGCGCAATACCGTCGGATTCAATTGTTATGTTACTTTTGATGACAAGGGTTTCTTTCAAAACAATATCATCCATAAGTTTGATAATAGCAGGATCATCACCTATGTCTGCCATCGCTTCTTCAATAGAAGTGTACGCAACATCATCAGATTCGAAGAAACTTGCTGTAAGTACATATTTAATTTCACTTGAAGTAAGGTTACCGCCTGAATTAATGTGCCATTCTGTTTCCCCTTCAGGAGTTATTGAACAAAGGTTTGAGTTCATGGCTGTATAATTACCATTTACAATTTTTCCACCTTCGTAATAAATTTCAGGAGTTATTGTCACTATGGGAGTTGCATAAACTGATTTTGCCATCATTGTTATGGTTTCACCCATAGGCAGGAAAACATCATTTGAAGCATCGATAAATCCGCCTGAGTAGAAATTAAGTGCACCCTCAGTATAAACACCATTACCGCTTACTGTTGCAGTATTATTATAAACTGAACCATCATATAACATTACTTTGCCGTTTGTAGCAATTGATATGGCACCACCGTAAGAAGCAGAGTTTTGGTATATTGAACCGCCACGCAAGTTAACAGTACCACCACCTGCATAGATTGCACCACCTTCACCTGATGTGTTGTTGTGAATCTCAACACCTGTTTCAATGTTTACTGTGCCACGTGCAGTAAATATTGCACCACCTGCAAGTTTCGCATTGTTATCTGACATGTCCACAGCGTAGATGTTCATATCGCCTCTGTTATAAACAACGCCACCTGCCTGAATAGCAGTACCGCCTGTGATAACACCACCATAGAAATTAACTGCACCTTCATTATATATAAAGCCACCGTTAAGAGCTGTATTATTTGATGTTACTACATCATAACAGTTAAATGTACCGCCATCTTCAACAGTAATAAGTGAACTTGCAAATTTTGTGTTTGTAATATCTGTAACATTATTACCGTCTATATCAAGAGGTGCATATGTTGCATCATCTGCACCAAAATTAAGCACACCACCATCTTTAATTGTAAACACCTGTCCGAAATAGTGCTTTACTCTTGTGATTTTTATTGTACTATCTGTAGGGATAATCGTTACATTACCTTCAACAACCACTTCTGCACCTATAGTAAGGTCATCTGTGATTTCAATTATGCCTGAGCCTGTACCTATTTTTGCAGTAGCTTCTGCAAGTGTTTTATAGTATGATGTTTCATTTACACCTATAACTTTACAGATAAGACCTTCTTTAAGATACTCAACGCTCTGCACAGAAATATCATATAAATCATAGTCTGCTGATGAATTGAATGTACCAAGCTGAGGATAATTTACAAAGAATTCCGAATCAGCTGTGGGAATCCAATAGTCATGAGAAAAACCTTCAAGTTTTGACATTGAGTTAACACCTGTCATTTCGCTTGTTCTCAGACCTGTTGCATATGTATCAGTAACTGTATATCTTTGTCTGTCAAAATATGAATTGGTAATCGTACCGTTTGTAAGTTCACCAAGAATAGCATTTATATCATCTGTGCTGCCATCAATACCAAAAACATTACCGATTGAATATGTACAATCAATTATACTCTGCTGTCTGAGCTGGCCAACAATACCGCCTGCTCTTGATTCTGCAGAAACATTACCTGTGTTATAGCAGTTTGAAACTGTTGCACCAAAACTTACTCTACCTGCAATACCACCTGCATAAGTATATGTTGCTGTAACATTACCTGCATTGAAAGAACGTGAAATATCACCTTCTGTTTCACCAACAATGCCACCAACTGCCTGTCTGCCTGTTACATCGTTGTACGAACAACAAGTTTCAATTTGAGAATCAACCAAAGCATAGCCAACAATACCGCCAACATTTTCTTCACCGATTACATCAGAATAAATACTTGATGATTCTAAAATTGCACCAAAGTTACCATTTTCACCTACGATACCGCCAACATTTTCCACACCATTTACTGTTGTGTAAATAACTTTCACACCACGTACAGTACCAAAGTTAACACCAACAAACGGGGCAACTGCATTGCCACCGTTGATAATTGACTCAGTAATAGTAAGGTCTGAAATTTCTGCTGTTGCACTTGTAGCACCGAAAAGACCAACTACATCACCTTCAGGGATATACATGCCACGGATGCTGAAACCGTTACCTGCAAACTCACCTGTATATTCGTTGAACTCTGAACCGATAGGAGTCCATACATTTGAATCTTCTCCTAAGTTACCAACATTAAGAACAATACTGTTAAGAAGCATTGCGTTTGCACCTGTATCCTGAGGAACACCTTCAAGTGTACCATTTACAAGACCTGCAAACCATGCAAGTTCACGGCCGTTATTAATGAGATAATATTTTCCGTCGTTTGATTTTTTAGGTTGAAGAACTGTGCCATCCCAGAGATTCTGGTCAGCCTGCCATGACAAAATGGGATAACCTGCATTTTTCTGCAGATAGTCATAATAGAAGTTACCTGCAGAACTGTTGAGAACAGAAATAAAACCATGACGTTTCATTTCCTCAGCTATCATTGGAAAACCGTTATCTTCTTTGCCTGTGAAAAGTTCTGCATCATAATAACATTCTGTGATGTTTGATGTATAATAGAATGCTGCAATTGCACCTGTGAGTCCGGGCGGGTCAGAAATTGAAATAACTTCAGATGCGTTATAACAAGATGCAATATCACCTACGTTATTACCAACAATACCACCAACTCGCAAGTCACCTGAAATTTCACCTCGGTTATAGCAACTGATAACAACACTTGCAGAGTTTGTACCAACAATACCACCAACATATTTAGCTGTTGATGTTATTTTACTCATATTATAAGATTGTGATACTGTGCTGTTATCAAAAGAACAACCAACAATACCGCCTATACGATAACCTACTGCATTAATTTCTCCGTTAAAAGCACAAAAAGAAATATTACCGGATTTTCTGAGATAACCTGAAATACCACCAATATCACTATCACCGGTAATATGTCCGTCTTCAACAACTACCTGAGTAATAGAACTTCTCTCGTGAGCATAACCACAGACAGTACCCACAAAACTTCCTGCAGAAATATATGCAGTATGAATGTTGAGATTTCTTACCTGTCCGTTTTCCAGATATCCGAACAAACCTTGGTAATCGTTTCCACTTTCAATGTAAAGACCATAAATTGTAAAACCTCTACCATCAAAAATACCACTGAAAACTCTGCCATTCTCTGAATAGTTACCAATAGGAGTCCAGCTTCTCATATTTTCAAGATTTTCAATATCATTAAGATAAATATCATTAAGAAGACGTGCTTTCATAGTTGCATTACCTGCATCGCCATTAACCTGACTTGCAAACCAGGCAAGATCTTCAGCAGATTGAATAAGATAGAAACCATCATTTGACTGTGCAGGTATAACATCAGATATTCCACCTGACCATATATCTGCGGCAAAAGCAGTGACAGAAGTTGCAGACAATGCCATTACCACTGCTAATATACAAATACATATTTTATATATTTTTTTATTCTTCATAAACAAATCCTCCGGGATTTAAAAAATAGGCACAAATATACCTATATAATAATATAATAAAAAACAAAAAAATTCAATGTTTTTTATTAAAATATATCAAAAAAACTTATTTTTTAATAAAAAAAACACCACTTTTCACAAAAGCGGTGTTTTTGTAAATAAAAATTACATATCAAATGTCATTTTAAGCCATTTAACTGACAAATCAACCCATCTTGCAGCATATGGATTTTCAACTGTGCAAAGGTCTTTTGTACCCGTTGACATTCCATGACCACCAAAAGGAAAAACATGCAATTCAAAGGGAATTTCTTTTGCAGAAAGAGCCGCCGCAAAAGAAAGAGAATTAACAACAGGTACTGCACCATCTTCTGCAGTATGCCATATAAAAGTAGGTGGAGTATCTTTTGTTACGTTATTCTCCAATGAATACTTTTTAACAAGAGCTTCATCATCACTGTATTTACCTAAAAGGTTATCTCTTGTGCCACCATGTGTACGTTCACCAAAAGTGATAACGGGATAAGCAAGAATTGCTGCATTGGGTTTATTACTGCCTGCGGGAATCTGAAGTTCATTGAAAATTGCTTCATCATTCCACATTGTTGCAAGGCTACAAGCAAGGTGACCGCCTGCTGAAAAACCGATAATTGCAATTCTGTCAATATCTATATTCCATTCTTCTGCATTCTTTCTGATAATTGACATTGCAAGTGAAGCATCAAGTAAAGGCTGACTGAAATCAGGCATTTTGACTGAAGCCATTTCACCTATTGAATAACGAAGGACAAAACAGCTCAAACCTGATGCAAGATACTGATTTGCAATCGGTTCTGCTTCACGGTCAGAACAGAAGCCATATCCGCCACCGGGGAAAATCAACATAGCGGGACGCTTGTTGGTGGGATACTCACGTGATGTATCTCTGATATATGTATCCATATATACATCTTTTCTGTCTTCATAAAGATAAATTCTTTCGCACTTCATAGACTTACTCTCCTATTACTTTCACACCGCCACAAGGACGAACTGAAAGAACATAACAAGATTTTTCACCAAATACTTTTTTCATTTCTGTCAGATATTCATCAAGCATATCATTGGGAACAAAAGCCTGCATTGTCCCTGCAAATCCACCACCATGAACTCGCCATGCGCCTTTACCTTTAAGGAGTCTTTCTGCAATGCAGAGACCGATGCTCAGAGGCTGGTCTGCCGGAGAAGATGAGGGATAGACATTCTGATTGTACATATATGAAGAACGTCCGCTTTCTATAACGCCCTGTTTGAATGATTCAAAATCACCTTTTGATAAAGCTTCAGCTTCATAATCAACTCTCGCATTATCTGCAAAGAAATGCATTGCTCTGAGAACTGCTCTGTCCCCTGCTTTTTCGCGAACTTCTGCAACTTTTGAATTGAATTCATCAACAGAAACTTCTCTGAGAACTTTTTTGCCGAAAACTGCTGCTGCACTTTCCATCTCTTTACGTACAGCACCATATTCAGGTGTTAAATCAGCATGAGAACCGCCTGTATTTACGATGCAAAGAGAATGACCGCAAGCTGCAAAATCAAAATCAAGCTTTGTTATTACAGGTTCTTTTGTATCTTTAAAATCGATTTCAACAAAACCGCCTACAGAAGATGCCATCTGATCCATAAGGCCGCAGGGTTTGCCGAAATATTTATTTTCAGAGAACTGAGCTATCTGAGCAATTTCAACAGGTGAAATTTTCCCCTCATTGAACATATGGTTAAGAATTGTACCAATAAGAACTTCAAATGCAGCAGAGCTTGAAAGACCTGAACCTGAAAGAACAGAAGAAGTTGTATAAGCATCAAATGCACCGACTTTATATCCTCTTTCAATAAAACCTGCATACATACCTCTGATAATTTCCTGTGATGTACCGAAATCATCTTCACGAACATCCATCTGGGTTATATCAATTGTATCCATATCATAACCAACTGATTTGACTCTTGTGATATTTCCGTCTTTTTTAGCACATACTGCTACTGCATCAAGATTAACTGCTGCTGCAAGAACTTTACCGTTATTATGGTCAGTATGGTTTCCGCAAACTTCAGTTCTGCCGGGGGCACTATAAAAAGAGAGTGTATCACTTACACCATATTCTTCTTCAAATAAATTTACAAGATTAATATATCTCTCTTTCTGTTCTTCTACGGCAGCATCAGTAACATAAACTCTTTTAAGTTCATTATCAAGTGCTCCTGAACTAAGCTTAGTTTTTAACATTTCTTTCACCTTTCCTTTTGATGATTAAAATAATTCTTTTTGTTAAAAGCACCCCTACACCCGACAGAAAACTCAGAATCATAATCGGGACCAAAAAAGATGCTGAAAAAGGATTGAACACATTATGTCCAATAATTAAATATGATATTATTCTCGGCAAAAAACCAGAAACTGAAATCAATAAATATTTTTTGAACTCGAATTTCATATTGCCGTAAATATTACTTACTGTATTAATGGGAACAAGTGGAAACAATCGACAGACAAACAAAATCCACGGATTTGTTCCCGAATCCTGTTCAAGGAGTTTTCGCATTTCTCCATGTTTTTTTAAAATTCTGTATGGCAGAGATTTTTTATTTCTGCCCATAAAATACCTGATTGAAAAAAGTAAACACACTCCAACAATGTTTATGGTCAATGAAACAGGCATTGTAAACACCATTCCTGAGATAACACATATGCAAGAAACAGGAATTAAACTTACAGGTAAAACGGATTTCAATGAAAATAAGAAAAATATAGATAAAAGAACAATCCATTTATCATCAAAATTTGCAATTTTCAATTCAAGGTTTGTAAGCTGATTCAGATATTGCTCATACCACAACCTTATCTGAGGCAAATCTGACATTGTCAATAAAACAAAAATTGCTATTGAAAACACAATCAAGCAAATCCCCAGCAAAGATACAAGACTTGTTTTTTTAAATTTTTTATATATTATCATTTTCATAAAATTTTCACCGTTCTAAATAAGGTGTTGAAATTATAACGATTTATTTATATAATTATATGTAAGAAAAAAGCAGAAAAGAGGTCAATTATGAAAATAATTATTTTAGACGGATACACCGTAAACCCCGGAGACCTTAGTTGGGATTGGCTTGGAGAATACGGAGAATATAAAGTTTATGACAGAACAAACGAAGAAGATATTCTCCCTCGTTGCAAAGGTGCCGATATCATTATAACAAACAAAACACCATTAACTAAAGAAACTCTTGAAAAACTGCCTGATGTGAAATTTATCGATTTACTCAGCACAGGATATAACATTGCTGACATTTATTATGCAAGAGAAAGAAACATCCCCGTTTCTAACGTACCTTCTTACAGCACACAAGCTGTGGCACAATTGTCTTTCGCTTTTATACTTCAATTTGTTTCACGTGTTGCTGAACATTCGGAATCAACCAAAAATGGTGATTGGCAGAAATGCCCTCATTTCTGTTATATGGTAAAACCACTTTCCGAACTTTACAATAAAACAATCGGCATCATCGGCTATGGTTCCATCGGCAAACAAGTTGCTAAAATTGCCGAAGCTTTTTCAATGAAAGTTCTTGTCAACACAAATCATCCCGGAGAAAACACTGAAAACATTAAATTCTGCGACCTTGATGAACTTCTTGAAAACTCGGATTTTGTAACACTCCACTGCCCACTTACTGAGAAAACAACAAAAATGGCAAACAGAGAATTTTTTGCAAAGATGAAGAACACAGCCTTTTTCATCAACACATCACGTGGTGCAACAGTTGATGAAGATGCATTAAAAGAAGCTCTTGAAAAAGGTATTATCGCAGGTGCGGGACTTGATGTGTTGACAAACGAGCCACCAAAAGATGATAAAATCACCTCTGATAAAAACACATTGGTAACACCCCACATTGCCTGGGCTGCACAGGAAACAAGAGCACGTCTGATGGATGTTACAAAAGAAAACATAAAAGCTTTTGTAAACGGAAAACCTATAAACGTAGTCAATTAAAAACAGGACTGTATCAATTTTTTAATTTATTGATACAGTCCTTTCCTTTTAATTATTTATAAAATCTTTCAAGATAGTTTCTGTGAGCAACTTTCATTTCTTCATAGCAGGCTTTTGCATTTTCATAGTCACCGATAAGAGGATGAACCATAAGAGCTTTCATTGCTGCATCATCGTCACCGTTCAAAGCTGCTTCAACTGCATATTTTTCATATGCTTTTACAGACTGCATAAGACCCTGCATATGTCTGTTTGTCTTTTTCTTAACAGGAACCGGTGTTGCACCGTTTGCACCGATAACTGCACTGATTTCAACAACATCATCATCTTCCATAAAGGGAAGTGTGCCATTATTTTTGATATTTACCACGTGAACATCTTTCTTATCGTTAGCAATTGAATCGATAAGAGAAACTGCTGCAAGTGAATATTTATGACCACCGCGTTTGTCAAGAAGTGCAGGTTTAATGCAAAGTTCTTCATCGCTGTACATTTTAAGCAAATCTTCTTCGATTTCCATGCAAACCATTGCACGACTCTTTTTATCTTCTTTAAGATGTTCGATTTTTGCATTTCTGTTGTAATAATACTGGAGATATGATGAAGGAATACCTTCAATAGCTTTAAGACATTCAAGTGAGAAACCATCATCTTTTATGTTAGCCATAACTTTGGGTGAGAAACCTTCTTCAATAAGTTTGGGAAGAAGTTCTTCACCATCTTTAACAATTGAAGTAATCCAGCTTAAGTGGTTAAGACCAACATATGTAACTTCACTGTCAAGACCTGTGATTTCTTTAACGTCATCAATCATATCAATAGGAACATTACAAAGACCGATTGCTTTAACTTTTGTATAGTTAAGAAGAAATTCTGTTACAATACCTGAGGGGTTTGTGAAGTTGATAAGCCAAGCATCAGGACAAATTCTTTCCATATGGTCAGTAATTTTCTGAATTTCAGGAATTGTTCTGAGAGCTTTAAAGAAACCACCGATACCTGTTGTTTCCTGACCGATAAGGCCATATTTAACAGGGATAATTTCATCAAGATGTCTTGCAGGAAGTTTACCTACACGCATCTGAGTAAGAACGAAATCCGCACCCTGCAAAGCAACCTCAAGGCTGTCTGTGAAAACAGTTTCACATTCGATACCTGCTTTTTTAAGCATACGCACGCAAAGGTCACCAACGATTGTACGTTTTCTTTCGTCTATATCCATAAATGAAACTTTTTTAAGTTTCAGTGAATCCTGTGCTTTAATAAAACCATCAAGAAGTTCGGGACAATATGTACTTCCTGAACCAATAACTGCAACATTAATTTCTTTCATTTTGCATATCTCCTTAGTTTTTATAATCTTGGAAAATCCAGTTTACACAACCTGTTACAGGAGCCTGTGTAAGCTTGATATATTTTACTTTTTTATCTGATCTTGCAGCGATTTTCTCCTTAAGGCAATCAAGATATACTTCGTTGGGAAGCTTTGTATGGATTGAACCTGAAAGAACAACCTCAACTTCACCATCACCAAAATTAAGAGAGTTAAGATGTGCAACTATGTAGTCAGCACCTCTTTCTGACATTTCATCAATAGCTTTTAAAACAGGTTTATCACCTGATTTGGACGCAGCGAAGAAGAAATCAATAAGGCTCATAATAAAGCGTCCTCTTTCTTCACTTTCAGCCATTGCAAGTGTTCCCAAGAATTCTTCCTTAGTATTAACACCAAATTCTTTTTTAAACATTTCTGTCATTGCAGTTTTTTCAAGACCAAGAACTATTTCATCATAAATGAGTTTGAATGATTTGATTGCAACCCATGTTCCGTTACCTTTATCATCTGAAAATTCACCGAAACCGCCGAGCTGAACCATTTTACCATCAAGGTCAATTGCATTACAGCAAGTACCTGTGCCACAGTTATAACCGATTGCTGCTTTACCTGTTGCACCAGCTTTTACAACAATGAAACCATCGTTGAAAATTTCAAAGTTTTTAAGACCTCTTTTTTCCATCTGTGCACACATTTCATCGTGCTGATAAGGATGGTCAATACCTGCAAGGCCCATAAGAGTAAATCCAATGTCATCAAGTGTTACATTGCCTGCCTCAAGTAATTTTGTGATACCGTCCCAGATAATTGTTGCAGCTTCATCAAAACTGCCTTCGAGATTTTCATGATTGCTGCCTTCAGTTTTTACTTCAGCAACAATATTTTTTTCTTCATCAAAAAGTGCGTAAGCAGTTTTTGTTCCGCCTCCGTCAACACCAATGTAAAATGACATAAACATTCTCCTTTTTTTACCAAACTTCAATATGGTATTATATCATTATTTTTTTTTACAGTCAATAAAATTGACTTAATTATACAAATCAATTATCTCCTGAGCTTTCTCTTTGAGATGCTCCCTGAGTTCCTCAGGTTTTCTGACATAAACTGAATTTCTGTATTGCATCAGCCAGGAAACAAGGCCATCACTGACTGCAACCTCTGTGCGCAAAAAGAATCTGTTACTGTCTTCATTTCTGATTGTTGCATTTTCGCCGAATCTGTCTACTATATCCTCAAGCATATCATTCTTGCATACAATTTCAATTTCACAGAGTTTACCCGAAAACATATTGAACATTTTGTTTGAATAATCAGCAACATCAAATTCGCCTTTGTATTCTGACACTTCTTCAAAAGAACGCACCGGTTCATTTATAATTGCAACTTTTCTCATTCTGTCTAACCTTGTATGCATTAAGTTGTCATATTTAGGATTATTACAGATAAGATAATAATGGTCATTTGACCACACAAGGGCATAAGGGTTAACTGTAAACTCCCGGGAAGCCATAACAATTTTTTTACCTGCTTCAATTTTATGCCTTATATACGTAAAGCTGACCTGTTTTTTTTCTTCAATCGCACGATTTAACACATCTATTGTATAGAAAATTTCTTCATTGAAAGTTTTCACACGATTTGAAATGTTAATCTGACTTTTAAGCATTTCAAACTGCTCTTTACTTACAAGGTTACCGATTTTATCAATCAACTCCCCTGTTTTCTTGGGAGTTATAAAATCAGCAGACTGAACTGCATCAATAATCAATTTAACTTCCGGCAACTGAAAATTCCTTGATGCAAGAAAATATCCGGATTTTGGTGATTTGACCTTTATAATGTCGTAACCATTTTCCACAAGCAAAGCAATATCTGCATAAATAGATTTTCTTTCAGCAGTTATTCCCCTTTTCGCCAATTCTTCAACAATTTCATTTGTTGAAATAACGTTATTTTCATCCGTTAATTTTTCAAAAATATCGATAAGGCTTAAAAGTTTCTGCTTGGAGCTTGATTTTTCAGCCATATATTCACCTACTAATTTATCTTACAAGAATTGAAAACAATCTTTTATTAAGCTTGATAATAGTTTCGTTATCAATCTTCATAATATCACGGTCATATGTCATAATGCCGTTTGTTTCATTTTCCACGTCGCTGAGCTGAGTATAAACTACCGCACTCAGTCCTTTACTTACCAAAGGAATAATCTGCTTTGTAAAAAGTTTTTCGTATGCTTTTGTAAGAGATTTTTTATCCTTATACATAAGATAACCGAAAGCTTTTTTCTCGTCCATTGTGTGACCGGAAACAATACGTGAATATCCACCGAATTCAGAAACAACAAAAGCTCGGTCATCAGATCTGCCCTTGGTTACAGGAACAGTATATCTGTGCATACTTCTCAGGTCGCCACCCTTCTGATCAAACCAACCACTTGCATGGTCTACAATTCTCGAAGGATCACGTTGTTTAACTTTTTCACCTATTCTTTTTGCATCAAACTGTCCCCAGCCTTCATTGAAGGGTACCCAGCAACCGATAGAAACTGAGTTATGAAGTGTTGACATCATCTGCTCAAGCTCATCCTCAAACTGGTCACGCCATTCTTTTTCGTCACGGTTAAAGAGCGCATATGCATCATCCTTGACTTTTATCTGGAAGAAAGGCACTGCACCTACAAGGAAGTTACCGGGATGCTTTGCACCGCTGACCATATCCTGCCAAACAATCATGCCGATTTTGTCACAATGGTAGTACCAACGAAGAGGCTCAACCTTGATATGCTTTCTGAGCATGTTGGAGCCGAGAGATTTCATAACCTTGATGAAG
>JAZSJD010000087.1:0-12402 GCA_045534165.1 Acutalibacteraceae bacterium | reverse complement strand
GCGTTAAAAATCACCGATACGCGACAGCGTTATCGGTGATTTTTGCCTTTTCTTGCACACGCAATTTCGCATTTTAAAGTGCTACGCAGTTTCGTAGAAAAGCAAAATTGCTTGAATTGAAGCCAAAAATGCAGCAAGGCTACCGCCTTGCGAGGCTTTTGGTGATAATACAAGGAATTTTGTTCGAGAAACAAAAACGTCCTTATGGGAACTCAGCGAAATTTACGAGGTTTTTTCTTTCAGAACCAACTTGTAATGAAAATTTCAAGTCCTATTAAAATAAGAATTACACCACCGAATATTCCTGCTTTGCCTGCAAGCTTTGTTCCTGCCTTTTTACCTATGTAAATTCCTGCAAAGCAGATGAAGAAAGTAACAATACCGATAAGTAAACAAGCAACAAGAGCTTCTGTCCAATTGTAATCTGCAATAGTAAAGCCAACGGAAAGTGCATCAATTGAAGTTGCAATACCCTGAACTAAAAGTCCTTTTAAACCAACTGCAGGTTTTTCATCATCTGAATCTTTATTTCTGATTCCCTCATAAAGCATTTTACCGCCTATGTAGCCAAGGAGAATAAGTGCAATCCAGGGAATGAATTTTTCAAACACCTGAAAATATTGGGCGATTGTGGAAACACAGACCCAACCAATCATTGGCATTGCAAACTGGAAAAGGGAAAAAATTCCTGCCACACCACACATTCTGCCTTTTTTCATTTTAGGTTCGTTAAGACCGTTTGCAAGGGAAACAGAAAAAGCATCCATTGCAAGACCGATACCGAGCAGCGCGTTGGTAAAGAAAAAGGAAAAACCGAAATTCATTTTTAAAAATCCTCCACAAAAATATACCGGATATGGCGGAAACCATACCCGGTGTCAGAAACAAGATATAAAGACTCCGTGCATAGCTTCATTGTAAGCGTTACACGAGTCTCGCATATTAAAGCAAGCCAGGCTTTTGGCCAGTATGTTGACTTGCTGCGTTAATTTAACGCTTGCTACTCCCTCAATGTTGTTTGATTATATCATTAATTCTGTGTCAAGTCAAGGGTTGTTTATGTTATAAAAGGTCGAAAAACATACTTTGTAACAATTAAATCTTTTTTTCAATAGTAATACAGGATGAAGTCAACATTCGTTGTATTCTGCCACAGAGATTTCTGTGTTTTCTGAAAGTTTCTTCGTTTATTGAACCTGATAAAAATAAAAGTTTTAACCAACTTTCGGTTTCAACACACTCTTTGCGGGCAATTTTGAATTTGGAAAGCATATCAGGCAAACTCTGAGGGTATTGTGCCTCTGCGATATTTGCAAACACACTTGAAGAAGATTTTCGGATTTGAAGAATAGTGTTGGAATTATCTTTTTTGTTATCTAAAGATTTGCACATTTTTTCAATTTCAACAGCTAACTGTTCAGAACATTTTATTAAAGGATTATCTTTCATAACCTCACCTCAAGTAATCAGTTTACTTTTTGTAAAGCTGAATCAATGCGTAGCATTGCATGTAATCGCAACTTCAGTTGCGTATGTAACCACTGCAAAGCAGTGAATGTAATTCAAAACTTGTTTTGGTATGTAATCAATACGAAGGATTGTATACACCTACAGTGATTCCATACGCCTTTGACGATTACATACACGTTGGAACGTGATTACATACCAATCCTTCGGATTGGATAAAAATAAAGCACTTGCTATTCGCAAGTGCTTTATTTTTGGTGCGAGAGACGGGACTTGAACCCGTACGGGATTACCACACGCCCCTCAAACGTGCGCGTCTGCCGATTCCGCCACTCTCGCTCAACGAAAGATATTATAACAGAGTAATATCTTTTTGTCAACACTTTTTTAAAAATTTTTCAAAATTATTTTTGTCTTTCTGTTCCCCAGAAGAAAAGTGCCACTGTGCCGGGGCCTGTGTGAGAACCGATTGTTGTGCCAACGCTGTTGATAAGTACCTTTCCGTTAAGTTTCGGGAAGCGTGATTCTACTAAATCTGCAACAGCTTTTGCATCTTCATAACAGCCTGCATTTGAAATAAAGCATTTACCGTTATAGTCAAGACCACCTTCTGCAAACTCTTCCATTTTATTTACGATTTCGTTGATAACACGTTTCTTTTCTCTTACCTTGAAACGAGGAACAAGGTGTCCTTCATTATCCATATCAAGGAGGGGACAGATTTTAAGAACTGTGCCGAACCAACCTGAAACTTTTGAAATTCTGCCACCTTTAACAAAGAAACTAAGGTCAGTTGAGAAGAACCAGTGGTGAAGCTTAAGTTTATTTGCTTCTGCCCAATCACGCACTTCATCAATTGTTTTGCCTTCGTCACGTAAATCAGCAAGTTTATCCATCAGAAGACCATAGCCTGAAGAAGCACCTAATGAATCGATAATATAAATTTTTCTGTCAGGATATTTTTCCTGAAGTTCAGCTTTTGCGATATTTGCTGAATTGAAAGTACCTGAAATACCACTTGAAAGGCTCACGTGGAGAATGTCTTTGCCATCTTCAAGGAAAGGGGTGAAAAATTCAATGTATTCATCAACATTTACCTGTGAAGTTGAAGTTTCAGCACCGTTTGCCATTGCTTTGTAAAATTCATCAAAAGGAATGGTCTGGCCAAGGTCATCGCTATATTGCTTGCCATCCATCATAAAATGAAAACAAACGTAATTAATATTTCTTTTTTCAAAATGTTCATTTGTTAAATCAGCTGTTGAACAGCAACTTAAGATATATTGAGACATATTGAACACCTCTTTTTATACAGAATGAATTATTGACAGAAATTTTTATAGTTGATATAATAACTTATAGTTATTTATTATTATAAGTTATAAAAAGGGAAAGAAACAAATACAAATTTTATAATTTGTATAAATATTTATACAAACAAGGTGAAGTGTTAAGGTATGAATGAAGACAAAAGAATATTAAAAACAAAAAAGAATTTAAAAAACACTTTATTAGAATTGATTGAAGAAAAGTCATTTGAACAAGTTACCGTTAAGGAAATTTGTGAAAAGTCAGAAACAAGCCGTATAACTTTTTATACCCATTATGCTGATAAATATGAGCTTCTTGATGCGATTTTTCAGGAATATGTGGGTGGAGCAAGAAAACAATATGAGATGCTCCAGAAAGAAAATAACCCTGAAAAAGACCCCATACAGAATTTCTGCAATCTTTTAGACAGTATTCTACAGCTCTGTCTTGTTACAATTCCTTTCCTTAACAAAACGTTTCCGGGTGACGGCTCATACATAAACACCTCTTTTTATCATTACCTTTACAAATATGTAGAGCATCGTGTTGAAAGAGAAAGTGCTCACCTTGAATACAGATATTCAATCAAGAGAACAGCATCTTTTTTAACTTACGGTTTCTGGGGATTTGTTGTTCAGTGTAAAGATGAAATGATACCTTTTGAAGAGGTGAGAGAGCAGACAAGGGAATTGCTGATTTCTTTGCTGGAAAATAATGTACTTGCAAAAAAATAATTTCCATAAAAAATATTGTAATTTGCCCCAATATATGTTATATTATTTGGTGCATTTATTAATTTATTCAGGAGGCAGAAAATGAAAAAGAAAATTCGTTCAAACAAGCTTACCGTTGGCGAAATTGTTGCTTATTCTCTCGGTTCTTTGGGAAGAGAATTCAGCAACAACTGTATCAACGTATTCTTCTTGGTATATCTTAGTATTTATCAAGGCCTTAACCCACTTGTTCTTACTGTGGCATTTGTTCTTGCAAAATTATGGGATGCAGTTAATGACCCTATGCTTGCAACAATTGTTAACAACGCAAAGAAAAGCCGTTTCGGCCGTTACCGTCCCTGGATTCTGGCCGGTGCAATTGTAAACGCAGTTGTTATTGTTGCAATGTTTGTAAACCTTCCTGAAGGTACCAGCATCGGATTTAAGTATGCTTATTACCTTATAGCATATGTTCTTTGGGGTATGTCATTTACTGTTCTTGACGTTCCTTTCTGGAGCTTGCTTCCCACAATGGCTAACTCAACAGATGAAAGAAACAAAGCAAGTTCAATGGCTAAACTCGTTGGTGGATTCGGAGGCTTCCTTGTTGGTACACTTGGCACATCCATTATTCTTCCTATTTTTGCTAATAATGGTATGAGACAGGCTTACCAGTACCTTGGTATGGCAACAGGTCTTATTATGATAGTGTTTATTCTCATAACAGTTCTTGGAACACGTGAGAAGCACGATCTTCCTCACGAGAATGTTAGTCTTAAATATATTCTTTCAACATTCAAAGAAAATGACCAGCTTCGTTCATATGCAACATCATTGATGTTTTTCCTTATTGGTACAACAATTGCTCTTTCTCAGATTCTTTACCTCTATACATATTGCTACCAGGACGGTGCAGATTATCTTGATAAAAACTCAAGCTATATGTGGTTCTGGGTTATCGCTTGCACAGGTCAGGGTATTGCAATGATGTTCTATTCATGGATCGTTAAGAAACTTCCCCGTGAAAAAATTTACGGAATTTCATTCCTTGCTTGTATCATCAGCTATATTCTTCTCTTTGCAGTCTTCTTTTTCCTCGAACCCGGTAACTATGTTCTCAACACAATCCTTGTTGCGCTTTCTGGTGCATTCCTTATGACAGCATCAGGTATTAACCAGATTGGCTCAACAGTTATGATTGCCGACATTGTTGACTATGGTGAATGGAAAACAGGCAAACGTGGCGACAGTGTTATGTTCAGTGTTCAGACTCTTATCACAAAATTTGCAGGTGCTATTGCGGCTCTTATCCTTGGTATCGGTATTGCTGTTTCTGGTCTTCCCACAATTACAGACGTTGACGTTATTGATCCCGATACAAACAAATATTACAACACAATCCAGACTTTCACAGAAGATGGTAAGTATATTGTAAGAGATAAGACAGATGAACAGATAGCAGAAACAGATGACGATAAGGGTACACAGAAAGTCTTCTACGAAATGCTCGACACTCCTGAATATGAAGACAACATTGAGTGGAAAGATGCTGACGATGAGATTATTTCAAGGAAGAGTCTTACAATTCTTCGTGCATTCATGTTCCTTACACCTATTCCCCTTACAATTATCGGCTACTTCATCTATAAGAAGAAATATTGGCTTTACGGCGAAAAATACGATAAGATTAAAGCAGAAATAGATGAACGTCGTGCAAAAGGCGGAAAAAAAGCAAAAGCAAAAAAATAATTTAAAAAGGCGGAAGTTTTCCGCCTTTTTTTAATAACTGAAAGGTTGTTTAATATGGCAGAATTGAATAAACATCTGGTTGCAAAAACAAATGCACGTGCAAATGAAAAAAATATTCTCACTTTCGGTGATGTGAGAATTACTGTTATTTTGCCAAATATTATAAGAATAGAAAAAGGTGATTTCTGTGATGAGGCAACACAAAGTTTCTGGCACAGAGATTTTGGCGAAGTAAATTTCACTTGTGATAAAAAATCAAACAAAGTTGTTATCAGAACAGATAAGGCAGAATTCTGCGTTAATGTTTCAAATGGTAAAGCTGTGTGGGCAAAGTGCGATGGTTTAGTTTCAAAATGCGATAACAGGAAAAACCTTAAAGGTACAGCAAGAACACTTGATCAGGCAAAAGGTGCTGTAAGACTTCTTGATGGTGTTGTATCTTCTGACGGTGCGGCAGTTGTGGATGACAGCAAATCTCTTGTTATAAAAGATAATGGTGAAATTCTGCCGAGAAACGGTAAAGGGAAAGACCTTTATGTTTTCTGCTTCGGTCATAATTATATTGAAGCAGTTAAATCACTTTTTAAATTAACCGGTGAAACCCCTCTAATTCCTAAATATGCTTTAGGTAACTGGTGGAGCAGATACCACGCATATTCTGAAGAAACATATATTGACCTGATGCTTGAATTCAAAAAGAGAAACATTCCTCTTACAGTTGCCACAATTGATATGGACTGGCATTGGGTTAATATCAAAAAACAATTCCCTGATTTTAAGGCAAATCCGGGGGATTACTATCTTGTAATGGACGGTTGGACAGGTTACAGCTGGAACACAGACCTTTTCCCTGATTACAAGAGATTTTTAAACACACTCCATTCAATGGGACTTAAAACTACTGTCAATCTTCATCCTGCAAATGGTGTAAGAAGTTTTGAAGATATGTATGAAGATATGGCAAAAGCAATGGATGTAAATCCGAAAACAAAAGAAAGAATAAATTTTGATATTACAGACAAAAAGTTTGTAAATGCTTATTTTGATGTGTTGCATCATCCTTATGAAGATAACGGTGTTGATTTCTGGTGGATAGACTGGCAACAGGGCAAAAAATCAAAAACTCCCGGTCTTGACCCATTGTGGGCATTGAACCACTTCCATTTTCTTGACCGTCAGAGAGATGGCAGAAGGTCTTTGATTCTTTCAAGATATGCAGGTATCGGCTCGCACAGATATCCTTTAGGATTTTCAGGTGACAGTTTTATGAGCTGGTCTGCTCTTGATTTTCAGCCTTATTTCACTTCAACTGCATCTAACTGCGGATATACCTGGTGGAGCCACGATATCGGAGGACATTGCAGAGGTGAACATAATTATGAGATGTATACACGTTGGGTTCAGCTTGGCGTATTTTCACCCATTCTCAGGCTTCATTCAACAAATAACGATTTAAGCGGTAAAGAGCCATGGAATTATTGCAAGCAGGCAGAAAATATAGTTTCTGATTTTATGAGATTAAGGCACAGCCTTATTCCTTATATCTATTCTATGAACCGCCGCACAAACAAAGAGGGCAGAGCTTTGTGTGAACCTCTTTATTATATTGAGCCTGAAAGCAAAGGAGCATACGATTGCAAAAACGGTTTTATGTTCGGTTCAGAATTGCTTGTTTGCCCTGTTACAACACCGCGAAGTAAAAAAACAGGTACAGCCCTGACTTATGTTTACCTTCCCGAAGGCAGATGGACAAATATATTCAACGGTAAAATTTATAATGGTGGCAAAACGGTGAGAATTTCAAGTGAGCTTGAAGAAATGCCTGTTTTTGCAAAAGCGGGTGCTATAATTCCTATGTCTATGGATGAAGGCAACTCAATAAATAACCCTGAAAAATTAAAGCTTAAAATTTACAGAGGTACAAATGAGTTCACTCTTTATGAAGATGACGGTGAAACAGAAACTTTCAGAGACGGTGAATTCAGCGAAACTTTAATTAAGGTTAAAGAAGAAAATTCAAAAATTGAAATTGAAATTTCAGGTGCAAAAGCAAAACCTTTTATGCCCGAAAAAAGAGAATATATTATTGAAATCTGCGACATCACTGATGCAGAAAAAATTGCAGTTTCAGCAGATGGCAAAGATATTTCCTTTGAAGTTAAGGGTAACACAATAACAACAGAAAAAGTTTCTGTCCAGAGTGAAATTAAAGTTGTTTTTGAAAATGTAAAGGTTAAAGAAAACAACCCTTATGAAAAAGATTTTATAAATGCATTAAGTCGCTATGATGCAACAAACGGTAAAAAATCAAGAATATATCTTCCGATGAAATTAATTAAAGATAAAGAAAAAATGATTTCCCACGTTAAAAAGATGTCAGATGATGCTTTGAGAAATCAGCTTCTTGAAATTTTAGAAGATATGTAAAATAAAAAAGTCTGTAAAAACTCAGGTTTTTACAGACTTTTTGTTTATTCTTTTAAATCTTCAGGCACATCTTTGCCCTTTAGTTTTTTTGCTAAAAATTCTTTGTAAAGGCAATAGAGAACGGTACAGACGGGGACGCTGAACAACATCCCCATAACGCCGAAAGTACCGCCGCCGATTGTTACGGAAACAAGAACTAAAATGCCGGGAAGTCCTACTGTTTTGCCCACAACTTTAGGATAGATAAGGTTTGTTTCAATCTGCTGGAGAACAATAATGAAAATTACAAACCAGAGTGCTTTCATGGGGTCAACAAGGAGTATAAGCAAAGCACCCACTGTTGTTCCTATAAATGCGCCGAAAACAGGCACAAGTGCAGTTGTTCCGATAAGAACGGAAATAACGGCAGGGTAGGGCATTCTCAAAATAAGCAGACCTATAAAGCAAAGCACACCGATAATAACTGCTTCAAGAAGCTGTCCCGTTACAAATTTTGTAAAAGTTTCTGCTGTAAGGTGGGCAAAGGAAATAATTTTCTCTGCTTTTCTTTTCGGCCTTAAAACATACAGAACTTTTTTGGCACTTTTTCCGATTTTCTCTTTCTGTGCAAGAAGATAAAGAGAAAAGAAAACTGCAATTATAAAATTTACAATAACTTTAACAATTGATGTTGTAACTTCAACGGTTGTGTTGATGAAGTTCTCGCCATAGTTGTTAAGGAAATTATTGATGAAATTTCCGATTTTTTCCCAGTTGAATTCAATGCTCGGTAAAACCACATTATATTTTTCAAGGAAAGATAAAAGCTTTTCAAGCAATCCGTTCAGGTTTTCAATATATTCGGGTAACATTTGTGCAAATGAACTTATGGTTTCAATAAACTGAGGTATCACCATAAAGAGGATTGCAAAAATCACACCGATAACAACAAGTGCGCTGAATGTGAGACAAACAGGTCTTTTTGCTTTGTTGAAGAGTTTTGTTCTTCGCTTTTGGGGCACCTTGTCCCAGAGTTTTTCAAGAGGTGAAAGAATTGTGTTGATAACAAAAGCTATACACGCACCTGTCAGGAAAGGTGACAGCAGAGAAAGAATGTTTTTGATTACCTCTGCAAAAGATGCAGCATGGTTAACTCCCCAACTGAGAAGGACTGTAAATGTTATTATAATAAGAATAGCTTTTATGTTTTTCTTGTTGAATTCAAACTTAGGTTCTGACGGAGTTTTGTTTTCATTCAGATCGTCTTTTTTCATATCTTTTCAATAGCCTCAACAACAGGCATAAATGCATCAGTATCAGCAAGTTCTACTGTGCCCTTATCAACAAGTGAAGCGGTTACAGGGTTGATGGGAAGCTTTGCAAGAACGGGAACACCCAGCTGTTGCGCAATTTCATCAGCTTTGCTTTCGCCGAATACGTTGATTTTTTTACCACAGTCGGGGCATTCAAGATAGCTCATGTTTTCAACAACACCGATGATGGGGATGTTCATCATCTTTGCCATATTATAAGCTTTTTTAACAATCATTGTAACAAGGTCCTGAGGAGTTGTCACGATAATAATTCCGTCAACGGGAAGTGACTGGAAAACTGTAAGAGAAACATCGCCTGTTCCGGGAGGCATATCAACGAACATATAATCAACATCGCCCCAGATAACTTCCTGCCAGAACTGCTGAACCATACCTGAAATAACAGGGCCTCTCCAGATAACAGGCTTTTCTTCATCATCAAGAAGAAGGTTGACACTCATCAATTTGATGCCGAGTTTGCTTTCTCTGGGGAAAAGACCTGAGTCGTTTCCTTCAGCCATACCTTTGATGCCGAATGCTTTGGGAATTGAAGGGCCTGTAACGTCAGCATCAAGAACTGCTGTGTTATAGCCTTTTGTTTTCATTGCAACAGCAGAAAGTGATGTAACAAGGCTTTTGCCTACGCCACCTTTACCGCTGACAACACCGATTACTTTTTTTACATTGCTCATAGGATTTGCAGGGATGTGCAAATCTTTCTTTTCACAGTTTGAAGAACAGGATGAACAATTTCCTGAACAACCACTACTCATAGTTCAAAGACTCCTTTTGCTAAAAAATTACCTATATATTATATACCTATTTGTTTTGTTTTTCAATGAATATGAAGAAATTTTAATTATTTGTGGTATTTGTTGCATTTTGTTTGTTTATGAGTTAAAATAAAGTGTTAGGAAGTGATAAATATGACAGAAAAAATTAAAATTCAGGCAAGGGAAGCAGTTGAAGAGCTTCTCAGTATTGCAAAGCTTGAAAAAGGTGATATTTTTGTTGTGGGCTGTTCTTCAAGTGAAATTGCAGGCGGTGTGATAGGTCACGATTCTTCACTTCAGATGGCAGAGGCTGCTTTTGAAGGAATTTATCCTGTGCTGAAAGAAAAAGGAATTTTCCTTGCATGTCAGTGCTGTGAACATCTCAACCGTGCAATCATTATTGAAAAAGAAGCAGCAATAAAATACGGTTGTGAAATTGTTTCTGTTGTACCTCAGCCGAAAGCAGGTGGCTCATTTGCAACAACAGCATATAAGAATTTTGAAAACCCTGTTGCAATTGAAACGGTAAAAGCACATGCCGGGCTTGATATCGGACTTACACTTATCGGTATGCACCTTAAAAATGTTGCAGTGCCTGTAAGGTTATCTGTTAACAAAATCGGTGAAGCACCAATTGTTGCCGCAAGAACAAGGCCAAAATTTATCGGCGGAGAACGTGCTAAGTATGAATAAACACCTTGCAAAAGCAACTGTGTTATGGTATAATATTATAGTTAATTTTTGAAAAGGATGGTTTTCTATGTCAGGACATTCAAAATGGAGTACAATTAAACGTAAAAAAGAAAAAACAGACGGTGCAAGAGCTAAAATCTTCACAAAAATCGGTCGTGAAATCGGTGTTGCTGTTAAAAACGGTGGTCCCGACCCCTCAGTAAACACAAAACTTAAAGACGTTATTGCAAAAGCTAAAGCAAACAACGTGCCCAATGATAACATCGAAAGAATTATCAAAAAGGCTGCAGGTGAAGCGGGCGGAGATAACTACGAAGAAATCGTATACGAAGGCTATGGCCCCTCAGGTATTGCAGTTATTGTAGAAACACTTACAGATAACCGTAACCGTACAGCAGGTGATGTTCGTCACTATTTCGACAAATACGGCGGAAATATGGGTCAGTCAGGTTGCGTTTCTTTCATGTTCAACCGTCAGGGCGTTATTATTGTTGAAGCTGAAGGCATCGATGAAGAAAAACTTATGGAAGATGCACTTGAAGCAGGCGCAGTTGACTTTATTTCAGATGGTGACATTTTCGATATCCGCACAGAACCCAACGATATGGGTGCAGTACGTGATGACCTTGAAGCAAAAGGTTATAAATATGTTTCAGCAGAAGTTGAATATGTTCCCACAACATACACAAAACTCACAAATGAAGATGATATCAAGAATATGACAAAAATGCTTGATATGTTTGAAGATAACGACGACGTTCAGAACGTGTACCATAACTGGGAAACAGACGAGGACTAATATATGTTGTTTTTACGTTATTTAATGGCGGTGATTATGTTGATTCCTAATATTGTAGGTTGCATTTTCAGTGATTATGCTTTTCCCGCAGTAAGCCGTGAAGGTGCTTATCTGTTCTGCTATTTCGTAGGTAACGAAACAGAACAGCAGAGAATTCATCTTGCTGTAAGCAGGGATGGCTATAATTTCAAGGCGTTAAACAACAATGAACCCGTCATTATTCAGGAAAAAGGTAAAAAATGTGTCCGTGACCCCTATATTTTCAAAGGTCAGGACGGTTGCTATTATATTATCGGCACAGATATGAATGCTCTTGAAGGCTGGACTTCAAACCATGCTCTTGTAACATGGAAGTCAGAAGACCTTGTTAACTGGACTGATGAAACCATTATTGATATAAGAGATTTAGGTGGCGAGTTTGCAGAAACAACAAGAGCCTGGGCACCTCAGGCAATCTGGGATGCTGAAAAAGAAATGTATGTGGTTTATTGGGCTCATTCCACTGTACAGCAGGATGTTGCAGGCCACTATTATGCTTACACAAAGGATTTCAAGAAATTTGAAACAGAACCCAAACCTCTTTATGGCAGAGAGGGTATACAGTGCATTGATGCCGATATTATTTATAACGAAGCAGATGGTTTTTATTATCTTTATTTCAAACACGATGAAGACCAGACAATTGCCTACGTTAAATCAAAAAATTTAACAGGCCCTTATGATACAGAGCCTGTTGTATGCTCCCTTTCAAAACACGGTGTTGAGGGTAGCACAATGTTCAATATCACAGGTACAGATGCCTGGATAATGCTTATGGATGAATACGGCACAGGTCATTTCTTTGCACAGATGACAAGAGATTTCAAAGAATTCAAAGCTGTAAATCCGAGACGTTACAAAATGGACCACTTAAGCCCGCGTCACGGCTCAATCGTTGCAATAACAGATGAAGAGTATGACAGACTTGTGGCACACTACGGAGTGGAAAAATAATTATAAAAATAAAAGCTGTGTTATCTTTTTTGATAACACAGCACAGCTTGTCGAAAAAGTAGTTTTCGACAAGCTGTGAGACTGCGGAGAAATCTGCAGAATGACATTTTTGAACCCCGAAGATGTACAATGGTACCTCGAGAGGGTGAAAAAATGGCAAATATATGCAAAAAGTGGGTGATATT
>JAZSJD010000019.1:0-4790 GCA_045534165.1 Acutalibacteraceae bacterium | reverse complement strand
GCGTTAAAAATCACCGATACGCGACAGCGTTATCGGTGATTTTTGCCTTTTCTTGCACACGCAATTTCGCATTTTAAAGTGCTACGCAGTTTCGTAGAAAAGCAAAATTGCTTGAATTGAAGCCAAAAATGCAGCAAGGCTGACGCCTTGCGAGGCTTTTGGTGATAATACAAGGAATTTTGTTCGAGAAACAAAAACTTCCTTATGGGAACTCAGCGAAGAACTCAGGCTTGTTTGCATATTTGATTCAAAAATTCACAAAATAAATCGGAGCTTAATTCTGCTCATCAAGAGTTAATGAGAAGCTGGGCAGGAATGTATCGAGGAAATAATCTGCTTCTTCCATTTTCATTTCACGTATAGCCTTTTCAGTTGAAACGAGGGCGCTGTCAAATTCACGGTTTCCTGCTTTCTTTTCTTCAAGACATTTTGTAAGAGCGCTGATTTTATCAGCCGCTTTTACTATTTTCCAAAGATATTCATCTTCCTCTGTGGGGAAAAAGAGTGGTGAATAATCATCATGCAAATCTTCAGGGAGCATTGAAAGAAGTTTCTGACAAGCGTTTTCTTCAACTTTTGAATAAACTTCACGCATATCTTCATTGAAATATTTAACCGGTGTTGGTAAATCACCTGTAATAATTTCAGGCATATCGTGGTATAAAGCAAGAACAGCAGCTCTGTCGGCATTTAATTCGGCACCGAAATATTTATTTTTGATGAGTGCAAGTGCATGGGCAAAAGCAGCAGTTTCCATTGAATGCTGACAAATGCTTTCTTCCTGAATGTTACGCATCAATGCCCATCTGTTGACATATTTCATTCTTGCCAACATTGCAAAAAAATGACTGTTCATTTTATATTCTCCCTGATATTTTTTCTAATAATTCACCTGCAACTTCGCTGAGATGGATTTCTTTTTTGTTGTTAAGGTCTTTGTAGTTTTCAACAGCGTTTTCATCACAGTCGTCAGAAATTTTTCTTATAGCAAGGAAAGGAACATCTGCTTTGTGGCAGACTGCAGCAATTGCACCTGTTTCCATATCAAAAGAGCAGATATCAAATGTATCACGGAATTTCTTCTTAAGCTCTGAATCAGCCAGGAAAATATCGCCTGTGCCTAATTTGCCGAAATAGTCAATACTGCATGTCTTTGCGCATTGAATCAAAAGTTCATCGGCTTTATAAACGTATTCCTGGTCGGGCTTTACGCCAAGGTTGTATCCGATTGCAGTAAGGTCGAAATCACATTCAATATATTCCGTGCCTGCAACGATGAAACCTCTGTGAACATTCTGCACAGCACCTGAAAGACCTACATTAAGAATCATATCAACTTTTTCTTCATTAATAAGATAAGCTGCAGCAAGAGCTGCATTGACTTTGCCTATTCCGCATTCGCAACCGATAACCTGAATTTTTTCGTTGAAATCAAATTTAATACAGTTGTTTTTTAATGCTCTGAATTCTGTGGAGTTGAATTCACTTGCAAATTTTTTAAAAGGGTCATATTCATAATTATCTGCTATAACAAAACCGATTTTCATTTTATCACCAAATTTCTTATTTTTATAGATTATACACGAAGCCGAAACTAAAGTCAAACTTGTCCCCAAAAAAAGAAAACTGCATATAATAGAAATGTAAGTAATAACATCACTTTCTCGTGGCATAATATGTGTGTGGTGGCAGAAAACTGTCCTGTGGGGAGCCACATGCTTTTGCCACTTGATATATGCCGGCACAGTGAAAATTGTGTCGGCAAAAAATTTTTTAAAAAATTAAAATTTTTTTGTAAAAAAGTATTGACAAATGGAATTTCTTCGATTATAATGTACAAGTGCTTTGAGGTTATGGCTGCATAGCTCAGATGGCTAGAGCATACGGTTCATACCCGTAGTGTCGTTGGTTCAACTCCAACTGCAGCCACCAATTTATATGGCCCGGTGGTCAAGCGGTTAAGACACCGCCCTTTCACGGCGGTAACACGAGTTCGATTCTCGTCCGGGTCACCAAACTCCAAGATGTTCAAATCTTGGAGTTTTTTTCTTGATATTTTTAAGGGGGCGACGAAATGTTCGTAGATGTTGCTAAAATCAAAATTAAAGCAGGTAACGGTGGCGATGGTGCTGTTATGTTCCACAGAGAAAAATATGTCGCTTCCGGCGGACCTGACGGTGGCGACGGTGGCAAAGGCGGAGACATAGTTTTCCAGGTAGACACCAATATGTCAACACTTGCAGATTTCAGATATAAAAGAAAATACAGTGCTGAACATGGCGAAAAAGGTCAGGGTGGCAGACGTAACGGAAAAAAAGGCAAAGACCTTATAATCCGTGTTCCCAAAGGGACAATAATCCGTGAGGTTGAAAGTGGCGCTATTATGGCAGATATGGGCGCTATGGATACTTTTATTGCTGCAAAAGGCGGCAGAGGCGGATGGGGAAACAGCCATTTTGCAACACCCACAAGACAGACACCACGTTTTGCAAAAAGCGGTGTTCCAGGTGAAAGCTGGGAAGTGGCACTTGAACTTAAACTTCTTGCAGATGTTGGTCTTTTAGGCTATCCCAATGTTGGTAAATCAACATTTATTTCTGTTGTAAGTGAAGCAAAGCCCATTATTGCAAACTACCATTTCACGACAATAACTCCTGTTCTTGGCGTTATTGATATGGGCGATGAAAACTCATTTGTTATGGCAGATATTCCCGGTCTTATTGAGGGCGCAGGTGATGGTGTCGGCTTAGGTCACGAATTTTTGCGTCACGTTGAAAGATGCCGTATGCTTGTTCACATCCTTGATGTGGCAGGTAGCGAAGGCAGAGACCCTATTGAGGACTTTGAAACAATTAACAGAGAGCTTGAAAAATTCAATAAAGATTTGTCAGAAAGGCCCCAGATTGTTGTTGCTAACAAGGTTGACCTTGCAACTGATGAACAGTTGGAAAGACTTGAAAGCTACATCCGTTCAAAAGGTTATGAATTTATGACAATGTGTGCTCCCATTGCAGAAGGCACAAAAGAAGTTGTAAATACTGTATGGAACAAATTGCAGACTTTACCGCCTATAAAACAATTTGAATCTGAAGAAATTCCCACAGATATTATTGTTGAAAAAGCTGATAATAAGTTTACAATTGATGTTCAGGATGATGTTTACTTTGTTGAGGCTGAGTGGCTTCTTAAAATTCTGCAGAGAACAGACCTTGATGACTATGAATCCTTGCAGTATTTCCAGAGAGTTCTTCGCTCATCAGGTATTATAGATGCACTTCTTGAAAAAGGTATTCAGGAAGGCGATACAGTATGTATTTACGACCTTGAATTTGATTTTGTGCTTTAATGGTATTGAAATATGAGATTTACTGAAAACGAATGTGATATAAATAAATTAAGCCCTCTTATGCTGGCTTTTATAGGCGATACGGTTTATGATTTGTTTGTTCGTGAAACACTTCTTACAGAGTGTCCGAGACCGGTAAAAAAGCTCCATTCCCTTGCAGTTGAGGAAGTGAGTGCTTCTGCCCAATCGCGAAAAATCAAAAGCATAATCCATATGCTTACAGAAGAAGAGCAGGACGTTTTCAAAAGGGGCAGAAATTCACATACAGGTCACGTGCCAAGAAGTGCTGATGTTATGACTTACCATTATGCAACAGGGCTTGAAACTCTTTTCGGCTATCTTTATCTTAAAGGAGAAAAAGAGCGTTTACGTGAAATTTTCACAGCATTACATAACTCATAGAATAGAGGAAATGCCGTGAAAAGCAAAACAAAAGAAATTCTTTCAGATATAATTTTTTGTGGCGGCGGCTGTATATTGTACAGTGCCGCCATTCATATTTTTGCAGAGGAAAACGATATTGCACATGGCGGAGCAACAGGTGTTGCAATGCTCGTGAATTATCTTTTTCCCAAAATACCAATAGGGGTTTCAGCCCTTATAATAAATATTCCGTTGTTTATTCTTGCATGGAAATTTATCGGCGGAAAGTTTATTGCCAAATCTTTTCTTGTAACGTTGTTTTTGTCAGTTGCAATTGATATGCTGTCTTTTTTGCCGTCATATAAAGGTGATAAAATTCTGGCAACCTGCTTTTGCGGAGCTTTATCAGGTATTTCCATGGCACTTATTTTTATAAGAGGTTTAACCTCAGGTGGTACGGATATTTTAGCAAGGCTTATAAATTTGAAAAAGCCCCATTTATCAATGGGCAGACTGATCCTTATAGCAGATTTTGTTGTTGTGATTTCTGCAGGACTTATTTACAGGAATTTTGAAAGTGTAATGTATTCTCTGATACTCATTTTTATTTCTACTTTTGTTGTTGATAAAATTCTTTTTGGTCTTACAGATTCAAGAACACTACTGATAATCAGTAGCTGTCCTGAAAAAATTTCAAAAAATATTATGGAAGAAATGAGCAGGGGAGTAAGTATTATTTCTGTTAAAGGAGCATACACAGGGGAAAGCAGAAAAATGCTTATGTGTGCTTTAAGGAAAAGCCAGATAAACAAAATTGTGAAAAGAATTTACGAAATTGACGAAAGAGCTTTTACTGTTATTCTGTCATCAAGCGAAGTTTTAGGTGAGGGATTCAATGATAAAAGATGAGGTGTAGCGAAACGCTGAGCTCACATAAGGCAGTATTTCTTTAAAATGTGAGATTTTGACACAATAATGCGTTAAAACCGCCCGATATGCGTCAGCATTATCGGACGGTTTTGCCTTTTCTTGTACTCAAAATTTTTATTTTAAAGTGCTTCGCAGTTTTGTAAGATAAAAA
>JAZSJD010000035.1:0-3752 GCA_045534165.1 Acutalibacteraceae bacterium | reverse complement strand
CTTGTTGAAGCATTTCTTTGATTTGCGGTAACATATATTGTATGTGTTGATACTTTCCTGCCATAACTATAACCCCCTACTGTAGTATTATCCTACAATAGGGGGCTTTTGTCTATTGTCCGTTTTTACTGGACTTGTTCACTATGCAGATGGGAGTTTTCTTATATCACATCAAGGATTATATTCGAAGCAATCCATTAATCTTAGTTTAAAAAGATTTCTTTCATGCATTGAATCAATTTTCTTTTTAGTTTCTTCGTCTTCACAAACACCTGTTCTGATATATTTATCTAAAACAGCATAAGTAAAGCCAAGGTTATCTTCATCGGTTTTTCCGCAAAGACCATCAATGGGAACTTTTTCAACAAATCTGTCAGGCAAACCACATTCTCTTGCAATAGCTTTAACCTCAGCAACAGTGAATCTTGAAAGAGGACTGAAGTCCCCTGCTGCATCACCATATCTGGTCGAATAACCGACCCAATCCTCAGAAAGATTGCAGGTGTTTGCTACCCTGCCATTAAAGCTCTGTGAAACTGCATAAAGAGCAGCCATTCTGATTCTTGGATGGAGATTGACGCTTGTGAAACTTGAAACCTCTGTCATTTCAGCAACCTGAGAAATTATAGAATCATATGCCTCTTTGATATTAAGTGTATAGTTTTTTATACCAAGAAAATCAACTAAATCTTTTGAAACATCAATGTCGTGTTGCTCACCATTTGGCATTAAAACACCGATAACCCTATCTTTGCCTAATGCTTCAACGCAAAGTGCCGCAACTGCAGAACTGTCTTTACCACCTGAAATTCCCACAACAGCATTGCAGCCTTTACCGTTAATTTCGAACCAATCTTTAATCCATTGAACTATTTCATTTTTCATTTTTATAGCATCAAATGACATGACATCACATCCTAAATCAATAAATTTTATCAAGTATTTCGATTACGTTTGCTATTGCACCATTGTTATTTGATCTGACAACATAATCTGCATGTTTTAAAACATCTTTATTAGCATTATCGGGAACAAAACTTTTTGCAGCAGCCACCAGCATTTCAATATCATTAAGTCCGTCACCAACAGCATAAGCGTTGCAATGTTCAACGGACAAAAAATCTGCCAATTTTAAAAGTCCGCTACCCTTATCAACACCTTTAGCTAAAACCTCAATAAATTCCCCTGTTGTCTTAATATATGAAATTTCAGGTAAATTTTCATCAATAAACTTATGAACTTTTTTAGGGTCAGTTTCGCCACACGCAATCATAGATTTTGCCCAAGGAATTGTTGTTTCATCAGGTTTTGAAACAACATCATATTTAATTCCCTGACTTGAAAAATGTCTGTGTGAAACATCAGTTAAATTAATTGCATATGTTTTATCAAAAGGATACATCTCAACAGTTATGTCGGGAAAAGTAGTAAGCAGCTTGTTAACAGCGCCAATGCCTTCTTCACACAAACCATCAAGAAAAACTTGTTCATTTTTTTCATAATCATATGCCATGGCACCATTTGCCAAAAGAACAGGCGCATTAATATATCTCGGATTATAGTGATGAAATCCTTGAAATGTTCGACCTGTTGATACAGAAAAAAGTCCACCATGTTTAGTGAAATATGAAATCATTTCGATGTTATCATCAGTAATTATACCATTATCATTAGCAAATGTACCATCAAAATCGGTCAGTACAAGTACATTTTCAAACTTATTCATCTATATCTTCCTTTTCAAGATATGCTTCAAGTCGATATATCGGAAATCCCATTTCTGAAAATCTTTTTTCATACTCTGTTACTATGTTGCCCTCAAAATCGCTCTTATGTAAATCAAGAGAAATACTTTTCATTTTAAAACCATAATATGAAAATTCTTCCAAGGAATATTCAAAGAAATGCATATTATCTGTTTTCTGATGTATTTCAGCACCGGGTGCTAAAATCGAATCATAGATTTTCAAAAACTTTCTGTTTGTCAATCTATGGTTCTTATATTTATTTTTCGGATAAGGACAAGAAAAGTTAAGATAAATTCTTGAAATTGAATTTGCAGGAATATATTTTTCAAGGTATTCAGCAGAGCACTTGAGAAAACGAACATTCTTAAGTTCATTATTCATTGCTGTTTCACAAGCAGAAACAATTACATTGCCGATCTTTTCCACCGCAAGGAAGTTTATATCAGGATTTTGTTTTGCTTTTTCACAGACAAATCCACCTTTACCGCAACCGACTTCAAGTTCAACGGGATTATCATTACCGAAAAGCTCTTTAAAATCGAAATATTCTTTTTTTTCAACAGATGTTTCAAAATTCAAATCATCCGTCATTGCTTTAATAAAATAATTACCACAAGCTTCAAGACGTTCATCAAGATGCTTCTTTTTTCTCATTCTCATTATGAATTACCTCAGTGCAAATATTATAAATCAAGTTTTAAATCATTCTCTTTAATCCAACCGAATTTTCTGAATGGTATGGAAACTAAAAGAGTAACCACAACAGGAACAACAAGTGAAATTACAACCAAACCTATCCAGTTAAAAGCTGTGATTGATTCTTTAATTCCCGCTGATATATCATTTAACCAACCGGTATATACACCAATCTGACCTACAAGCCCACAGGTACCCATACCGGACGAAACAGCTGCACCATTCATTTCAAGTTTGAAAACGCAAGTTGCGATAGGACCTGAAACAGCAGAAGCTATAATCGGCGGAATCCATATTTTAGGATTCTTTACAATATTACCCATCTGAAGCATACTTGTGCCGATTCCCTGAGCGAATAAACCACCAACTTTATTTTCTTTATAACTCATTACAGCAAAGCCAACCATTTGTGCACAACATCCGGCAAGAGCTGCTCCACCGGCTAAACCTGTCAGGCTAAGAGCTGCACAAATTGCAGCACTACTTATAGGTAATGTAAGGGCAATACCAACTACTACAGAAACAATAACACCCATAATAAAGGGATGAAGTTCAGTCGCCATCATTATTAATTTGCCGACTGCACTTGCAGCTTTTCCGATATAAGGAGCAGTGTAAACGGATAAAACAACGCCTGACAGAATTGTTACCAAAGGTGTGACAATAATGTCCAATTTTGTTTCTTTACTTACTGCTTTGCCAAGTTCAGAAGCAACGATTGTGACAAACAATACCGCAAGTGGACCACCTGCACCACCGCATTCATTAGCTGCAAATCCAACTGCAACAAGTGAAAAAAGAACCAACGGCGGACAATGTAAAGCATAACCAATTGCAATAGCCATTGCAGGACCTGAAACAGCTTTTGCGTAATCACCTATTTTTACAAGAATATCAAGATTGAATTGCGTGCCGATTGTACTGATAATTGTACCAATAAGCAAAGAAGCAAACAAACCTTGAGCCATTGCGCCTAATGCATCAATACCATAACGTTTTGCTGAAAATACAATGTCCTTTCTTATAAGAAAATTTTTGATTTTGTTACCTTTCATAAAAATCGCCACCTAATTTAATTTGTAATATTTTAGCACATAAAATATTATTTTTCAATATTATATTATATTAAATTAATTCCCTCATCTGTATCTGAACTGCCCCAATTTGTGCGGACAGTACAAAAAGCCCCCTATGGTAGGTCGAATTAAAATTTAAGCAACATACTGACTTCGTTTTTCAAACGGGGTCAGTTTTGTTTTAGTTTGTATTCTTTCATTGTTAAGTCGGAGGCCAAGCGGTCTTAGGAAG
>JAZSJD010000011.1:0-12740 GCA_045534165.1 Acutalibacteraceae bacterium | reverse complement strand
GGTGATACATCGAATATCACCCACTTTTTGCATATATTTGCCATTTTTTCACCCTCTCGAGGTACCATTGTACATCTTCGGGGTTCAAAAATGTCATTCTGCAGATTTCTCGGCAGTCTCACAGCTTTTGTTAAAATTTTTAATTTGACAAATATTTTTCATAATGATATTATAAATATAGTAAAACAGAAGGAGGTTTTATTTATGGATTTTTGTACTGCATGTGGAGCTGTTTTAGGCGATGAAGGTAATGTATGCCCAAATTGCGGCACTCCTGTTGAAAAAGCAATCCCCCAGCCTGAACCTGCACCAGTTGCTGAAAAGAAAGAATTAAGTCCTTTTCTTATTGGTCTTATCAGTTTCTTCTTCACTCCTGTAGGTTTAACTTTATTCCTTGTGTGGAGAAACGAAAAACCTGCACAGGCAAAAGCAGGATTAATCGGATTTATTGTAGGCTATGCTTCTATGATGCTGTTCTCAATGGGAATGGGTGTTTTGTCTTTCATCATTTCTTTTACAGGTGTAATGGCCGGAAGTGTCGGTTTTTAAAAGACGAATATAATTAAAGTGAAAGCTCCCTTGGGGAGCTTTTCTTTATGTGCATTTATTGTTGCTTTGTGGAGCGAACTGTGTTCGCCTCTTATTTTTTTTGCAAGTGAAAACACAGTTTTCCACACAACAATGCTCCCCTTGAAAACGCAAGGGGAGCCGGCAAAATCGTAGATTTTGGCTGAGGGGATTTTTCGCTTAAAATTACATTTCAAATGTACCGCTATATCTTACCGGCAGGTAGAGGCTTTCCTCTTTGCCACCGTTTTTAAGGTATAAATCGTACATTTCTTTTTTATATTCATCTGTGTAGTCATAACCCCACATACGTTTGATTTTTCCGAAATCTTCAAAAGTTTCGTCCGGCAGAGTTGTTACTGTTCCCTTTTTATAAGGAAGTGGTACAACAATTGTTCCGTTTGATGAAACGTAATATTCATCAGCCAAATCAATTGCAACTTTGTTTGCAGGCACATTGGGGTATGCTTCATCAAACTTAATCTGTGTTATGGGGAAAAGTGCAAGCTTTCCCTTCAGAAGCTGGTAGCAGTCTGAAAGCAGACCTCTGTGACCGTGGTGCGAAACCTGCACAACATCACATTCAAGGCTTTTGCCGAAACGTTCAACAAGGATTTTACTTTCAAGCCCTGATGCATCACCGGGAATAAACACTTTTGTGTTTTTAACGCTCATCATAACAACAAGTGATGAATCGTTATATTCCTTTACTGTCTGCGGGTAAACATCTTCGTGTGTGCAAAGCACATCAAAGCACAAATCACGCACATAAAAACGTTGACCGCTGTGAAGTTTAACTTTTCTTATATCTTCACATCTTTCAAGGAGACTGAAGAATTTTTCAGCCAGACCTTTTTCTTCCACTCCCCATTCCTCTGATGCATAGTCATTTGAAATAAGGTTAGAATAAATTGCTTCAATTTCCACATCATAACGGTTATATCTTATGAAATCGAAAAGCTTTGAAATATGGTCAGAATGAGCGTGAGTAACAAACCAACCGCTGACTATAACTTTCTGCCCTGCAGGTGTTCTCTCTCTCATAAAATTATAAATTCTGTCGTTATCGTTAAACTGAAGATAATGTCCGCTATCCACAACAACGAAGCTTCCGTCAGAGCATTGAATAATCAGACACATTCCGCAATCGATATATGTATGGTCGTTTTCAAACATATAAAAACAAGGTTGTTTAAGTTTGGTTGTTTCTTTCTTTTCAAAATCAGGGAAACGTGCATCATCTGCCACAGTAACGCGAAGTGTTCTGTCGCAAGGTGTAAAATATGCGTTTATTTCCTTTTCACCTTTAAGGGCAGTGTATAAATTTCCTGCATTTTCGTTTTCACTTAAAATTTCATATCCCTTATTTGTGAGCTTTGAAATATATTCGCTGTATTCCCCTGCTGTTACGTTTCTGTATAAAAACATCTGACAGTTTTCACGGCAATTATAAATTTTTTCATCAGTATTTTCACGGAATTTGTAGCTCATTTTTTCACCTCATAAAGAAAAGGCTGTATTTTCACAATACAGCCTTAATTGTTTTTAAACTGCACCGCAGCACTTTTTATATTTTTTACCGCTTCCGCAGGGACAAGGGTCGTTAGGACCTACTTTTTTGTTTTTGTTTCTTACGGGTTCTTTTTTAACTGTACCGTCAGAAGATGAGCTTGTTTCAGAAGTAACTTTAACTGTCTGTTCACGTTTTGTTTCTTCTTCAGTTCTTACTCTTACTGTAAGCATCTGACGTACTGTATCTTCACGGATTGAAACACGCATTTCTTCAAACATATCATAGCCTTCTGATCTGTAAGCAATGATAGGTTGCTGCTGACCATAAGCACGAAGACCGATACCACGTTTGAGTTCTTCCATTGCATCGATGTGGTCCATCCATTTTGTATCAACATTGCGAAGAAGAACCATTCTTTCAAGAGCTCGCATAATTTCTGAACCCATTTCTTCTTCTCTCTGGTCATAAAGGTCTTCTGCTCTTTCAAGAAGACTTTCTTTCATTTCAACAGGGTCAAGTGAATCCATATCTGTGAAATCATCTTCATTTGTAAGCCAGCCTTTGAATTTATCTTTAAGACCTGCAACGTTCCAATCAGCTTTTTCGTTTGCTGCGGGACAATAGAAATCAACAGCTTCTACTACACATTCCTCTAACATACCCATAATTGAGGGCTTAAGTTCTTCACCGTCAAGCACCTTATTTCTCTGTGCATAAATAATTTCACGCTGACGGTTCATAACATCGTCATATTCAAGCACGTGTTTACGTGAAGCAAAATGCTGACCTTCAACTTTCTTCTGTGCGTTTTCAATTGATTTTGAAATCATCTTTGATTCAATAGGCATATCCTCAGGAGTTTTCAGTGTGTTCATAACACCTGTAAGTCTTTCGCCACCGAAAAGACGCATAAGGTCATCCTGCAATGAAAGGTAGAATCGGCTTGCACCCGGGTCACCCTGACGTCCTGAACGTCCTCTCAGCTGGTTATCGATACGTCTTGAATCGTGACGTTCTGTACCGATAATGAACAGACCGCCTGCTGCTCTTACTTTTTCTGCTTCAGGTTCAATTTCAGCTTTATATTTTTTATAAAGTCTTGTATATTCTTCACGTGCATTTAAAATTTCTTCGTTATCTGTTTCTGCAAAGCCTGTTGCTTCTGCAATAAGTTCTTCTTCATACTGCATACGACGCATTTCTGCTTTTGCAAGATATTCAGCATTACCGCCCAACATAATGTCAGTACCACGGCCTGCCATGTTTGTTGCAATTGTAACAGCACCTAATTTACCTGCCTGAGCAACAATTTCAGCTTCTTTATCGTGATATTTAGCATTGAGAACTTCGTGCTTTATACCTCTCTTTTTAAGCAATGAAGAAAGATATTCTGATTTTTCAATTGAGATTGTACCAACAAGTACAGGCTGACCTTTCTGGTTACATTCAACAATCTGCTCAATAACTGCGTTATATTTTGCAAGTTCTGTTTTGTAAACTGCATCATCCATATCCTGACGCTGAACAGGTTTGTTTGTCGGTGTTTCGATAACGTCAAGGCTGTAAATTTCCTGGAATTCAACACTTTCTGTTTTTGCAGTACCTGTCATACCTGAAAGTTTATCGTAAAGGCGGAAATAGTTCTGGAAAGTGATTGTTGCAAGAGTTTTGCTTTCGTGTTCAACTTTCACGCCTTCTTTTGCTTCAATAGCCTGATGAAGACCTTCGTTATATCTACGTCCCAACATAATACGACCTGTGAATTCGTCAACAATAAGAACTTCACCGTCTTTAACAACGTAATCCACGTCTTTTGTCATAACGCCGATAGCCTTGATTGCCTGATTGATATGGTGCTGGATTGTCATATTTTCAGCATCCATAAGGTTTTCAAGCTGGAAGAACTGTTCAGCTTTCTGAACACCTGATTTTGTAAGTGTTGCAGTTTTTGCCTTTTCGTCAACAACAAAGTCACCATCTGCTGCAACATCTTCAGCATTTGATTTTGAATCGATTTCTTTAACTTTAGTCATCTTAAGGCTCTTTGCAAAACGATCTGCCAATTTGTAAAGGTCTGTTGAAGCATCGCCTCTGCCTGAAATAATAAGAGGTGTTCTTGCTTCGTCAATAAGGATTGAGTCAACTTCGTCAACGATTGCAAAATTATGCTCACGCTGAACTTTTTTCTCTTTATACTGCACCATATTATCACGAAGATAGTCAAATCCCATCTCGTTATTTGTACCGTAAGTGATGTCAGAATTATAAGCTTCACGACGTTCTTCGTTTGTAAGTCCGTGAACAATAAGGCCTACTGACAAGCCCATGAATCTGTAAAGTTTGCCCATCCATTCAGAGTCACGTTTTGCAAGATAATCATTGACTGTAACAATGTGAACACCTTTGCCTGAAAGTGCATTAAGGTATGCAGGCAAAGTTGCAACAAGAGTTTTACCTTCACCTGTTTTCATTTCAGCAATACGTCCCTGATGCAAAATGATACCACCCACAATCTGCACGGGGAAGTGGCGCATACCAAGCACACGGCTTGATGCTTCACGGCAAGCAGCAAATGCTTCGGGGAGAATGTCATCAAGAGTTTCGCCTTTTTCAAGACGTGATTTGAATTCGGGTGTTTTTGCCTGAAGTTCCTTATCTGAAAGCTTTTTATATTCTTCTTCAAGAGCTAAAACCTTTTTCTTCAAAGGTTCAATTCTCTTAACTTCTTTTGTTGAATAATCGCCAAAAATGGCTGATAAAAAGGACATTAATTGTTCTTCCTTTCGGTCATAGATTTACAAAATACATTGTACCATATAAAAATGTTTTTTGCAAACTTTAAGAAGAAATTTTACAAAAACACAACTTTTTTATTTGATTATTATATCTTTTTATGATATTCTATCTTTAGAGGTGACACAAATTGACAGAAAGATTATTTTATGCAGACCAATATATGAAAGAATTTGAGGCAACAGTTTTATCATGCACAGAAACAGAAGACGGAAAATATAACATCCTGCTTGACAAAACAGCTTTTTTCCCTGAGGGTGGCGGACAGGATGCTGACTCAGGCTTCATTAACGGAATTGAAGTTGAATATGTTTTTGAAAAGGAAGATGAAATCTTTCACCTTTGCTCTGCCCCTTTAAAAGAAGGCGAAACGGTAAAAGGTGAAATCGATTTTGAAAAACGTTTTCTCCTGATGCAGAAACATTCAGGTGAACACATTTTTTCAGGCGTTGCACATTCACTTTTCGGTGTTGAAAACGTAGGCTTCCATATGGGAAGCGAATGTATTACAGTTGATTTCGATAAAATGCTTACCCCTGAAGAAATAAAAAAAGTTGAAGAAATTACAAACAGAATCATCTGGGAAAACAGAGAAATTTATGCCACATATCCTACTCAGGAAGAAGCAAAAGAAATTGATTTCAGAAGCAAAAAAGAAATCAAAGGACAGATAAGACTTGTTATCGTTGAAGATTGCGACATTTGCGCTTGTTGCGGTACACACGTCAGAAGAACAGGCGAAATCGGACTTCTGAAAACAACTTCCCTTGCCAAAAAACGTGCAGGTGCTTCAATCACAATGCAGATTGGTAAAGATGCTTTTGATGATTATTCTGCAAAACACGATGAGCTTGCACGCCTTTCAAATATGCTGGCTCTCAAACCCCTTGAAATTGCACAAGGTGTTGAAAAACTGAAAGAAGAAATAGCATCTCTCAGATATGAAATGCAGAAAATCAAGCTTGATAATTTCAAAGAAAAAATCAAAGATTTATCAGGCAACGTTGAAGTGATTTTTGAAAAAGACCTGCAGCCTGATGAAGTGAGAAAAATGTGTGATTTGCTCGCTGAAAAAGTTAAGATTGCAGCTGTTTTAAGTGGCAGCGATGAAACGGGCTACAAATATACAATTGCTTCGCGTACAGAAGATTTAAGACAACTTGCAAAAGATTTTAATTCTGCATTAAACGGCAGAGGTGGCGGAAAGCCTGAAATGGTGCAAGGCACAGTTCAGGAAAGCCGTGAAAAAATAGAAAACTTCTTAAGGAGTGTTGAACAATGAAAACTTTCTTATTCCAGGGCGACTCAATAACTGACTGGGGCAGAGACAGAGATAACATTGCATCTTTAGGTATGGGTTATCCCCTTGTTGTGGCTGCGAATATCGGTGCGGAAAACCCTGAAAAATTCAGGTTTATAAATAAAGGTATAAGTGGCAACAGAATTGTTGATGTCTATGCAAGAATCAAGTGCGATATCCTGAATTTAAAGCCTGATTATATGAGCATTTTAATCGGCATCAATGATGTATGGCACGAGCTTGGTTGTCAGAACGGTATTGCTGCTCCTAAGTTTGAAAAGCTTTATTCAATGCTTATTGAAGAAATAAAAGAAGAACTTCCCGAGATTAAAATTTTTATCCTTGAACCTTTTGTTACTGCAGGCACAGCAACTGACGAAAATATTGAATATTTCCGCCGAGAAACAAAGCTTCGTGCAGAAGCAACAAAAAGAGTTGCTGAAAAATTCGACCTTAAATTTATCCCCTTACAGGAGAAATTTGACGAAGCAATTGAAAAAGCTCCTGCTTCATACTGGACCATTGACGGTGTTCACCCCACTGCAGAAGGCCACGGAATTATTGCAAAAGAACTTATCAAAGCGGTGTTATAATCCAACAAAAAACTCCCTTGTGTTTACAACAAACACAAGGGAGTTTCTTTTTATTATCAGTCGGCAAAACCTTTAGCACCGAAGATGAAATAGATGATATCGTTTGCGCCTTTAAGTGCAAAGTTCAGGAATTTTTCTCCGCCACTGGGCTCTGAATCGGGAGCATATACACCGATTTCAACAAGCATATCGTGTACTTCTTCCATAACTGCTTCGTCTTTTTCTACGTTGTTTTCAGTAGATTTTGTCATTGCTTCTGCTTTGTCAAGAATTGCCTGCTGTTCTGCTGTGAGAACATATCCTGTTTCCTCGCAATATCTTTCAAGGTCAGGGATATAGCTTCTTTCAAGAGATTTAAGGTTTCTTGCACCGTTGAACTGAGGATAATAACATCCGTCTTCTTCAAGGTTATCACAATCTGCAACAGTTTTGATATCGCCTGTTGCAAGGTTGAGCGCAAGAGAAAGAGCTGTGTTGTTATATTCAAGTTCATGTTTCTGTTCATAGAAGAACCAGCTTGAATCTTTGAAAACAGTTGTTGAAATATCAAGTGAACCATCAGGAGAAAGAATTCTTCCTTCTGTATCTTCAAACTTTTCACCATACGCTACGAAAGATGTGCCGGGTGCAGTTGAATCGATATTGATAATTTCGTCAGAGTTTGTTGTGTTTGCATTTTTCATAAAACCAAACATACTGTAATCACTTGTGCAAGCACCGAAAGGAAGACCGTAGCCTGCGATAAACGAGAATGTAACGCCCTCTTTTTCAAGGTTTTTCATTGTTGTCATAAGGTTTGCTTTTGCCTTATAGAAATTGTCGACCTCAGCTTTTACAACATCAGAAGACATACACCATTTAACCTCGTCATATCTGTCAAGGGGTGCCATATTCATAAGTGACGGTGTAGGCCCGAACAAATCTGTTGCAAGGCCACGCATTGCCATATCAATAAAATCTCTTAAAACCTGTTTGGGGAAAATTCTCAGAGCAATGTTTACAACATAACCCCAGGGTTCACCAACAAGGTCGCCGATAAGTCCGTTATAGAAAAGGTCTGCTGAATTGTCACAATACTGTTGTGTGAGCATATCAGCAATAATTTCAGTACCGTCCCATGCACCAACAATACCAACAACACGTCTGATATGGTTTTCTTTTACTGTCGGGTATTTATCCATATAAGCTGACACAACAGATGCGCCCATACTCATGGGAATAAGCACAACGTCTTTTGCTCCCACTTTGTTGTTTGCAATAATTGTTTCAACAAAATCGTGAAGACCTTCAACGTTCTTTGAAGTGTAAGAGAATGCACTGTAGTTATAAACATAAAGGAAATCTTCATAATTTTCGCCGAATTTTTCTTTTGCAATATCTTCACACGGAATTGCAGAGAAGAAACGTTCCCTTGCTTCGCTACGGAGTTTTCCGTCTTCACCGGGAGCATAAGGATATTCAGAAACAGGCATTGCATATCTTGGTGTTACAACTCTTGGATGACCGTTTCCGTTTTCATCAACAAGGTTGAATTTGAAGAGATTTCTCACAATTGTTTTAACGTCATCTTCCTTGATAACGCATTTTCCCATAACGCCTGAAACCACAAGTCTTGTAACAACAGAAACGATTGCTAAAATTGTTTCACTGTCAGAAAAAGCTTCATCAAATGAGTTGAAAAGGTTCCATCTTGTAGAATATTTACCTTCTGCAATAAGTGGAGCATAGTTTTCATAATCCTGAAGTGTGCCATTTTCAAAAGCACCGTCTTCTGTATAACTCTCATCAAAAAGATAAGAATAACTTTGTCCTATACCTGTTACAAACACGATAAGACTGTTTTCACCTTCAACAAACACACTTTCAAATGTTTCATTTTCAGGTGATTCTGCAAAAGCAGGTATTGCCAGAACAGAAACCAACATTGCCAAAGAAAGAATAATTGCAATAAATTTTTTCATTTTCTCTGCCTCCTTTTTTTACTTACCTATATACTAACATTTATCTGACTTTATTTCAACGAACTTTCCAACTTTTGCTTTTTTACACAAATATTTAATTTCTTTTTGAACAAAATCACTACATCAGATTTAATCTCGCAAGGGTTTTTCTGCCATTTTCGTTGAGCCACTTGTGGCAAGCCTTATATTGGGGAAAAACTTTTTCAATTTCATCATAAAAAGCCTTTGAATGATTCATATGTTTTCGGTGGCATAATTCGTGAACAACAACGCTGTCCAGCACTTCTTCAGGCAACAAAACCAGTAGGCAGTTGAAATTAAGGTTGCCAAGTGAAGAGCAACTCCCCCACCGTGTTTTCTGATGCCTGATTGTTATTCTGTTGTAAGTAACACCAATTTTCTCTGCATAAAATCCAACCCGTTCAGGAATGATTTTTTTAGCTTTCAATGTGATTTCTTTCAGTTCATCTTCCGTGAAAGGCTTTATACTTTCCAATTCCTGCTGACGTTTTGCATATATTTCAAGATGTTTTTCAATCCAATCTTTTTTCAGTTCAAGGAATTTTGCAATTTCTTTATCTTTCATTCTTTTTGGTGCACGCACAACAATTTCCCCTGCTTTGATTTCAATTGAAACAGATTTTCTCTTGCTTCGTATTACAGAAAAATCCAACCTTACCACACCTTTCCTGAATAAATTATATCATCTGAATGTCAGTTGTTCAACAAAAAAATAAAACCCCAAAACCATATGATTTTGGGGTTTGTTCGCAAATATCAAACTTGTTTAATCAGTCTGCAAGCCGGTACATTGTAAGATTGGAACTCTTTCGGCGTGCGCCCCTGTCGAGAACACAGAAAACAGGCTCACCATTTTCGTCCGCATAAATTGTCATACCTTCTGCCTCAATCTCACTGCCCACATTTCTTGTAAAAGCAACCTGAACATCACCGTTTTCAACATCAACACAGTAGATATGCTTGTTACCATCCAATTCGTCGCAGGACATATAAAGTTTTCCGTCAAACATTTCTGCTCCCTGAACTCTGTCTACGGGCTGAGAGAGAGGAATTGTTTTAACCAGTGTCAAGGTATCCAGGTCAAAAACATTGAGAACAGTTGCATTTGTCCATTCAGCAGTATAAAGATAATTCTTTTCCACATCCACTGCACACCAGGGCACGCCTTCCTTGTGAAGTTCATAGGGGAGAGGATAATATTCGCCTGTGTATTTCAATGTTTCGGCATCATAGAGTACGATGCATGAACGCTCATAATCAGGACCATCCTCAACAGCTGCATAAACAATTCCATCGTGGCAACTCAGACCACCGATGTGGTCATAGCCCATATCTTCAAGTTCATCGGGAATTGCATTTGTGGTAATAAGAAATATCTCTCCCGTTTCAATATCAGCCTTGCCCAGATTCTTTTTGCCACTGAAATAAAAATATTCACCGTCGTTTGTAACACCCTGTGAGGTCATATGATAATCATACAAAACATAAGTGTTCTTAGAAATAACCTCTGCACCCACCGGCGCAGGAGTATCTTTTTCATCAGCACCCACAATGAGCAACATGATCGCAGCTATCAGCGATACGCACTTTTTAAAAATAACATAAATCGTTCCGAATGTAGCAGTCATAAAAACATCTCCATATAGTTTTTACATTATAATAAAGCAAAAGCCCTCCCAAGTCAAGCAAATATTGACTGAATGATTAACAAAGAGTCTTATATAAAGAAAAAGAGTCATAATGATTCTATAAAGAATTATTACGACTCATTAAGATTACTTTGAATATTTTGAAAAATTATGCTATAATATAAAAAACTAAATATGGGGGCTACACTATGAAAGAAAGAAGATATCCATTCAGTTTGTTTTTGATTGGTTTTATCACAAACATTCTCTTTCACTTTTTTTGGCTTTTTGTTCCGAGTGTTATCTTACTAATTATCGGCATTTGGGTTGATTGGTGCTTGTATGCAGGTCTTGCTCTGTTGGGCATCGATATTATTGCTTCGTTTGTTGAGCAAATGAAAATTAGACAAGCGATGCTTTCCGATTCCGACAATGAGCAATTCCGCAAATTCCAAGATGCAGTATCAAAAGACGGAAATGTTTTTGAAAACATCAGAAATCTTATTGAGAATGCAGCTGAAGAATATGTTGATGATGAGGATATACAAAGAAACAATTTCGTTGTTAATATGTGTGAAACTGTCTGCAAAAAATGCGAATATGGTGATGACATTGAAAAACTAAACGAACACGAGAAAATTTTCTATGTCACTCAAATATTGGAGCAAGAAGTCAACAACGGCGGTTTCTCTCAATTCTTCTATAATTCAAGTGGTGATTTCTCAAATGAGTTAGTAGATGCATTTACAAAGATAGGTGCATTAAAAACTGCAGAAATCTGCAAAAAGGCATTGGCAGTATTCAGTGGCAAAGTTCCCACCGATAGAGATGAGCGCGAAGAATTACTTGACAGTTTAGATTGCGACGATGTGTTAAGCGAGTGCGATGATGAATTTTACGAGTATGAGGATAATTTAGAAGAACTAAATTACACATACATTATGGACCATCGTATTTTCTTTGAGTAATTACATAATACACAAAAAACACCCTTTGACTTTTGATAGTCAAGGGGTGTTTTTAAAACTTGCACCAAATTTGCACCAAAGCAGATTTCCCTGCAAAAGTAAAACCCCGAGAACCATAAGGTTTTCGGGGTAATTTGATGCAAAGAAATTATCTCTTTGAGAACTGGGGAGCACGACGTGCGCCTTTGAGACCGTATTTCTTTCTTTCCTTCATTCTCGGGTCACGAGTGAGGAAGCCTGCTTTCTTAAGTGATGTTCTGAGTGATTCATCATACTGAAGAAGAGCTCTTGAAAGACCGTGAGCGATAACACCAGCTTGGCCTGTTACGCCACCACCGTTTACACGGCAAACGATATCAAATTTTTCTGTTGTGCCTGTAAGAGCGAGAGGCTGACGAACGATGAGTTTGAGTGTTTCAAGACCGAAATAATCGTCGATGTCTCTGTCGTTGATTGTGATTTTACCTGTTCCTGCGTATACACGAACTCTTGCTACTGATTTCTTTCTACGGCCTGTACCATAGAAGTAAGGACTTGTTTCGTACATTTAAATTTGCCTCCCTTTCTTAAAATTCCCAAGCTGTGGGCTGCTGAGCCTGATGCTTGTGTTCTGCGCCTCTGAAAACACGAAGTCTTGAAAGAGCTGCACGACCAAGTGTTGTTGAGGGAATCATACCTTTAACTGCAAGTTCAACTGCAAATTCAGGTTTTGTTCTCATAAGTGTGCTGTACTGAACCTTTTTCATGTTACCGATGTAACCTGTGTGATGGTAGTACATTTTCTGGTTAAGTTTGTTGCCTGTAAGAACAACTTTTTCTGCGTTAACGATGATAACGTGGTCACCGCAATCTACATGGGGTGCGAATGTGGGTTTGTGTTTGCCTCTGAGAAGTTTAGCAGCCTCAACAGCAACGCTACCGAGGGTTTTACCTTCTGCATCAATCACATACCACTTACGGCTGATTTCTGCCGCTTTAGGCATATAAGTTGACATAATCTTTTCCTCCCGATTAATACAATATTTTTTTCATAAGTCCGGGGGTTTAACGGGTGACCCCAAAACTCACAGTACCCGAATATATTATCACAAGGTTAAATCTTTGTCAATACCTTTTTTAAAGTTTTTTAATTTAACATTTGCAATCTCGTTTTTTCTCGTTTTTCCTCGTTTTTTCTTCGATTTGCTAATTTATGATTTTTTAATTTTTTTGTTTATTCGTTACAATAAGGGGTTTATTTTGTTATGAATATTAAATAAATTATAATTCAGCAGTGAGCCAAAAGCCCTCCTTGTGTAAAGGAGGGTGGCAGGCGTAAGCCTGACGGGAGGATTGTAAAAGACTTTATATCAACAATCCCTCAGTCAAAATCACAGATTTTGACAGCTCCCTTTAC
>JAZSJD010000069.1:0-44350 GCA_045534165.1 Acutalibacteraceae bacterium | reverse complement strand
GGCGGTTGATACCGTAAAGCTTTACCTTTTCGTTGTTAAGGTACATAATCGCGCCTTTGATTTCAAGACGTTTAAGACCTAATCTGACAGGAATAAATTCACTCTCGTCTTCAATTACAAGTGTGTAAAGTTTCGGGTTTTCCGCATTCCACAAAACGGGATTTTCGATTGTAACTTCTTCATCTGTATTGCCTGAAAGTATTACTTCTCCATCCGGTGAAAGAAGTGAGAAATTCACGCATTTATCTGCTTCAAATTTAATTACGGCAGTTTTTAAATCTTCTGAAATATCTTGTCTTACATAAATATCCTTAAGATGATTTTCCTGACGAGCAAGAAGATAAACTTCTCTGAAAATACCTGAAAGGCGGAAATAGTCCTGATCTTCAAGGTAGCTTCCGTTGCACCATTTTACAACAAGAACATCTATTTTATTCTTGCCCTCTTTAAGGTATTCTGAAATATTAAGTTCACTTGTACAATGGCTTACCTGACTGTAACCTGCAAATTCATTATTAACAAAAAGATAGAAACAGGAATCTACGCCCTCAAAGTTTATGTAGATTTTCTTGCCTGAGAAATTCTCGGGAAGAATTACATCTTTTGAATAGAGTGCACAGGGGTTTTCATCAGGAATATGAGGCATATCCAACGGATATGGATAGTTTGAGTTAAGGTACTGCGGTGCATCATAACCCTTTTCTGTGCAGTTCTGCCAGCTTGAAGGAACTTTCATTTTTTCTTTGAAAGGAAGCTGGAGGAAATCATCTTCCAGATCTTCAAAGCTTTCATAGAATCTGAAATTCCAATCACCGCAAAGGTTCAAAAGAAAATCAGATGCATCTCTTTCACCTGCAAGTGCTTTTTCCTTTGTTTCGTAAGGAACATAATATGCTCTTGGTTCTTCGCAACCAACGTGCAAAAATTCAAGTTCCTTGTGGTAACTTTTAAATTCCATTTTTATCACCCTTATTTCTTAAGATTGTTGAAACAAAATTTATCAAATTCATCTGTATCACCAAAGCCTGAACAGCTTTCGGTAATTTTATCAATCAGAGTTTCCAGATCGGAGAATACATTAATTTTTCCGATTTCTGCTCTGTATTTTGCTGCACCTCTGATTCCTTTCACATACCATGCAGCATGTTTTCTCGCTTCACGCATTGCAATATATTCGCCTTTATACTCTATCAGCTTTGCGATGTGTTTTTTCAGCACATCCATTCTTTCTTCAATTGAAGGTTCGGGAATAATTTCCCCTGTTTCAAGAAATGTATTGATTTCTTCAAAAACCCACGGTCTGCCTAAAGCACCTCTGCCCACCATAACTCCGTCGCAACCTGTTTTTTCAATCATTTTGAGAGCGCTTTTTCCGTCAATAACATCTCCGTTTCCTATAACAGGAACACTGACAGATTCTTTTACTTTTCTTATTATATCATAATTTATTCCCGGAGAATACATCTGCTGTTTTGTTCTTCCGTGAACAGTTATCATCTGCGCACCGTTTGCTTCACAGATTTTTGCAAGTTCAGGTGCGTTCAGAGAATTTTCATCCCACCCTGTGCGCATTTTAACCGTAATAGGAACAGTAGAAACTTCAACTACCGCCTTTACTATTTCCCCTGCAAGCTCAGGATTTTTCATTAATGCACTTCCGCATCCGTTGGATGCAACTTTAGGTGCAGGACAACCCATATTTATATCAATAAAATCAGGTTTATACGATAATGCTTCCTCTGCTGCTTTTGCCATAACCAACGGGCTGTCCCCGAAAAGCTGGGAAGCTGCAGGACGTTCTTCATCTGAAATTGATAACAATTGCCCTGATTTTTTATCCCCCATACTTACACCTTTGGAAGAAGTAAGTTCTCCTACCACAAAGCCTGCTCCGTAAGAGGAACATAATTCTCTGAAAGCTCTGTCCGCTGCGCCAGCCATAGGTGCAAGAGAAGCTTTTTTCAATATTTCCAGACTGCCGATTTTCATTAAAAATACCTCATAATTATACAATAACATAATAATAACACAATTACGTGAAAAAATATACTGTATTTTAAAAATATTTTAGTTTGACACAGAAGTTTTACTGTGTTAAACTTCATACAAGGAGGTCATATTATGAATGCTAATGCTCTTTTTAAAATAGGATACGGTCTTTTTATCCTCACTGCAAACGAAGATGGCTTTGATAACGGTTGTATTATCAACACTGTAACTCAGGTTACCAACACGCCTAACAGAATTGCAGTAACAGTAAATAAACAAAACAAAACTCACGATATGCTTATGGCAACTGCAAAATTCAATATTTCTGTTTTAACTGAAGAAACTACTTTTGATGAAATCAGACATTTCGGTTTTCAAAGCGGTAAAGATGTAAATAAATTTGAAAACAGAACTGATGCCAAACGTACAGAAAACGGAATTCTTATTGTACCTCAATATGCCAATGCATATATTTCCGGAAGTGTTTTTCATTCTATAGATCTGGGTACACACACAATGTTCATCGCAGATGTAACAGATGCAGAAATTCTCAACGAAAAAAATTCTGTAACTTATGATTATTATCACAAAAACATCAAACCAAAACCTGCAGCTAAACCTGAAAGCAAAGTTGCTTACAGATGTAAAATCTGCGGATATATTCACGAAGGCGAATTACCTGATGATTTCATCTGCCCTCTTTGCAAACACCCTGCATCAGATTTCGAAAAGATAGGAGAATAAATATGGGAAGAATCGTAGCTTCCGGCGGAGCTTGTCCGGATGACGAAGAAGTAATAGAAATATACAAAAAAATCGTTGCACTTTGCCCCAAAGAAAATGCAAAAGTGCTTTACGTTCCTACAGCAGGTCACGACCACTATGACGATCTGGGTGAGTTTCAGAAAACATTCACTTCTTTAGGGTGTTCAGAATGTACCGTTCTTTTGCTTACCGATGAAAATTTAACACACGAAGATATTGAAAACACCATTTTATCTTCCGACATCATCTTTGTAGGTGGAGGAAACCTCAAATTCCTTATGGATGTGTGGAATAAAACAGGCGCTACTGAAATTTTCAAAAAAGCTTTTGAAAAAGGTATTGTACTTTCAGGCTCAAGTTCAGGCTCAATGTGCTGGTTTGAAAAAGGTTACGATGACTGTGGAGAAAACGCTGAATTTATGATTATTGACTGTCTGGGACTTCTCCCCGGTTGCAACTGTCCCCACTATGACAGTGAATATTGGCAGAGTTTTGATAAAGTTATTCCTGAACTGGATATTGACGGAATTGCAATTGACAACGACGCCGCTCTTGTTTATGCAGATGGTGAATACAGTGTGCTTTCACAGAACGAAAACCGAAGTGCTTACTTACTTTCAGAAAAATTCAATTTCGAAAGAAAAAATCTTAAATCTGAAAACTTATTATAAAAAAACAAACGGCAGTTAAGAAGTCTTAACTGCCGTTATTTTTTTACCAGAAACCAGGAAAATCAAATTCGTTGTCTGTAGAATTATCTTCCGTCGGTTCCTCTACCGGTGGTGGAGGTGCTGTGGAAATTTCTCCCCAGACCTCAAGCATAACCTTATCGCCTTTTTTATATTCACGTTCAAGATTACTCGGGCTCATTCTGAAAACAGTATTCACTGCATGCGAACCATCATTTTCAACAGGCTTGCTTGCTTTTACAACTGTGAAGCCTAATTCTTCCAGCTGACGCTTTGCTTCTTCATAAGCAAGACCTGTAACATTTATCAATTTAATTGATTTGGGTCCTTTACTTACAACAACCTTAATTGTTGCTCCTTTTTTCACAGGTGTACCCGGTGCCGGAGACTGACTGATAATCTGATCTTCCTCATATTTATCACTGTATTCATATGTCATTTCAAATTTATATTTTCCGCCAAGCATTTCTTTTCTGTCAGAATATAACTTACCCGTCATATCCTGAAGAGGCTCAACTTCATCACCGCTATCAACATTCTCCTGCTCAGATGTTGTCTTTTCCTCTCCCAGTCCCTGTATTATATCGGGTACAATCACTATGCCAAGAACAATCAGAAGAATTGCCACCAAAGAAACACAAACAGCAATAATTATCCCTGTTTTTTTACCTGATTTCTGTGCTGTCTGCTCAGGGTAAACCGGCTGTTGGTTTTTATCAAGGAAATCAGCAGGTGTTTTACTGCTTTCCCTTGTAACGGGCGGTACCGGAGTAACATCATTCAACTGTACTGCTGCACTGGGTGCTGCTGAAAGCTCAGCTCTGCACTGCTCAACATTTCTTGTTCTGTCTTCAGGGTGAATCTGAAGAGCATTTATAAGACCATTTATAACGTATGCCGGAAGCTGTTCTGCAAATTTTCCGGGAATCATAAGTCTGTCATTTGTTACCCTCTGAGTAGCATCAATGGGGTCACTTCCGATAAGAGCTCTGTAAAGAACTGCACCAAAAGCATAAATATCTGTCCACGGACCTTGCTGACCGTCAAAACCATATTGCTCAATTGCGGCATATCCTGCATAAAGCTGAGAATTAAGCTCACTTTTTGCACTTCTCACTCTGTTGATGCTGAAACCTGTAATGCGAAGTTTTCCGTCAGGCGCAATCATAAGTGTTGTGGGAGAAATGCCTCTGTGAATAATTCCTGAGGTATGCAGATTACCGAGTGTAGACAACACCGGCATAAATAAAGGTCTTGCCTTTTCCCATGAAATATAACCGGTAGGTGTTCTCAGAAGATACTCGCGAAGAGTTATGCCACCTACATATTCTTCAATAGCATATGCAGTATTGTTTTCTTCAACTATATCCAGAACTTCAACAAGAGCTGAAAGACCTTTCAATCTCATCAACTTTCTCCAGAGTTCTGTAAAGCTTTGCAAACAATCTGTATAAACATCTTCTTTGCCTGCAGTCGGAATAACCGCAAGCTTATTTTTTGTTCTTACAGCAATTGCATCCGGCATAAATTCACGTATTATAACTGCAGTTTTTGTGCTTAAATCCCAACCCATATATGATGCACCGTCACCATTATAGTCGATAAGCTTACCTACAAGATATCTATTTGCAACAGTGCTGCGTATAGGCAGATAGGGAGCTATCTGCTGAGAATCTGCGTGAAAGCCGCAATAAGGGCATTGTTTTTCATCGCCGATTTCTTTCATACAGCTCATACATAATTCATCTGTGTTAATCATAAACATCACCTTTTACAAAGATATTCACTATAACTCCATTATACATTGCATATTTTAGCAAAAACGCCTATATATGTCAAGCAACACTAAGGTTACAATACAGTGACATCTTTGTAAAAAATAGATGTTTATCCATCGGTCAGCAGGGCAAGCGGGTCTATAATTTTACCATTTTCAGTAATTTCCAGATGCAAATGAATACCATCTGCAGCTTCTATGGGAATTTCACCCACACTACCTATAACCTGGCCTTTTTCAACAACGTCATTTGCTGTAACATTACAATCTGAGGATAAACCACAATATTTTGCAACCACTCCGGCTCCGTGATCTATTTCAACAACAGTTCCCCATAGGGTATTATTATAAATCGCAAGAACTGCCCCTGAATGAATCGCCCTTACTTCCCGGTTGGCTTCCGCTTCAAAGTCCACACCATTATGAACTCTCCAATCATTCATGGTTTTGGATTTCACAGCAACGGAATTGCTGTAATCTTTCAGGATTTTTTTACCTGACGGAAAAACAAAATCCTCTTTCTTTTCAGCAGTAATTTCTTCTTTTTTGAAATCTATTGTAACACCTGTCACATCTCCGGCTGCTTCCTCAGTTGATTTCTCGGTTACCGATCCGGTTGATGCTTCAAATTCAAAAAGTTGTTCTTTCAGCTGTCTGTTAATCCTCACAGAGGTTCCGACACCTGTTCCGATTGCCAGAAGAAAAATTACTGCGTATGCAACAAACTTTTTGGAAGTAAAGAATCTTTTTGTTTTTTCTTTTATTTCTTTGCTTATTTTCATTACAATTCCCCCTTGTTTTCATATCAGAATTATTTTGAACAATTGTAAATATTTTTATTCAGAATATAAAAATCAAAAATTTTTTATTTTTCCAAACAAATGTTTGCTTTTTTGGAAATTATGTGTTATACTGTTATAAAACAGAGAAAGGATGATCATATGAAACCGATAAATTCAACTCAGAAAAAGATTTATGAGTTTCTTGTCGAGCGTTCACAACAAGGTTCGTCACCACCATCTGTGCGTGAAATATGTGCGGCAGTAGGCTTAAAATCCACGTCATCTGTCCAGACTAACCTTGACATTCTTGAAGAAAACGGTTACATAGCACGTGACCCTATGCTTAAACGCTCCATACGTATTTGCGGTCAGACTGAAAATATAACACATGTTCCGCTTTTAGGCACCGTTACTGCAGGTATGCCTATATTGGCAGTTGAACAGATTGAAAGTTATGTTCCCTATTCAGGATATGTTTCTAAAGATAAACCGCTTTTTGCTCTTCACGTCAAGGGCGAAAGTATGATAAACGCAGGTATCCTTGATGGCGATATAATATTCGTTGAAAGAACCCCTGCGGCAAGAGATGGGGAAATTGTTGTTGCTATGATTGAAGATGAAGCAACAGTAAAAAGATTTTTCAAAGAAAAGGACCATTTCAGGCTTCAGCCGGAAAATGATGCTTTTGAACCCATAATATGCACTGAGGTTGCCATCCTAGGCAAAGTGGTAGCTCTTATGCGATATTATTGATAGATATCTCCCTTTTAAATGGCAGATTTACCTATCATTTAAATCAAAATTTCCTAAATTTGTATACTATAACAAAATTAGTTAAAAATATAACAAAACAGTTGCATATTTCAAAAAAAAGGGCTAAAATAAGAGAGTAAAAAAATTATAAATTACTTTTTTGGAGGTAATCAAAATGTCAGTTAAAGTTGCAATCAACGGTTTCGGCAGAATCGGCCGTCTCGCATTCCGTCAGATGTTCGGTGCAGAAGGTTATGAAGTAGTTGCTATCAACGACCTCACAAAACCCTCAATGCTCGCTACTCTTCTCAAGTACGACACAGCTCAGGGTGGCTACTGTGGTGCTATCGGTGAAAACCTTCACACAGTTGTTGCTGATGATGAAGCTGGCACAATCACAGTTGACGGTAAAACTCTTACAATCTACAAAGAAGCAGATGCAAACAACCTTCCTTGGGGTGAAATCGGTGTAGACGTAGTTCTCGAATGCACAGGTTTCTACTGCACAAAAGAAAAATCAATGGCACACATCAATGCTGGTGCTAAGAAAGTTGTTATTTCAGCTCCTGCTGATAAAGAAACAAAAACAGTTGTTTACAGCGTAAACGAAGGCATCCTTACAGCAGACGATCAGATCATTTCTGCTGCATCTTGCACAACAAACTGCCTTGCTCCTATGGCTAAAGCTCTTAACGACTATGCAGCTATCCAGAGCGGTATCATGACAACAGTTCACGCTTACACAGGCGATCAGATGATCCTTGACGGTCCTCACAGAAAAGGTGACTTCCGTCGTGCTCGTGCAGGTGCTGCTAACATCGTTCCCAACTCAACAGGTGCTGCTAAAGCTATCGGCCTTGTTATTCCCGAACTTAACGGCAAACTTATCGGTTCTGCACAGAGAGTTCCCACACCCACAGGTTCAACAACAATCCTTGTTGCTGTTGTTAAAGGTAGCGACGTTACAGTTGAAGGCATCAACGCTGCTATGAAAGCTGCTGCTAACGATTCATTCGGTTACAACGAAGAACCCATCGTTTCTTCAGACGTTATCGGTATGCGTTATGGTTCACTCTTCGATGCAACACAGACAATGGTTGCTAAAATCGACGATGACACATATCAGGTACAGGTTGTTTCATGGTATGACAACGAAAACTCATACACAAGCCAGATGGTTAGAACAATCAAGTACTTCGCTGAACTTGCATAATTTTAACTTCATTATATCAAACACTCTGAAGCAATGCTTCAGAGTGTTTTTTATTGTAATATTTTACTTTTAATGTTATAATATAATCAGTCAGGAGGTATAACAATGCAAACTTTCAGTTATAAAGATTATCCCATTAAAATTTTCGGTCTTCCCCTTTTTGAAAAAAACAAAAAATTAGAAAGGCTTCCTGATGAAGTTATTGAGCAGGTACCTTCCCTTGAGTTTTTTGGAAAAAGATGTCCCGGTGCACGTCTTTGTTTCAGAACAGATTCAGAAAAATTTACAGTAAAAGCAAAATTCAAAACATTAGGCCCGGATGCCGGAATGTCTGTTTTCAGTTGTCAATCTTTTGATGTGCTTGTTGGTCCGCGACAGGCTCCTGAATTTTTAGGCCTCGTTACACCATATAATCTTCAGACTTTCGAATTTCAAAACACTTTCGTCAAAAAGAAGGAAATGGAAGATGTGACTATTTATCTTGCCAGAAACGAGAAGATAGAAGACATTCAGATTGAGATTGAGGATGACGCTGAAATCGAACCGCCGACAGAATATAAATATAAACCCATTGCTTTTTACGGTTCATCTATAACTGAGGGCGGTTGTTGCAGTAACGTAAAAAATTCGTATACCTCCATACTTTCAAGCAGACTTGATGCTGACTTTTACTGCCTGGGTTTTTCCGGAAGTGCAAAAGGAGAACTTCCTATGGCAGATTTTATAAACACTCTTGACATAAGCATTTTTGTATTTGACTACGACCACAATGCGCCTGATGCTGAACATCTCAGAAAAACTCACGAACCGTTTTTCAAAAGAATACGTGAACAGCACCCTTATCTTCCCATAGTCATTATGACAATGCCTAAAGAGAAATATGACAAAGAAAACGATGAAAGAGCATCAGTTATCAGACAAACATATCTCAATGCCGTAGAACGTGGAGATAACAATGTTTATTTTATAGACGGAGAAGAATTTTACGGTTGCGAAGAACGTTATCTTTGTTCGATTGATGGTGTGCACCCTAACAGTCTGGGATTTTTAAGAATGGCAAATATTATCGAACCTGTTTTAAGAAAGATTCTGCATATTGAATATTAATAAAAAGCCTGAGTAAAGATTATTTACTCAGGCTTTCGCTTTTATGATGCTTTTGTTTTAAGCTTTAATTTATCTGCTATCATTGCAATAAATTCTGAATTTGTAGGTTTTCCTCTTGAATTCTGAATAGTATACCCGAAATAAGATGCAAGAACATCAACATCTCCTCTGTCCCACGCAACTTCAATTGCATGCCTGATTGCTCTTTCAACTCTTGAAGGTGTTGTTTTAAAATCTTTTGCTACTGTAGGATATAATAGTTTTGTAACAGAATTCATCATTTCATCATCATCAATTGCATAAAGAATAGCTTTTCTAAGATATTGATATCCTTTGATGTGTGCAGGCACACCAATCTGATGCATTATTTCTGAAATTACAACTTCCAGATCATCAGCTTTCTTCTCGTTTGCAACGGTTATACCTGCCATATTCCAGTTTACAATTTGTTTGATTCTCTGTGCCAACACAAAATCATCAAAAGGTTTAATCATATAATAGTCTGCGCCTGCTTGTAAAACCTCATTTTCAATACGTTGATTATCCACACCTGAAATCATAAAAATATACGGTCTCTTGGAAAGCCTTCTTGTTTCAATCTCTTTCAAAACGCCAATACCGTCCATACGAGGCATAAAAGTATCCATAACAATCACATCAACTGTTGTTTTTTCAAGTCTTTTAACAACCTCTGTGCCATCTTTCGGTACAAGCACTACCTCAAACCCATTCTCTCTCAATACTTTCGCACACTTTTCACCATGCTGAGTCCCCTCTTCCGCAAGCAATACTTTCAGTGTTTTTTCCATAAATTTGCCTCCATATATAATTTTCATCGACATTAAATTGCCAATAATTGCCATTTCTCAAGTATATTACCATAAATTGGTAAAAATGACAACAGTTGTTCATAATATTTTTTATAATTACATAATTTTTAATCGCACAAAAAATTAATATTCGACAAATTCTTTTAAAGAAGAATAACCTTAATTAAATTTAATATATTTTACATTGTTTTCCGTGGTCAAAAATGGTAATATGAAATAGGGAAAATTATCAAAAAAGGAGGAAAAGCAAATGTTGCAGATGATTTTTGATCTTGTAGAACAGATTCTCGTTTGGGCAAATGCAAGTGTTGAAGCACAGGAAATCGTATCACAGATTTTCGACTGGCTTCTTGGTCTTGCCGGCTAATTGCTGTGCCTTATTAAAAATGAATATGTTTATACAGGAAAACTCCGGAACCAATCGGTTCCGGAGTTTTTTGTTTTATTCCATAGATTTCAAACTTTCGACCATATCGATTTTCTTGATATAGAAATGCATAACCACATTAACAATAATCGTAAACAGCAGTGTCATACCGATAGCGAACACATAACTCCATGGTTCAATGATTCTGCCGAACATAACTACGTTAACTTCCGCTTGCTCAACTACAATCTGATGCAGATAAATACCTAATACTGTACCTACAACAATTGCAATTGCTGTTATAATGTAGTTTTCTCTGCCAACATAAGATGTAGACTCTCTGTCATAGAAGCCCATAACTTTAATAGTTGCTATTTCTCTTTTTCTTTCATTAATATTTATGCTTGTCAATGTGTAAAGAACAACAAAAGCAAGCAATGCTGCTGAAATAATGAAAATTGCAATAACAAGGTTCATACAATTGAAAAGCTCATCAAACGTTTTTATTGTCTGGTCAGCATCTACCACTGCATTAATATCATTGTATTTCATAAGCTGAGTTGCAACATCTTCCGCTTTATCTGTATCTCTTATACCATCAGCGTATTTTATATACATATAGTTAAAAGCTACAGGAGACTGGAAAATTCTGCTGTAAAGAGCAGGTGACATATAAGCATAGTGATATGCATAGTTTTCAACAATTCCTCTTACAACAACTTTGATTGTAAGTTCTTCACTGAACTTCAGAGCTACGGAATCACCTACAGAAACATTCGCTTTCTTTGCAAACTTTTCTGTAATTAAAATTCCTTCATCATCAAGTTTGAATTTTTCATCTGTTGTTCTTGATCTCAGATCAATAAAATCTGCAATTTTTTCTGATGATTGGGGAACGAGCAGATATACACTCAATGAATCTTCAGATTTATCGGAACTGCCCTGAACAGTTTTATTATAAATCATCATTAAATCTGAAACATTCTCATTATTACTTACATTTTTATAGATAGTGCTTTCTGTTGAAACCTGGCTGTTTTTCAGAGCAATCTGCGCATCAAAAGAACTTACTCCGCCTTTTTCAAACTGAGCGGTCAATATCTGGTCAATAGAATCATTAAGGCCGAATCCGGTAAGTAAAAGAGCCATACATCCAACAATACCAACAAATGTTACTGCAACTCTCTTTTTGTTTCTGCAAATATTTCTTACAGTTACTTTTGCTGAGAAGCTTAATTTGTTCCAGATAAAAGGTATTTTTTCCAAAAATACGTGTCTGCCCGCTTTAGGAGCTTTTGCACGCATTAAGTTTGCAGGTTTTGATCTCATCTCTTTATAGCAAGCAAAATATGTTGCAATAGTAGTGCTTAACACAGCGAAGAGTGAACCGAGAATAATTAACTTTGCAGGGAAAAGAATTGTAAGTTTGGGTACCTGGAAAACAACTTCATACGCAGTCATAATTGCATTGGGATATGCAATAAATCCGGCAACCAGACCAATTGCTGAGCCTATAAATGTAGCCACAAGAGAATATATGAGATATTTTGCTCTTATGCTTGCATCTGAACAACCTAATGCTTTAAGCGTACCAATCTGTATTCTGTCTTCGCTGACCATTCTTGTCATTGTTGTAAGAACAACCATTGCTGCAACAACAAAGAAGAAAACCGGGAAAACTTTTGAAAAAGCTTCGATACTGCCTGAAGTCTGACCGTAGTTTTCATATCCGGGAAGCATTTTTCTGTCATGCACAAACCATCTGGGGTTTGTTGTAGCTTCTTCTAACTGTGCCTTTGCCTGCTCAATGTCATATTTTGCTTCGTCAAGTTTTGCATAAGCTTCTTCATATGCTTCGTTATATTCAACGTCATACTGTTCAAGCTTTGCTTTACCTTCTTCAAGTTCTTTTTTCTTTGCTTCAATCTGTGCTCTTGCTTCATTTGCTCTTTTTTCAATTTCCGCAGGAGTAAGAGATGCAATCAATCCGCCATATTTATCAAGCTCGGTTTTTGCTGCTTTAAGCTGTGCTTCACCATCTGCCAACTGAGCTTTCAAACCCGGAAGGTTTTTCTGAATAGAATTGAGTTCAAGAACATTTGCAGTTTTCTGGCTGGCAAGATTTCTTCTTTCAGTTTTTTTATCATTATACTGAGTTACCAAATCTGCATATTCAGGATCACTCGTATGAACTTTTACAGGTTTTCCCGAACTATCATAAACAATATTTCCGTCTGCATCCAGTTTATTCACTTTAGGAATCTGCAAATCAAGCTCAGTTATTTCTTCCTTGAGCTGAGCCATCCGTGTATCCTGCTCATTTATAATACCGGGGAGTTGAGCAACTCTCTGTTCATATTCTTCAACCTTTTTCTTGCCTGATTCCCATTCCTGATATTTAGTTTCATATTGTTTTTTGGCTGCCTGATACTGGCTGTTACCATTAGCAATTTCCTGACTGTCGGTAGAAAGTAATGCCTGCAACTGTGCTTCAGCTGTAGCAATTTCAGCATCACCTGTTGCAACAAGGTTTCTGTAATATTCAAGCTCTGTAAAAGCATCTCCTAATTCAGCTTCTACTTCCTGTTTTTTCTTTTCATATTCTGCTTCACCTTCTGCAAGCTGTTTTCTGTATTCTTCTGTTACTTCATCAACGCGTACAGCAAGGTTATTCATAGCTATTGATTCTATTTTATCAATAACTTTTTTTGTGTGATCGTAATATTCATCAGAGAAAGGGTAAAACTCATCTGCGCCTTCAACAGTAGCACAAATTTCAGTATAGTAATTCATTTTAAAAGAGCTTTCAGGCACGTAAATAAAGCATCCTAAAGAACCGCTTCCTACATCAGTCTGTCCTCTTTCAAAAGAAATGTAACGGGGTGTTCTTATAACACCGACAATTTCATATTCTGTAACTTTAAGTTTATTCTCTATGTTCTCTTCAATACCAACCATTTTAATGGTTTTTCCGATTTCAAAGCCTTGGGGAGTTGCCATATCACTTCTGTCAATGACGCACTCGTTTTCTTTGGTGGGAAATCTTCCCTCAAGCAAAGTTAATCTGTTGATATAATCTTTACTTTCTTTGCCATCAGAAGTGAACTGTCGTGCTTTGTCAAAATCAAGTCCGTAAGCTCGGCAAATAGCCTGGCCACCATCAACGTTTGCAGCTGTTCTGCCGTCAACAACAACTGTTCCGTCTGCAAATTTGGAACCTACTGCATTTTCAACACCTTCAACTTCTTTGACTGCTTCCACGTCAGCTTCATTAAAACCTACTGTGGATATCATCCAGATATCCATAAGGTTATTGCTGTTATAATAATCAACAGCAGTTTGTTTCATATCAGGACCTGCCGCACTTACACCCGCATAAAAGCTTATACCAACCGCAACGATTGCAATAATCGAAAGGAATCGGGCTTTATTACGTTTTATAGTGCGCAAGGCTTCCTTTACTAAAGCCTTATTCATTTACCATACAATCCTTTCAACATCTTCAGTTTCAGGGTTCAATTTTACTGATGTGATTTTTCCGCTACCCATTGATATAACTCTGTCCGCCATAGGAGCAATTGCCTGGTTATGGGTAATAACTATTACTGTCATTCCCGAATCACGGCTTGCCTCCTGAAGCAATTTAAGAATAGTAACACCTGTTTTATAGTCAAGAGCACCTGTTGGTTCATCACAAAGAAGGATTTTGGGATTCTTTGCCAGAGCCCTTGCAATAGATACACGCTGTTGTTCACCGCCTGAAAGCTGTGACGGGAAATTGTGAAGTCTGTGACCCAGCCCCACCATTTCCAACACAGTAGCAGGATCAAGTGCATTTTTACTCATCTGTGTTGCAAGTTCAACATTTTCAAGAGCTGTAAGATTAGGAACAAGATTATAAAACTGGAAAACAAAACCTACATCGTTACGACGGAATTCTGTAAGTTTTTTATTATTCAATGAGGTTATTACTTCACCATCAATCACAACCTCACCGCTTGTTGCATTGTCCATTCCTCCGAGAATATTCAATGCCGTTGTTTTACCGGAACCACTGGCTCCTACAATTACACAAAATTCACCTTTTTCCACTTTGAAACTTACATCATCAACTGCCTTGATTTCAATTTCACCGGATTTATAAATTTTGCTCACATTTTTAAACTGAACATAACTGTTTTCGAATTCCATTTTTATCCTCCTATTATACTTTGAAGAACTTTATTTGCAACAGGTATTGCCGAAGTTCTTGCATTAGAATCAGATTCTTCTATTAAAACTACAATTGCATACGGAAAGTTTTTATCTTGGGAAAAGCCTACAAACCAGGCATTATCACCTGTGTTTTCGTCTCCGACTTCCGCAGTGCCTGTTTTACCACACATTTCAAGATCAGGAAAAGAACTGTTTCCATAATAATTTAAAACATTGGAACGAAGTAGTTCTTTTATTTTTTCCGATGTGTTTTCTTGAAGATTAATTTCTCTTATCGTTGTTTTTGAAGATTTATAAACTGTGAATCCCTGGGGATTCGTTATAGATTTTACATAATAAGGTTTTACTGCTTGTCCGTCATTTGCAATTGCACCCATAAAAGTCAACATCATACACGGATTTACAGTTGTTGTATATTGACCTATTCCTGCCCAACCTATATCAATGTCAACAGCTTTTGAAAAATCAGCTGTGCCTTTACTCAACGGCACTCTGTCAACCTCAAAGGATGAAGTCAGCCCCAGATTCTCCGCTGTTTTTTGCAATTTTTCCTTACCTAATTCAACAGCGATTTCAGCAAATGCTGAATTACAAGATTTATTCAAGGCTTGTTCAAAGGTTAAGTTTCCATGTTTTGAATTACATATAACTGCTGTTTTGCCGATTTCATATTCTCCGTCGCAATCAAAGGTTCTTGAATATATATCGGGAATATTTTCTATTGCACAGATTGAAGTTACTATTTTAAAAGTTGAACCCGGTGTAAATGAAGAAGAAAGAAATTTATTCAGATATGCACCTTTATATGCATCTGTATTCATTGTTTCTTCACCCGGTTTGTTTTCGGGGTCATATGTGGGAGCAGATACCATACATATAATTTCGCCTGTTTTATAGTTATAAACTCCTATTGTACCCTTTTTACCGTTCAATGCCTGATATGCAGTTTTACAGACCTTTGAGTCCAATGTGAGATTTACATCATTACCTACTCCGTACTTTTCAAGATAAAAAGTTCCTGAAACTATATTATAACCTGTAAGTTCGGTTTCGTAAAGAGCATGCACACCTGTTGACATAAAACCTTCCGTATCACCAACAGCATGAAGAAGTGATTTCCTTACGGTTTCGTCTGTATTATATACACGCTTTGAATTTTTCGTTTGTGCAAGAATTTCACCATTTGCATCATAGATTGTCCCTGCTGATGAAATCTGTCCACCTAAATATATGTGTGCATTTGCTCTGTGTGTTGCCCACTCTCCACCATTCTGAACAAAAGAGAAAGCAAGAATAACTACACCTGCAATAAAACTGCCTACCAATATCAGCAACCAAAAAGCTCTTTTTACGGTGTTATGCACTTTGCTTCCTCCTTTCTGATGGTTTTAACCTGCCAATTGTGTTTCTTTCAATGTTTTCGGATATGCTCTCGGGTCAACGCTTTTTATAAAAGCAAGCAGCGCCCAACAAGACATCATGCTTGAACCGCCACGGCTTACAAAAGGCAACGTAACGCCTGTCCATGGAAGCAAATCAGTAACGCCGAAAACATTCAGACTTGTCTGCACCAACAGCAACCCTGCGGCTGAACAGGCGGCTATTACATAAAACGATGTTCTTGCAGATTTTGCAGATGCAATTGTGTAAACAAGAATCGCTGCAAAAGTCAGCAGAACAATCAATCCTACTATAAGACCATATTCTTCACAGACCATTCCGAAAATCAGGTCTGTTGTTGATGCATAAATACCTTTCAGCCTGCCATTACCAAGTCCCACACCAAAAAGTCCGCCGCTTGCAGAATATATCAGCATCCTTGTCTGTTGCATTCCTTCATCATAAGGTGTTTCCCAGATGTGACGGTACGTTGCAAACCTTGCCGCAACGGTGGATTTGAAAGATATAATAAGTATCGCACCAAGAACAGCCACAACACAGATTATGCTTATTGTTCTTACGTCACCTGAACGCATATAAGCTATAATCAGAAAAGTTGCAAAGAAAATAAGTGCTGTGCCAAAATCCCTCATCAGGAAAAGTGCACCTATACATCCTGCAGCAAAAACAAGATATTTGAAAACACTTTTAGTTGTCTGCAACTTATCAAGTGTTGCAGCACCTACAAATATGAAAGCTATTTTTACAAATTCAGAGGGTTGAAAAGAAAATGAACCAATCTGCACCCAGTTTTTTGCCCCGTTATAATCCTGAGCCATCAAAAGATTAAAAGCAAGAGTTGCTGCCGCAATAACTGCCGCAGGCATACGCAGAACTGTAACCCTGTTTGCATTGGCAATAAGCCACCTCATAATCGTAAAAAGTAAAACTCCTATAAGAATATAAAACACTTGCTTCAATGCATAGTCAAAAGAAACCGTGGCAATAAGGGACAACCCTATTCCGGACAGAAAAAAAGCTATAAGTTCAAGTTCAAAAGATCGTTGCTTAATAATAAAACGTGCAACAAGAACATAGAACCACTCAATAAGCAAAAACGCTGTCAGCGCTGTTACCAGACCCAATTTATCTTCATCTGCTTTTATGAGCACCTGTGCAAAAGACAAAAGCTGGAATACTGTGAGCAGTAAAAGATACCATGCATATTTGAATTGTTTTACTCTTTTAACTGCTGACACAAGTTTTCCCTCCTTTTATTGTTTCTGCGCAAATTTAATTTTAGCTCCGCCTATATTCATTATTTCTCCTGATTTCAAAATCTTTTCTTCTTTATACAATTTTGAATTGACATAAACACCATTAGGGGAAAGATTTCTTACTTTCCATTTTCCGTTTGCAAAAACAAGTTCAGCATGTGTTCTTGAAACTGTGGGTAAATTAAGATAAATGTCGCAATCTCTTCCTCTGCCTAAAGTGAAATAGGTTCCGTCAAGAGAAAAAGTTTTTCCGTTAGACATACTGATAAGTTCATATTCAGGTTGTTTTCCTTTAACCTGCTTGTCCCCGAAATCAGGAGCAGAAAAGAAATAAGTTGCTTCACCCAGCGTAATTTTATCACCATCTGATAAATCTTCTTTTTTCTTTATCATTTTACCGTTGAGTTTTATTCCCGCTTTAGAATCTGTATCAAAAATTATCCACCTGTTTTTTCTTCGTGAAATAACACTGTGAAACCTTGAAACCGTAGGATAATCAAGAACAACATCGCACAAAGGGCTTCTGCCGATAGATGTTTCCCAATAATAAACAGGCACAGCTTCACCTGTTCTTTCGTTAACTAAAAATGCAACTGTTTTTGCCTTGGGACGTTTATTGAAAAGAGACAGAACGCATCCCAACAAAACAAGTAGAGCAAGCACAGGAAACACAAAGCGTACATACTCTTCAAACATCTCTGCCAAGACACATTCCCCCCTATTATAATCTTATTAAAATTATATAACATCACCCCGAAAAGGTCAACCGAATTAACTTTCTTTTTACAAGTTTTCAATAATCTTTAATAAATTCTTGATATATTTCCCTTTTTGTCATATAATGGTTTAAAAGGAGTGTTACAAATGAGTGTTGAAAAAATTTTCTACGGTGTTACATCACGTGGTGAAGATGTCTACAAATATATTATAACAAACAGAAACGGAATGTCAGCGGAAATTATTACCTATGGCGCTACATTGGACAAACTCTATGTTCCTGATAAAGAAAATGTTCTTGACGATGTGCTTATCGGTTTTGATGATATTTCAGGTCACGAAACACGTTCTGACTATCAGGGTATGACTGTTGGCAGATATGCTAACCGTATTGCTAAGGGCAAATTCACAATTGACGGAAAAGAATACGAAGTTACTCACAATGAGGGCGAAACTTGTCTGCACGGTGGCGGAGAATTTTCAAAGTCTGTATGGAGAGCAATTATAGTTGACGACAACAAAGTTGAATTTTCTTTTTTCAGCCCTGACGGTTCAAACGGTTTTCCCGGAAATATGAATGTTACCGTTACTTACACACTTGATGACAAAAATGCACTTTCAATTGAATACAGCGGTGTAAGCGATAAAAAAACTATTATGAACTTTACAAACCATGCTTATTTTAACCTTGGCGGTTTTGATTCAGGTTCAATATGTGACCACGAACTTTACATTGATGCGGATTACTTCACACCAATGGATGCAGACAGCATCCCCACAGGTGAATTGAAAGCTGTTGAAGGAACTCCCTTCGATTTCAGAACACCTAAGAAAATCGGCCAGAATATTCACGACGATTATGAACAACTGAACCTTGCAAGAGGATATGACCACAACTTCTGTCTTAACGAAAAGAACGATAATTCTGCTAACGTAGTTGCTTATGATGAAAAAACAGGCAGGGTTATGGAAATGTTTACAGACCTTCCCGGCGTTCAGCTTTATTGCGGAAACTTCCTTGATGGAATCGAAGGTAAGGAAGGTACACTTATGAACCAGCACGCAGGCTTCTGCCTTGAAACTCAGGTTTATCCCGACAGCCCTAACCAGAAAGATTTCCCCAACTGCGTATACGATGCAGGAGAAGAATATAAAACAAAAACTGTTTATAAATTTTCAGTAAAATAAAACTTTTATTCGCAAAAAAGCAGAGTTGATTTTTAAAAATCAACTCTGCTTTTGTTATGTTTATGAATTCATTCTGTTCATTGCTTCATCAATTTTGCCATCAAGCATAAGTGGTAAATTTTTGCAAACTTTCTCAGCAACATCGTGAAGTGTTTTTAATTCATCATTTGTAAAACGTGAAAGCACCCAGTCAGCCAGGTCTTCCCACTCAGCAGGCTTTTTACCTACACCAACTTTTATTCTCGGAAAATTATCGCTGTTGAGATGATATATAATGCTTTTAATTCCGTTATGTCCACCGTCTGAGCCTTTTCTTCTCACACGGATTCTTCCCACATCAAGGGATATGTCATCATAAATCACAATAACATTTTCAGGAGGAATTTTATAAAACTGTGCAGCATCTCTCACAGCTTCACCGCTGTTGTTCATAAATGTCTGCGGTTTCATAACAAGGCATCTGTGACCTTTTATATCCACATCTGCAAGTAATGATTTATATTTCAGTTTGTTGATTTTAAAATTTTCTTTATCAGCTAAAAAATCAACACACATAAAACCCGCATTGTGCCTTGTAAATTCATATTTATCTCCAGGATTTCCAAGGCCTACAATCAGAAATTCCGCACCACTTGATGCAAATTCTTTTTTCTTTTTCAAACCAAACATAAATTATCTACCGTTCTTTTTCATCCTTTTATAAGGCTTCTTTTTTTCTACCCAACCATTTTTATTTACCTGCCTTGACCGGGCAACAGAGAGCGCATCAGCCGGCACATCCTCTGTTATTGTGGAGCCTGCTGCAATAAAAGCATTTTCGCCAACTTTTACAGGTGCAACAAGGTTTACTCCACAGCCGATAAAAGCACCGTCTTCAATAATTGTTTTGTGCTTGTTTGTGCCGTCAAAATTTACTGTTGCACAACCGCAACCGATATTGACACCTTCACCTACAAAGCTGTCCCCAACATAAGAAAGATGAGAAATTTTTGTACCTTTACCCACAATCGCATTTTTTAGTTCAACGAAATTTCCTACTCTCGCTTTTTCGCCTATAACACAACCGGGTCTTATTCTGACAAAAGGTCCTATTTCTGCACCCTGTAGAATTTTCGTATTCTCCATAATTATTGTTGAGGGAAGAATTTTTACATCACATTCAATTTCTGCTTTTTCAGCAATAACAACACCATCTGTGCATGGAATCTGCACACCCTGACGCATTAATTTTTCAAGAATTTTTTTGCGTTTATATTCACTTAATTTGAAAGCATCAGCCAGATTTTCAGCACACAAAAAATCGTCATCATTTCTGCTTGTGAACTCATTTATTTCCCTGAATGTTCTTATTATATAATCAAGAGAAATTTCTTCATCTGTATTTAAAGAACAATGTTTTCTGAAATCTTTAACAGTCATCCAGACAGCAGAAAAAGATTCACAAAAGGGCGAAACAACCGCAGTTATTTTTCTTTCGTTTTTCAAAAATTCTTCATATGATTTTTCAATTGTGTCAGGAGAAACAAAAGGACTTGTTCCCTGCACAATGAAAATTTCACTTTCTTCATTATGAATTATGAAATTCCGAAGTTTTTCCGTTCGTTCCTCTTTTTCAAAAAGGAAAAACATTTCATCAATGGAAGTTTTTTCAATTGATGTTTTCAAAAGTTCATACATTGGCACAAAAACTATTTCAGCCAAAGATAAACTTTTCTTGCTTTTTTCTGACATCTTTTTTTCACATAAAACCAAGGCGCACTTACTCATTCCGATACCCCTTCTGAAAATATAGATGTCATTATTTTATGAAGAAATTTTACTTTTATTACATTGATTCAGGTGCTTCGATTTTAAGAAGATTTAAAATATTCTTAATTGTATCGCGCACGCAGATGCAAAGATAAACTCTTGCCTGCATAAGAGCTTCATCTTCACAAACCACACGACAAGCGTTGTAGAATTTGTGGAAGAGTGTTGCAAGCTCAATTGTATATCTTGTAATTTTTGCAGGATCATATTTTTTAACAGCTTCAACGATTTCGCCTGTTAATGATGCAAGATGACGGATTATATCCTTTTCTGTTTCATCTGTAAGAAGCTGAAGCTCTGCATCTGAACAATCACGGATTTCAATACCGTCAGCATTAAGCTTTTTAAGAATGCTGCAGATTCTTGCATGAGCATACTGACAATAATAAACAGGGTTTTTAGAACTCTGTTCAACAGCCAGATCAAGGTCGAAATCCATCTGTGAGCCGGCTTCTCTCATATTAAAGAGGAAACGTGAAGCATCAACGGGAATTTCTTCAAGCAAATCAACAAGTGTGATTGCTTTACCTGTTCTTTTTGACATTCTTACAGCTTCACCGTTTCTTGTAAGGCGAACAAGCTGCATGAGAATAACATCAAGTCTTGAAGAATCAACACCGATTGCATCAAGGGCAGATTTCATTCTTGCAACGTGACCATGGTGGTCTGCACCCCAGATGTCAATTGCAAGGTCGAAATTTCTTACTTCAAGCTTATTACGATGATATGCTATATCAGCTGCAAAATAAGTGGGGTTACCGTTTGCACGGATAAGAACATCGTCTTTGAGTTCAAGCTTATCTATATAATCCTGGGTTTTGCCCTGTGAAAGAAGCATCTTTGTCTGCACTTCAATATTTTTATACCAGAGTGCTCCGTCTTTTTCATAAGTAAGGCCATTATTTTTAAGAAGTTCAATTGTATCTTTCAATTCACCATCATTGTGAACAATTGATTCATTGAACCATCTGTCATATTCAATTCTGTATTTTGAAAGAGTAGCTTTCATATTGTCAATGTTTTTGGGAAGTGCATATTCAATAAGCGCTTTTCTTCTTTCATCTTCACTTTTTTCAAGGTAACTGTCTGCATAAATTTCTGCAAATTCTTTTGCACGTTCTCTGATATCTTCACCATGGTAGCTATCCTCAGGAAGTTCAACTGCATCTTCACCCTTGAAAAGCTGCTGATATCTTATATCAAGTGAAAGACCAAATTTTTCAATCTGATTACCTGCATCGTTGATATAGAATTCACGGCTTACATCATAGCCCGCATAATCCATAATTGCTGCAAGACAATCACCTAACGCACCACCACGTGCATTACCCATATGCATAGGTCCTGTAGGGTTTGCAGAAACAAATTCGATATTGACTTTTTTGCCCTGACCATAATCTGAACGGCCGTAGTCTGTGCCGCATTCACGAACATCTTTAAGAATTGATGAATAGTATGATGGGCTTAAATAGAAATTAAGGAAACCGGGACCTGCAATTTCACATCTTTCAAGATATGTTCCGTCAAGGTTTATGTTTTCAAGAATAATTTCACCGATTTTTCTGGGATTCATCCTGAAGGATTTTGTTGACATCATTGCCACATTTGATGAAAAATCACCGTTTTTTGTATCACCGGGAACTTCTATTTTAAAATCACAGATCGGTTCTTCAGGAAGCAAACCTGAACTGATTGCTTTTCCCATAGCATCAAGAATTGCCTGCCTTATCTGCTGCTGAGTTAAGTTTACGATTTTTGACATCTTTTTACATCCTTTCAAGCTTCTTTAACAGTTATAACAAGGTAATTTTCCGAAACCACACCTGCACCTAAATCAAGAGTATAATCAAATTCAAGTGTTCCGCCTGTTTCATCAATGTTGCTTTCAACACGTTGTGCAAAAACACCTAACATAAGATTTCCCGCAGGTGTTGAATATGAACAGTTGTGCCTTTTACCTTTTTGTATAATCAATTCAGTTTCAAACATACCTGAACGTGTCATTGTAATACAATCGCCATTTTCAACTTTAAGGGTAACTTTGCAACCATCAAGCTCCCCGTCTTCTGCATAAGACAAAATATAATTGTCTTTATTGCCTTGAAAACGGCCTATGAGTGTGGTTTCAAGTCCGTCTGAATCTCCATCCATTTCATGGCGGTCAACAATTTTTATAACAACTTCTTTTTCCATTTATCTGCTCCACTTTTCTTCGGCATATTCAATCAATTTTGAAAGCAGATCTCCGCTTTCAATTCCTGCCGCATTCATAAGTTTAGGATACATACTGATACTTGTAAATCCGGGCAAAGTGTTAGGTTCATTGAGCATAATTTTACCGTCTGATTCTCTTACAAAGAAATCAACTCTTGCAAGGCCCGAACAACCCAAAGCTTTATATGCATTGCAAGCTGCTTTTTTTACATTTTCAATAGTTTCTTCTGAAAGTCTTGCAGGGATAAAAAGTTTACTTGCATCAGAAATATATTTTGCTTCAAAATCATAAATTTCGTTTGCGGGGACAATTTCGCCAACCTGACCTGCAAAGGGCTCGTCATTACCCATTACTGCACACTCAACTTCCTGACCCACAATACCTTCTTCAAGAACAAGCTTTTTATCTTCTCTGAAAGCAGTTTCCATTGCTTCCTTGAAATTTTCTCTTGATGAAACTTTTGTAACACCAACGGAAGAACCTGCATTGGCAGGTTTAACAAAAACAGGATAACCAAGATATTCTTCAGCTTTATCAAGGATTTTATCTTCGTCAAGGGAATATTCATATTTTGTAACGCCAAGCCATTTTGCCTGAGGAATTCCTGCACAATCTGCAACAGTGTTTGTAAGAGTTTTATCCATACAGATTGCACTTGAAGCACAGTCACAGCCTACATAGGGAATGCCTGCCATCTGAAGAAGTCCCTGGATTGTACCGTCTTCACCGTTTTTGCCGTGCATAACGGGAAAAACAACATCAATGTATTCTGTTGTAACCTTATCTTCTTCAAAGACTATAAGTCCGTGGCAGGAAGCATCGGGAGATATAACAGCCTTTGTAAGATTTTCTGTATCTTCAACCCATTTATCTTCAGGAAGATTTTCGGTTTTTCCTGTATATTTAAACCATTTTCCGTCTTTGGTAATGCCGAGCAAAACAACACAATATTTATCTGTGGGAATATTCTCAGCAACAAATCGTGCTGAAACAGTGCTTACATCATGTTCGCTGGACACACCACCGAAAACTACAAGAACTTTTTTCATTTATAACATAACCTTTCTCGCATCAATAAATCAGCCACAGATATTCAAAAAAATTGTCTGTGGCTAAAAACCGTTTTAAATGTTTTAAAATTACTGTTGCTGGTTCATGAGAGTCTGCATAAGACCGCCTCTTTTCTTTTCTTTCGGAGGCTTATATGCAGGAGGATTATCAAGCAATCTCTGTGCTTTTTTACCTGCTGAACTTGCAAGATATCTGTTAACATTAATTGTGATAGCTGCAAATTCAGGGTCCATATAGTCAATACAGTTTGCAAGCAATTCATCGTTGTTGTTCATCTGCCCGAGAATTGTAACAACAATAATGCTCTGAACTTCATTTGTACCGTCAAGGTAGATTTCGTTGAGCATATTGAAAAGTTTTTTCATCTGCTGTTTATCGTTCTGTTTTATTGTTTCAATGGCATATGAACCAAACTCTTTAAAGAATTCTTCCGGAAGAAATTCACCGTATTTTTCAATGTTTTTCTTATATTCATCGCGCAACTGAGGATACATAACTGTATATCTGTTTGCAAGAGTATTGGGATCATAGAAACTGCTTCCGTTTTTTGCAGCAGCCTTAGAAACCGGTGGCGGAAGTTTAATATTTTTTGTTTCTTTTGACACTTCTCTGCTCTTGAATCTTGTATCAATACAATCGTTAAATTCATTAGCAATATATTTTACATCTCTTTCATCATAATTTTCTTCATCAAAAAGAGAAGCTGAAGTGCTTACGAAAGATACTTCCCCTGTTTTTTTATCTTCATTTAAAACCTGGAAACAGAATTTACCCTCAGCATAAAGAATTCTGAAATCTCCTTTTTCTGAAGTATAATCAACATACATGTTTGAGCCATCTTCATTTATGGGAAGAGCATCTGTTTTCTTCCCCTGAGGATAAACAGCTGAAAAACCTTTTGCTGATAAATTTTCTGAAATACCCTTATCAATCAATCTGAAAGCTTCTTGAATATCCATTTTAATTCTCCCAATACTATAGTTTTTTAAAATTACATAATATTGTATCATAAAAAAAGTCATTTGTCATCATCTATTTATAAAAGAATTTACAAAAATATCGACAATATATGTATAGATTGAAATAAACTTGCTTTATTTTCTATAATATGGTATAATGACTCATTATTACACTCGGTAGGTATACCTAAAGGAGTCAAATTATATGGACTACATTTTTTCAGACAAAATTTCTTCTCTTAAGCCCTCAGCAATAAGAGAAATACTTAAGGCTACTTCTGACCCCAACGTTATTCCTCTTGCAGCAGGCAACCCTTCTGCTGAAGCTTTCCCCGTTGAGGAAGTGCAGAAAATTACTGCGCAGATTTTATCAGAAGATCCCATTCTCGCTTTACAGTATGGTGTTACAGAGGGATATAATCCTTTAAGAGAACTTATTTCTACATACATGAAAGCAAAACACAACATCGGCAGAGATTCAGACAGCATTATAATAACTGCAGGTGCGCAGCAGATTATGGACCTTGCAACAAAAGTACTCCTCAACGAAGGTGACACAATTATTTGCGAATCACCATCTTTCATAGGTTCTCTCAACTGCTTCCGTTCATATAACGCAAAGCTCTGCGGCGTTGAAGTTGAAGCGGACGGTATAAACATAGAAAAACTCGAAGAAGCACTTAAAACAGAAAAAAATGTACGCTTCATCTATACAATTCCAAACTTCCAGAATCCGTCAGGTGCTACAATGTCACTTGAAAAGAGAAAAAAAGTTTACGAACTCGCTAAAAAATACAATGTTATTATCCTTGAAGATAACCCCTACGGTGACTTGAGAGTAAGCGGCGAACATATCCCTTCAATCAAAAGTTTTGACGAAGACGGTATCGTAATTTATGGTGGTTCTTTTTCAAAAATTCTTTCACCGGGTATCCGTGTAGGTTATGTTATTGCAAACGAACAGATTATTGCAAAAATGACTGTAGGCAAGCAGGCAACAGACGTTCACACACCTATTCTTACACAGCTTATTGTATATAACTGGATGAAAAATTATGACTTTGAAAAGCATATTGAAAAAATCTGCGGAATATATAAATCAAAGCTTAATCTTATGTGCGATTCAATCGACCAGCATCTTTCAGAAAAAGTAACATACGTTCGTCCTGAAGGCGGATTGTTTGTATGGTGCAGATTAAATGACGGAATTGATATGCTTGATTTCTGCGCAGAAGCAGTTAAAAATAAAGTTGCAGTTGTTCCCGGCACAGCATTTTTAATGAGTGCAGAAGAAAAAACACAGTGTTTCAGAATGAATTTCTCTACTCCCTCTGACGAAAAAATCGTTAAGGGCATCGAAATTCTCGGCAATATTTTGAAATGAGGTAAAAACCATGGAAGTCACAGAAAAGAAAAAGAAAATATTAAGCTGTATCCAGCCAACAGGAACTCCCACTTTAGGAAACTATCTCGGTGCTCTTAAAAACTGGAAAGCCCTCGAAGATGACTTTGATGCAGCATATGCAGTTGCTGACCTGCACGCAATTACAGTAAGGCAGGAGCCTCAGCAATTCAGAAAACAGATTATGGAAGCTTATGCACTTCTGCTTTCAATAGGTCTTTCTCCTGAAAAAAGCATCGTCTTTGTGCAGAGCCATGTTCCCACTCATGCACAGCTTGCATGGATTCTGAACTGTTACACTCAGTTTGGTGAAATGAGCCGTATGACACAGTTTAAAGATAAATCACGTTCACACGCTGACAATATAAACGTGGGTCTTTTCTCTTATCCCGTTCTTATGGCTGCAGATATTCTCTTATATCAGGCTGATTTTGTTCCCGTCGGCGCTGACCAGAAACAGCACCTTGAAATTGCCCGAGATATTGCAAACCGGTTCAACGGAATGTACGGAAACGTATTTACAATCCCTGAACCATATATTCCGAAAACAGGTGCAAGAATTATGTCTTTACAGGACCCTGCAAAGAAAATGAGCAAATCAGACGAAAATGTAAAGAGCTTTATTTCTATGCTTGACAAACCGGAAACAATTATGAAGAAAATGCGTTCTGCTGTTACAGACAGTGAAGCATCCGTTCATTTTGATGAAGAAAACAAACCCGGTGTTTCAAACCTTATGAACATCTATTCCTGCTGCACAGGACTTGACTATGAAGCAATTGAAAAAGAATTTGCAGGGAAAGGTTACGGTGATTTCAAAACAGCAGTCGGTGAAGCAGTTGTTGAAGAACTCCGTCCTATCCGTGAAAACTTTGAAATGTATATGAAGGACCAGGCAATGCTCAAAGAAATGATGAACAAAGGTGCCGACATTGCAACAAGAATTTCCCAGAGAACTCTTGATAAAACAATGAAAAAAATCGGCTATGTTCTCAGATAAATAATATTGGAGGTTTTTCTTATGAAAGCCAAAGACAGCGTTAAAAATTATGATTCAAAAATCAGAGAGTATGTCAACTACTCTTACAGACAGGCAAAAAACGCCTGCAAAAATTTTCCATCCAGATCTGCAGGCAGTGATAGCGAAAAAGAGCTTCAGAAACATCTTGTGAAAGAACTGGAATCTTGTGCTGATAGTGTTAAAACTGAAGAATTCGGTTTTTCAAAAACAAATGCATTCAGCGAAAACATTTTCACCCTTGTTTTCCTGGCTGTGGCAATTATCCTTACTGTGATGGACTGCATCGGTATTTTCGGTGAAAACAATATTCCGGTAATAATCGCAGCCGCTTCCGTTCTTTTGGGTGTAGCCAATATTTTTACAGGTTTTTTAAACAAATTAATTGCAAAAAAGGCAGAGTCTTCTAACGTTTTTGCAGTAAGAAAAGCAGATGGCGAAGCTAAAAAAAGAGTTCTTCTTCTCGCTCACAGTGATTCTGCTCCTAAGCGCAAATTCAAAGCTCTTCCCTTTACAATAGTTACAATAGCCGGTTTTTTATTCACAATAATTGTTGCTTTCCTTAACGCATCAAAAGGTGTTTTTGTAAATCTCGGAACAGCTAAATATGCAACTTTAGCACTTTTGATTTTTGTGCCCTTCGCAATAATACCTCTTATTGCAGACAGTAAAGATTTCTCAGCAGGAGCTTCAAAAAATCTTTCCGGCTCCTTCGCATCAGTTGCAGTGCTCAAATATTTCAAAGACAACAACATTCAGTTGCCTTCCACTGAAATCTGCGCACTTATCACAGGTGCTCATGAATATGATTCAGCAGGCATTAAGAATTATATGAAAAACCATTCATCTGATTTTTCTGATATTCCTACTGTCGGAATTTGTCTTGATTCAATCGCATGCGAAGAGGAAAATCTGGGAATTATCAAGTTTAAAAATTCAGAAAAAGCTATTGATTTCATCCTCAGCGGTGCATCAGATGCAGAAACAGAAATCGGCAACAGTGCTCTTCAGGGCAAATATTTTTCTGATGCTTCAGTTTTATCAGATAATTCCATTGATGCTGTAACAATCACTTCTTTGGGAGAAAATCACGAAAAAGCAGAAGATACACCCGAAGATATGAAAGTAAAAACCATAGAAACAGCCTTAAAAACTGTTGTTTCAGCCGTTTTTCTGTATGATGAGAAATAAATTTATTATTTTTTCCAAAAATTTTTAAAAATAGCTATGAAATTCTGAAAATTTGTGATACAATGTTCTTTGATAATATTGTTCTTATTCAAGGAGGATGTTTTATGAAAAGCTCTGTTAAAAAAATTCTTGCCGTTATTTTAACCGGCGTTATAGTTTTCACTCTGGCTTCTTGTTCTCTCACAGACAAGGTTCAGGAGATCTTTGTTGAAGAAACATCAACAACTGAACCCTATGACAATAAAACAGAAAAGCCCAAGACAATCAATGAAATTGTTAAATATTTCAACGATGTTTCAAAAACACTCAAAGACACAAAAAATATTTACAACGTAACAATGAGCAGAGATTTTTCTGCACACGATTTCGAATGTGAAAACAGCAATCTCAAAGCTGCTTTGCCCACAGTTGTAGACTTTATAATTGGCCATGCCGGTGGCGAATTCTACGAAAGAGGCCTTGACGGACGTGAATGCGTAGAAAACGGAAAAATCGGCAACGTTGTGGAAATTTATCCCATCGAATTATCAGGTGCTTCAAGTGTTGTTGATTTCAGACAGGTTAAGCTCGCATCTTGCTCACAGACAGATGACCACTTCATTATCACAATCGAATTCAAAGACGATGCTACTCCCCTTGAAGCAGACGGATTAAGCAAAGTATTTAATAAAAACGATAAAGAAGCTATTCTTGAAGAGCTTAAAGACGCTAACGACCTTCTTGCAGTCAGCGATTATGATGTTGAATATAATGGTGGCAGCATTGTTTGTAAAGTAGAAAGAAAAACAGACAGAATCGTTGAAGCTTCATATTCAAGAACAATTAAAGTTACTGCTGATGTTACAGGTAAAGGCAATTTCGAATCTGTCGGCGACCAGACAGTTGTTTTCAACCTTAACGAAAACGAAAATTATCACGTTGATTGGGTTAACCCTGAAACTCTCGAAACAACTACCGGTAAATAATATCAAAGTATAAAAATCTGCCGCTGTGTTCATTCTTTATGAATTTCAGCGGCATTTTTGACACAATAAATAAAGAAGGAGGGTGTTTGGAAATGGATAATAATTTCTACGACTTAAACGAAGGTATATCAATAGAAGATTATACTTTTCATTTCAGAAAAGAAGCTAAAAGAAAAATAAAAAGCCACAGCAACCACATAGGAATCTGCATTTTAGCATTTCTTTGTGCACCCTTTGTTTTAGCAACCACGTTACAGATTTTCGGCATTTATGATTTTTATTTATCCAACAATATTTTACAATATTCAATAGAACTGTTTTTTAATGTTGCTTTTCTGTTTCTTCCTTTTTTTCTTGTTTATATCTTTTATGATAAAGATGACAAAGCCTGCATAGAACAATCATTTGAAAAATTTTCTTCACCCGGACTTTTTCTGTCAGCAATAGGTTTTGGCTTAATGCTATGTTTTATTGGTGACTACGTTTCCGGATGGGTTTCTGATTTATTTCAATTAATCGGAATCACCTTAACGTCAACAGGCGAAATTGATGTCCCCACTTCAGGCTTACCATTATTTTTATTTGCTTTTTCAATGATAGTCCCGCCTGCCATTATTGAAGAATTCACAATGCGTGCAGTTACTATGCAACCATTAAGAAAATATGGTGATAAATTTGCAATAGTGATGACTGCTTTGGTTTTTGGCCTTATGCACAGAAATGCTGTTCAGGGAATTTTTGCCTTTATCGCAGGAATTATTTTCGGCTATCTGACTATTTCAACAAAAAGTATATGGACATCAGTCATCGTGCATGCGCTTAACAACGGTTATTACGTTTTTATAAATGTTCTCAATACAAAAAATTCAGAATTAGCAAATGAAATCCACTTTATTGCAGTTATTGTTATTTTTGCAATAGGAATAATTTGTTCTATATTTTTCGTCAAAAACAAAAAAAGGCAAAAACTTACGTGCAATACACAACGGATTATATCTGTTAAAGAAAAAACTTCCAGATTTATTTTCAGTATCCCAATGATAATTTCGATTTTATGGATGCTTTTGTATACAATTTTCGGATGGTAATTATGAAAGACGATATTTTTTATATGAAAGAAGCTCTGAAACTGGCTGCCGAAGCAGCAGAAGCAGGCGAAGTTCCTGTTGGTGCTGTTGTTGTTTGCGACGGAGAAATTGTAGGCACAGGCAGAAACAGACGAGAAGCTGACAAAAACGCTCTTGCCCACGCAGAAATTGAAGCAATTAACCAGGCCTGCAACACTCTGGGAGGTTGGCGATTGTGGAAATGTGACCTTTATGTGACACTCGAACCTTGCCCTATGTGTGCAGGTGCTATAATCAATTCGCGTATAAAAAGAGTTATATATGGAGCGGATGACGCAAAAGCCGGCTCCTGTGCAAGTGTAGTAAATCTTTTCGGCTTGCCATATAACCACAAGCCGGAAATCATAAAAGGTGTTTGCGAAGATGAATGCTCTTCAATCCTTAAAGATTTTTTTAAAAATCTCCGATTGAAGAAATAATATCCATTAAAAAGCAAACACTATAAACAAAAAGGAGGCTATTAACAATGAAAGAACTCAAAGGAACAAGAACAGAAGCCAATCTTATGGCTGCATTTGCAGGTGAATCACAAGCAAGAAACAAATACACCTACTATGCAAGCAAAGCAAAAAAAGATGGTTATGAACAAATTGCAGCTCTTTTCCTTGAAACTGCTGAAAACGAAAAAGAACATGCAAAAATCTGGTTCAAACTTCTTCACGGCGGTATTTCCTCAACAGAAATCAACCTTGCTGATGCTGCTGCAGGCGAAAACTATGAATGGACTGATATGTATGCAGGTTTTGCAAAAGAAGCAAGAGATGAAGGTTTTGATGAAATTGCAGCACTCTTTGAAGGTGTAGCAAAAATCGAAAAAGAACACGAAGAACGTTACCTTAAACTTCTTGAAAACATCAAAGAAGGTGTTGTTTTCTCTAAAGATGGCGATGCTATCTGGAAATGTCGCAACTGCGGACACATTGTTGTTGGCAAAAAAGCTCCTGAACTTTGTCCTGTTTGTGCACATCCTAAAGCATATTTTGAAATTAAAGCTGAAAACTATTAATTAAACAATTTATGTTTAAACCCCTTGCTGATTTTCAGCAAGGGGTTTTTTATCGCTTTCAGCTACTTAGCAACCGCAGCCACAAGAGTTTGCGCAACCGCAAGATGCATCGCGACCGCAGCCACAGCCACAAGATGCGTCACGGCCGTAACCGTAAGAATTGTTATCACCGCACAAAAGAATGAGAATAAGGATGATAACCCAAGTGTTGTTTCCGCCGAATAATGTGTTACACATTTCAGTTCCTCCTTTCAATTCAGATGAGGTTTTCCCTCACCCTACACTCCATTATATGGTGAAACCGAAAAGGTGTTACAAAAAAAAAATAAAGCTGTTTCACAAAAGTGAAACAGCTTTAAAACGCTTTTAAGTATTAATTACTGCTCAGCGTAGATGCTAACTCTTTTACGGTCTTTACCAACTCTTTCGAATTTTACAACACCGTCTGTGAGTGCGAAGAGTGTATCGTCTTTACCCTTACCTACGTTTGCACCGGGATGGATGTGTGTACCACGCTGTCTTACAAGGATGTTACCTGCAAGAACAAACTGTCCGTCAGCTCTTTTTACACCAAGTCTTTTTGACTCTGAGTCACGGCCGTTACGTGTTGAACCCATACCTTTTTTATGAGCAAATAACTGAATGTTAATTTTAAGCATTTTCTGCACCTCCATAAATTACTTTGAGATTTTTTCGGTAATCATTTGCCAACGCATTAATATGAATCTGAAAACCTTTCAAAAGATTTTCCGCTTCTTCTGTCAGATCAGAAACAACTGCTTTCATATACCCATCTTCATTTACCTGCACATCAACATCAACCTTTAACACTTCGGTTAAAGTGTTTACTGTCATATAACAAGCTGAAGAAACTGCGGCACATAAAATATCGTTTCCTCTTTCAGCCAATCCTGAATGACCTTTGACTTCAAAGCCACGGATTCTTTTGCGTTCGGTAAAAAACTTAACGGTAATCATTAAGTCTTACGCATTGATAGCTGCGATTTCTACCTTAGTGTAGGGCTGTCTGTGGCCTTTCTTTCTCTTCTCGTTCTTCTTTGACTTGTAAGTGAAAACTACCACTTTCTTAGCCTTGCCGTTTTTGATAGCTTTAGCTGTTACTGTTGCACCATCAACATAAGGAGCACCAACAACAATGCCATCTTCTTTGCCTACAGCGATAACCTTATCAAAGGTAATCTCGGAGTCTGCTTCAACATCAAGCTTTTCAATGTAGAGAGCGTCGCCTGCTTCTACCTTGTACTGCTTTCCGCCGGTTTCGATAATTGCGTACATTGGTTCTTCAACCTCTTTCATATAGTCTCGCTACCCTCTTCCAGTTACTGACAACTGCGGGTGTGGACGCACCAACTTTGGGAACCCGAGGTATGCGGCTTAAATATTATATCACCAAGATATATGCTTGTCAATAGTTTTTTTAATTAATTTCATTTAATATCATTGTGCATTTTTGAAGCTGTAACAGTGTTCTTCATAAGTGTTGCAATAGTCATAGGACCTACCCCACCGGGAACAGGGGTGATAAAAGATGCTTTTTCTTTTACGTTTTCAAAATCAACGTCTCCGCAAATCTTTCCGCTTTCAAGTCTGTTTATAGCAACGTCAATTACAACTGCATTTTCTTTGACCATATCAGCAGTTATAAGATTGGGTTTACCGACTGCACTTACAAGCACATCGGCTTTTTTAGTGAACTCAGCAATATCAGAAGTTCTTGAATGACAAACAGTTACTGTTGCATTTTCTTTAAGCAAGAGCATGGTCATAGGTTTGCCTACTATATTACTTCTGCCTACAACAACACAGTTTTTGCCTGAAACATCAATTTCATATTCCTTGAGAATCTCCATAACTCCAGCAGGAGTACAAGGCAGGAATGTGTAGTCACCTATCATAATATGACCCACGTTTGATGGATGAAAAGCATCTACATCTTTGTCAGGAGAAATTGCATTTATTACATTCTTCTCACAAATGTGTGAGGGCAATGGCAACTGACATAATATACCGTCAACACCATCGTTTTCGTTCAACTCTTCAATAAGTGCAAGAAGTTCTTCTTCGGTTGTATCTTCAGGCAATGCATATTCCAAAGATTTTATGCCAAGTTCTTCGCAAGATTTTTTCTTGTTATTAACATAAATTTTTGACGCCGGATTATTGCCTACTATAATAACGGCAAGACAAGGTTCAACACCATTTTTCACCATTCCGGCAACTTCTTCTTTCAAAGAATTTTTAAGTTTTACCGACAATGCTTTTCCGTCCATTATAACCGCCATTATTATTCCTCCTTGTTTTCTTCTGTAACTTCTGCTTTTTCTTCTGCTTCTTTCACCATTGCAAGTTTTTCTTTTTTAGGGATTCTTGAACCTTCAGGGAAGAAATCCACACCTTCAATGGGTTTCGGATTTTTAATGAATTTGCGAAGGAAAATTATAAGTGCTACTAAAAATACCAACACTACAACTGCTGACAAAAGCTGTGAAACACGGATAGTTGTGTTTCCGATATAAAGGCTGTCTGTTCTCAGGCCTTCAAAAATCGTTCTGCCTACGCCATACCAGATTCCGTAGCAAAGGAAAATCTGTCCACTGAATTTTCTGAATTTTTTCAGAATAACAAAAAGAATCACAAAACCTAAAAGACACCAGAGGGATTCATAGAGAAATGTGGGATGAACAAATCCGTCAGGGTCCATTTCAAAACCTTTTTCTGCAAAAGTTTCCATATTATTTAATATGTATTCCTTTGTTTTTCCGCTTTTCATACCCCAGGGAAGGTCGGTGTTTATTCCGAAAGCTTCCTGATTCATAAAATTACCCCATCTGCCGATACCCTGACCGATAAGCAAACTCATACCTGCCATATCAAGCAGATTCAAGAAATTAAGTTTATTGACTTTACAAGTAATAAATGCAGCTAAAAGTCCGCCGATTATGCCTCCGTAAATCGCAAGTCCGCCATTCCAGATTTTAAATATTTCTCCGAGATGCTGTGAATAATAATCCCATTCAAAAGCTACATAATAAAGTCTTGCACCTAAAATGCCTCCTATTGTTCCGAAAAGAAGAACGTCCAGCATTTTATCAATACTCATTCTCCATTTATAAGCCTGTCTTCCCCCAAACAAAACTGCAAGGAGAAAGCCAAAAGCAATAATTGCCCCATACCATTTAATTGAAATTTCACCTATTACAGGCAGTTCCGCTTCAAACAAAACTGAGGGAATACGGAACCCGTTTTCAAGTCCTTTAAAATAAACTGTTGTGAAGTTATTCATAATTTTTTTCCTTTCAAGCGGGAAGAATTACTGACAAAGCTGAATATTTTTCATCAAGAATTTTTTCAAGAAATTCATTTGCTTCATCACAAGTCAGAACTTTGAGAGTTTCGAACTCATCAAATAAGCCTTCATTCATAAAATCTGCTGCAATAAGATTATTAGCAAGTTCATCCACGTCATTATATGACATGATTTCTCTTCCGTAAAGTTTCTTTCTTGCTCTTTCAAAATCTTCTTTTGCAATTCCGTCTGATTTGATCTGACGGATTTTTTCTTTTATAATTTCACAAGTTTTTTTCGGGTCTGAAGATTCACCTGAAAACATCATTGAACTGTAACCGAAACCTGTGAAATATTCTGTTGAAAAAGTAGGATTAATAAGTTCTGCATCTATAAGTTCTTTATAAAGATCTGATGTGTTGCCTGCAATCACTTCAAGAATAATATTTCCCAAAAGCTCTTCTTTGAGTGTTCTTTCAGGTGTTTCCCATGACTCTTTGAAGCCCAGAGAGAAGATAGGAGATACAACTGAAAGTTTTTCTTCAATATATTCTGTCATAACCTCTTTCGGCTCTTCAAAAACTTTTCTGTCAATTGAAAAATCCTCATCCTTAACAAGAAGTCTGTCTGCTGATTCAACAACTTCTTCTACAGTAACATTACCTGCAACAGCCAATGCCATGTTGCCAAGATTATAAAAATCATTATAACATTTATAAAGAAGGTCCGCAGTGATACCTGAAATTGATTCTTCCGTTCCTGCGATATCAATTCTTACGGGATGATTTTTATACATAGCGCAAAGGAGATTAAAAAGACCTCTCCAATCGGGCACATCTCTGTACATTCTTATTTCCTGACCGATAATACCCTGCTCTTTTTCAACTGTTTGCTGAGTAAAATAAGGATGTCTGACAAAATCAAGAAGAATATCAAGATTCTCTTTGAAGTTTCCTGAGCAAGAAAACAGATAGCAGGTTTTATCAAATGATGTATATGCATTTGCTGAAGCACCTGTTTTTGCAAAACGTTCAAAAGCATCCAACTCTTCACTTTCAAAAAGTTTGTGTTCAAGAAAATGTGCAATTCCTTCAGGAACTTCTGTAAAGTTCTCTTCATTGCTTCTTTTGAAAGCCGTATCTATTGAACCATATTTTGTTCCGAAAATCGCATAAGTGCTTGAATAATTTTCCTTTGGGAAAACATAAATATTAAGTCCGGAAGTATGCTTGATTTTATAATATTTTTCACCTAAAAGGTCGTTCTTTATTTCTTTGATTTCCATAATTATTCCTCCGAAACGCTACCGTCACCTGATAACATATAAATTGTATCAAGTGTGATTTTTTCTGCCGCTTTACGAATTTCTTCCGCTGTTACCAGATTAACCTGTTCTGCAAAATACTGTGGTAACTCAATTATATCTTCAAGAGGTCTTGCACCAATCCACGCATCGATACTTTCCGGTGTATCACCCACAGAAAGATATGCATCTGTAAGACCTTTCTTTGAATTTTCTATATCTTCCTCTGTAAATCTGCCGTTTTTCATATTGTCAAGCTCTGCAAGAATTGCATCAGTTGCTTTTTGCTCATTTTCGTCTTCAATACCACTTTGAACAAGAACAATACCCTTGTCTCTTATAAGACGAGCCGAGCAGTAATAACACAGACTCAATTTTTCCCTGACGTTCATAAATAATTTTGAGTAAGGACCACCGCCAAACATATCTATCATAACACGTACCGGGAAGAAGTTATCTTTCGCTTCTGTTGTGCCTGCTCTGAATCCCATTACAAGCTTGCCCTGTTTTACAGCAAGTTTTTCATCAACTTTTTTCACTTCTTTGGCAACAGGTTCAAATTCTGTTTCAATTTCAACCACTTTTGTTCTGTCTATTGCTGAAAACTTTTCTTTAAGAAGGTCCACCACGCTTTCGTCAGTTTCTCCCACAAAGTTAAATTGTATTATCGCATTTTCAAGATATGATTTCCAGGCTTTCAGAAGACGTTCATCTGTAACATTTTTTATTTCATCACGTCTGCCGAATCTGCCCACGCCATAAGATTTACCTTTGAACATTTCTTCAATAAGTCTGTCCCGGGCATAAATTCTTTTTTCACTGAATTCTCCGTCAATCTTCTCAATGAGAAGCCTTTTTTCCAGTTCTATGTCTTCCTCACAGAAATGTCCGTCTTCTAACTTAGGTTGGAATAAAATATCAAGAAGAAGTTCTGTACAATCCTTTGAGATGCCTTCATCAGACAAAGCAAATCTGTCGCTGACAGATGTTATTCTGTAACAGATATCCTGACTGTCGCCGCTTTTTGAAATTCCGCAGGCAAGAGATGCTCCGTAGAGCTCTGCCAGACGTCTGTTAAGCAAAGTCATTGTTGGATATTTTGCACTCCTTCTTCTGAGCATATAGCAAAGAAGTGCATTTGCTTCCACATCCCCGTTATCAGGCAAAACAAGATGTACACTCATTACATTTGTTTTAAAATGGTCTGCCTTTACAAAGCAGGCTTTAACGCCATTGGCAATTTCTATTTTTTCACAATTTTCCAACATATTGATGACCTCATTTCAATTGAAAATCTTAAATTTTATTATACCACATTTATATACAATTTTTCTACTGTTTTAATAATTTATTTTTTATTGACTTTTTCTTTATAATAAAGTACACTCTTTATAGATTTCGTGGAGGTGATGAAATGGTTCGGGACAAGCAGTTTTATCGTTCCTTATTTACAATGACTTTTACAATTGCTTTGCAGAATGTTATCGTTTTTGGTGTAAACCTTGCCGACAGCATTATGTTAGGACAATTTTCGGAAGAAGCATTATCCGGTGTTGCACTTGTTAACCAGATTCAGTTTCTTTTGCAAATGATTGTAATTGGCGTTGGTGCAGGAACACTTATTTTTTCTTCACGCGCCTGGGGAAACAAAGATATAAAGACAATAAAAAGCATTTCAAACATTGCTGTAAAAACAGCTTTTGTTTTATCTCTTGTAATCTTTATTCCTGTCCTGATTTTCCCTGAGCAAATTTTATCTCTGCTTTCAAATGAAACGCAAGTTGTTGCAGAGGGTGTTAAATATTTAAAAATAATTTGTTTTACATATCCTGTTTTTGCAATAACAAACACACTTCTTTCAGCTCTCAGAAGTGTGGAAACAGTTAAAATTGGTTTTTATGTTTCTCTTTCTACATTGATTATAAACATATGCCTTAACTATGTTCTTATTTTCGGTCGTCTCGGTTTTTCCCCGATGGGTGCAAAAGGTGCTGCAATTGCAACTGCAATTTCCAGAATTGTTGAACTTATAATTGTTGTTATTTATATCAGATTCAAGGATAAAAAAATAAAACTCCGTCTGTCTGATTTCGGAAAAATCGACAGAGAGCTTTTCAAAGACTACCTGAAAAAAGGCACTCCTGTTTTATGTTCAAATACCATGTGGGGTTTTGCAATGGCACTTCAGACTGCAATTCTCGGTCACTTAGGACAATCCTCAATAACCGCAGGAAGTATTGCATCCACAGTTTTTCAGATTATTTCCGTTGTTGTGTATGGCTGTGCCAACGCCTCAAGTGTTGTTGTAAGTAAAATGATCGGAGAAAATAAAGGAAATCAGATAAAACCATATATCAAAACTTTACAGATAATTTATGTTTCCATAGGAATTTTAACAAGCATTTTCCTTTTCTGTATAAAAAATCTTATTCTTTCTTTTTATGATATTTCCCCCGAAGCACAACAGCTTGCAACAAGGTTTTTATTAATCCTTTGTGTTACCGTAATAGGCACTTCTTATCAGATGTCTTGTCTGACAGGTATTGTTGTTTCAGGTGGTGACACAACTTTCATTATGAAAAACGATTTCATTTTTATGTGGCTTTTTGTGTTACCTGTTGCTGCACTCTGTGCCTTTGTATTTAAATTCCCTCCGGAAATCGTTTTCATAGCTTTAAAATCAGACCAGATTTTAAAATGTCCCGTTGCATTCATAAAAACCAACAGATACAAATGGATTAAGAAACTTTAAAAAAGTTCAACTTCTCCACTGTGAATAATTTTTTCTTCATTTTCATCAAGCACAACAAGTCCGCCGTCTGATGAAATATCAATTGCAAGAAACTCTTTGTTTTCGCTTTTTACAAAAACTTTTTTACCGAGCATATTTGATTTTTCTTTTGCTTTTTTTACAATTTCTTTTTCAGATATTTTTTTATTAATGAAAATATCGTTCAGATTATCAATTATTTTATCAATAATTTTTTGTTTGTCAAAAACTTTATTTGTTTCAATTCTGAGAGAAGTTGCAATATCCTTTATATCTTCGGGAAAATCTTTTTCTTCATTGAGAACATTTACCCCGATTCCGATTAATGCAAAAGTAATTTTTCCTTTTTCGGTAATAAGTTTTGTTAAAATTCCGCATACTTTCTTTGAAGAAATTATTATATCATTTGGCCATTTGATTTCTGTTTCAATTTTGCAGATTTCCTCTATTACTTCTGCAACAGCAACACCTGCACAAGTTGTTATAAGATTAAGTGTTTCCACATTTTTTGTATCCAGAATATATGTCATATAAATCCCAACGTTTTCAGGAGAATAAAATGTTCTTCCCATTCTGCCTGAACCGTTTGTCTGAAATTCAGCAACAACAGCACGCGGCAAATCTGCTTCGTTTCTGCAAAGATTTGCTGCATAAGTATTTGTTGAATCAATTTCTTTAAGATACACAATTTTATGTTCCATTTTTATCACCGGAATAATATTATCATATATTTCAAAAATTATCAATGTAAAGGAGGGATAAGATGACAAGCAAAATATCTGCTTTTTTCCAAAAAGAAAACCGTGAGAATTTATTTATCCGATTGTTTTCTGCCTGGAGTATAATGGGAATAGTAAACTTTTTTATTACCACCTCATCTCCCACCACAATGGAAGCTGTAAAAGAAACCGACTTTATCTTTTCAGTTATATTTTTTATTCTGGCATATGTTTTAATATCGCTTACTGATATTTTTATAAAAAAAGTTGATGTGGATGGTTGGATTTTTGCTGCATCTTCTCTTATTTATCTGGGATTAATTTCTGTTTTCAGCACAAACCAATATTATTGCATTGCTGTTCTTTTTCCTGCTTTTCTTTCTGTTGTTTACACAGTAAGACGATTTGCGAGAAGAAAACAAATAATAGAACCGTCAAAAAAATTCACAGTGGGAATTTCTGCCATGGTGATTATTTCCGTAACTTTTATAACAGGTCTTATCGGTGTTTGTCGTTACCTTACTTTCTCAACACCTAACTTTGATTTCGGAATTTTTTCTCAGATGTTTTATTATCTTAAAACAGAATTTGTGCCATTGACAACCTGTGAAAGAGAAAAGCTTCTTTCACACTTTGCAGTACATCTTTCCCCTGTTTATTATCTCCTTTTACCCGTATATTTTATTTTCCCTTCACCCATAACATTGCAGGTTTGCCAGGCATTGATTTTAGGCAGCGGACTTATTCCTCTTTATCTTCTGGCACGTCATTTCAGACTTTCAAACAAAGTTACTGTTTTACTTATTATTTCTGCCTCTTTTTATCCTGCCCTTGCAGGCGGTACAATGTATGACTTCCATGAAAACGCATTTTTACTTCCTTTTATCCTGTGGATGTTATATTTTGCTGAAACAGAAAAGCACATACCGATGTATATTTTTATGTTGCTTACTTTTTCCATCAAAGAAGATGCTGCCGTTTACATTGCTTTTATTGCCCTTTATTTTATTTTTTCCGGCAGAAAAAAACTTCATGGTGCTGTAATGTTCTTTTCATCAGTAGCTTATTTTGTTTTTGCAGTTACTTTCCTGAAAACATTCGGCGAAGGTGCAATGACCGGCAGATTTGATAATTTTATCACAGACCAGAACCTGGGTCTTGCAGACGTTATTATTACAATCTTCAAGAATCCTGCTTATTTTATCTCACAATGCATATCTGCCGAAAAACTTTTGTTTATCTTGTTTATGCTTTTGCCCTTAGGATTCCTTCCCATACTTTCAAAGAAATGGTCACAGTTCATCCTTGTCGGTCCTTTGGTTTTAATTAACCTTATGTCTGCATATGTATACCAACACTCTATTTTCTTCCAATATGTCTATGGTTCAATGGCAGTGCTGTTCTACCTTTCAGTTATAAACCTTTCTTCACTTGATAAAAACCTGAAGAAATACATTTCCCCGGCTGCAGCAGTTTTTTCAATCATTATGTTTATCTTCTCAATTTCCCCGAAATTTATTTATGTAAACAGATTAACGGAAAACAAAGAAGATTACGTTAAAATACGTGCAGCTCTTGACACCATTGACGAAGATGCTTCTGTTCTTTCAACAACTTTCTTTATTCCGTATCTCTCTCAAAGAAATGAAATATACGAAATTGAATATTGTGTGAAAGATACTGACTACGTTGTTCTTGATACACGATATGAAAGTGCAAATGAAAACCGCACAAAAATTGATATGAACAAATATAGTCTGGTGTTGGTTGAAGAAGGTCTTGTGGAAATTTACGCTAAAAATTCATAATAAAATGCTTATCACCGGGAAAAATATTCCCGGTGATTTTTTTGAAAAAATATAGAGAAATTTTAATAGTATTTTCTGTCGGTGCAATTATTTACAGTCTTATTGAAATTATTTTCCGTGGCTTCACTCATTGGACAATGAGTATTACGGGTGGTGTTGCATTTCTTCTGATTCACATTGCAAATTTCAGACTTAAAACAAAAAATCTGTTTTTTAAATGTTTTGTGGGATGTGTAATTATAACTGCACTTGAATTTGTGGTAGGATGTATTGTTAACAGAACACTCCACCTGAATGTGTGGGATTATTCACAACAGAAATTCAATTTGTTAGGACAGATTTGCCCCTTGTTTTCTGCCGCATGGTTCGTATTAACTTTACCCGCACTGTATTTAAGCAAATTTATTAAATCTGCTCTTTTGAGGAAGAAATGATTTTATTCATTTCTTCCTCAAAATTTTTCCATTCCTCTTCCATAACATAATTCGGAACAGCCAAACTGTTATAAGAAAATAAAGAAAAGCCATCACATTCTTTTTGTCTTATGACTTCAAGTTGTCTTGAAAGTATATCATTATTTTTCGCCCACTCATTTTTTCCGCTTCCTGCATAATAATCTTCTTCTCCGCATTTATATGCAGACATACCTATAATAAGTTTTATATTTTTGTGGGTAACTATTTCACCCCAGGCCTCAACTGTTTCTTCAAAAGGCATGGTTTCGTTTTTAAAGCCATAATAAACCTGGGGAATTATCCAATCGCAAAACCCTTGCTGACGTGACCATAATTTCACATCAGCATAATGTATGTCCATATCTGCATCAATATCTGCAGACGGGCTTATGCTGACAATAATATCTTTTTTTAAAGATTTTGCCAATGTATACATACCCGAAACAAAAACATTTACCTGTTCTCTTCTCCAATCATCCAAAGTGCTTTTCCCTGAATTATCGCAATATTCCGTATATTCTTTTTCATCTATCGCCTTGTCTGTTGTCGGATAAAAGAAATCATCTATATGTATACCATCGATATTATAGTTGTTTACCAGTTCACGTACTCCGTCCAGAATAAGCTTCTGAACTTTTAAAGATGCAGGATTATAATAAATGCCTCTTTCTGCAAAATAAATATCCCCCTGATTTTCTTTATACATCTTTATTGCAGGGTTATCTGATGACAGATTTTTCATATCGGTTGAAGTTGAAGAAATTCTGTATGGATTTATCCAGGCATGTATTTTCAGGTTATAAGAATGGGCAACATTCAAAAAGATTTTAAGTGGGTCATAACCGGGAGATAAACCTTGTTCACCGGAAATATATTGACTCCAGGGGAAAATTTCTGATTTATATAAAGCATCCGAACAAGGTCTTACCTGTAAAAAAACATGATTAAATCCTCTCTCTGCAATATCTCTGAACATTCTTTCTGCCTTGGCTGTAAATCCTCCTTCGCTTACGCCTTTAAACTCTCCCATATCATAAACACTCAACCATACTGCTCGTATCTCTTCTTCTTTTGTCTCTTCTTTCTTTGCATCACACCCGCAAAGCACACATACAAATAAACATAATACAATTGCTGATATCCTTTTCACGTCATACCTCCAAAAGCTTTTTACATTATATATATGAAAGTATTTTTCAATATATAAAAATTTTTTCAAAAAATTTCAAAAAAGCTATTGACAAATGGTGAAAATCAGTTATAATAATAGTAACAGTTATCGATATTGATATTAAAACAAGCGAGGTGAGAAAGAATCATGAAACACAGCGCACAACGAGATGCCCTACTTGAAGAACTCTGTTCAAGGAAAGACCATCCCACCGCTGACGAACTCTACTGGTCACTCAGGCAGGTAATGCCAAACATCAGCATGGGAACTGTTTACAGAAATCTTTCCCTCCTGACAGAAACGGGACAGATCATGAGATTATCCTACGGTGGTGCAGACCACTTTGACGGAAACCCTCAGAACCATTACCACCTACATTGCACATCATGCAACAGAGTTTACGACATTGAAATGCCAATGTTCGAAAAAGTTGAAAGCGATGCAGAAAAACACTCAAAAGCAAAAATTACAAGTCATATATTAACATTCATCGGTATCTGTGAAAATTGTCAGAATTAAAAATTAAAATAAAATCAATTTAACTTTGGAGGAAAAAATTATGAAAAAATTTGTATGTTCAGTATGCGGTTATGTTCACGAAGGCGATGCAGCTCCCGAAAGATGCCCCCAGTGCAAAGTTCCTGCAGAAAAATTTGTAGAGCAGGCAGCTGAAAGAGCTTGGGCAGCAGAACACGTTGTAGGCGTTGCAGATGGTGCTCCCATGGATATCATTGAAGATCTCAGAGCAAACTATATGGGCGAATGCACAGAAGTTGGTATGTACCTTGCAATGGCAAGAGTTGCTCACAGAGAAGGTTATCCCGAAATCGGTCTTTACTGGGAAAAAGCAGCTTTAGAAGAAGCTGAACACGCTGCAAAATTTGCAGAGCTTCTCGGTGAAGTTGTAACAGCAAGCACAAAGAAAAACCTCGAAATGAGAGTTGAAGCTGAAAACGGTGCAACACTCGGTAAATTTGAACTTGCAAAGAGAGCTAAAGAACTCAA
>JAZSJD010000023.1:0-51020 GCA_045534165.1 Acutalibacteraceae bacterium | reverse complement strand
AAAATCCTTATAACATCCCCGTTGAGTTCAAACTTCTTGATGCAGAGAAAGACGGTCTTACCTGCCCTGTTGTAAGCGGAACGGATTTATATATAGGCGGCAAAATTGCATACAGCGAAAATGCAAACGTTGCTTTTGGATATTCCTTTGAAGCGATGGTGCTTTACGCACAATCCCTGGGCGTGGGAACAGTCTGGCTGGGAGGCACAATGAACCGCGCCGCATATGAACAGGCTATGAATCTTGACGAAAACGAAATAATGCCCTGTGCAAGCGCATTGGGATACACTGCAAAAAAGATGTCATTAAAAGAAAGCATGATGCGAAAGGCAATAAAAGCCGATGAACGCTTACCCTTTGAAGAATTATTCTTTGACGGCTCATTTGACACTCCCCTGACAAAAGAAAAAGCAGGCAAATTCAAAGAACCGCTGGAAATGGTAAGACTTGCTCCGTCAGCTGTAAACAAACAGCCATGGCGGGTTGTTGTGGCAGATAATACTGCACATTTCTACCTCAGACGCAGTAAAAAATTCTCCCACGAGGGCAAACTCGATATGCAGATGACAGATATGGGCATCGCACTGTGTCATTTTGAGCTGACCGCAAAAGAAAAGGGCTTGAATGTAACATTTGTACAGAATGAGCCGAAAATTATGCTTAACGATGATACAAAATATGTTGCATCTTATACAATTAAATAAATAGCAAAAAAAATCCTGCCGAAAAGAATCGACAGGATTTTCGTTTTGATTACAATTTTTTTATTTTATATAAATTTCACGGCTGTGCCGTAGGCAATAACCTCAGCCGCACCCTGCATAACAGCCGCAGATGCATAACGGATGTTAACAACCGCATCAGCACCAAGCTGTTCTGCCTCTTCAACCATTCGTTTTGTTGCAAGAGCACGGGCTTCATTCATCATCTGGTTATAAGCCTTTAATTCGCCGCCCACAAGTGTTTTAAAGCTCTGTGTAATATCTTTTCCGATATTTTTACTTTGAATTGTGCTTCCACGCACCAAACCCAACATTTCAAATTCCTTGCCTGTGATGTAATCAGTATTTACTAAGATCATCTTCTTCGCCACTCCTTATTTCTTTTATTCTTTCAATACATACATAAACAGTAACTGCCGCAAACGCAACAGGAACAATGCCCAAAAGGTATTTTAACCATCCGGTTACCAATGTAATCAAAAAACCAAAATACACAATAAAATACAGTATCAGAAACACCGTAACAATTATCGGGGCAATCAACTTTTTAAAATTTCTTTTCATAAGCATTCCCCCTTGTATACGTTAATTATACCTCTTTTCTTCGGTTTTTTCAAGTGTTGTTTTTTATAAAGAACGACAATTCGAGAAAAAAATAAAAACAAAAGCACCCTTTCGGATGCCTTTATTTTGAAATACTAACCCTAATTTTGATACATATTAATTTTTAAATAAATCAGCATATGCTTTTTTGCAATTTATTTTATGAACAATAAGTTTTACCGCAGGAAATACTGCTATTACTCCCATAACAGCAGAAATCATATAAAATAAAAACGCCGCACTAGAAAGCAATCCAACTACAAACATTGCAAAAGCCAACAAGACGAAAACCATAAAATATATAAGATATTCTTTTTTGATACAATTTTCACGGAGTTGAAGATTTTTCATTATATCTTCAATATTGGTTATTTTGGTTCTTTTTATGCAAATCCAGTCGTTAAATTCTTTTTTTGATAAATCTTTTCCGCCGTATGTATTTTTTATATAATTTATCACACCCAAAGATGTATTTTGCAAATTAGGAAGCTTGGCGAAAGAAGCAGTCGCGAAATATAGGCAATCACAAGGACTTCCTTTAGTAAAAACAAAAGAATCGAAAAAAACGCCCGACTTAACTGTTGAAAGTTTCCATCCCAACTTTGCTTGATTGCGTAACCACATTTCTGTTTTTGAAAGATTAGAATTGCAAATATGGCGTTTTTCAATTTTTACATCTTCGTTCTTCATGCGATCACCGCCTTTCTAAAGAAATAATATCACAAAAACAGCAATCCCTTTGTTTCAAGATTACGGTTATTCTTTGGTGGAGAAGGAGAGACTCCCCTCTTGCGCCGCCCGGCGCTCGATTTCGTCTTTTTGCAAAAAAATCACGGCGTAGCCGTGTATATCATCAATTTTATTGAAAATTGCATATCATCAAAACAAAGTTTTGCATATCATCATTGCGAAATTGAAATACAGCCTGCGGCTGATGATATACACATACGGCGATGATATACACGCTGATGCGTGATGATATACCATTGCTTTCGCAATGGATAAAAAATAAGACGGTCAAAAGACCGTCTTATTTTTGGCGGAGAAGGAGAGACTCAACAAGGCTGTGCCTTGTTGATTTGCTTCGCAAATATCCTATTTTATATCCGTGCTCCTCCGCCTGCGGCGTACCGTCGCACATGGATTATCCGAGTTCGAGTCTCTCCTACATTCAAATTTTACAAAAAAAAACACAGACACCCGATTGGATGTCTGTGTTTTTGGCGGAGAAGGAGAGACTCGAACTCTCGCGCCGGGGTTTAGCCGACCTACGCCCTTAGCAGGGGCGCCTCGTCACCAACTTGAGTACTTCTCCATTGGTAGCGTTACTTCTTTATAAAATATAAACAGCAAACCGAAATTTGCTGTTTTTTTGTAAGTGGCGGAGAGAGTGGGATTCGAACCCACGGTACGTTGCCGTACGACGGTTTTCAAGACCGTTCCGTTATAACCACTTCGGTATCTCTCCAAATATGTTGTTTGCTCTCTAAAGCGTAGTTTATGATATCACAATATTTTAGTGTTGTCAAGCCTTTTTTGAAAAATATCCGAAAAACAATAATATTATATGAAAATCGAGTTATTTTATTGATAATGTTTGTATGTTATTTTATTGTCAAAGACTGCTATTTCTATTGACATAATTTGCTGTTCAAAGTATAATGATATACTGGAAGAGGTTGTGAATGGAAAAATTCAAATTTCTGTTTGCGACTATAAAAATGGAGGATGTTTTATGGAAAATTTTAAAGTTTTGTATGAAACATTATTGGCTATTGACTTCAAGATGCTTATAATGTGGATTATCGGTGGCGTGCTTATTTTCCTTGCAATCAAAAAGGAAATGGAACCATCTCTTTTGTTACCCATGGGATTTGGTGCAATTCTTGTTAACTTGCCTTTCTCAGGTGCAAAAGAAGTTATTAACATTTTATTTGATGTCGGTATCGAACATGGTGAACTTTTCCCGCTTATTTTGTTTATCGGTATCGGTGCAATGATTGACTTTGAACCGTTGCTTACCAATCCGAAGCTTATGTTCTTTGGCGCGGCGGCACAGTTTGGTATTTTCTTCACACTTGGTATGGCTTCACTTTTAGGGTTCGCACCTAATGATGCTGCTTCAATCGCTGTTATTGGTGCAGCAGACGGTCCCACAGCGATTTTCGTTGCACAGACTCTGAGTTCAAAATATCTTCCTGCAATTATGGTGGCAGCATATTCATATATGGCTCTTGTTCCCCTTGTTCAGCCACCCATCATCAAGCTTTGCACAACAAAAGCTGAAAGAAAAATCAAGATGGTTTACAAAGGAAAGAAAGTTTCAAAAACAACAAAAATTCTGTTCCCCATCGTTGTTACAGTTATTGTTGGTTTGATTGCACCCGATTCAGTTGCACTTGTTGGTTTCCTTATGTTTGGTAACCTTATCCGTGAATGTGGTGTTCTTAACTCACTTTCAGAAACTGCACAGAATGTTCTTGCAAACCTTATTACAATTTTCCTCGGAATTACAATTGCTTCAAAGATGACTGCAAACGAATTCCTTCAGGTAGAGACACTTCTCATTATGGGCTTAGGTCTTATAGCTTTCGTTTTCGACACAGTTGGTGGCGTTATGCTTGCAAAGTTTATGAACCTTTTCCTGAGAAAGAACAAAATCAATCCTATGATTGGTGCAGCAGGTATCTCAGCATTCCCCATGTCAGCTCGTGTTGTTCATAAGATGGGTCTTGAAGAAGATAACCAGAATTTCCTTCTTATGCACTCAATCGGTGTTAACGTTTCAGGCCAGATTGCTTCAGTTATTGCTGGCGGTCTTATCCTTGCGTTCTACGGTGGTTAAGGAGGTAGAAAGAAATGTTTGAATTTAATATCAGCTTACAGAATTTATTAGATGCTCTTCCGAATATCGGTCTTGGTTACGGTGGTATTTTCGTTGTAACTGCAATTATTGTTCTTGTTGTTACTTTGCTCAATGTTATTCCTGAAAAACTTGCAGAGAGAAAGAGAAGAAAAGAAGCAGAAGAAGACGAAGATTAATTAAAAAAATCAACTAAACGGCATAGCTTTTGGCTACGCCGTTTTTTCTTTGTAAGGTTGCATTCTATTGACTTTAGACAGTGTTTGTGATATTATTAAATATGTATAGGTATGTATATTTTCAGGAGGGAAACGAGATGCTTTTTAACAAAGAAAAAAAAGAAGGTCTTCCTCTGAAGGGTAACATTTTTTCCTCGGCAATAACTTGCTATTTGTTCCCCTTTATAGTTTTTGGCGGACATCTTCTTTACTGCATTCTATGTAAACTTATACCATCAGCAGGTAATTATTATCTTATTCATTATCTTTATACTTATGACCACGGTTATATATCAAGAGGCCTTGTGGGCGAGGTTATAAGCTGGTTTACAGATACCGTTACGGATGATATTACCAGGCTTGTAGTAACAATTTTTTCAGCTTTATTGATGCTGGCTATGTCCTTGTGTATAGGCAAGGCATTAAGCAAAGTAAGGCTTGATAAAGACAGGCTTATGTGGATTTTATTTATTGTTGTACTCGTATTTATGATTCCTATGCCTTACAAATATTATTATCTTGATATTAAACTTGATAAACTTGTATGGGCTTTGGCACTGTTTGGCGTTTATCTTGCAGACACAAAGCTTGGCAAATGGGTGGCACCTTTTATTTGCGCAATAGCAACAATGGTTAACCCGATATTTGTTTTTACAAGTATGATTCTTCTGGCAATTATTTTGTTACAGGAAGCTTATTCCAGCGGTAAACGTACAAGCTTTATTCTTCCGTGCGTAACATATGTTATTATCATTGCACTTGCACTGCTTGCTCCCATATCAGAAAAATGGGTAGGTTTTGCAAATGCAGGAGAAATGGTTGAATATTATTTTGCACGTTATGATGGACAGATTAGCGAAAGCACATATAATCTTTTTGTTAATATGTGGCTGATTGACTTCTTTGAGCCTTTGGAAAAACTTGCAGAAGCATCCATAGAAACATATTTTAAAGGTTTCGGAATGGGCAATAAGTTTATTTTTAACTTTGTGATTCTGGCATTGCCTGCATATACACTTTTAGGTATTTTCTGGAAAAAAGTTATTAAAGAAGAAAAAGCTAAATTCCAGAAGTTTATTTATTTCCTCTGTGCAATTTCTCCCATCGTTATTATTCCTCCTCTTGTTCTTTCATGGGAATTCTCAAAACTTTTCTATAACAACATTTTTGTACAGTTCGGATTGATTATTTATTTTATTGCAAAGGGAAATCCTGCAGTAGTAAATATCTGCAGTCGTGTTGCTTGCTTTGCTAAAAAGCATTTTATTGGAGCTGTCGCTGTTATTCTGTACTTTATGGTAATAGTTGCTCCGATTGTAGTTTAAGAGGTAATTGCTATGAGTGAAGTTAAAAAGACAAAAAAATATGGTTTGTTAACAGTTTTAACTGTGTTTAGTTTTGTGTTAGTCAGAGCATTTTTGTTAACTGACAGAACATATATCGGCGTAGATGATTTTTATAAGTTGGAGTTCAGCTATGCACCAAGAGAAATCACACTGATTGTTTTATTTTTAGCTTTTGCAGTGTTGGGAGCTCTTGTTATATCAAAGCTTGGCAAAAAGTTTGGTGAAGACGTGGCTTATGTTTCTGCGTTGCTTCTTGCAGAACCTTTCTTGTTTGCTAAACAAGCAGATTGCATAAGTTTGTTTGTAATTGTTCTCGGTTTGCTTTTTGTTCTTAACGGACTTTGTGAAAAGAAAATACTTCCTGATGAAGTTGGACTTATCGTTTTCCTGTTTGTTTCAACTTTGTTGGTTAAGAATGCAATTTTCCTGTTTGTGGTTCCTGCACTTCTGATTTATTTCTTCAAAGATATAACAACAATATTCAAGAAGATGTTGAATATTATTGTGCTTATCCTTTCTGTAATAAGTGTTGGCGCAGGTGTGTTACTGAATAATTTCTTTACAGAAAAATATCCTGCTTTTGAAGCTTTTATCAAAGAGTTTTCATTTTTCCAGCAGATTAATTATAAAGATGTTGAATATGAAAACATCGGCCTTTTATTATTTGCAGTTCCTACATTGATTTTTGGCGTGATGCTGATTGTCAACTTGTTTAAAGATGGTCAGAAAGTGTATGCAATTTCCACAACTGTTGCAGTTGCAATAGCTTACATTGTTTCTCTTACAGGATTTTTCTTTATTGAAGGAAGCCGTGCGTCATATACAATCAACTATATTATGCCGGTTGTATTTATTGCAACACTTAACAACACAGAAAATAAAGCTTCTGCAATTAAAGTGAATAAAATAATTTCCGAACACAAATTAATTTTTGCAGCTGTTATTGTTTTGGTATTTTGTATTGCGGTAAGATGTTTCTTTGAAAATGTTGATAACCTTGCAAGATTTATGAACGTAATTTAAGTGTGAAATGAACGGAAATAATTTATCAGGGTCAGATTTATTCCCAAGAGGTATTTGAATGAAGAAAAGCCGCCATGATGCTGTAATTATTACAGTCGGAACAAAAGAACAGAAATCTTTGTGTAAAAAACTTATCTCTGATTCTGATGAGAGATATGTTCAGGATAGTTTTGTTGTTTGCGATGAAGATTTCGGATGCAGAATCGGTTCCGGCGGGGCACTTCTGAGTGTTATTGAAAAATATTATGAGCAGGGGAAAAAACTGCTGGTAATAAATTCAGGGGGAATGAGCAAGCGCTCTGTTAACTATGCTGTAAGAGGTAAGCTTTTTGCAAATCTGATGGTTGATGGTAACGTTATTTCTCTGCTTGAATTATTGATAAAAAATGGTAAGAGATTACTTGCCGGTGCAGACTCAGGTGTTGTGGTTTGTTGCAGTGATATTCTTGTTGATACTGAAAACTTTAAAAATGATTTTAAAAATAATTTTGGTATTGCAGTGAAAACAGATTATAAAACAGGCTCAAGACACGGAGTTATGTTTTTTGATGATAAAAAAATTCTTCAGGAATATCCCCACAAAACAAGTGAGAAAGAGCTTGAAAGAAAAAGTGCAGAATATGGTTATAGCGGAGTTTTTGTTGATACAGGGATAATTTATTTTAAAGAAGACCTTTGTCTGGCTTTGAAAAAATGTGCAACGGAAAACAAAATTATAAACACTCTTGTTGATAATAAAATAGATTTGAATCTTTACCCTGATATTGTGGCATCACTGGCAAAAAAAATATGCAAAGAAATTTCTGAAGATTATCAGAATGAAAAGCACGCTGAAGTTAAAAAAGTTTTACTTCAGATTTTATCAGATTTTTCTCTTGAAGTTGCTATGGCAGAGGGTCAGGATTTTGTGCATTTCGGTTCTCTCAGAGAATCCCTGGAAAATATATTTGCTGTGTCAGGAAAAGAAAATTATCTTCTGATAAACAGTTATATAAGTGAAAAAAGTGTTATAGAAAAAAACACAATGCTTGACAATGTTATTTTGAAAAAAGGTTGTGTTATCGGTGAAAACTGCATAGTAAGTGATATTACTTTTGAAGATGAAGTCAAAATAGAAAACTCAAGTGCAGTTTGCGGAATAAAACTTTGTGACGGAAGTTATGTGGCAATTGTTTGCGACATAAATGAAAATCCGAAAGAAAAATTAAACGGAAAAGAACTCTGGGATGTTCCGAGATTTTATAAAGGAAAATCTTATACGGATTCTTTTAAAAAATTCATATCCAAAGCTGAAGAGGAAAAGTTCAGCCTCTCATATTGCACCGAAAATGCTGATGTGAATTATTATTTTTCCCGTTGCAAATATATTAAAGATATGAATTCATATCAACCAAACAAAGTTTATCTTAAAAAGAGAGAAGAAATAATAAATAAATATTTTTCAAAAAAACAGACTGAAAAATTTGTTTCCTGCGAAAAAGAAAAAGCTGAAATTTCTCTGCCGGTAAGAGTTAATATTTCTGGCACATGGACAGACGCAATGCCCTATTGTGTTGACAACGGGGGGCAGGTTGTAAATATGGCAATTACTGTTGACGGTGAAAAACCAATAAAAGTTATTGCCGAAAAACTTGAAGAAAAAATTATTGAATTCTGCAGTGACGGAACAAAAGAAAGTTATCTTTTTGATGAGAAAGATGATTTATCTGATTTTAATTTGCATAAAGCAGTTCTTGAAACTATGGGAATAAATAAAGAAACTGTTCTGAAAAACGGTTTCAGATTAACAACTGAAGTGAAAGGCATAGATAAAGGTTCGGGTCTTGGTACAAGCAGTATTTTACTTGGCGGTTGTTTTAAGGCTCTTGGTGAATTGTTTGGCTTTGAGTATGAAGACGAAGAAATTTTTGAAATGGTTTTTGTTGCCGAACAGATAATGCGCACAGGTGGTGGCTGGCAGGACCAGGCAGGAGGACTTCTGCCGGGAATGAAAATTGCCACAACTGAGTCCGGACTTGAACAGAAACTTCAGATATCTCAGTTGGAACTTTCTGAAAACTTTAAAAATTTCATTTCAGAAAAATTTGTTCTTGTTCCCACAGGGCAAAGGCATTTCGGAAGATTTATTGTAAGCGATGTTGTGAACAGATATCTTGCGAAGAATGAAAATTCTCTGCAGGCTCATAAAAAAATCCGTAAGCTGAATGACAGAATTTTAAACAGCATTGAGAATGATAATTTCCAAGATTTTCTGAATTGCGTTAATGAGCATTTTTATCTGCTTAAAGAGATTTCACCATTGGTATCCAATGAAAAAATCGACAGCCTTACTGAAAGGTTGCTTGAAGATTTTGCCGATGCAGTGTCTGTTTGCGGAGCAGGTGGCGGGGGATATCTGCTGGCAGTAATGAAAGACGGTGTTTCTGCAGAAACATTGAAAAATAATTTTGGGGAAATTAAAAAAATTGATTTATTTGTTTAATCAGGTGAGTATATGAAAAAGAACGTATATCTTGTTCAGGCAAGCTGCCTTTACGGTAACACATATTATCTGCCTTATGCAGTTGGTATGCTGGTAGCATTCGCCATGAATGACGAAAAGGTTAAAAGTAAATATGATTTCAAAAGAATAATATACAGCCTTGAAGATATTGATGAAAGTATCGCAAGCCTTGAAAATCCTGCATTGGTAGGTTTTTCAAATTCAATCTGGAATTACAGCTATAACCTTGAATATGCAAAAAAATTAAAACAGAAATATCCTGATTGTGTTATAGAATTCGGTGGTCACCATGTACCACCCACAACTGAATTCCTTGAAAAATATCCTTTTATTGATATTCTTATTCACCGAAAAGGTGAGGAAGCTTTCAGGGATGTTCTTGTCTGCCTTGATGAGCAGGGAGATTTTTCAAAAATCCCCAACATTTCTTTCAGAGATGAAAGCGGAAATATTGTGCAGACAGAAGAAAAGAAAATAACAATTTCTGATTATCCTTCACCTTATCTTACAGGTGTTTTTGACGAGATTCTTGAAAATAAAGAATACAGATTTTCCTGCGTTCTTGAAACAAACAGAGGTTGTCCCTATAATTGCTGTTATTGCGATTGGGGTGAACTTAACTCAAAGGTGCGTCTGTTTCCTCTTGAAAAAGTTCTTAAAGAACTTGAATGGATGGCAGAGCATGAAATGGAATTTGTTTATTGTGTTGATGCCAACTTCGGTATGTTTGAACGTGACGAAATTATTGCAAACAAGCTTGTTGAACTGAAAGAAACAAAAGGTTATCCCAACCGTTTGCAGGTATCTTATGCAAAGAACGAAATGGACAGGGTTTTCAGAATAAACAAACTCCTTGCAGACCACGGAATAGGCAAAGGTGCAACTCTTGCAATGCAGAGCCTTGAACCTGAAGTGCTTAAAAATGTGGGCAGAGTGAATATTTCAAAAGACCAGTATGCTTCTCAGATTGCACGTTACAGAAATGCAGGAATTTCTACCTACACAGAACTTATTTTAGGTTTGCCCGGGGAAACACTTGATACTTTCTGCCACGGTCTTTGTGAAACACTTGAATTGGGACAGCACAGTTCTGTCAGCGCATATTACTGCGAGCTTCTGCCCAACTCAACTCTGGCAAGTAAAGAATATATTGATAAATATAAAATAAAAATTGTTACAACTTCCCTTAACCAATATCATTGTGAAAGTATGGATGATGTTTTATCAGGTGCATCAAGCATTGTTGTAGGAACAGATACAATGAGTGTTGATGAATGGATAAGAGCAAATGAATTTTCAACCTGTGTTCAGAGCTTCCATCACTTCGGAATTATGCAGTGCATTGCAATGTATCTGAGAAAAGAAAAGAATATTTCTTACTATGATTTTTATTCTGCACTTCATAAATTTATTGAAGAAGAAAGTGATTTCTGCAAACCATTATTTGAAATGGTTTCAGAAACACTCAGAAATTTTGTCGACGGAAAAAGCGGTCTGACTTATCAGAATGATATTTTCGGAAAAATTACTTATCCGCTGGAAGAAGCAGTTTTCCTTCATTGCCTTTATGATTCCGGTAAGTTTTATAAAGAGATGAAAACATTCATCGGCAGATATATAGACGATGAAGAATTTTTAAATGAATTGTTCAATTATCAGATGGCAGTGGTTTTAAGACCTATGCACGATGATTATGCGTTGAATTTCAGATATAATTTCAAAGATTATTTTGATGCAATTCTTTGCAACTCATATATTCCTCTTGAAAAAGAAGATGTGATTTACAGATTTTACACTCCTTTCAGAACATCTGATTGGATTGAATATGCAAAGGAAATAATCTGGTACGGCAGAAGAAACGGAAGAATGATGTTTTCAAGTATGCCGAATGTAATAGAAAAATTATAAAAGCAAAAGAGGTGATTCACTCTGAAAAACATATATATGGTGCAGCCTAATTCCCAATACGGAAACTCTGTTTATTTCCCTTATGCTGCAGGTTCTCTTATTGCTTACGCTTTTGAGAATGAAAGAATCAGAAGTGAATACCAATTCAAATCTTTTATATATAAAAAAGAAGATATAGACAAAGTTGTCGCTTCTCTTGAAGACCCTTATGCAATAGGCTTTTCCTGTTATGTATGGAACTATGAATATAACAAAGCTTTAGCAGAGAAAATCAAAGAAAATTTTAAAGATTGCAGAATTATTTTCGGCGGACATCAGATAAATCGTGAAAGCGATATTTTAAAAACAGATTTTGTTGATTACTGTATTTTCGGTGAAGGGGAAGAAATTTTCAAAAAACTTCTTCTCAGTTTTACAGGAAAAGAAGATGTTGAATCAATTCCAAATATTATGTATAAAAAAGACGGAGAATTGATTTTTACCGAAAAGTGCAGAGCAAACATTCCCGAAAGAGTTTCACCTTACCTTGCAGGATATTTTGATGAACTTGTTGAAAAAGAAGAGCTTGAATTTTCTGCAATACTTGAAACAAACAGAGGTTGCCCCAATAAATGTGCTTTTTGCGATTGGGGTAATGAAAAGGCGAAAGTACGTCTTTATGATATGGAAACTGTCAAGGCGGAAATCGATTGGATGTCAGACAAAAAAATTGAATATTGTTACTGTGCGGATGCAAACTTCGGCCTTTTTGAAAGAGATGAAGATATTATTGAATATATGATATCCAGAAACAGCATCAACGGTTATCCTCAGAAATTTCAGGCAACATATTCAAAAAACAATTCCGAAACAGTTTTCAAAATAAATCAAAGACTGAATGAGGCGGGAATGTGCAAAGGTGCAACACTTTCCTTCCAGTCTTTACATCAGAATGTGCTTGATAACATTTACAGAAAAAATATGCCTATTGAAAGCTTCCATCATCTGATGAGCCTTTATAATCAGAATTCAATAAGCACTTATTCTGAAATAATTTTAGGCCTGCCGGGGGAAACTTACGAAAGTTTCCGTGACGGTATTGAACAGCTTCTTGAATGCGGTCAGCATATGTCAATCAATTTCTTCAACTGCGAACTTCTGATGAATTCTATTATGAACGACCCTGAGTATATGGAGAAATACGAAATTGAATATGCTGTGACAGAGCAACATCAGTATCACGTTGTTCCTGACAAAAAAGATATTACGGAGTTTTCAAGAATAGTTGTTTCCACATCTTCAATGAAAAGAGAAATGTGGATAAAGAGCAATATTTTTGCAGTTTTTGTAAGAGCTTTTCACAACCTTGGTTTGTTGCAGTCTGTGGCAATTTATCTTTACTATGAAAAAGGAATAAAATATTCCGAATTCTATGAAGACCTGATTTGCTGGTCATTGCAGAATAAAGAAAGCATCTGCGGAAAAATTCATAGCTGGCTTGAGAAAAAATACAGAGAAGTTCTTGGTAATTCAGGTTCACTTACATGTACCGAACCTGATTACGGTGAACTTACATGGCCCCTTGACGAAGGAGCTTTCCTGAAAGCTATGAGAAATAATGATAAGTTCTATGAAGAGATAAATGAGTTCCTTGAAAAATATTTTGATGATAAAGTTTTGTTTGAAAACCTTATAAATTATCAGAAGAATATTGTAAAAAGTCCTTTTTCAAAAGGATGTGAGCTTGAGCTTGAATATGATTTTTATTTTTATTTCCGTTCTGTTTATGAAAACAGATATCATCCCTTGGTAAAAAGAAAACACAGAATAAAAATCGATTCTTCAGATACTCCTTCTGATTTGCCTGAATATGCAAAAAAGATTGTCTGGTACGGAAGAAAAGGCGGACAGAATATAATTAAAAAAATTGAGTATATTGATTGAAATTTTTAGTTTAAAGTGTGGTGAAGTGTATGAAAAAGAATATCTATTTTATTCAGCCTAATACTTTGCTTGGGAATTCTGTTTATTTTCCTTATGCAGTAGGTGTTCTTTCTTCTTACGCATTGCAGTTTGAGGATATAAACAGTAAATACGAACTTAAAGGCATAATCTTTAAAGAAGATAAAACTGAAGAAGTGATGTCGGCTATAAAAGACCCGGCAATAGTGGGTTTTTCAAATTATTTCTGGAATTATGATTATAACCTTGAACAGGCGAAATGTATCAAAGAAAAATATCCTCAGGCAACAATAATTTTTGGTGGACATCAGGTTGCCAGAGATTCAGATTTCCTTGAAAAATATCCCTTTATAGATATTCTGATTTTCGGCGAAGGTGAAATACCTTTCACAAGAATTCTCAGAGCCCTGGATAATGGTACATCTTTAGGTGAAATTCCCAACATTTCTTACAGAGAAAAAACAGGGAAAATAGTAAAAACAGAAGATAAAGCAGAAGGTGTGGAAGATTACCCCTCACCATATCTTACAGGTGTGTTTGATAAACTTCTTAATGTGCCTGAAAATATGGAATTCAATGCTCAGCTTGAAACAAACAGAGGTTGTCCTTACCACTGCTCTTTCTGCGATTGGTGTGATTATGATTTACCCATGAGACTTTTCCCTATGGAAAGAGTCAAAAAAGATTTAGAGTGGATTTCAGAACACAACATTTCCTATTGTATGTGTGTTGATTCAAACTTCGGTTTGTTTGAACGTGATGAAGAAATTGCAGAGTTTGCAGTTTTCATGAAAAAGAAAAATGGTTTTCCTGATAAATTCGGTGCTTGTTTTGCAAAAAATAAAACAGACAGAATTTTCACAATAAATAAACTTTTCAATGATGTGGGAATGAGCAAGGGTGTTTCTCTTGCATTCCAGAGTATGTCAGAAACAGTGCTTGAAAATATTTCAAGAAAAAATATGAATAAAGATAAACTGTCTGAACAGCTTGAACTTTACCATAAAGCAGGCATCCCCACATACACAGAACTTATTTTAGGTTTGCCCGGTGAAACTCTCAAAAGTTTTTCAGAAGGAATCTGCGAACTTCTTGAAAGAGGTCAGCACGATTCTATCAATGTTTTCAGATGTGAAGTTTATCCTAACTCCACTTTGTCAAACAAAGATTATATGAAAAAATTCGGCATAAAAACTGCAATCAACAAATTGAACATCAACCATTGTGCAATTTCAAATGCAGTTTTTTCAGGCGGACTTGAATATATTATAGAAACTTCAACAATGAGTGCTCCTGACCTTGTCAAGGCTACAATTTTTTCTTCCTGTATCCAGAGCGTTCATTGCCACGGACTTCTCCAATGTTTTGCAATATATCTTCACAATGCAATGGGAGTTTCTTATTATAGTTTTTATGATTCTTTCATCAACTATTTTGCAGACCGTGAAGGTGTCATTGGCGATACAATAAGAAGAATCAGCAAATGTATTGAATCAACAGCAGAAGGCGAAGTTGATTTATCGTATATCAACCGTGAATTCGGTGATATAACATGGCCTTATGAAGAGGCAATGCTTCTTGATTATATTTATAAACTTGATGAATTTTATGAAGAAGCAGGAGAATTCCTTTCACAGTTCAATATTGAAAAACAAATCATGGAAGAACTGATGTCATACCAGAAAAATATGATTGTAACGCCCTATGGTAATGACGTTACTGAAAAATACAGTTACGATTGGAAATCCTATTTTTATAATATTCTTGCAAACCGTGAAGCAAAGCTTGAAAAGAAAGAAACAGAAACAAGATTTCTGGCTTCAGATGTTCCCTCTGACTGGGAAGGTTATGCAAAGAAAATAATCTGGTACGGAAGAAGAAATAAAAAGACAATCAGAACTGCTGAAAATATATAAATTCTGTAAGGAGGGTAAAAAATGAAAAACGTATATTTTGTACAACCGAATAATGCGCTTTCTGAGTCATCATATCTTCCTTCAGCAGTGTATCTTCCGTATGCGGTAGGGGCAATAGCTGCATATTCTTTTTCACGTGAAGATATAAAAAAAGAGTATAATCTTTGCGATTTTATTTTCACAAAGTTGCCCATTGATAAAGCACTTGAAGAAATAGAAAATCCATACATTATCGGATTTTCAAATTATATGTGGAGCGTTGAATACAATCTGGCACTGGCTGAGGCTGTGAAAAACAAATGGCCGGAATGTATTGTTGCTTTCGGTGGTGTTCAGGTTCCTGACGATACAGAATATCTGGAAGAATATCCTTTTATAGATCTGCTTATGCACAGCGAAGGGGAAGTTACTTTTTATAAACTTCTTACAGCTCTTTCGGCAGGGGAAGATTTAGAAAATGTACCCAATATTTCTTACAGAAAAAACGGTGTTGCTGTGCAGACAAAAAAAGAATTGGGTCCGCCTCTTGAAGATTTTCCGTCACCTTATACTATGGGATTGTTTGATTATATCGTGGATAATCCTGAATATAAAAACATACAGTTTGATACGGTTATCGAAACAAACAGAGGATGCCCCTACAGATGTGTTTTTTGTTGTTGGAGAGGGAATAAATCAGGTTTCAGACAATTTCCTATGGAAAAAGTAAAAGGTGAACTTGATTGGTTAGCACAACATAAAATTTCATATTGTTTCTGTGCAGATTCAAATTTCGGAATACTTGAAAGAGATGAAGAAATAGCAGAGTATATTGTTGAACTTAAAAAGAAATACGGCTATCCCCAGCGATTTGAATCAACTGCAGCGAAAAACAAAGATGATATGACTTACAGAATTCTGCGTAAACTTGAAGATGCAGACTTAAACCGTGGTGTATCAATTGCTGTTCAGAGTATGTCACCTGAAGTGCTGGAGATTGTAGGCAGAAAAAATATGTCTGTCAATAATTTTGCCCAACAGGTTGCCAGATATCGTACCAGCGGTATGTTTACTTATACCGATCTGATTTTAGGCCTTCCCGGTGAAACATTTGACAGTTTCTGCAGAGGTCTTTGTGAAGTTATCGAAGCGGGTCAGCATAGCAATGTAAGTGTTTACAGATGCGAGTTTTTACCCAACACAATAATGTATACAAAAGAGTTTGTTGAAAAATATAAAATCAAAACAGTAAGATCTCTTCTGTGTCAGATTCACACACGTGTCAGCGAAGATATGAAATATGCTTCACGTTCTGATATTGTTGTAGAAACAAGCACACTGAGTGTGCAGGAATGGGAAAAAGCTTTCCGTTTTTCAGTCTGTGTTCAGAGTTTCCATAGTCTGGGTCTTTTGAAATTTTTTGCTATTTATCTGAGAAAAGCAAAAAATGTATCATATTATGATTTTTATATGGGACTTTACGATTGGATTGTAAATGAAAGCAAAGTTATAAAAAGAATTCTTGATAAAGTGTTTGCAAGTGTTGAAGTTTTTTTGAAAGGCGAAGGAAACCTGTGCTTTTCAGACCAGCGTTTCGGAGATATTTATTGGGAATTTTATGAAGGGCTTTTCCTTTCTTGTGCTGCTGAATTTGAAGCTTTTTACGAAGATGTTGTAAAATATCTTGTAAGCCTTTTTGATGATAATAAAGTGTTTGAAGATTTGTTGTTATATCAGAAAGCAATGATTGCTTTGCCGTCACAGGAAGAAAAAATATTTGATGTAAACTATGATTGGTATGAATATTTTGAAAATCTTTTCAATCCGTCATATCTGATTCCTCAAGAAAAAACAACGACTCTGAAGATTGAAAAATCTTCAACAAATGATTGGGTTGATTATGCTCACAAAAGAGTCTGGTACGGAAAAAGATATGAAAACACAATAAACGAAGCAGAACTTGTTAAGTAAACAAAAAAGCTTGTCGGTTCAGGCGGTGTCACTCAGGGACACAACCTTTACGGCAAGCTTTTTTATTTGATTATTTTTTTCTGAACAACGTGATTATTAATGCAGATACAGATGTTATAACACAAACTATACTTACAATCAGTACAGAATTGTTGCTTTTCTTTAAAGTCTGAGAATAATCATTGAAATTTTCTGATATTACTTCAGTAATTAATTTTGTTGTTGTTTCCTTTTCTTTGGTTGTTTTTGGTGACTTCTTTTTCGTAGTTCTTTCAGCTTTTGATGTTTGCTTTTCTGCAACTGAAGCAGATTCAGATTCTCTTAATTCTTCACTTTTGATTTGTACAGAATATTTCTGAGAAGTTACACCTGATGAATCTCTGAACTGAATTTTTATTGTAAGAGTTTCTTCAAAATTCAATTCTTTTAAAACAGTTTCAATTTCAAAACTTTCACCGATAGGGTAACTTTTGTAATGGCCGAAGTTCAGGAAAAATTCTGTTTCTTCAAAATCGGCAGTCAAGTCAGATCTTAAAATAATCTGTGAAGAATCGTTGAAAGAAAGATAAACTTCGCTGGGCACATCTTCCGTCCCGTCATCTTTCTTTTCGGCATTTTCTAAAGTGATTCCCAGATAAACTCTGCGGTCTTCTTCAATATATTTATATTTTAAAGAGCCTGAGTGGTAGCAGTCACTGAAGGGACGGGAGGAATCAAACAAAATAATTTCTTCGTAATCGTCCCACTCATATCTGTTCAGATGTCCGTCACATTTAATATAAGCAGAAGCAGTCAGATTGCAACAAGATAAGATTGTAAGTAACAATAAAAATATAATTGATTTACTTAAAACTTTTTTCATTTATTTCACCGATTATTTCGTTAAAAATTTTTTGAAACAACTATTAAACAGGATATGCTTTACAACGTAGCGCAGACGATTCGTCTCTTGCAAAAATTTCAGTAAAAATTAATCGGGACGGGAAATCCGTCCCCTACCATGTGCATTTCAAAACCATATTTAATTACTGTTGTAAAAAGTATATCAATATAAATATTTTTTGTCAATAAACGTCAAAATCGGTCGAAAAAAATCAGAAATAACTTTCAATAATTTTTGATGAAGATTCAGGTGAATAACGCCAATAGGAAATATGTTTTTCTTCGGTAAAATAATTCAGCTTTTCAGGCGGATATGCAGCATCAAAACAGTCTACAATTATTAATTTTATTTTCATCCTTTCGGGGATGATACTTTTTATGTAAACTGCTGTGTTTTGTCCCGGTGATACATTTTCACAAAGCTCGGCAAGCCCTGCAAGGTTAGGAGCAAGTTCAATGAATATTCCGTATTTTTCTGTGGAGCGAACAATGCCCGGTACAGTTTCACCGATTGAGAATTTATTTGCATTTTCTTCCCACGTTCCTAAAAGTTCTTTGTGTGTAAGTATCAGCCTTCCCAATTCATCACGGTTTTTTACAATTGCTTTGATTTCCTGATTTGAATAAAACCTTACATTCGGATGAGGAATTCTTGAAACGGAAATGCTGTCAATAGGTAAAAGCGCATTTATTCCCGCACCTACATCTGCAAAAACTCCGAAAGGTTCCATATGACAGACTTTTGCATCAATTATATCTCCCGGCTGAAGCTTGGAAATGTAATTTTCTATGCAATCTTCCTGAACTTTTTTTCTGCTGAGAACTGCATAGATATCACCGTATTCATCAAATGCAAAATCTGTTATGATAAAGCAGACAGGTTTATTCACTTTTGAAATAAGTGCAATGTCGCGTGTTGTTCCGTCACTTATTCCTATAGCACCTTCGTCACGTGGAATTATTCCTGATATGCAACCTAAATCAACGTGCAGGTTGTGGTCGTTATCACAAAGAACCACTCTGCCTTCAAGGATAGTTGATGATTTATAAGCATCTCTTATTGAATCAATTGTTCTGAGTGCGTGAATATTTTCTTTTGTGTTTATTAGCTTGCCTTCAGGCAGATATTTTAACATATAACTTACTCCCTTTACATTATTTATAAATACTTATTCCAATTTCAGATAATTTATGATATAATAAAAAATCAGGAGGCGAATTTGTTATGGATGTAAGAGTCGGAGATATAATTATAATGAAAAAGCAACACCCTTGCGGATGTGACAGATTTGTTGTTACAAGAGTGGGGATGGATTTTAAAATCAAGTGTGAGAATTGCGGTCACGAAGTTATGACACCCCGCCAGAAAGTGGAAAAAAATATCAAAAAAATTATAAGACCTGATGAGGTATAAAAATGTTAGATAAGTTAGAAAAAGTTGAAGAACGTTTTGAAGCTGTGAACGAAATGCTTTGCGACCCTGACGTGGTTGCAGATATGGAAAAATATAAAAAACTTATGCGTGAAATGAAAACGCTCACACCTGTTGTGGAAAAGTTCAGAGAATATAAAAAAACAAAAGAAACTTTTGAAGAAGCAAAACTTCTTCTTGAAGATTCATCGCAGGATAAAGATTTCCGTGAAATGCTTGAAGAAGAATATGCAGAGGCAAAAGCAAATATTTCTGTAATTGAAGAAGAACTGAAAATTTTACTTCTGCCCAAAGACCCCAATGACGATAAAAACGTTATTGTGGAAATCAGAGGCGGTGCAGGCGGTGAAGAAGCTTCATTGTTTGCAGGTGTTCTTTACAGAATGTACAGTATGTATGCAGAAACAAAAGGTTGGAAAACAGAAATTCTGGGAGCTAATGAAACTGAACTTGGCGGCTTTAAAGAAGTAAGCTTTATGATTGAAGGCGAAGGTGCTTTTTCCCGTTTTAAATTTGAAAGCGGTGTTCACCGTGTTCAGCGAGTTCCCGAAACAGAATCTCAGGGAAGAATTCATACATCCACTGTTACTGTTGCAGTTTTGCCTGAAGCTGAAGATGTTGATATAGAAATCAATCCTGCTGACCTGCAGATTGATACTTTCCGTTCAAGCGGTGCAGGTGGTCAGCATATCAACAAAACCGAATCAGCAATCAGAATCACACATATTCCCACAGGCACGGTTGTTGAATGTCAGGATGAAAGAAGTCAGCATAAAAATAAAGATAAAGCAATGAAAATTCTTCGTTCAAGAATTCTTGATGAAGAAAGAAGAAAACAGAACGATGCTATTGCCGGCGAAAGAAAAAGTCAGGTAGGCTCCGGTGACAGAAGCGAAAGAATCAGAACTTATAACTATCCTCAGGGAAGAATCAGCGACCACAGAATCGGTCTTACATTATACCGTCTTGAAGCAATGCTTAACGGTGATATTGATGAGCTTATAGATTCTCTTATTACTGCAGACACAGCAGAGAAATTAAAGGCAGAAAGTTAATTATGAAAACAGAAGTTTTAAAAGCAAGTGAAGAATCAATAAACAAAGCTGTCGCAATTATAAAAAACGGCGGTGTTGTAGGTTTGCCTACTGAAACAGTTTACGGTCTTGGTGCAAATGCTTTTGATTCATATGCTGTTGAAAAAATTTTTGAAGCAAAGGGAAGACCGAAAGATAATCCCATGATTGTTCACATAGCTGAAACGGATGATGTTTATCCTCTTGTAAAAGAATTTCCCGAAAAAGCAAAACTTCTTGCAGAAAAATACTGGCCGGGACCGCTGACTATAATAATGATGAAATCAGACAAAGTTCCTTCCCGTACAAGTGGAAATCTGGACACGGTTGCTGTGCGTATGCCATCACATCCGGTTATGCGTCAGGTTATAAAAAATTCAGGTTGTCCGATTGCTGCACCATCAGCTAATTTGTCAGGAAGTCCCAGCCCTACAAATGCAAAATATGTTTTTGACGATATGGACGGAAGAATCCCGTTGATTATTGATGGCGGAGATTGTGATGTAGGTGTGGAATCAACTGTTATTACTCTTGTAGGGGAAAAGCCAAGGCTTTTAAGACCCGGTGGAATCACACCGGACCAGCTTGAAGAAGTTTTAGGCGAAATTGAAATTGATAAAGCTGTTAAATCAAAGTTGGAAGAAAATGCAGAAGCTTCTTCTCCCGGCATGAAATATAAACACTATGCGCCAAAAACAAAAGTTGTGATAATAAAGGCAGACTCAGAAAAATATATTGAATATGTCTGCGAACATAAAGAAAATGCAGCTGCTCTTTGCTTTGAAGAAGAAACGGATAAACTGCCTGTTAAATGTGTGTCATATGGCAGCATCAATGATTCTTCTTCCCAGGCCAAAAGACTCTTTGATGCATTACGTGAGCTTGACGAAACAGGAGCAGAAATTGCCTTTGCACATTGCCCTTCAGATGAGGGAGTAGGACTCGCTGTTTATAACAGACTTCTTCGCTCAGCAGGGTTTGATGTTGTAGAGTTATAAAGGAGGAATCCGTATGCTGGTTTTAGGTTTGACAGGAAAAACAGGTGCAGGAAAAAGTATGGTCTGTTCTAAACTTAAAGAAAACGGATATTACATAATCGATGCAGATAAAGTTGCAAGAGATATTCTTGAGCCGGGTTCAGTTGTAATTGAAAAACTGAAAGAAACTTTTGGTGATGATATTATAAATTTCAATGGAGAAATAGACAGAAAACTTCTGGCAGAAAGAGCTTTTGCTTCAAGAGAAGAAACAGAAAAACTTAATGCAATAACACATCCCGCAATAAGAGAAAAAATTCTTGATGAAATTGATGATGCTAAAATTGAACAATATGAAGTTTGTATAATTGATGCGGCGGCACTTCTTGAATGTGATGTGCGACTTGATTGCCGGAAAATTGCAGTTGTTTTTGCACCTGCTGATATAAGACTCAAAAGAATTATTGAAAGAGATAATTTATCTGTAACTCAGGCAAAGAGAAGAATGGATGTGCAGAAAGAAGATGAATTTTATCTTCAGAATGCGGATATAATTATAATTAATGATGGTGTTTCAGATTTTGAAGAAGAATTTGAAAAACTTATAAAATTTATTGAAGTAAATAAATAGAAAGGAACATATTTATGAGTCAGGAAATTAAAGATTTGCAGGAAAAACTTTTTATGAAACCCAAACATGGTGTTATGCGTATGGAAGAAGATGAACTTGTAAAAGCTGACAGTTTTTGTGAGGGATATAAAAACTTTTTAAATGAAGGCAAAACTGAACGTGAGGCTTGCGCTCTTGCAGCAGAGCTTGCAGAAAAAAACGGTTTTGTTCCTTTTGATAAAAACGCATCATATAAAGCGGGGAACAGAGTTTATTATAATAACAGAGGTAAAGCAATTATCCTTTGCGTTTTCGGCAAAAAAAGTGTTGCAGAAGGTGTGAAGATTGCTGCAGCACATATTGATTCTCCCAGAATTGACCTGAAACCCAATCCGCTTTATGAAGACAGTGAACTTGCTTTCTTCAAAACACATTACTATGGCGGTATAAAAAAATATCAGTGGACAGCAATTCCCCTTGCTTTGCACGGAGTTATTGTTCTCAAAAACGGTGAAAAAGTTAATGTTAATGTGGGCGAAGATGATGCAGACCCTAAATTTGTAATTACTGATTTGTTGCCTCATCTTGCAAGGGAACAAATGAAAAGAACTCTGAACGAAGGTATCCAGGGTGAAGAATTGAATATTCTTATAGGTTCACGTCCTTTCAGAGATGATGAAGGCAGCGAACTTGTAAAACTTAATATAATGAAAATCCTTAACGAAAAATACGGAATTATCGAAGAAGATTTCCTTTCAGCAGAACTTGAATGTGTTCCGGCAATGAAAGTTTGTGATATCGGTTTTGACAGAGGTCTTATCGGCGGATATGGTCACGATGACCGTGTTTGTGCATATCCTTCCCTTATGGCTGCAATTGATTGCAAAGAACCTGAATTTACTTGCCTTACAGTTCTTACTGATAAGGAAGAAACAGGTTCAGACGGAAATACGGGACTGAAATCATTCTACCTTCCTTATTTCATTGCTGACCTTGCTCGTCAGGCAGGCGTTCAGGCACATGATGTTCTCAGCAAATCAGAATGTCTTTCTGCTGATGTTAATGCGGCTTTTGATCCTACTTTTGCAGGTCCGTTTGAAAAAATGAATACATCCTTTGTTAACAGAGGAATTGTGGTTACAAAATATACAGGTTCAGGCGGAAAAGGTGGTACATCTGATGCAAGTGCAGAGTTTGTGGGAAAAGTCCGCAGAACTTTTGATGATGCAGGTGTTGTATGGCAGATGGGCGAACTTGGTAAGGTTGATGCAGGTGGCGGCGGTACAGTTGCAAAATACGTTGCAAACCTTGATGTTGATGTAATTGATGTTGGTGTTCCTGTTCTTTCAATGCATGCACCGTTTGAAGTGGTTTCCAAAATTGATGTATATATGGCATACAAAGCTTTTTCAGCGTTTTTTGATTTGAAAGCTTAAATTTAATATTGATTGAAATTCAGATGTCGCTTCAGATGTTTTACCTGAAGCGACATCTTTTTGCTCATAAATTATAATTTAGCAGAATATTTGATTTTAACATCGTAGGGTTTGGCGATTGTCGACAAACCGTGAATTTTATGTGTTTTTGCGCAACGTCGGAAAGCGCCGTTCCCTACAATGCAACATTAAACAAACAGTTAAATTATAATTTAGCTGTAACATTTCCAAACACGTAAAAAAACACCGCCGTGTCATTCTTGAGTGTAACGAAGAATCTCGGCGGTGTTATAGTTTATTGTTTGCCATTTCGAGATCCTTCGCTTACGCTCAAGGATGACAGCAAAATGGCAAGGTCAGTGTAACGATAAATCATAATTTACCATATAACAAAACTCCCTTAAGTGGTGTCACTTAAGGGAGTTTATTCCTTTAATATAATTCTGTTGTGGAAGTTTCTAAAGGATTGAAAAGTGCTGTTAATTCATCAAGTTTTGAATAGTTATGCATCTGTTTAAGATTCTTTTCAGCATCAAGGAATGGTTTTGCAGCTCTTGAAAGGATAGCAAGACGGTCTGATTCTTTCTTTGATTGGATATGTACTTTTTTCTTTTCTGCCACAACTTTGTTGATTTCTTTTTTGATTTCAGCTTTGTTAGCGGATTTATCTTTTTTAGCTTTTGAAAGATTTGCATAAAGGTCTTTAAGCTTTTCTTCAAGCATATATTCCTGATTAAACAAGCTGTCAAGAAGTGTGTAGTCAGGCATTTCAATTTTCTTATCGCCTGCATAGTTCTTTCTGATTACTTTCAAAGCATATTTTTTGTTTCTTGCAATTTCAAGTTCAGCAGAACGGGCTTCTTTTTGTTGTTTTGTATTTTTGGGAAGTTTCTTTGCAAGTCTGATTTCAGCTCTGATTTCTGACTTTTTCATATTTTTAAGTCCGTCAAGACCTTTTTCATAAATGTCTTTCCATTTTGCAATTCTGCCTGCAAAGTAAGGACTTTCATATTTATCAAGCTCCTCACAGACGAATTTTGCGATTTCAATTTCTTCGTTCTGTTTAAGGGCTTCTTTATATGCTGTTTTGTCTTTTTTCTTAAGTGCTTTATCAACGGGAACAATTTTTTCTGCAGAGAGAGCTCTTGCATCATTGATCAATTTAAGCCCGGTTTTAAGTTCGCTGTCTACAAGAACACCGTTACCAAAGTCTTCAAACATTGCACGTACCTGAAGAACACGGATAACAGATTTCTGCTTTTTCTCGTTGAAATCGTACCAGAAATAGGGAATAACGTTTATCGCAGCGCCTACTGCTGAAACGAGAACAAGAACAGAAAGTAAGGGCATCAGAATATCAGGGTCATAGAGAGCATTTGTTTCAGCTTCGCAAAGTTCTTCCATTGTTGTACCGCTTGCAATCTGTTCCTGAATAACATCGCCTACTGTTTTTCCTCCGCCAAGGTTTCTTGCAAGAATTACAGGGTCGTGAAGAACTCTTCTTGCCTCTTCAACTGTCATACCTCTTGATTTGTAAATCTGAGGAAGAACAAGTGCTGTGAAAAGTGTGATAACAGTACCGATTGTGCCCACAGCACCGAACATACCGTCGATTCTTTCACCTGATTTATATTGCTGATAGTCTCTGATATCTGCCTGAATTGCAGGGTTGAGAATGTGTGCAAATGAACCCATAAATGCGTTCATATAAAGGCAACAAAGAACAAGCCAGATTGTGGCACCGTTGATTTCCTGAACAATGGGATACATAAGGAGAATGAAGATAATATTGAAAATATTTGTGGCAATAAGAACTGCTTTTTTACCCCATTTTCTGATGCAGAAGGGAGCTAACAGCATGCCCCACAAAGATGCGTTACCGTAAACGGTGGTGATAATACCGTAAGCATCACCCGAACAAGCTCCGCCATAGTTATAGAGCCAGAACATAATGTTAAGGAATGCAGATTCAAGGAAACCTAACCAACCTGCAAGAGAAATAATCCAGAAATATTTGTTTTTTGCAACTTCACGCAAAGCATCTATAAATCTGATTTTCACAACGTGGGTTCTTGCCTGAACAATTTTTTCTTCAGTGTTTCTGTAAACAACAAGGCAAAGGAGAATACCGCCCACAGCAAGGATGGGATAAAGAAGTTTGAAAACTCTGATATCCGTCATATTTGTTTTGAAAATACGTTCTGCTATAATGGGAGAAATAAGGTTGACAACTGTTGGTGCAAATGAATAAACAACTGATTTGATTGATGCCACATCTGTTCTTTCCTGAGTGTTGGGAGAAAGAACGTGGATCAGGTTTTCATAACCGTCATAGAAGAAATAATAACAGAAATGAAGAATAATATTAAATAGCATTACCAAGGCGCACTTAGCAACGTAAACGTAGCTTCTGTCCCCGAAGATTTCGCCTGCAGGAAGAATTGACCCCAATGAACTGTAAGGGAACCAGACCATAAGAATGGACGTAATAGCCGATGGTATTGCCATAGTTACTATGTAAGGTCGGTATTTACCTGCTTTGTTACGGGTGTTATCGATGATATTTGCTCTGATTGCAGTCATGGGAATGTTAAGTAAAACTGCAATAACGTGCATAAACACCATATCCTGATAACGCACACCCAATGCACTTGTGATGAGCGTGTTACCTGTACCTAAAATACAGGCACTGCCGATTGTGATAATCATGTAAGCACCGATACCGCCACCTGCATAAGAAGCGATTTCTTTGAATGGCATATATCTGCCATTGGCCGGTGTTTTCCAATGATCTTTGACGTTTTTGACCAAGCCGAAAGCTTTTTGCTTAAGATTCAACGTTATCCACCTTTCTTTTGCTGTTAATTGGTAATTATAATTTAACATTGTACCAACGTTGCCATTTTGCTGTCATCCTTGAGTGAATCCTCGCCGGGATTCTTCGCTGACGCTCAAGAATGACACGGCGAGGATGAAGCGAAGGATCTCAAAATGCAAACCATAACATTTCCTTTTTCGTCATCCTCGAGCGTAAGCGAAGGATCTGAAAAAGGAAAAACAACAAACTACAACACCGCCGGGATTCTTCGCTGATGCTCAAGAATGACACGGCGGTGTTTTTTTGACACGTTTGGAAATGTTACAGTTAAATTATAGTTTGTTATTATAATACAACATCAATTAAATACGCATACTTGACTTTGTTTTCAAAAATATGTATAATCAGAATGTATATCTATGTAAACCAATCATAAGGAGGTAAATGTAACTTATGAAAAAAGTTAAATTACTTGTGTCAACTCTGTTGGCAATCTTTGTAATTGTATCTACAACTATTGTTCCTTTCGCAGCTTCAGCTACAATGTCAACAAGCCTGAGCAAAACAACTGCATATAAAGGCGATACAGTAACAGTTACAGTAAGTCTTACTTCAAACCCGGGCGTATCAGGAGTTAATTTTATACTCTCATACAACTCTTCACATCTTCAGTATCAGAGCTGTTCAAAAGGTGTTGCAGGTTCAGTTTTCACTATGGGAAGTGTAAACCAGAACGGTGCAACAATCAGAGGAGCTTTCCTTAATGCAGATGGTTCAACTGTATCAACCACAGGCACAATGGCAACAATCACATTCAGAGTTATTGCATCTTCTGCTGTGAAAACACCATTGTCACTTTCTGCAACAGGTACAGACAGCGCAGGTAACGTAGTTTCAGTTTCTTCAAGCGGTGCAAACCTTAATGTTGCATCTCAGGCAACAACAAAACCTCCTGTTACTACAACAAGACCTCCTGTTACTACAACAAAACCGGAAACCACAACAAAACCGGAAACCACAACAAAGCTGGAAACCACAACAGAGGCAGAATCAACAACAAGAGTTTTCAAAACACAGACAATCGGTGTTCGTAAAGGTTACACATATCAGCTTGCAAAAAACCCAAGTATGACAGGTAAGGTGACATACACTTCAAGTAATCCCGCTATTGCAAAGGTTGATAATGACGGTTATGTTACAACTCTTGAAAGAGGTATGGTAACTATCAAGGCAGTAAGCGAAAACCAGGTTACACAGTCATGGGTTCTTATTGTAGGTGACGGTTCAACAGTTGTTGAAGAGGAAAGCTCAACTCTCTTTGGTGAAGAAACAACAACAGAAATTCTCATAATCGGTGGCGACATTGAAGAAGAGGTAACGGGCGAAGGCACAACAGAAGAATATACCACAAGCGAAACAGAAAAAGAAAATAACGGCAAAAAAGGACCTGATAAAATCCTCTGGGCACTTGTTGGCGTTGGTGGCGGACTTGCAGTTGTTGTAATTGCTGTGATTATTATTTCAATTGTGAGAAAAAACAGAAGTTTCTCCTGATAAATTCTGATTAATAATAATTATTAATAATTAAACAGTTCTCTTAAGAAGGTGGCGTCACCTGAAAAAAGAGGACTGTTTTTTTATGTTTAACAAGGAAAAAAGCCCCAAAAATTTTTTTGTTTTTTAAAATATAAATATTCTGTGAATAAATAATTATAAATTTTAAATTATCGCTTCAAAACTTGACAAATGGTGTCAAAAATTAGTATACTAATAGCAATGTTCAGTATAAAGGAAAGTCTTGCGCAAGCGTAAAAGGTGGTAGTTTTATGAGCAAAAAATATGGTAAACATGTTCGTGGCGGAGCTCCTGCAAAAGAAAAATTTGATATGACAAGACCCCCATGCAAACAGAATATGATATTGATGCCTATTGTCTGGGCTTTCTCTGATTTTCAGAGAGCACTTCACAGAGCAAGGCTCCACAAAGTTAATATGGAAGGCATCAAACCTCCGTATATTCTTATATGCAACCACAATGCTTTCTTCGATTTCTATATTATGAGCAGAATGATTGCTCCCGGCAGAGGTTATTTCCCTGCAGCAGTTGATGACTATATCGGCAGAGAAGAAATACTCCGTCAGTTGGGCGGTATTCCCAAGAGAAAATATACTGCTGACTTAAGCATTATCCGTAACTGTAAAAAAGCAATTGCAGACGGTCAGATTTTCGGTATCTATGCTGAAGCAAGATATTCTCATTGCGGTAAAACAGAAGTTATTCCTGATTCAGTAGGTCAGATGTGTAAATATCAGAATGTGCCTATTGTAACTCTCAAAATGTCAGGCCATCATCTTTACCAGCCTTTCTGGAATTCAAGAAGAAGATATATCAAACCTGTTGAAGCAACTATGACTTGTATTTACAAGCCGGAAGAACTTAAAACAGCTTCAGCAGATGAAATAAATGCAAAAATCAGAAAATATATTTTCAATGATGATTTCAAATGGCAGTATGAAAACAAAATAAAAATTTCTTATAAAAACCGTGCAAAAGGTCTTCACAAAGTTCTTTACCAGTGCCCCCACTGTATGACAGAATATAAAATGAAATCAGAGGGTGCAAAGGTTTATTGCGAACATTGCGGAAAATCATGGACTCTGGGCGTTTATGGTGACCTTCAGGCAGATTCAGGTGAAACAGAATTCAGATTCGCCACAGATTGGTACGATTGGGAACGTGAGCAGGTTAAGAAAGAAGTGCTTGCAGGCAACTACCGTCTTGAATGTGATTGCGATGTAAATGACCTTCCCAACTCAAAAGGCTTTGTTCACATCGGCCACGGTAAACTTGTTCACGATATGGACGGTTTCAAAGTTCAGGTTACACGTGAATATGATAATGAAGAAATGAAACTTGAAATTCCTGCTGCAATGCAATATGCCTGCCACATTGAGTATGATTACCGTTTTGGTAAAAGACGTGACTGCATTGATTTGAACACAATGGAAGATACCTGGTATGTATTCCCGGAAAATTGTGAGTTTTCAGTAACAAAAGTTGCACTTGCAACGGAAGAAATATTTAACGAGATTCAGAGAAAACGTAAAGAAAAGGTAAAGTGAAATGAAGAAAACAAAAAACTATTGTAACCACGCCAGAATTAAAAATTATCCTCTTCATTACAGAGAAGATGCAGACATAGTTATTGATATTGTCAGACAGGCGGTAAAGAACTATAGCGAAAAGCAGGCTTTCCAGATTCCCGTACGAGGCAAAGACGATATCTTTAAAACATATAAAGAGTTTTATGATGATATCTGCGCTTTCGGCACATATATTCTTTCAAAAGGTCTTAAGAAAGAAAAAATTGCAATCGTCGGTGAAAACAGCTATGAATGGCTTGTTTCTTATTTTGCAATTTTAGGTAGCGGTAACACAGCAGTTCCTCTTGACAGAGACCTTCCTGTTGACGATCTGGTTTATAATGTTCAGAACAGTGAATGTAAAGCTGTTGTATATTCAAAAGTGTACAGAGATGTAATTGAAGGCTTCCAGGCTAACGATACTGATATTGAATTTTATATTCCTATGGCTGAGCAAGCTCAGTTTATTGAAGAAGGTAAAAACAGTATTGCTCAGGGCGATACAAGCTTTGAAAATGCAGATGTTAACCCTGATGACCTTGCAGCTATTGTTTACACTTCAGGTACAACAGGCAAGAGCAAAGGCGTTATGCTCACACAGCGTAACATTGCATCAAATGCAGTTTCTGCCTGCCGTAATGCACAGGGTGAGGGTTGCGGTGTTCTTGCACTTCCCTTGCATCACACATTCGGTATGGTTGCAAACGTGCTTGTTCCTTTTATTTTCGGAGCACGCATTTATATGACAACAAGTCTGAGAAACATCCAGTCCGATATGGTTAAAATCGGTGCAACAGCTGCTTTCTGTGTTCCCCTTATGGCTGAACTTATTTATAAGAAAGTCTGGGCAACAGCAAAAGAAAAAGGTAAGGACGAAATTCTCAAAAAGGGTATAAAAATCAGTAATACTCTTATGAAATTCGGCATAGATATAAGAAGAAAGCTTTTTGCAGAAGTTCACGAAGCACTTGGCGGAAACCTGGAACTCTTTGTTTGCGGTGGTGCACCTCTGAGCGAAAAAATGGCTTTTGAACTTACTTCAATGGGTATCAACATCCTTAACGGTTATGGTATCACAGAATGTTCTCCTATCGTTTCTGTTAACAGAAACTTTGCAAACAAAATCGGTAGTGTTGGTAAAGTTCTTGATTGTAACGAAGTTAAAATCAACAACCCTGATGAAAAAGGTGTTGGCGAAGTTTATGTAAGAGGCTCTAACGTTATGGTAGGTTACTATAACAACGAAGAGGCAACAAAAGAAGCTTTTGATGATGGCTGGTTCAGAACAGGCGACCTTGGATATCTTGATAAAGACGGTTTCCTTTTCATCACAGGCCGAATCAAAAACCTTATCATTCTTTCTAACGGTAAAAACGTTTCAGCAGAAGAACTTGAAGAAAAGATTCTTGATGAAATCAGCTACGTTGAAGAAGTTATTGTTTATGATGATGACGATAAACTTGCAGCTGAAATTTTCCTTGATGAAACTTCAGAACCTGAAGCAAAAACAAAAATCAAGAAAGATATCAACGAGCTTAATGTTAAGCTTCCTTCATATAAGAAAATTGCAAAAACAAAAATCCGTAATGAAGCTTTCCCGAAAACAACTTCAATGAAAATTAAAAGAAATTATAATAGAAAAGGTTAATGGAGGAAAAGAAAATGGAAGAAAAAATGATAGCAGAACTCAAGGCAATTATTCAGGAGTACACAGATGAAGAACTCCCCGAGGTTACAATGGATACAGCTCTCACAGCTGAATTCGGTCTTAACTCTTTCGAGCTTTTCGAAATCATCTGCAGAATCGAAGAAAAATATGATGTTACTATTCCTGACAGAGTGCTTATGTCATTTTCAACAGTTGGTGACGTTGTAAGCTTCCTTATGGAAGAAACAAAATAAGAAACAAAAAATAAGGGCTTGTGCAGAAATGCACAAGCCTTTTTGTTTTATATTGTTCAGTTGCTTTCTTTTTCAAGAACTAATTTCAATGCCTGAGCAAGCTGGTCAGGGCAGGAGGTAGATTTAAAACCGCATCTGATGCCTTCAAAGCGTTCAATAACGTGTTTTGCTTCCATACCTTCAACTAATTTTGCAATGCCCATTGTGTTGCCTGCGCAACCACCGTTGAATTGAACCTGCTTTATAATACCATCTTCAATTTCAATATCAATTGTTCTTGCACAAGTGCCTTGTGTTCTGTATGTGTAAACCATAAATATAACTCCTTTTTTTGTTTTTATTAAAAAAATAACCACCCTATTGGGTGGCTACTCAGTTATGTTGGCGTCGTCCTATTTTCCCGGGCCGCTTCCAGCCAAGTATTTTCGGCGTTGATGAGCTTAACTACCGTGTTCGGGATGGGAACGGGTGGACCCTCATCACCATAGACACCAACTTATCAGAACCTATTGTCCTGACGACTTTGATATAATAACACAATAGTTTTCAAATGTCAACAGTTTTTTGAAATTTTTTCAAAAAATTTTTTGCCACTTATTTTTCGAGTGTTTTCACAATCTCTGCAATGTATACTTTATGGTAATCTTTGTTAGCGTAGCAAGAGGGGTCAATTGTGCTGTCAAGGAATGAATCAGGTGTCATTTCAGTAACTGCAAGAGTTTTGAGGATAAGCACGTGTTCTGCTTCACCTATATAAACTGTACCGTCTTCAAAAACGGGGGTAAAACCTGTTTCTTTCATTTTATCCACATCTCTTCCGCTGACTTTACCGCAGAGACCCAATTCTTTTTTATAGTTGCCACCGAAGAAGCTTAAAGTCATCTTGCCTTCCTTGTCGATAAATTCTCTTGTATATCTCTGAGGTCTTACAAAAACAATGGCAACATCTTTGCCCCACAGTTCGCCGATTGTACCCCAGCTTACAGTCATTGTGTTAAAACCATTTTCGTTACCGGCTGAAAGCAAAGCCCAGTTGTCGCTTATCATTTTTACTGCACTTATATCCAGATCTCTGATGTTGATTTCTTTCATTTTTCAGTCACGCTCCTTTTTTGATATAAATATATTACCATATTTTGTTAAAAATTCATAGTCCTTTAGTGATATTAGATAAAAAATATATATCCGTAATAAAATGCAAAAAAGCCTTGACATTATGGACAATTTTATTATATAATATCATATTGTTGGAGTATGTTTTTTTGTAACTTAAGTTTACATAAAAACAGTTTATTCATCAGCTTCCGGATAAATTGACGTCCCGGTTGCTGACAAATACTAACTGAGAGGATAGGAGGGTTAAAAGATGAAAAGAACTTATCAGCCCAAAAAACGTCACAGAAAGATGGAGCACGGCTTCAGAAAAAGAATGTCTGACAGAAACGGTCGCAAGGTTCTTGCTCGTCGTAGAGCAAAAGGCAGAAAGCAGCTTTCTTATTAATTTTTCTGTACAGGATTGATTGATTTGTCGAAACCCATAACGTTAAATCAGAACAGTGATTTCCGACGTGCTTACGGCAGGGGTAAATCTTTTACCTCAGGTGATGTTGTTACCTATGTTGTAAAAAACCGCGTCGGATACTGTCGTTATGGTATAACCACCGGCAAAAAAATCGGAAACGCAGTTGAAAGGAACCGTTCACGTCGTGTTATAAGGGCGGCGTTTTACCAGTTATTTCCCGAAATTTCCGGTTCTTTCGATATTGTGTTTGTCGCAAGAAGTAAAACAAAATACGTCAAGAGCACTGCTGTTTTGAAACATATGCGTGAGCATTTATGCAGTGCCGGGGTAATTAACCGAAATGAAAAGCATTTTGATTAAATTAATCAGATTTTATCAAAGAAGAATATCTCCGCTGTTTCCTCCCCAATGCCGTTATTATCCGACTTGCTCTCAATATGCAATTGATGCAATCGAGATTCACGGACTTTTTAAGGGAGGAATATTAGCTTTTTTACGTCTTATGAGATGTAACCAGTTATTTCCCGGTGGGTACGACCCCGTAAAACCGAAAAAAAAGAAACCTGATAGGGAGAATAAAAAATGAGTTTTATATATTGGCCATTTGCAAAAATTCTTGAATTTTTTTACAATATAAGCGGTGAAAACTACGTTATCGCTTTGTTCTTTTTTGCTATTGTTTTCAAGCTTTTACTTCTGCCTTCATCAATTTCACAGCAGAAGGGTGCTTCAAAACAGCAGAGACTTCAGCCTAAAATCAGAAGAATTCAGGCAAGATTTGCAGGCGACCAGAGAAAAATTCAGGAAGAAACACAAGCTCTTTATCAGCGTGAAGGATATAGCCCCTTAAGTGCACAGGGTTGTCTTCCTCTTTTGATTCAGATGCCCATTATCTGGATTCTTTACCGAGTTATTTACAGCCCCATCAGTTACATTTTAGGTGCAAGTCAGGAGCAGATTAATACTTTTGTTAAAGTTCTGGGAATTGATTCTAAAAATTCAAGACCTGAACTTCTTATTATGGATAAGATTTTAGACCCTGCTAATTTATCAAAAGTCCCTGCTGAATTTTCAGCTTTGGCAGATAAAATTGCTGATTTTGCAGAAAGTTTCTCAATTTTAGATGTGTCTCTCACAACAAACCCTAACTTTAAAGAACTTTACGACTTCAGCACTTGGTCAGGCGATATCAACTGGGGTGCAAAACTTCTTTTGCTCATCCCCGTTTTCTCAGGTGTGACAGCGCTTCTTACAAGCCTTATCACACATATCAGACAGAAAAAAGAAAACCCCGATATGGCAAAGAACCCCTCAATGGGTTGTATGACATTTGGTATGCCCCTTATGTCAGTTGTTTTCACATTCACATTCCCTGCAGGTATCGGTGTTTACTGGATTTTCCAGAATATACTCAGCGCTGTTCAGATGGTTGCTCTCAACAGTATTTACAGCAAAGAAAAAGTTCTTGCTAAAACACTTGTTGTTGAAACAATCCAGCGTCGTTCTAAAGAAGAAAATATTAAAAGAGTTTCCGGTTCAGGAAATGAGAAATAAAATACAGGCGGTGAAATAATTGAAAAAAACTATTGAAGTTTTCGCAACAGGTGTATCTGCAGAAGAAGCACAGAAAGCTGCAGTAGCAGAACTTAACGCACCTGCTGATGTTGAAGTTTCAAAAGAAATTGTCGATGTCCAGGAAAAGAAAATTTTAGGTTTGTTCAGAGGTTCAACTGTATATAAAGCAAGAGCTTTCTATGAAATCGAAGTTGAAGAAGAAAAGAAAGAAGAACCTAAAGCAGAAATCAAAGCAGAAGTAAAACCTGAAAAGAAACAGAAACCTGAAAAGAAACAGGAAAAGAAAATCGAAAAAACTGAAGAAAACGAAGATGACGAAAATGCTGTTGTTGAGGTTAATGCAAATGGCGTTGCTGAAACATACATCAAAAACATTTTCAAAGGTCTTGGCCTTGAAGATGTAAGCATTACAACAACAAAGAAAACAGATTCTATCAGCTTCCAGGTTGATTGCGGTGAAGATTACGGTTGCGTAATCGGTCGCAGAGGAGAAACACTTGATGCTATCCAGTATCTTGTTCGTCTTATCGTAGGTAAAGAAAACGAACAGTTCAAACGTGTTTCAGTTAACGTTGGTAATTACAGAGAAAAAAGAGCAAACACTCTTGCAGACCTTGCAAAGAGAAATGCAGATAAAGTTCTTAAATATGGCAGAAATGTTGTGCTTGAACCTATGAACCCCTACGAGAGAAGAATTATTCACACAGCAATTCAGCAGATTGAAAATGTTGAATCTTATTCAATCGGCAGCGATGATTCAAGAAGAGTTGTTATCAAACTTGTTGATGGTGCAAAACCCACACATCCTTCTTCAAACCGTCCTCGTCGTGATTCAAGAGGTTCACAGAGAAAATCTTCTGCTCCCGCACAGCCCAGAGAAAATGTACAGCCCAGATCAGATGTAAGCGGTGCATCACTCTACGGTAAAATTGAAACAAGAGCAAAAACAGAGGAATAATTATTTAATCGCAGAGGGCAGTTTACGTTCCTCTGCGATTTTTTAAATGTGATAGGATTGATTTTATGAACGAATCTAAAAGAGTTATTGCCGCAATTGCCACAGCTCAGGCTGCGGGCGGTGTTGGTATGATAAGAGTATCAGGTGAAAAAGCACCGGAAATATGCGATGAGGTTTTCACTTCTGTGAATGGTTCAAAGTTGTCACTTTCAAAAGGTTACAGAGCATATTTCGGCAAAGTTCACGATGATGAGGGAGATATTGACGAGTGCATTGCCCTTGTTTTTAAAGCACCCCACAGCTATACGGGTGAAAATGTTGTTGAACTTTCCTGCCACGGTGGTCTTTACGTTCTCAGGAGAACATTGCGTGCAGTTCTTGCAAAAGGTGCTCATCCTGCAAAAGCAGGTGAATTTACAGAGCGTGCTTTCCTCAATGGTAAAATGGATTTAACTCAGGCAGAAGCAGTTATGGATTTAATCGGTGCACAAGGTAAGCAGGCTGCCGATGCTGCACTTACTGCTTTAGGCGGTAGTTTAAGCAGGGAAATTGAATTTAACACAAGCAAGCTTGTCAATGTATGCGCTCATCTTTCCGCCTGGGTAGATTATCCTGACGAAGAAATTGAAGAGCTTGAAAATGACGAAATGCTTGCAACAATAAGTGAAGTTGAAACTTCCCTTGAAAAACTTCTTGCAACTTACGATAGCGGTAAAGTTTTAACTCAGGGTGTAAAAACTGCCATTGTAGGCAGACCTAATGTGGGCAAATCAACACTTATGAATATGCTTGTAGGCAGCAGAAGAAGTATTGTAACAAGCTTTGCAGGCACAACACGTGACGCTGTTGAAGAATCAATAACTTTAGGCGGAATTGCTCTGCACCTTTCTGATACTGCGGGTATAAGGGAAAGTGAAGACCCCATTGAAGCAATCGGTGTTGATATAGCAAAGGACAGACTTAAAAAATCTGAATTTGTTATTGCCGTTTTTGACGGCTCAGAAGAGCTTACAAAAGAGGACAGAGATGTGCTTCAATTCTGCAAAGATAAATTATGCCTTGGTGTTGTAAACAAAACCGACCTCGATAAGAAAAATGTGAAAGAAGAAATTTCACAGTATATTGAAACAGTTGTGGAAATAAGTGCTGAAAAAGAAGACGGTAAAGATGAGCTTGAAAAAGCAGTTGCAAAACTTCTTGAAACTGACAGAATTGACACAACTCAGGCTATGATAACAGGTGAAAGACAATTCCTTTCAACAACGGAAGCGCTCTCCTGCGTGAAAGAAGCAAAGTTTGCTCTTGAAAGCGGAATGACCCTTGACGCTGTGAATGTTTCTCTTGACTGTGCCATAGAAAAGCTCCTTGAATTAACAGGTAAAAAAGCCAGCGAAACAGTTGTGAACGAAATTTTCTCACAGTTTTGTGTAGGCAAATAAAAAGTTTTATTCGCCTTCGGCGGAGTTATATTGCTTCGCAGTTGTATTATGTTTCACATAGTGTTATTTGGCGATGCCAAGTTTTTGCGCGAATAAAATATAACTGAAACCGTAGGTTTCAATAACACTATTGCACAAGGGCAATAATAACACTCCGACGTGGTCGGAATAAAACCTATCGTTTCTATATTATTAATGCTGAGGTGTTATTTATGGCTGACAGTATTTTAAGAGATAAGGCTAAGGATTTTGCAAAAGAAATAGTATTTGCTTGTCGTGATATGAGGGCAGAGCGAAAAGAAACCGTTATGATAAATCAAATACTTCGCTCAGCCACCTCCGTGGGTGCAAATATACACGAAGCGCAATATGCACAAAGCACAAAGGATTTCATATCAAAACTTGAAATAGCGCAAAAAGAATGTTACGAAACAGAGTATTGGTTGGAGCTTCTTTTTGAAACTGATTGTATAACTGAAGATAAATACAAAAAATTACATAATGACTGTGGTGCAATCAGGAGAATGTTGATTGCTTCTCTTAAAACCATAAAATCAAAAGAATCCGGGAGAGATTTGAGTTGAAAATAAAAGGAATCAAGTTCCAATGTGAACACTTTTTCTATGTTTGTTTTAAAAAACACTATTGTCCGAAATGCGGAACAAAATTGTTGCGAAAAAAAGTATCCGAAATTATTAATTCAGAATCACCCGAAGCGAAAAATTATGATTTCAGTTCATCTGAGGGTTATTTAATAAAGGGCAATGTAAAATTTACTCACATAGAGTTTTACTGCAATCAATGTGATAAATATTATACTGTCAAAGAAGCCAAGAAAAACAAATTTTAATGAGAAAAAAGACCTTGTACGGAAAATGTACAAGGTCTTTTAAGTTATATTGCTAATGTTGTTCTGAGCCAATAAACAATCATATCAACAAAAATTTTAAGGAATTCTGTTGCTGCTCTCAGAACAGGGTTTTCAATGGTTGTAAGGAAATTTATTTCTCCCTGAGGCATATTAATCTGCTGATTAACACCTGTGTATTCAACTGCTTCACCGTTGTTTACGGTATAGCTGAATGTTCTCTGCCCGAAAGGTGTCAGGGAATCAGGAGCAATATATGTAACAGTTGCAGTTATAAGTTTTTTGCTCACTTCAGGTAATTTACCTTTGATTTCAAGCTCAATGCTTTCTCCCGGTTGGAGAATGTCAGTATCAAGCACATTGACTTTAAGGTCGCAACCTTTGAAATTGACAGCTAAAATTCTCACATTATTTTCTCTGCAAACATTTTTAATAACAAATTTTGTGTCTTGCTTTGTTACAAAGCCTTCGTCTGAATTGTCAAAATATGCCGAAACTGTGTGTGAGGGGTTTGAAGTATAGTGGAATTGGGGATATGAAGCACTTGAATAAACATTATCGTATTTATCAGTAAACAGACACATCACAATAAGTTCTCTTGTGAAATCGTCCATATTGACCATTCCGTGGTAAAGACCGCTTACAACCCATGTGTCATCAGGAAGATATGCAGTTGAAAGGTCAGCTGCCATATTGGGAGCAACTTTATTTTTACCGCCACAGTCATTAATCTGCTTGTAGCCATCTGCAAAACGTTCACCGTAAGGTGCGCAGGTTGCACCCGTTGAAGAGGAGAGGGTGATAATTGAGTCGGAGCTTTCTGCAAGACCTGTTATAATGGGAATGTCAGCACCTGCAACGATTGAAATGTTGATTCCGTATTCATCCTGACATTTATTTAAGCTTTCAGACATATTGGCGAGAATTTCATAATGGAAACGGTCGCTGATTGCAATAAGTCCTGCATGTTTCGCAGGGTCAAGGAGCTGTTCTTTTGCCTCTTCATAATAAGCCATGGGGATAAAATCCCAAAGGCTTCCCCAGTTGCCCATATAATCACGTGCAAAGGGAATGAGAACATCATTCACCAGATCATCAAGGAAAGCTAACGTTTCGCCTTTAAGGAGCCAGTCATAATCATCTTCCCACATAAAGCCGTGCTGAATGAATGTAAGCAAATCTTCTTCACGGAAATTAAGCTGTTCTGTAAGCATATCGTATGCAATTCCTGCACCGCCGATTGCAGGCACAACCATAACTGCATTGTCAACATCCTGCTTCTGTCCGAAAAGTGAAAGGTAAGTTGCAGTAACCTGACCACCGTGGCTGAGTGAATAAATGTTGACTTTGTCCCTGCCGGTATATTCTTTGACTGATTGGATGAATTCATCAAGTCTTCTTGCGCAATCTTCTGCACCAAGGCGGAAGTCACAGTTGAAGTTGAAGATGTTTTCATATCCGATATATTCTGAAAACAATTCCTGAAGTTCAATTTCGTGACGGAATTCACCGTTTTCATATTCCTTCATAAGGTTTGCAGAACAACATTCTTCAGCAGTTGTGTAATAGTTTTCAAGAGGATAAAGGCTTGTTCCGTCATCTTTGATTATAAGCATTTCAAGCCATTCTTTGAGTGTTGCTTCAACTGCATCTGCAAGCTGGTCAGAGGGTTTCTGCTGACCAATCTGGTTAAACTCGTTTTTGATTAATTCAAGTACCAGATCAACGCTTGGTGTCCACACGTGTTCTGAATTACCGTTTTCGTCAGTGTATCTAAGCTGAGGACCGCTGTAACCGGGAACGATAATAACAGGGTAATCGCTTATTTCATCTTGGGCAGTTGCTAAAAAAGCAAAAGAAGTAAATACTAAAATCAAACTCAGGATAACAGATAAAAACTTTTTCAAAATAATCCCTCCAGACAAGAAGAGTATATCACAATGTTTCTTTAAAGTAAACTGTTATATAAAGAAAAACGGACACTTAATGCACGTTTTGGGGGCCATGCAAAAGTGTCCGTTTTTTTGAACTCAAAAAAATGAAAAAATGAGTTCAGAGGGGGAAAATATATCAAAAAATAGAAAAAACCTTTGGAAATGTATATTTATTACTTTACATTATCATCTTATACGGATTTTAGTAATAAACAATGTCGATTTAATGAACTTTTTGTAAATAGTATGCATAGTAGCGGTGAATTAAAATTTGTGATAACAAATTATAATTTATGCCACTTCTGCAATATAATTAAATATTGACAAATGTTTTTGTTTGTAATAAAATTTTGGATGTAAAGAAAATAAACGGGAGATATTGAAATGAGAGTTCAGGACGAATTAAAGAAAAAATTAGAAGAAGCATATCCTTACAAAACAGAACTTCACGCACACACAAAACCTGTAAGCACATGCAGTGATGTTACAGCGACGGAAGCAGTAAGGTTATATAAAAACCTGGGTTATGATTCACTTGTTGTTGCAAACCACTTTGTTTACGACTATTTCTATAAACGTATCGGTAGCTGGGATGCAGAAAAATCAATTGAATTTTATCTTAATGACTATCGCCTTGCACGTGAAGTAGGTGAAAAATGCAGTCTTAATGTTATTCTTGCTGCAGAGTTGCGTTTCAGCGAGCAGAACGGAAACGACTACCTTTTATTCGGCGTTGATGAAGAAGACCTGCTGGAAGTTTTCGGTATGCTCAAAGGTACTGTGGAAGATTTCTATAAGAATTATTGCGATGAAACAAAGCTTCTTGTTCAGGCACATCCTTTCAGAAACGGTCAGGTTATTATGCCGCCTGAAACTATTGATGTGTATGAGGCTATAAACCTGCATCCTAACCACAATTCACGTCCTGCACTTGCTGCAAGATATGCAAAAAGTGTGAATAAGCCCTTTGTTCTTGGTACAGATTTCCACGAATACGGTCACGAAGGTCTTACGGGAATAAGAACAAAAACTCCAATTCTCAATTCCCACGATGTTGTTAAGGTTATCCGCGAAAATGATTTTATTATGGAATCTGACGGAAGCTTAATTATTCCTTAATTTTTCTTTATTGACTTATGTGACGGTGAGATGTATAATATTATCATGTTAATATAAGTATAAGGAGATGTTTTTAATGAATAAGAAAATTGTACGCATTATGAGCTTTGTTCTTTCCGTTATGATGTTGTTCAGTTGCGTTGTTGTTGCAAATGCAGCAGAATCAACTGAAAAAATTACAGTAAGCATCAGAGTTGAAGGTACAAACAAAACTCTTAAAGACAAAGATATCAGAGTTCCCGAGTCAAGCACAGTAAAAGAAATTATTGATGCTGCAAACCTTGATGTTAAGTATGCTGAGGCAAACCCTGATGATATCACAGAAGTTATGGGTGAAAGTGAAATTTCAGGCTCAGAATGGCAGTATGCAGTAGGCGGAACAATCAGAAAAGAAGCTGTCAGCCAGTATAAAGTTGAAGAAGGAACAGAAATTGTTCTTTTCAACGCAACTGAAGATGCTGTTATGCCTTCATGGAATGCTGATGAAGTTGCTCTTTCAGGAATTATCACATTCACAGGCACAGATAAAAACGGTGCAGCTGCTCCCATTGAAGGTGCTACAATCATCTGGGAAGGTTCAAGTGAAAATTACGTAACAGACGCAAAAGGTAAGATTTATCTTCCTAAAGAAGCTCTCAAAGCAGGCAATCACACAGTGCAGATTGAAAAGAAAAACGGTAAGGGAATTCCCACTGTTGTTCGTTTTGAAACAGCTGAACAAATCAATGTTTCCGAAATAGTAGGCGAAGACAAAGGTGAATTGACATTTTTTGATGAAGTGTATAATTTCTTCCTTGACATCTTTGAAGGTATAGTTGAAGTCTGGGCATTCTTCATCAGTGAAATTCTCGGTCTTTTCGGTGTTGAATTAGATATATAATCAAATCAGGCAACAAGGGAAAACCTTGTTGCTTTTTTTGCAAATGAGGTATAAGTATGAAAAAAATAATCAGTTTTGTTCTTGCTTTTTCTTTGATTTTTTCGGCTTTTGCATTGTCTTCTTCTGCTGAAGGTTACAAAAAAGAAATGCCTGAACAGAAAGAATACGGTTTTATAACTGCAAATGACGGTGCAAAAATTGAATATGCAATTTACGGTAAAATGGATGCAGAACCCTTACTTCTTCTGCCTTGCAACGGAAACGATATGCATAATTTTGATGATACGGTTCTGCCTGAATTTGCAGAGCATTTCAAAGTAATCACAGTTTCTCCCAGAGGTACAGGTAATTCTGAAAGAGGTGAAGGGAAACTTACCTTTGAGGTTGAAAGCGACGACCTTGTGTGTCTGCTTGACCAGTTGGGAATTGAAAAAACTCACATCTTCGGTTTCAGCGATGGTGGCAATTTAGGTCTTGTTTTCACAACAGAGCATCAGGAAAGAGTATCTTCGCTTATTCCTATGGGTGCAAATATAAATCCCTGGGGCACAAAAATCACAAACCAGATAGGTATTGTTTTTGAATATATTGTTTTGTGCATACAGGCTAAAAATACTGATGACCCTGCAATAAAACTAAAACGTGACATTCAGGGTATGATGGTTGACCAGCCGGGACTTAAATTCAAAGACCTTAAAAACATCAATGTTCCCGTTCTTAACATCTACGGTCAGGGCGATATGATGTACAGATGCCATTCAATGCTTATTACAAAATCTATCCCCGGGGCAAAAGGTCTTATGGTAAAAGGGGGAGGACATTCAAGCTGTTTTGACTATACAGACACAATTCTTCTTCCCAATATCCTTGATTTCTATTCATCAATAGGTGTTATATAAAAAAATAACCCTCCATTTGAGCGGGGTTGCTAAGGACAGATAAAACAGACCGGTGGGAGACACTTTGTATGGGCGTGTTCTCCCACTTTTCTTTTATAAAAATTGACACTTTTCGATTGAAAGTGTCATAGTTGGTTATATACTTTGAGAGCAATTATGTCAGTCTGAAAACAAGCTGTTTTCGGTATGTAAAAAGTGATATTGCAAATTATAATTTAACTGTGAACTAACATTTCCTTTTTCGTCATCCTCGAGCGAAGCGAAGGATCTGAAAAAGGAAACAATAAACTATAACACCGCCGGGATTCTTCGCTGACGCTCAAGAATGACACGGCGGTGTTTTTTTGACGGAGGGGATTTTTCGCTTGAATTATAATTTGTTGTCACAAATTATAATTGAAGTAATAGTGAAGAAGTGTGGGTGGACTCCGTCCACACCTGAATATATGTTGAAATCAAATATTATATAATTTTTCAATAACTGTTATCTTCTGCAGGTGTTTCTTTCAGTAACTTTACGATTCTGCTTGTGCCCAGACGTTCTGCACCAAGGGCAATAAACTTCTCTGCATCGTCCATTGTTTTAATACCGCCTGCAGCCTTGATTTTAACCTTTTTATCAACGTGTTTTGCAAAAAGGGCAATATCTTCAAATGTTGCACCACCTGTTGAAAAACCTGTTGATGTTTTAATGAAATCAGCACCTGCAAGGGAAACAATTTCGCACATCCTGATTTTTTCTTCCTCAGTTAAAAGGCAGGTTTCAATAATAACCTTAAGCACCTTATCTTTGCATACGGATTTAAGAAGGCTGATTTCGTTTAAAACCTCATCGAAAAGGCCGTCTTTCAGGTTGCCGATGTTGATTACCATGTCAATTTCGTCAGCACCGTTTTCAATGGCATTCTGTGTTTCGATTGCTTTGACTTCCATTGTGTTTGCACCGTTGGGGAAACCGATAACTGTGCAGATTTTTACTTTTCCATCAACATACTGTGAAGCTTTTTTAACATAGCAGGGAGGTATGCAGACAGAAGCTGTTTTAAAATTAATGCCATCATCACAAATCTGCTTTATTTCTTCCCAGGTAGCAGAGGGAGAAAGCAGAGTATGGTCAACGTAAGATAAAATTTTTTCACTGTTCATTTTGTTCACCTCGTGAATAATATTATCATTTTTTGATGTAATTGTAAATATTTTTTATTATATTGCAATTGGATTTTGAAAGTGATAAAATTAATTTGTAATAATAAAAATTATTATGTAAAGGAGAATGATTATGGGATTATTGAAAGCCGGTGTAGGAGCTGTAGGCGGAGTTCTTGCAGACCAGTGGCGTGAATATTTTTATTGTGATGCACTTGAAAACGATGTACTTGTAACAAAAGGTGTAAAAAGAACTTCAAGAAGAAGCTCAAACACAAGCGGTAGCGACAACATTATTTCAAACGGTTCAATTATTGCAGTTGCAGACGGTCAGTGTATGCTGATTGTTGAGCAGGGCAAAATTGCGGAATTCTGTGCAGAACCTGGTGAATTTGTCTATGATTCTTCAACTGAGCCCAGCCTTTTTTCAGGCAATTTAGGAAATTCAATCAAGGAAACTTTCAAAACAATCGGCAAACGTTTCACTTTTGGTGGCGACACTGCAAAAGACCAGAGAGTTTATTATTTCAACACAAAAGAAATTATGGGCAACAGATACGGTACTGTAAACCCTGTTCCTTTCAGAGTTGTTGACAGAAACATCGGCCTTGATATTGATATTGCAATCCGTTGCAACGGTGAATATTCTTACAGAATTGTTGACCCCATTATGTTCTACACAAATGTATGCGGAAATGTTGATGATGAATATACAAGAAGTGAAATTGATTCACAGCTTAAATCTGAACTTATGACTGCTCTTCAGCCTGCATTTGCAAAAATTTCAGAAATGGGCATCCGTTACAGTGCTTTGCCCGGCCACACAACTGAACTTGCAGATGCACTCAACGAAGTTCTTTCAGGCAAATGGACAGAAATGCGTGGTATCAAAATCTGGTCTTTCGGTGTTAATTCAGTAACAGCACCAAAAGAAGATGAAGATATGATTAAAGAATTGCAGAGAAATGCTGTTTTCCGCAACCCCAACATGGCAGGCGCACACCTTGTGGGTGCACAGGCTCAGGCTATGCAGGATGCAGCCAACAACGACGCAGGTGCTATGACAGGATTTATGGGTATGGGCTTTGCACAGCAGTCAGGTGGAATTAATGCCCAGAATCTTTTTGAAATGGGTCAGCAGCAACCGAAAGCTCCTGCACAGAATGGCTGGAAATGTTCCTGCGGTGCAGTGAACGAAGGCAAATTCTGCTCAGAATGCGGTAAACCTCAGGTAACAGGCTGGAAATGCAGTTGCGGAAACGTAAATCAGGGTAAATTCTGCACAGAATGTGGCTCACCAAAGCCATCAGGCAAATGTAACAAATGCGGTTGGGCTCCCGAAGACCCGCAGAATCCTCCTAAATTCTGCCCCGAATGCGGTAATGCATTTTAATCTGAATTTTTATGAGGTGATTATATGTCATCTGTTCTTGAATATAAATGTCCTAACTGTGCTTCCGACATAAAATTTGATTCCGAAAGCCAGAAATTCAAATGTGAAAGCTGCGATTGTTCTTTTAGCAAAGAAGACCTGAACAGAATCCACGATTTTGAAGAGAATTTCGGCGAAGGCTCAAAATTCCAATGGAAATCAAATCAAAGCGGTGCAGAAGAAATGTCAGGTATGAACGAATATATCTGTCAGTCATGTGCAGCTCACCTTGCACTTGATGAAACAACTTCTGCCTCCGAATGTCCCTATTGCGGAAGCCCCGTTATTATGAACGGACGTCTTTCAGGCATGAATGCGCCTGATTGTGTGATTCCTTTCAAGCTTGATAAAAAGGCAGCAGGAGAAGCTCTCAAAGCTTTCTGCAAGGGCAAACCCCTGCTCCCCTCAAACTTTGTAAGTGATAACAAAATCAAAGAAATGAAAGGTGTTTACGTACCTTTCTGGCTCTTTGACTGCAATGCTGATGCCAACATTGTTTATGATGCAACAAAGGTAAGGCATTGGAGCGATGCTAATTATAATTATACCGAAACACTTCACTATAATGTCTACCGTTCAGGTGTTGTAGGCTTTGATAACATCCCCGTTGATGCTTCAACAAAAATGGATGATGCATATATGGACGGTATTGAACCTTATAACTATGCTGAAATGACTGATTTCAACCCTGGCTATCTTTTAGGATTTATGGCAGATAAATATGATGTAAATGCAGAAGATAGTTTTGAAAGAGCTGAAACACGTGTTGAAACAAGCACAAACGATGCTTTCAGGTCAACAGTCAGCGGTTATACTTCCGTTACACCTAAAAATTCAAGCATCAACGTGGAAAACGGTAAATATAAATATGCCCTTTTCCCTGTGTGGATGTTAAGCACTAAATATGCAGGCAAAAACTACATTTTTGCAGTAAACGGTCAGACAGGCAAGGTTTCGGGAAGTCTGCCTGTTGATAAGAAAAAATTCTGGCTTTATTTCAGCCTTATTGCAGCAGGCGTAATTGCCCTCGGACAAATTTTCGTTTGGGGAGGGTGGTTTTAAAACATGAAGAAGTTTTTATCAGTTTTGCTTGTTTCTTTGTGCTTCTTTGCACTTTCTCCAACAGTTTTCGCAAACGAAATTTATGTTGAAGATAATGCAGATTTATTCACTCAGGAAGAGGAAAAAGTTATTTCTTCACAGATTTCTTCAATCAGAGAAGAATATGGCATTGAAGTTTTAATCCACACAACAATGTCAATCGGTTATGAAGATATTGAATCTTACGCTGAAGATTACTATTATTCCCACGCTTCAGGTAATGACGGTCTTGTGTTTGTTATTAACCTTAACAATAACGAAATCGGCAACAGAGATTTCTACACTTTCTGGTCTGACGGAAAAGTGGGCAATACTTTCGGCTATGTAGCTTTCAATTCAGAAAGCGGATATATCAATGAAGAAATTCTGCCCTATCTTCAGTATGAAGATTATTTCTCTGCAACAACTGAATACCTGAACCTTGTGGAATATTCTGCAAACGGTACAATTGACTATGAAGAATATCTTCCGAAACCCAACTATGTTCTCAGGGAACTTGTTGTTATCGCCCTTGGTGTAGGTGTAGGTCTTGTTGTTGTGTTCATTCTCAAAAGTAAAATGACAACCGCAGTAATCAAAACAGAAGCATCAGACTATGTGAGAAAAGGCAGTATGAAGCTGACAAAATCCTTTGATGTCTTCGCTTACAGAAATGTTATAAGAACACCTAAGCCAAAAGCCAACACCTCATCAGGCGGTCGTATAGGCGGTTCATCAGGTGGCTCAGGCGGTGGCGGAGGAAAGTTCTGATTACTGCAATTTAAGATTTTAATATTTCGTTTTTACAACAAAAAACCCGCAAGGCTCAGCCTTGCGGGTTTTTGTTTAGTCTGAATAGAAAATATCTGGATTTAAATTGCCTTGAACATTAAAATCCCTGATTGATGCTACCTTTTACAGTAGGGATTAATTATCTCAGATAGCGTTGATGATAAGCTTGGGAACTATAACAAAGAGATAGTCATAGAACAACTTAACAAATCTGTAAATGAAGTTGAAAATCTGTGCAATACCTGTTGTGAAAGCATCTGTGGGAAGAGTTATTGTGTCTTTTGCTTCGCCTTCAGTTGTTTTCATAATTGCGTATGTATCAACAAGTTCTTTTTCGCCTGTTTCATAATCTGTTGCATAAGCGTTATAAACAAGTTTGCCACCCTGAATTTCTACTGTTGAGAAGATACCACGGTCGCCGATATCACGCTGTGAGAAGCATGTATTAACGATGTTTGCATCAAACACGCTGTCAAATACATAATCGTTGATTGAATATGTTTTTGTACCTGCTGTGCCGGGGAGGATGTGACAAGCACCGTCCGGGTCAACTGCAAATGTTGTTTCAACACCGTTGAACATTTCTGTTACATATGTTACATCTTCAACAAGTTTGTCGCCCTTAACCTGGTTTGTTCTCATGTAAACGTGGTCGTGACCTGCCATTACAAGGTCGATATCAAGTTCATCAAAGATGGGAAGAAGCTGTTCTCTCATGATGATTGTGTCAGGTTTGATAAGGTTCTTACCTGCTGAATAGAGAGCTCTGTGCATAAATACCATTTTCCACTGTGCATCTGATGAGTTCATTTCATTCTTGAGCCAGTTTGTCTGCTGAACTGTCATTGGGTACATATCGTTTGTGTTGAGAACTACGATATGTGCATTGCCGTAATCGAATGCATAGTAAACACCTTCAGCTCTGATACATTCATCGGGAGCCGCATCAAGGTTGAACATATTGTCAAACCAACCGTGGTTGATTTTGTTTGTTACGTTACCATCGTGGTTACCTGCAACGGGTACGTGTGTAAGTGAAGAATTTGCAAATGAGAATTTGTCAAAATACCAATCCCATTCTTCCTGTGTACAATCGTTTACATAGTCACCGAAGCTTGTGTAGAATTCTGCATCAGGCATTGTTTCAAAAGCAGCTTTCATAACATTTGATGCTTTCTGGAAGTTTTCTTCGTTACCTGCCTGAACGTCTGAAATAGCGATAAACTTGAAGTTGTTATCACCATCGTCTGTTACGAATGTGCCGGGAGCACTCCATTCATTGTTTACATCGTCACCAACTCTGTAAACATATTCTGTGCCGGGTTTGAGAGCTGTGAGAGTTACTTTGTGCACATAAATATCATAGAAAGATTCGCAACTTCCTCTGAATGTTTTTGCACCCTCGAATGTGCCTTTGTAATCGTCAGCTTTTACAAACTGAACTGCTGTTGCAGATTTTTCATCTGTGTGCCAGCAAACGCCTCTTTTTGTTTCAGCGTTATCACCCATTGTGATGCTTACGTTTCTGATTTTTTCTGACACTACGTAGTCGATTTCGATTTCTTTATCTGTTGCAAGAGCAAAGCCTGCACAACCGATAACTACGCAAAGTGAAAGAACAATAGCAATAATCTTTTTCATATACTATCTCCTTTTTGTTTTATCCTGAACGGATTTTTAACCAATAAATGATATCACTTTCTTAAAACAATGTCAACCGAAATTATGGAATTGATTTGTTCTTCATAGAAATCATCATCAGATTTTTTAACAACATAACATCTGTCAGAAGAAATATTCTTCTTAAAATAATTTCTGCCTTCTTTATCAATTTCAATTTCGCCGAAAACAGGAGTGTAACCTGCTTCTTCCTCATCACCGTAAAGAGCCATCATAGCAGTCATAGGGTCCCAGGAGCATCTGCCTTCTGTCGAACCGTGAGCTTCCATTGAAATATAAAGAGCGTCATTTTTATTTTTGATGATATCTCTGCCACCTGTTATAACACTCACCCCTGCTTCAAAGCCCAGGTAAGTTACGGGACAAGGGAATTTTTCAGCAACAAGCTTTGCCGACTCTGCCGAATGAACATTGTTGGCAATGTTATATTCCTTGCCACCGTCTTCATCCCATTTGCCTGCCATTGCCCAGAGTTTGCCTACTTTACTTTTGCAAAGTTCAAAGCCGTTAAGTGGTGAAATTTCATCGGCTTCACTCAACAGCAGACGTGCTATTGAGTTCTGGAAGCCTACTGAAACGATATCAATTTTTTCTTCTGACTGAGATAAAATACGTCTGTAAAATTTTACTGAATCTTCATAGCAGGATGATTTTTTATATTCACCATCTGAAAAGGTTTCAATAATCTTCTGCTGATAGCTGTTTTTGGGAGGGTCATTGTAAAAAGTTGCTTCCTTATCAATTGCAACGGGAATATCTGTAATTCCGTAGCTTTTCATAAACAATTCAACCGAATACGGTGATTCTTCAAGAAAAGCATTTATGTTGACACCTTTTAAATCAGCTTCAAGCAAAAGCCTGAGAGCGACGCAATCGTCACAATCTGTCCACCAATCAGTATCTAAAATTACAGAACGTCTGTTAAAACTTCTCATTTGCCTGCAAGAAGTTCGCTGTAACCTTTTGTGCCCCAGCTGTCATAAGCTTTGTCTGAAAGCCATTTGAAGATATCACCAAGAACTGCGTTTACAGCACTGGGTTCTTCAGGTGCTGCATAAACGCCGATGTCGATAAGGGCATCTTTAAGTCTCTGCATTCTTGTTTCGCAATCTTTTGTATCAACAACTGTTTCTGTGAGCATAAGTTTGCAATCGTCAAGAGCTGCCTGAAGTTCTGCTCTCTGCCCAGCTGTCATTTCTCTTTCTGCAAGAGCTTTTTCTGCATCGGGGATATGATTGTTTCTTAAATCTCTTGTGATTCTTGAACCGTTGAACTGAGGATAGTTTTCAGGGTCTGAATGAACATCTGTGATTGTATCATCTTTAAGAAGAACGCCTGCAAAGTTGATTACAGAGTCGCTTCTGCCTGTTCTTTCGTGGTTAAGTCCCTGAACATACCATGTGTTTTCGGGAAGATATGATGTTGAAGCATCAACACATTTATCAGGTGAAATGTGGTTGTGTGTTGCATCTGTACAAACAGGGTTCTGTGCAACATAGTCAACGGGAAGTGTTTCACCAAGGTCTGCAAATGTTGCGAAAAGGCTTGTTGATGCAGAGTGGATGATTGTGTCTGAATTCATTGTGAGTGAACTTGCACCGATAGTATACATCTGAAGACCGTATGAGCAGATTGCGTGTGCAATACCGTTATGGTTATTCATAAAGTCGTTAAGGTTTGACTGAAGGTTCTTCTGAGCTGTGTTGTAGAATTTTACCTTAGTTCTGATTGTATCGTATTCAGGGCCTTTATCAGCAAAATAGAGTTCATAAGCTTCATCAAAGTTTGCTGTGGGAAGAAGTGCCCAGAAAATTGTGCAGTTACCTACAAGAGTATCTTTTGCACCTGCAAAAACTGAATCGAGAACTGATTTAAGAACATCTCCGGGAAGAATTCTTAAAAGAAGGTTGATAAGGTATGCATACCATTCTCCTTCAAGAAGTTCAGGGAGAATTCTTGTGTAAAGGAATTCTTCATCCTCAAGGAGCGTATCGTTTATCATAAGGTCACCGAGAATCTGTGAACCGTCAAGAGCTGCGATAACGAAAACAATTTTATGTACGCTGTCGTAATTATCATAGAAAAGGTCATATCTGCCTGAGAACATTTCAAGCCATGCAGTAACAACTGTACCACCCATACTGATAGGAGCAAGACTCACTTCGTCTGCACCTGTCTGTTCTTTAACCATTTCGATATAATCGTTAAGGTCTTCTGCAATTGAAGTTACATCGCCTGATGAATTGTATGAGAAGAAATAGAGCCATTCTTCGGCGATTTCTTCACCGACTTCCTGGAAAGGAACTGCATCGTAAACTATATCTTTGTGTTCCTGGTCCATTGCACCGATTGAGCAATACTGTCTGTCAACATATGTCGGGTAAACAGGATCACCGTTGAGGTCACAAGCATTATACTTGAGAGCTTTAC
>JAZSJD010000072.1:0-3541 GCA_045534165.1 Acutalibacteraceae bacterium | reverse complement strand
TTCGGGGATATTATAAAATCCGGAAAGTTCTTCCTTAAATTTTTCAATTGTAACTTTACCATTGTTTATACTGTATTGAAAATTTTCTTCAGCAAGTCGGATCGTAGCCATGTCGTTCTGTGAGCCAAGGAGTTGAGGAGCTCAGTTGTCTTCCTAAGACCGCTTGGCCTCCGACTTAACTTTTTCGGGGATATTATAAAATCCGGAAAGTTCTTCCTTAAATTTTTCAATTGTAACTTTACCATTGTTTATACTGTATTGAAAATTTTCTTCAGCAGAAGCTATAGGCATCAGACAGCAAACAAATAAAACAATAATCATAAAAGTCAAAAAAGGCTGAAATTTTCTTCCCATATAATCACTCCCCTTTCAAAACCAATATATCATATCTGAATAATAATTGCAATAAAAAATGCTATGCGAAAAAATCGCATAGCATTTTGTTTTATTCAGCTTTTTCTTTGAAAAGGACTATGGGTTTTTCACCATTTTCCACACACTCTTTTGTAATCTGCACACTCTGTACATTTTCATCTGAGGGTATATCGTACATAATAGGAAGTAAAATTCCTTCCGTAATTGAGCGAAGACCACGTGCACCTGTTTCTTTTTCAAGAGTTTTCTTTGCAATTGCATGAAGTGCATCGTCATCAAAGCTAAGGTCCACTTCATCCATATGGAAAAGCTTCTTGTACTGTTTGACAAGTGCATTTTTAGGCTCTGACATAATTCTCACAAGAGCATCCTCATCAAGTTCCTGCAAAACCGTTACAATGGGAAGTCTTCCCACAATTTCAGGAATAAGCCCGAACTTTACAAGGTCCTGATGGATAACTTTATTTCTGATGTTATCAGCTTTTTTCTCTTTCTTGCCTTTTACATCAGCACCAAAGCCTAACACTCCGTTATTACCTGTGCGTTTTTCAATAATTTTTTCAATTCCGTCAAAAGCACCGCCACAGATAAAGAGGATGTTAGTAGTATCAATCTGAATAAATTCCTGCTGAGGATGTTTTCTGCCACCCTGAGGCGGAACATTAGCAACTGTTCCTTCAAGAATTTTCAGAAGTGCCTGCTGAACACCTTCACCGCTTACATCACGGGTGATGGACGGATTTTCTGATTTTCTCGCAATTTTATCAATTTCGTCAACGTAGATAATACCTCGTTCAGCTTTTTCGATATCAAAATCTGCAGCCTGAATGAGTCTTAAAAGAATGTTTTCAACATCTTCGCCAACATAACCTGCTTCTGTTAATGTTGTTGCATCTGCAATTGCAAAGGGAACATCAAGAATTTTAGCAAGTGTCTGTGCAAGCATTGTTTTACCTACACCTGTTGAACCAAGCATAATAACATTGCTTTTCTGGATATCCACATCTCCGTCATCAAGAGAATTGATACGTTTATAATGGTTATATACCGCAACACTGAGAACAACCTTTGCATCTTCCTGACCGATTACATATTCATCAAGTTTTTCCTTGATTTCACGAGGCTTGGGAAGAGCAGGTTTTTCCTGAACTTCACTTTTGCGGACTCTCTTTTTGTTCATTCCCATTTCTTCTTCGATAATGGAACGGCAGAGGTCAACGCACTCGTTACAGATATATACGCCATGACCGGCTATCATTTTATTCACTTGTGCCTGACTTTTACCACAGAACGAGCAAAAGACGGAACTTTTTGTGCCATCATTTTTTGCCATTGTTAGTTACTCCAATTATCTTTTATAGATAACCTTATCAATGAGACCATATTCCATAGCTTCCTGTGCACTCATGAAATTATCTCTGTCAGTATCCTTTGCAATAACATCGATGGGTTTACCTGTGTTTTCTGAAAGAATTCTGTTAAGGTTTTCTTTTGTTTTGAGAATGTGTTTTGCAGCGATTTCGATTTCAGTTGCCTGACCTTTTGCACCACCAAGAGGCTGGTGAATCATAATTTCGCTGTTGGGAAGTGCGAATCTCTTACCCTTTGCACCTGATGACAGAAGAAATGCGCCCATACTTGCTGCCATACCCATACAAATTGTTGAAACATCACACTTGATATACTGCATTGTGTCGTAAATTGCAAGACCAGCTGTTACTGAACCACCGGGGCTGTTGATGTAAAGGCTGATGTCCTTATCGGCATCCTGGCCTTCGAGGAAAAGCAACTGTGCCACTACAATGCTTGCTGTTGCGTCATTTACTTCATCAGAGAGAACAATAATTCTGTCGCTCAAAAGACGGGAGAAAATGTCATAAGAACGTTCGCCTCTGTTTGTTTGTTCTACTACATATGGTACTAAGCTCATAATGATGCCTCCTTTGGGTTTATTTTTTACCCTATGACACATTTTAGGATAATTTTATGTTAATTATTCAGCAGCTTCTTCTTTTTTCTTTGTTGTTTTCTTTGCAGCGGGTTTCTTTGCTGCTTTTTCTTCGCCATCAGCTGCTTTTTTTGTTGTTTTCTTTGCTGCAGGTTTGCCTACTTTTGCATTTTCAACAATGAAGTCAACTGCTTTGCCGATTGCAAGGTCAGCTTTGAGTTCTTCAGGATTGATGAACTTCTTGAGAGTATCAACATCCATTTTGTACATTTCAGCATATTTTGCAAATTCTGCATCTACATCTGCATCTGTAGCTTCGATGTTTTCAACTTCAACAATCTTTTCAAGTGCAAGACGTGTTTTAACCTGAATTGCAGCCTGAGCTTTAACATCTTCCATATATTTTTCCATTGAAAGACCCATATACTGAAGATAGATATCAAGAGCAAGGCCCTGCTGAGCCATCTGCTGTTCTGTCTGCTGTTTCATTTCCTCTGCTTTGTTATCAATCATAACCTGAGGAATTTCTACTGTTGCGCCTTCGCAAACCTGTTTGAGAAGAGCTGATTCAAAAGCATCCTTTGCTCTCTGTTCTTTGCTTTCACCGATTTTTGCTTTGATATCTGCTTTGAGTTCATCAAGAGTATCAAATTCGCTTACGTCTTTTGCAAATTCGTCATCAAGTTCGGGATATTCTTTTGCTTTGATTTCGTTTACTTTAACTTTGAATGTTGCATCTTTGCCTGCAAGTTCAGGAGCATATTCTGTGGGGAATGTTACATTAACATCGAATTCTTCACCTGCATTTTTGCCGATGATCTGATCTTCAAAGCCGGGGATAAACTGACCTGAACCGATTTCAAGGTCGAAGTTTTCACCTTTACCGCCGTCGAATGCAACACCGTCAACAAAGCCTTCGAAGTTGATATCTGTGATATCGCCTTTAACTACTGCTCTGTCTTCAACTGTTACAAGACGTGAGTTTCTTTCGAGAAGGTTTTTGATTTCTGCTTCTACTTCTTCGTCAGTTGCTTCTGCAGATTCTTTTTCTGCTTTAAGACCTTTGTATGCACCGAGTTCTACGTCAGGTTTTACTGTAACCTTAAGTGTGAGAGCTGCAGCGTCTTTGTCAAGCTTTGTGATTTCAACATCATAGGGAGCTGCACCGATTTCAAGTTTTGCTTCTTCGATTGCTGCGCCTACAACGTCGGGATAGAG
>JAZSJD010000021.1:0-20873 GCA_045534165.1 Acutalibacteraceae bacterium | reverse complement strand
CTTTTTGTTCTCAGGTGATTTCAAATATCCGTATGGTGGCTGAGATAACGGCTCTCCTGCGTTGCCACGAAGTCTGTGGGAGCTTCTGACCTTACGGCTGATATCTCTTGCATACATCTCGTTCATAACGTTACGAAAGGGTGCAAGCTCGTTTTCACCGTCTGCACTGTCCACACAGTCATTTACTGCTATAAAGCGGATATTTCTGTCGGGAAAGTAGGTGTCGGTATAATATCCCACTTGCAGATAATCTCTGCCGAGTCGTGACATATCTTTTACGATAATCACACTTACATATCCCATCTTAATATCCTCAAGCAGTTTTTGAAATCCGGGGCGGTTAAAGTTTGTTCCTGTATATCCGTCATCCACATAACTGCGGGTATTGGAAAAGCCGTGTTCCTTTGCATATTTTTGCAACAGCTTCTTTTGATTAACGATAGAGTTGCTATCGTTATCCGTTCCGTCATCACGGGATAGTCGGCAGTATAAAGCGGTTATGCCGACGTTGTCTTTTTTCTTCGACTGCATTTAGTCCTCCTTTCCGGCAGTCGAACACACATATTCTACTGCCATTTTACTCGGTGGCGATTCGTCCGTCAAAGGTACGAAATCACTTGTTACAATTCTTTTGAAACGGTCGGTAATTGTCGGATGGTTTCCAACTTTGGTAGTCTGAAATGACGAACCGACAATATATTTGACTCCGTTTATCACATACTCATTTTCTTGCTGTGCAAGACCACATATAAATTTCATAACATTTCCTTACCTTTCATCACGATTTTTTCTTGCTCGCTCACGGCGCTGATAATCTTCGCCAATAAGCTTTAGAATTGCATTATATACATCTTTTTGGGTATAACTTTTAGGGAAGAAGCGGCGAACATCTTCAAAGGGAAAACTGATACGTTCCTTTTGATTTGCCTTTTCTTCACTCATAACGGCGAAGATCTTATCCGCATTAAGCTGACCTGCTTGGGATAGTTTCTTTAGCCGTACCGCCTGCGAGAGTGACGGAGTGCACTCCTCACTCTCAATGGTACTCATTAAATCGTACTGCTCCTGCTCGGTAAGATAGGATAACTCCACAGCAGGAGTAAGTGCGATTCGTTCTTCATCCACAAGCTGTAACAGATCGGGGATAAGATTGGTTAAACGGATATACCGAAATACTTGGTCACGGCTTTCGTTTGCCGCTTTGCCGATCTCAGTAGCGGTATCCGACTTTGTCGCAACTTGCGACGAAGTTAAATCGGTTCTCTTGCCTTGCTCTTTCAAAGCCTCCATCTTCATTTTGTAGGCGAAGGCTTTTTCACTCGGCAATATCCGTTCTCGGTGTAGGTTACTGTCTACAACGGCAATCGCCGCTTCGGTTTTGGTATACGGATAAATTAAGGCGGGTACAACAGTCAGTCCCGCCCTTTTGCTTGCGTGTAATCTTCGGTGCCCCGATATTACTTCGTATTCATCGGTAGTATTATCTTTCAGCCTTACGATAAGGGGATTGATAATACCTTGCGACTTGATACTTTCCACAAGTTTGTCCATATCCTCATTGTCTGTAACTTTGTACGGATGACCGTCAAAATCGTGCAGTTTATCTATGGGGATACGGGCGGATTTTTTCTTTTTGCTTTCGATTGGGATTTCGTATTTTGTCATCGCTCCCAACCTCCTTTCTGTCGTTCTCTGATTTTTTGTTCTTTAACTCTTTGAGCCACAATTTCGTTAGCAAAGAACATATCCGTTTTCTCTTGGATTTTAACGGAGCGTTCTTCGATGGCTTTGTTCATTTTCAGTTGTTTACGCAGTTCCATTATCCGAGCAGTAACACCTGCTTTTTCTTCTCGCAGGGTTTCTTTTACGGCGGGTGTTGCTCTGCGGATTTTGTTTTGCAGTTTGGTACGGACTTCAATGAGCCTATTCATATCGCTTTCAATCTTTGCTCTGTCCACATACAGATCATCAAAGGTTTCGATATGGTATTTACCCATATATCGCACTTGCTCGGAAATTTCGTCGAGCTTCTTCAAGTCCTCTTTGAGATAGGGACTTGTTGGTTTGTAATCGGTGTTTTTCGGCAAGTAACCAAGCAGATAACAGTAGTGTAGATACAAGCGGTAAATATGACTTGTCCGATGGAACGGCTGAAACCAATCCTTTAAGTCCTGCGGCATATCTTTTGGATAAGAAATATATGCCCGTCTGCTACCGAAAGAAGCATATCTGCCAACCGACCATTTTAAGTTTTCAGGAGTCCATCTTTCATCGAGGGTATCTAACCTTGTAAAGTGTTCGTATTGCGGTAATCGTATCTTCCAATGCTTACCCGTGAAGTCGGTAATATATCCTTTTCTCTGCAAATATTCTTCGATATATTTGGGACTTCGGCTGTAATCAATGGCTTCACGCATATCTTCACGATACACGTTATAACGGGTAGGTTTTCCGATTTTTTCATCAAGCCACACTTGTCTTGTGGGTGCTTTATGCGGGTTCTTTATAACCGATAAGCCGTGTTCGGCACAGAGGCGGTCTGACACACTACGGAGCTTTCGTTGCTCCGCTTTGGAATAGTCATACTTTCTGCCGTCAATAAAGGACACGGAATTAAAGCAGAAATGGTTGTGTAGATGGTCTTTGTCAAGGTGGGTAGTGACAATGATTTGATACCGATCACCCCACATTTCTCTTGCCGTCTGCAACCCGATTTCGTGTGCTTCTTTTGCCGTAACCTCGTCCGGCTTAAAGCTCTGATAACCGTGCCAAGCGATATATCCATTCTCCTTGCCATACTGCTTTTTGGTTAGGATCATCTGTTGCAAGGCGATTTCCTTTAAGCAGTTTATAGTGGAAACGTATTCGCCTTGCTCGGTAGCTTCAGGGCGGCTGACATAAGACATAACCTCCCATAACGGTTGTAAGCTCGGATTATTCGCTACCGTCTTTTCGGGATTTTCTACATAGGCAATGAGGTCTTTTAACCGACCTTCAATATGCCATAAACTCGTCGTTGCCATCATCACACCTCCTGCAAGTCGAGGATAAGACACTCAATTTCTTTGCAGATATTTAGTGCTGACGGCTCATACTTGGCACACGCCTTAAAACCTTTATGGACTTCATAGAGTGCTTCAAGCAGTTCCCAAAACTCTTTTGTCGGTTGCGGTTTCGGTGTTTTGCCCTTGCATAACTGCCGCACAAATTCCGATTGTGACAGTCCACATATCTTTGCCGAGCGTTCCAATTTTTCTTTTTCTTCTTCGGATAACCGCACGGAAATACGAACGGAATCCTTGTTTTTCATAAAATCATCTCCTTACTTTTAGGGGTATTCAGGGGACTTCCCCTGAGTATAGTCCACATCCCTTTAGGGTGTGGATTGGATTTTGGTGTCAAAATCCGATGCTCGCTACACCTGTGGACAGGTATAGTGCTTCCTTTTGCCGTTCTCCCTGAATGTTGTTTTTATATACCTAAAGTTATAGCTTTCACTATAACGCCCCGGACTCTCACCGCAGCGTCGCTTCGCTCATATCATCGCAAAGTCATATCCCATTCAGACGGTCATTCAGTTGTAACCGACTTTTGGGCAACAAAAAAAGCCGGCACATCCAAATGGTATGTACCGACCTTAAAAGGGCAGAATTCTCCCGTCAAAGGGAAATTGGTAATCACATTCAGATGTAACCGGCTTTGAGATTCAAAGTCGAGACCGTTATTCGCTTGTTCCTCCGCCAACGATGCTGAAATGCTACGAGGAAAGCGGCGATATTTTCGCTTAGTATATCGCAGACCTTATCCGACCTTTAGTCGTCGCTTCTTCAATAACTTTGTGATTTTACGTAATTTATTTAGTTGTAGTCCCGCTAAGAGGGTATTTCAGTATACACGATAGAACATTCGTTTGTCAAGTAGTTTTTGTCGCAACACGAACACTTTTTATATAAATGTGTAGTTCAGTTCATTACAATAAACGTTATACGATTCATCAAGTGAAATCTTTATACAGGTTATCTTGCCGCCCAATCTTAAAGCTTCAGCCAACAAAACACCTACTGTTTCTTTTGTATCAAATTCCACTTTCTCAATTCGAGGTGCAAACGCCACTATAAAATATTCAGCATGGTATCCTTTGGATAATAATGAGCAAATGTTTTGTAGTTGTATGATTGCCCTTTGAGTTTTCATATTAGGCATCAACAACACTTGCTCAGTTGTAATTACGCTCTTTACCTCAACCAATGTTTTAGATGTCTTTGAGTAAAAATCGCATTTGTAATTTTCAATAATTTGTTCAGGATAAAATAAATCTTCGTTTTTAGTTTCGGCTAAGATTGCTTTAACAACGTGATTAGCAAACCCTGTATCAACTATCAAATAATCTTTTTCGTTTTGTACAGCAAATAAGGTGAACTTCGTACGTTTAGCGGCTTTTGTCGTCTCTCTTATTAATATTTCTTTACCCTTAAGAGATAATAGACTACTGAGTTTACAGGTGATGGGCACATAACATTCAAGGATCTTCTCGTTGTATAAAATGTTGCAAATGAATCTACTTTTTCCTTCTGACACAAATATAGCCTTATTTAGTTTGAAATTGATAATGTTCAGCATACAATCTACCTCTTAATTAAAATATTATCATATATGCACACATTTTTCAATCCGAAATAACCGATAGGTGAGAATTTTTTTCCTTTATATCGTAAAATTGTTGCAAACTATCGAGTTTAGTGTTATAATATGATTGCTATATGTGAAAGCGAGGTATTCATTATGGCTGTTTCGTATAATAAACTTTGGAAACTTCTCATTGATAAGAATATGAAAAAGATGCAATTAAAAGAAGCTGCAGGCATCGGCTCGACAACTTTATCAAAGCTTAGTAAAAATCAGCCTGTATCAATGGAAGTTATGATGAAACTTTGTGGTGTCTTGGATTGTAATATCGGAGACATTATGGATGTTATTGAAAAAAATTAGAAAGGAGAGCTTATTATGAGTCTTGCTCAAAATGCTTACATAGATGCTTCTAACGTATACGAAAGCTCTCTTGAGAACAACTATAAAAAAGATAACGGAGTTTTTTATACAGACTTATCACTTGCCGAAAAAATGTTAACAGAACTAAAATTGCCTAAAGATGCAATAATAATGGATCCTTGTTGTGGCTCAGGCGTATTTCTTTATGCTGCGAAAAAGCACGGTTTTATCAATCTTTTTGGCGCAGATCAAGATAAAAATGCTATTAAATTTTGTTTAAATAATATTAACAACGTTTCTTTTGCATCCTGTGACTCTATCGGTCAATCCGCCTCTACTTTATTAGATGAATTCGAATTGACTAATCAGCCTGATGTTGTTATAGGTAATCCACCTTATGTCCCTTTAGCAGGAGATGTTGAATTAAACTGCGATTACTTGTTCAGGCGTAGAGTTTCTGATTCTGGCAACAATCTGTTCATAGCAGCTTTAATACGAGCATTTGAAATAGTTAAGGCAGACGGAATTGTATCATACATAATTCCAAAGAATTTCTTGCACGTAGCTGGATATAGTTTGCTTAGAAGAACTCTACTTGAAGAAAAAACTATACTCTCTATTATTGATATCGGTGCTTATTTTAAGAATGTTCGTGGTGAACAGATTATTCTTACTGTTAAAAACTGTGTTGCTGATAAAAAACATAAAATTAAATTAAAGAAATTATCAAGCAATCGTTTTGTGACGATGTCTAATATCCCTCAAGCATTTTATAAGGATGAAATCTTAATTTTCAACTGTGCAGAAGATTATTCTACATATAAAAAACTAACTTCCTCATATCAAACATTATCTGATTTATGTAATGGTTATGTTGGTAGAGGGAAAGCAGTTTCCAAAGAAGCGATTGTGGGAAAAGAGATACGAAAGTTTGGATACAAAAATCATACTGTTCCTACAACAGGTAATAAGGTTTTTATTCAAAATATTTACAGCGCAGAAGCGGGCATAATAGCTGCTTTTGGTGGTGATATGGAAGCAACACAGACTGTTACTGTTTTTACAGATGGTGACGAAAAAATGTGCCGCTACATATTAGGAATTCTTCATTCCCGATTGTGTAATCTTTTCCTATATAAATACTGTTATAACTATTCAAAGCTTACAATGCATACAGATGCAAAGTATTTAAAGAAAATACCTCTTCCGTCAACTAATCAACAGAACATATATTTTGATTCAATACTGAGTTTAGTTAGCCGATTGGAAAATAATGATTATATGAGCCAAGAATGGTTTGATTGTTTGGAAGAATTAAATCAAATTGTATACAAGGCATATGGTATTACCAAAAAAGAAGCTGATTACATTGATTGCGAAGTAAAAAGAATTCAATCTAAAAGGTGGATTTCCGATGGACAACTCTAAGAAGTGTAATGATCTCTCCGGCAAAGAATGGCTTCAAAATTCTTTTAGTATTTGGCGAGATTTATCTAAAACAAAAGAAGAAAAAGATTTTAAGCACCCTGCATCCTACCCTGTAGCTTTGTGCGAAAAATTAATACGTACTTTTTCAAAAGCAAAATCGTGCGTATTGGATCCATTTAACGGTATTGGATCTACAACCGTTGCCGCTCAGAAACTCGGATGTGATGCTGTGGGAATTGATTTATCCGAAGATTTTTGTAATATAGCAAAACAACGAGTTGGCGAAGATGATAAAATTCAGATAATTAACGGAGATAGTTTTGAGGTGTTGAAAACGCTTCCCGCAAATCATTTTGATATTTGTGTCACTTCCCCGCCATATTGGGATATTCTCAATATGAAACGTAGCGCAGATCAAAAGGATTCTGTAAATTATTCAGATAAAACTAATGATGTGGGAAATATTGCGAACTATGGCGAATTTATTGACACATTATCAAACCTTTTTTCTTCTGTTAATCGAGTCTTGAAAAAAGGTGGTTATTGCATCGTAAATGTAATGGATATTCGTAAAAAAAGCAACTTCTATCCCTTGCATAGTGATTTAGCTACAGCATTACAAAAAGTCGGATTTATTTATGATGACTTAATTATTTGGGACAGACAATCGGATTACAATAATATGCGTCCGCTTGGATATCCATATAAATTCCGTATCAATAAGGTTCACGAATACCTTTTGATATTTATTAAGGAGTAGATTTTATGGCATTGTTAGGACCAAGGGCTCTTGACATAGAGGTTAACACTGCAGACTTTTGCTTGATCTTAGGTTATTTATGCAGTCCGGGAAGAATCGGACTTATTGAAGCGCAGATTCCAGAGGAAAAAGCGTTTATGTTTGAAAGAGAATTTCCCGATGAAGAATATTACCCTATAACTCAAGGCGAAACGACTGGTGGATATTCAATGAAAAGAAGCCATCAACTTCGTATTTATTTCAATAATACAAACAATTGTCCCGCCGTTCTTCTTCCTTTTTTGGGCGAGGGAAACACCCGTTATGTAAAAAGAATCAACAAGGGCAAGTTTGTTGAAAAAATTGTTAGGGATTATGGTTTTCATTTTGGCGAATATCAAAATGTTCCAGCCATACGAGCCATAGTTTCACGATTGCACCCTACAAATCTTGCAGATTTTGATCGGGGATATAATTTGTAATGGAGAAAAGTATGATGGAAAGAATTTTGGATTTTTTAAATTATATTAAACAGAATGGTTATGACTTCTTTATAGAGGCAGAAGCAAAGCCGGGAACAATGAACACATTTATTAGCGATTATAATAGAACACACACTCCAGCTATCGCAACAAATAGCGAAGGAATAATTGTTTTGCAAGATGATGCTAACAAATGGGCTCTTGAATTACGGCTCTATGTTCCAGTTGCTCCACCTACTGATATAGCACACTTGTTTGGAAGAAATAGAGTTTATAAGACTGAGTATTCATATCGTCTTAATGATAATGGAATTATCAGGGAATTATTCAACAACGGTTGTAAAATAGGATTGAATTAAAAGGATTGTGATTTTATGAATCGAGAGATGTCTTACCTTTTAGGTATGATTTGTGGCAACGGAGAAGTGAGACGTGGTGCATCAGAAACCACTATCTCTATTGAAATTCCGCACAAAAAACTGGCAACAGAAAATAACAATGATGTAAGAATATATGTACGTGCAAGTATAACTGATATTCGTACAGTATTAGAACCTCTAATTGGCACAGGATTAAACTTTACTCAGCAGGATAATTACTCTATTATCTCCTTCACCAAGAGAAATGATGAGTATATGATGCGAGAAGTTTTACGATATATCGGCAATGCAGTATCTCACGAGAATATAAGAATTGATGAAGAGGTGTTCTCCTTTACTCGTGATGAAAAAATCTCTTTCCTGCAGGGGTTTGCTGATGTAACAGGATATATTCGTAGAAGTAACTACTTCTTTAAAACCTATATGCACCGTGTTTACTTGGAAGTTCCCCATAATTGGTACTTGGTTAGTGATATTTGCCGTTTGCTTAAAGATGTAAACGTTCCTGTACAAGCAATAGATTGGGCTCACCCTAATATGCGTGATGGAAACCTTGTTAAATACGAAGAAGGAAAGCCTGATTTTTGGAAAAAGGAACATCAAATTAAAATATGGGCAAACGAATTTTTGCCCATAGGCTTTGCTGTTTTGCACAAAAGAGAAGCGCTCGCTCAGTTTGCAACCGAATTAGTTGACGGTCTTGAAGCAGAAGAAAAAATTCCTGAAGAAGTGACTCATAAGTTCTATTGGGAAGGCAGAGGGAAGAATAAAGTCAAACCGCATCATCCTGGCGAAAATGATGCTTTTATTCCTTCGGAAATCAGAGGTAAACATTATGATTCTTGGAAGCAAATAGCTAAAGATTTAGGTTATGAGGAGTAATACAATGAGGGAATTCGACTTATATCCACCAATGCAACAATGGCTTAAATCATACCTAGAGGATAAATACAAATCTGCCGATGAAATAATTGTAGTTGACGCACATAGCGAACGTTTGGACAGAGTTCTTAGAAAATATAATATTGTTCAAGAAGAAGCTATCGGAGTTGATATTCAAATTGATGTGCTCGGCATTGTGAAAAAGGCAGACAAGTTCAAACTGTTTTTTATTGAGGCAAAAAAGACAAGTTTAACGCTACGTGATTTGGGTCAGTTGTGGGCTTATTGTAAACTAATTGATCCTGAAGAGGCATTTCTAATGACTTCTGCGGACTTGGGTTCATTAAATAAGCTTTTGAATATATATAAAAGAGAAGATTTGCTTGATTTTGGTGATGGTAAACGTATCAAAAAGATGAAAATTGCTATTTGGAATATGCAAACAAATGCACCTGATGCTGCAAGTATGATCCCGAAGATTTAAGGTGAATAAACATGACTTTTTTAGAGTTAGTATACCAAACATTAGAAAAACACAATGGTCCTTTGACTATTTCTCAAATATGGGATAAATCCGAAGAATTTGGATTTAGATCAAAACTTGCATCAACCGGAAAAACTCCAATAAAAACACTTGCGGCAAGATTATATCTTGATATTAGGGATAATCCAAATACAAAATTTAGCCAAATCAGTAAGCGTCCCGCAACTTTTTATATTAAAGACAGGAAAGTAACCGTTAAAAGTGAACAGTTACAGGTGGAAGAAAAAACTTCCTTTAACGAAAGAGATTTACATCCATTACTTTCATCATTTGTTTATGTTGATTCCCACTTTAACTGTGTAACAAAAACTATTCATCACGAAAAATCAAGAAAGAAAAAGCGTGGAATGAACGAATGGTTGCATCCAGACTTGGTGGGATTATATTTTCCATATAAAAGTTTTGGTGATGATACAATCAAGTTGATAAATTCTTTTAACGATTGCCAGTATAGGTTGTTTTCTTTTGAAATGAAAATTAAAGTTAATTTTTCAAATCTTAGAGAATATTATTTTCAGGCAGTATCAAATTCAAGTTGGGCTAATGAAGGATATTTAGTCGCATTAAGCTATGCTGATGATCCTGAACTACAAGAGGAAATGCTTCGGTTAAATAATGCATTTGGCATCGGGTTTATAAAACTCAACTCTGAAAGTATAGAGCAAAGCGAAATTTTATTTCCAGCCAAGTATAATGAAACTATAGATTGGGATACGGTTGACAAATTATCAGAAACCAACCCTGAATTTAATAAATTTATAAAATCCGTGGTTTCTGATATTGCGGGCGAAAAAATACATTTAGAAGAATATGATAAAGTACTTATTGACAATGACATAATAGAGTATATAAAAAGACACAACATATAATAAATCGGCAGGATTGTAAGTCCTGCCGATTTACTTTTATTTATTTATCTCTTGATTTAGTATTTCCCTAATCATTCCCATTACCGAATTAGAACGATTAATCCACTCCTGCTGATTTGTTGCTTTTAATTGCTCTGTAACCCCATATTTCTGCTTATACAAGGGAAATAAGCTTTCAAATAAACTTTCAGCATATTTATCGATTTCAAAAAGATAATCATTCAATTTACCACTTGTTAAAAGATTAGTGTAAAGGATTTTCCTATGTTGCTTTATGTATCTTAAATGTCGCTGTCCCCACAAACCGATTGGTTTATTTTCTTGTTCGGGGAGGGCAAGATCAGGCAAATAATAATCGCCTTGTAAAGTGTAGCTGATACCCGTATGTTCATTGTAAATACGCTTTTCCATAATTAAGCTTCCTTGTAAACCACTTTGAATTTCTTTTGTTTTGCGTTAAGGATTTTGAGTAATACTTCATCAACTGCATCGGTGAATTTGCCGTCAGCGATAAGTTTGTTTCGCTTTTCATTAAGGCAGTTGATAATCGTTCCTCTCTCATAATCGTCAAGTGCTATGTAATACTTCTTTGACATATCTTTCACTCCTTCAGTAAATCCTTAAACGGTGCTTCGGTTGATACAAAAGTATCGTATGCAAAGTTAGCTCCCAATCGAAATCCCATAATAAAACTGTCGAGATTCGATTCTCCGTTGACGATACTCCAAGCATTGACAAAATCAAGAAATTTCTTTTTGTTTTCACCCGTGAGTGCTTCAGTTAGAAATTCCTCGTTGAGCATTAGGACTTCCATCTGCTTTTGAACTGTTTTGTTCTGCTTGGTGCTTCGTGCTTGGGGATCAATGTTACCATAATAGAATTCTTCAATAAATTTTGACATAATCTTGTTTCCTCGTTTCTGTATTTTTATTTTACGAAGAAACCTTGAAATACACAAATGTGTGGATGAAAAATATGTGTGTTTCTGCCGGTTATTCAAAACTTTTTAATCAAGTCCGTTATGAACACCCGCACCACAAAAATGAAGTCAGGAAATGCTTTGCATTCCCTGGCTTTTTCCTTGTCTCTTTAGCAAAGACGCAACCCCCGGTTCTACCGGGGGTATTAAAACGCTTAAGTGAAAATAAAATGTGGCAAGCAAAGGCAAGCCACAAAAACATAGTAAAAAGATTAACCTCCAAGTATAATAGAAAAGGTTTGGCAGCCGCATTACTAAAATACAAGGAGGTTAAAAACATGTTTAAAAAAGATGGCAACAACGAAATAAAAACATTATCACACTCAACATACAGATGTCAGTACCATATAGTATTTGCTCCAAAATACAGAAGAAAAGAGATATACGGAAAACTGAAAAAAGATATAGGTCAGATAATAAGAAAATTGTGCGAACAAAAAGGAGTGGAAATTATAGAGGCAGAAGCGTGTAAAGACCATATACACCTTTTAGTGTCAATACCACCATATTTAAGTGTAGCACAATTTATGGGATATCTCAAGGGCAAAAGTACATTAATGATTTTCGACCGATATGCAAATTTGAAATACAAGTACGGAAACCGTCATTTTTGGTGTAGAGGGTACTATGTAGATACGGTCGGTCGAAACAAGAAAGTGATAGAAAATTATATAAAAAATCAATTAGAAGAAGATTTCGCAAATGACCAGATATCACTCAAAGAACACATAGACCCGTTTACGGGTAACAAGAATAACTAAGCAAAAAACAAACAGCCGCACGAGAGCGGCTGCAAGAAATAGTAATGCGATGTCAAACTTCAGTGCCGACTTTTAGTCGGCAAGCCAGTAGGCGGCCCTTATAGGGCCTGTGCAAACCACCAGTTCAACTGGTGGTTATGATTTATTCTGCTGGGATTTTTATGTTACGCGAAGTAATTCAAAACGCATGATTGGCGGTTCGTCCTATAACCTTTTCGGCGGCAAACCGGCGGCGAAAACGACGACGGATGAGTTTATAAATAAAAAGTTTTCGGTTTTTATTGACCAATTCATGTTGAATATATCATTACAAAGAACATCGTTCACTTGTCAAGAACTTTCCCGAAAAAAAAAAGGTGGTGTCGGTTTTTGCCGACACCACAAAGGTTAAACTATTTACACAAAGCTCTTTCAATAATTTCTTTTGATTTGATGATTTCACCTTGTGTTAATGACAGATGTTCGTGTTCTTTACTATATTTCTTCAACACCTATATTTTTGAGATAATTGTATGTGCGATCATAAAACTCGGGTGGTCTTGTGGCATCCTCTTCATTTCCACGGGGAACGAATATTGCCATACCCTGACGCGCACGTGTTAAAAGAACCCTATAAGCATTTTTCAGATACAATTTTCTTTCTGCGGAGCTTACAGCATTCCATCTGTTACCAACGAAATTGTTGTAAGTCCATTCGCCATTTACAAAACGATAATCGGCATCCCAAGCAACTACGGAATAATCAAGCTCCAGTCCCTGAATATCAAATTCAGTTACAACATCCTCAAGCATATAGCTGGAACGAACGTCATCTTTGCCATTTAAAAACCAGTTTTCAACGGAAACATCATTTTTAACAAAGATACCTTCGGGTTTTAAACGTAAGGCACCACTGCTTGCAAGCAGCCCATAGCGGGTTGTACCTTGACATTTACTTCTAACCCAATACTTCGCTTTGTTCAAATCGCGGGTGACTACTATCGGATATTTATCCTTGATACGTTGATGTAATTCTCTTGCTTCAGATGTATCAGCATCTAAAAGAGCTTTAACAAAAGCAGCTAAATCAGGAGTGCGGAAAGAGCGTACAGATGTGGCAAGATGCAAATCTTTGTTTTCATAGATACTCAGACCGTTTATCATACTTTGCCATGTTCTACCTCTGCGATATTCATCATCGTTAAGCTGAGGTGTGATATATACATCCCAATCTGGGAAAACTCTACGAATAGAATCAAACCACTCAGGCAAACCTGCTTCACCTGTGTTGATTTCTTGACCGCCGCCAACTAAGCAGATAATAACTGCCCAATCCTTGTGACGGTCCATTGTGCTAATTAAAAATTCAGGTTCACTATATGAAAAATCTGCTACACCTTTCTTGGTGGACATGAATTTTTCTAACATTTCGTGAGTCCATGAGCGCTGTGCTTCATCAAAAATCGCAATACGTTCAGGCGGCACATTGTTATTACCCACAAAAGAGTCTCTGTATTTGTGGATAATCTGAATAAACGCTGATGTACTGCGCAAAGCATCTTTCTTTGAAATGCGATTGCCGCGCTGTTTTCCTTGCTCAACATTATCCCTTGCAAGTGCTTCTTGAAGCACCTTTACTAAGGGGAAGTTGCCTGATAAAAATACAGCGTGTTCGCCCTTTTGAGCATTTGAACGCTGAATAGCTATATTCAAACCAACCAGTGTTTTACCTGCACCGGGCACACCTGTAACAAAACAAATAGATTTGCGACTATTCGCTTTACTATGTTCAATTATTCTATTGATTTCATCAGTAGTTACGGTTAAGTTTTCAGCTCCAGCGTCACTACGAGTAATATCGTGAACATTATGGCCTCTATATAATGCTTGCGCAGCCTCAACAATCGTAGGAGTTGGAAGATACTCAGAGTTTCCCCAAACTACATAATCAAAATCAGCCTCATTGTAATTTGCTGCAACTATCTTGATATATTCACCTATATTGTCTGCATTACAGCTTATAGGTTCAATAATTCTATCTTTTTCGTTGATTATGCACGCTTTATATGGTGCCTTTGTAGAAACCATCATCGGCACAAGAAGTTTGTTGTGACTCTCTTTCTGGAAGTTGCGTAAATCCAAAGCATAGTCGTAAACTTGGTCGTATGTGGACTGTCTATATTCTTTGTCTCCGCATTTAAACTCCAACAAAAAGACAATGTTTTTGTAGAGCAAAACAACGTCAACACGCTTGCCCATACGAGGAATGGTGTATTCAAATATAATTCTTCCTTCGGTAAAATCGGAAAGCTGTTCTTTAATAATATCAACCTCTATTTCCCATGTGTTGCTCTGCTGAATTGATGTTTCGGCGGAGATGTCATTAGAATGAATTACACCTATAATTTCTTTGGAGGATTGTTGCAAAAATGTTTCAACAGATTCTGAATAATAACATCTTAAATTTCTCATTGTTCTTTCTCCTTAAACAATTATTTTATTTCTTGTTCAAGGTCATCAAACAAATCGCTATCAAAAAATTCTCTAATACTGATTTCAAGACCATCACATATCTTTTTAATTGAGACAACACCAGGATTCTGACTTTTCTCATTAAGCATGCTGTAAACTGTTGAAGGTGAAACTCCTGAAATGTTAGCCAGTGTGTTTACTGCAATGTTTCGTTCGTTACAAAGTTCTACTATTCTTTTTTCAACTGCTTCTTTAACTAACATTATTCATACCTCTCTACGATATATCGTTACACTAATTATAAAACAAATTGCGATACATCGTATGGGACATATCGCAATTGACTAAAAATTGATATTTAACAAATATTTTTCTTTAAACTAGTTGAACCCCTTGACTTCGATGAGTTGAATGACTACTCATTTGAAGATGCAGAGGAAGAATAATAAAAAAATGAAAGCTATCGATATGAGATGTTAAGGTAAAACTTTTTCTCGTTTCCGATAGCTTTTATTGTTTTTGCCATCGGAAAAGTGTCGTCGAAAATGGGTTTTACACCCCGGATTCGTTGATTTTACCGGGCTTGCGAGAGTGCTTTTAATTGTTCAAGCTCCGTCACTCCGACCACCTAAATACAATGGTTTTAAAACAAAACCGTTGTACTTTTTTTGTTGCATTTTTTTATACCTATGTTATAATAAATTTATAAAATCATATTGAAAGGGACCGGTTTTATGAAAAGATTTGTGCAGGTAGGTTGCGGCATACGCGGTATAGAAGGATATGCAGAGCCGATACTTAAAGAATACAGAGAACACGTTCAACTGTGTGGCGTTTATGATATTAACCCAAAACGTGCGGCGCTTGTAAGTTTCTACGGCGGTGTGGAAGTTCCTGTTTATGATGATTTTGACGAAATGCTCCGCACAGTAAAACCCGATACTGTTGTCGTTACAACCAAAGACAGCATGCACGATTTTTATGTTATTAAGGCACTTGAAGCAGGTTGCGATGTAATTGTTGAAAAGCCGATGACCACTACTTTCGAAAAAGCAAATGCAATAAAGCTTGCTGAAGAAAAATCAGGAAAAACTGTTACGGTTGTTTTTAATCTGAGATATCTTCCGTTTTTTGCAAGGGTTAAAGAATTGATAAAAAGCGGAATTATAGGCGACGTGCTCAGTATACATTACGAATGGTTGCTTGACACACAGCACGGAGCTGATTATTTCAGACGTTGGCACCGCAAAAGAGAGAATTCAGGATCTTTGCTTGTTCATAAATCAACCCATCATTTTGATTTAATTAACTGGTTTTTAGAAGATGACCCTATAGCTGTTAATGCTTTTGGCACAAGAAAATTTTACGGGCCGACCCGCGAAGAACGTTCGCAGCGCTGTCTGACGTGTCAATATAAGAAGAGTTGCGAATTTTATCTTGATATAAATCAACCGCCTATGGATAAACTCTACCTCGCTTGTGAGGATGTTGACGGTTACTATCGTGACAGTTGTATTTTTTCTGATGAGATTGATATTGAGGATACAGTAAGTGTAAACGTCCTTTATAAACAAGGAGCTGTTATGAGTTATTCCCTGACGGCACATTCACCTTATGAAGGCTTAAAAATCGCTATCAACGGCACAAAAGGCCGCCTTGAATTTTGTAAAATGGACGGAAGATATGCTGAATTGGGTCAAGGTGTAAACAATGTTATTACGATTTACAACCGTCTGGGCGAAAAAATCGTAATAAATGCCCCTCAGGATTTGCCGGGTGGGCATGGCGGAGCTGATGAAAAAATAAGAGATAATTTGTTTATCGGGTGTAAAAGTGATCCGCTCGGTCAAATGGCAGATGTGCGGGCAGGTATGATGTCAATAGGTATAGGTATGGCTGCAAATATTTCTATGAAGGAAAACCGCAGAGTTTATCTCAAAGAGTTTTACGATGAATTAAAATAATTCACCTCAAGAAAAAGTTGTTAAGGTAAGTGACACGGTAAAGGCGGAGTAGTCACACACCTAAGTACAATTTAGGTAACACAGCCGAAATCCCTTGAAATATAGGGGTTTCGGTCTTTTTTATACCTCAACGCACTCTGCAAATGAGTGTTTTTTCATTTTACAGCATTTCAGTAAGTGTAATAGTTGTTGGAGTGTAAAAATGTAATAGTTTTGTGTAGCATAAAATCACCGCCCCTGCCACTTGTAACAGTACAAAAAAGTGTTGCGTTTTTGTTGGTATGGGTGGTATAATCATCTCAACAAATACGAATTTGAAAGGAAGATTCCATGCTCCTGAAATTAGTTTCATTTATTGCCTCAATATTGTTGTTATTCACTTCATCTGTAACAGCACCCCAAAAAACCGACGTACTTATTGAAGTGCTTGATAATTTAAGTGAAAACAGAACGGCAGATGAGATAAATGGTGCAAACGGAACAAAGTTCTATATTCAGCGACCGAAGAGTGAAAAGCTGACAGAGATTAATGCTTCTGATTTCGGGCTTTCGGAAAGTAACGAAGATAATTTTTCTGCTTTTCAGAATGCACTTAATTACTGTTCCCTGCATCCGCAGACAAAGCTTGTTATTGACAAGGGTACATATTATTTCAGAAGCCTCAATGGTCTTGATGCCAACAACTGTACAGATTTGCTGATTGAGGGAAACGGCGCAACATTCGTTTTCTCCTCAACAGGTTATAAGTTTTTTATCAGAAACAGCGACTGTGTTGAAATACGCGATCTTAATTTCGATTGGAATTGGGAAGAAAGTCCCCTCGCTTCAATTGTCATTGTTCAGAACAGCAATTCTGACACTCACACGCTTGACCTTGTTTTCAAAGATGCAGAATACTGCGATGAAAACAGCCGTCTTGCGGCAATTACGCAATGCGACCCTGAAACATACACATTCGGTGCAAAATATTCATCAAAAGAAAATTATCTTTATCAGGATGCAACGAGCATAAAATCCGTTCAGAAAATTTCGGATAACACTTTGCGTGTTACTCATAACAGCTGTATGGATAATTTTGAGAATGGTGAAACATATATTCTCAGGCACTATGTCTATGACGGGACGATTTTCAGTATCAGAAACCAAAGCAAGAACATAACATTTGACAATGTCAGCATTTTTGGAAGTCCCGGTATGGCATATATCTGTGAGGACAACTGCTCACATTTTCAGATTATCAACAGTTTTATCGGTGTTAATCCTGAATACAAAGACAAACGATGCGTGTCTTTGTGTGCCGATGCAATTCATATTGTAAATACTGACGGTTGCTTCAATATTTCCGATTGTGACATAAGCGGAATGGGTGACGATGCCATTAATGTTCATGACGGTCTTGGCTATGTTTCGGCACTAAACGGTAACACCCTTACTCTGATTGCTTCAGCAATGAGATTGAATGAAGGCGACGTTCTTGCATTTAAAAATAAAAAGTTTGAAAATACAGAATTTACTGCAAAAATTGTTTCTGTGAAAGCACTTGAAGGAATAACAAAAGAGGTTGTTGTTGAAAGTTTACCCGAAAGTGTTTCAGAAGGTTTTGTTGCTTACAGTACGGAATGCAACAGCAGTAACTATGTTATTTCAAACAATTATTTCCACGAAAACAGAGCAAGAGGTCTGCTTCTTCAATCTTCAAACGGACTGTGCGAGGATAACCGATTTTATAAAACTATGGCACAGGCAATAAAGGTTGTTATGGACATTGAACCCACACTATGGCAGGAAGGCACAGGCGTTGATAATCTTATCATACAGGGCAACACCTTTGAAAAGTGTAATTACAGCGACTGGGGTTCTGTGATTGAAATCGGTACGAATATTGCAGGCAAGAGTGCAGAAACATCCGTTTTTACAAATATTGAAATCAGCTCAAACAAGTTTACAAGCCTTCCGTCAATGCTTCTCAGAGCGGATAATGTAAATGGTTTTGTTTTTTTTAACAACACGATTGATGCGGGCGAATTCTTTGATAAAAATTCAATACAAGGCAGAATTCAGTTCGGAAAATTCTGTTCAAACGCAACTTACACAGATAATGTTTTTGCAGACAGCGGATTTTTACAATTCAAAGAAATTGCAAAAGCAGATAATATCCGTGTCTGGGCACAAATAAATTCACAGCTTTAAAGCAACCAAAGCATAACCTCACAATGAAAGACCTGAGTAAACCTTTCATTGTGAGGTGTTGTTTTTTCATTATGTGAATGGTATAATGATTTTGACTACTTACAAAATCAAAAGTTATATTTTTATGTATCAGATCTTTTATAAGGAAAAGAGATGAAAAAAATGAACAACCTGGAACAGTATATAGAGACGATTTTTTCTGATAAACTTGCTTCAAATATAGCAATAAAAATAGGAAAAGGAAACACAACTTTATACGAAATCTATCGTTCAGAAAAAGAAACAATTGATGAATTTACACTATTTGATATGGCATCCGTAACTAAAATTTTAGCTACGACAACTCTTTGCCTTATTGCTATTGATAAAGGTTTACTTAATTTAAATACAAGTGTAACAAAGTTCTTTACTAACAATAGCGATAAGCAGAATATGACAATTTTTCATTTGTTGACTCACACTATAGGAAGTTCACCAAAGGGATTAAATATTCCGTGCAACAATTATGATAATATTGCAGATTACATATTGCGTATTCCTTATGAAATACCTCTTGGAAGTGAAGTAATATATAACTGTCAGGGTTTTATACTGCTTGGAAAAATTTTAGAAAAGGTATTCGGAGAACGTCTGGACATCTTATTCTATAACCTTGTCTGCAATCCTCTTAATATGAGAAAAACAACCTTTTGTCCTTGCGAAAAAATCAATATTGTAAACAATAATATATCAGATTGTGATATCGGTGTTGTAAATGATGAAAACAGCAGACATCTCGGAGGTATTGCCGGAAATGCCGGTGTCTTTTCAAACATGAGTGATTTAACAAATTATGTTCAAATGCTTCTTGCGGCAGGTCAACCGATTATAAGTAAAAAACTTTTTAACCAGGCTATAAAAAACCATACCCCACAACTTTCAGAAGCGAGAGGATTAGGTTTTTTGTATGTCGACGACCGTTACAAACAAACAGGCGATTTGTTTCCTGCCGGAAGTTTTGGTCATTGCGGTCATACAGGGCAAAGCATTTTTATTGACCCCCAAAGCGGACTTTATGTAATTATACTTTCCGATGCGACAATATCAACCATAAAGAAATTCGGAAAAGATAATTACGAAGAAGTTATAAAAATGCGAACTGACATTCATAAAACAATTAAATATGATTTTCAAAAAATCATATTCTGAAGGAATTCGTAATCAGAAATACAATAAAACAAATTCCAATTTATCGAACTAACAAAAGGCAACAGTTTGAAATGAAGCTGTTGCCTTTTTGCCGGTATAGGAAGCTGGATTAAATTACCAAAACATATTGTCAACAAATCGACTATATGATAAACTTATATAGTTACATTTTTTGGTATGGTAAATTTTTTACATAGGGGTGTTTTTATGTTAAACAAACGTGGTGCAGGTGTGCTTATGCATATTTCTACCATTCCTTCAGATTATGGTATCGGTGTTTTTGATGAAAACTGCAGATATTTTGTTGACAAACTGCAATCAATGAATTTCGGATATTGGCAGGTTTTGCCTTTTAACCCTGTAGATAAAGCGAATTCCCCTTATTGTTCGGCGTCCGCTTTTGCAGGAAATATTCTTTTTATTGATCCTAAGGCTTTGTATGAAGATGGTCTTTGTACAAAGGAAGATTATGAAGAAAATATATACCAAGGTTCTCCCTATACTGCAGACTATGAATTTGCATTAGAAAAAAGGCTGAACCTTCTCAGAAAGGCATTTCTTAACATAAATGCCGAAATGGCACAGAAAATAAAAGATTTCGATAAAGAAAATACCTGGCTTTCCGATTTTTCACTTTTTATGGCATTGAAAGATAAGCACAATGATGCGAATTGGTGGGAGTGGGATGAAAAATATGCACATTATTCTTCTGCTGATGCTCTGAGAGGAGAGTTTGAAGAAGAATGTGCTTTCTGGAAATTCACTCAGTATCTTTTCTATAAACAATGGAACGCTGTAAAAACTTACGCAAACCAAAAAGGGATTGCAGTTATCGGTGATATGCCCATATATGTTGCTATGGATTCATGCGATGTCTGGGCAAATATTTCCCAGTTCATGATAGATAAAGAAACTCTTAAGCCAAAAAAAGTTGCCGGATGTCCTCCTGATTATTTTTCTGAAGACGGACAGTTGTGGGGAAATCCCCTTTACGATTGGGAGTACATGGAAAGAGATGGGTTTAAGT
>JAZSJD010000042.1:0-4811 GCA_045534165.1 Acutalibacteraceae bacterium | reverse complement strand
TCTCGCATATTCAATTATGGGTAAAAAGGACGACAGCAAAATTGAATTTATTCAGTTTCATCAGAATTATTCATATGAAGATTTCATTATGGGATACAAGCCGAATGGCGATTCATTCAAGCTGACAAACGGCATTTTCTATAATTTCTGCAAGAAAGCCGAAAGCAATCCTGCTGAAAAATTCTTTTTCTTTATCGATGAAATTAACAGAGGAAATATGAGCAAGATTTTCGGTGAACTGCTTATGCTTATCGAAAAAGATTACAGAGGAACAAAAGCAACTCTTGCATATAACGGATTACCTTTCAGTGTCCCCGATAATCTATACATAATCGGAATGATGAATACAGCTGACAGAAGCCTTGCTATGATTGACTATGCTCTCCGTCGCCGTTTCAGTTTCTGTGATATGGAACCCGGCTTCACATCAGACGGATTTGTGAAATATCAGAAATCTTTTGAAAACGAAACCCTTGATGCACTTGTAGAAAAAGTTAAAGAATTGAACACTGCAATCAGTAAAGATTCAGCTCTCGGCAAAGGTTTCTGTATAGGTCACAGTTATTTCTGCGGTCACGAAAACGAAACTGATGATAATTGGTTAAGTGAAATCGTTGAATACGATATTATCCCGATGATCAGTGAATACTGGTTTGATGATAATGATAAACTTCTTACTTGGAAGAACAACTTGCGTGGTGTTTTAAATGACTGAGGATAAAGGAATTCTGATTAAAAATATTTACTATATGCTGACCTACGCTTTTCAGGTTCTCCGTCAGTCGAATTACGAAAGTATTGAAGCTGAATCCTTTGAAAACATCCATGATTTGTTCGCTGAAATACTCTCAAAAGCCATTTCACAGCAACTGAAGCAAGGCTTACACAAAGAGTATATATCCAAGCAAGAAGTACTTCCTGTACTCAAAGGAAAACTTGATATCAGCGGTACAATCAAAGAGAAACTGCAAAGAAAGCAACTTGTTTCTTGCGAACATGATGAGCTTACAGAAAACAATATCTTTAATCAGATTATAAAAACAACCGCAGATTTGCTTGTACGGCATTCTGATGTGAGCATTGAAAGACGCGCTGCACTTAAAAAGAATATGTTGTTTTTCGGCGATATTGATTATATTGAACCATCGCTGATAAAATGGGACAGACTTCGCTTTCACAGAAATAATCAGACTTATAAAATGCTGATAAATATCTGCTGGTTTATTCTTGACGGTATGCTTCTTTCAACTGAAAAAGGTACCTATAAAATCGCGTCATTTATAGACGACCAGAAGATGCACAGACTGTATGAGCATTTTGTACTTGAGTATTATCGCAAGCATTTCCCGAAGCTCAAAGTCGGAGCAGACCAAATCAAATGGAATATAGGTGAAGATGAAAATGATATTTTCCTTCCTGCGATGCAGACCGATATCACATTAAAAAACGGAGAAAAAACTCTTATAATTGATACGAAGTATTACGGAAATGCATGGCAGACACAATATGACGCCAATACTCTGCGTTCGAATAATCTCTATCAGATATTCACTTATGTGAAGAATCTTGATAAAGAATCAACGGGTAATGTCGGTGGTATGCTTCTCTATGCTAAAACAAGCGAAAGAATCAGCCCTGATTGTGACTATACAATGGGAAATAACAAAATCAGTGCTAAAACACTTGATTTGAATTTGCCGTTTGATTTTATTGCAGCACAGCTTAATAAAATCGCTGAAAATTTCTTTGAAATATAACCAAACTATAAGAATATAAACATCTGTTTGAATGTAGGTGTTTATTCTTGATTTAAATATATGTTGACCCCAAACCACGAACCACGCGGAGAGAAACAACAAACCACGTAGATTTTCACGTTAGGTAAATTTGGCTTTTCATTGATTCTCCTTGTTTTTTGATGCATTTAGGTCAAAAAACCACGAAACCACGTGACATTTCACCTCTTTTTTATATGTACATTCTCGCCGCCAAAAACACGTCACTTCACCGCGATAGGAGACCGCTTGCACGGTCTCCGTTTTTTCTTGGGAATTCCTTGCTTTCTTGACGTTCTCACTTTCTTCTCGTCGCCGAGGTTTCGGCGTCACAGAATTGTGGCGCAGCCACGTCAGTGGATGCGCCTACATATGCTCATTCTCTATGGAGTTGATTGATGTTTCAGAAAGTTTACTTTTTCAGTTCGTCGTCGAGTCGTCGGCAAGTTCGTGTGAAGATGCTCCACGTTTGTTGAAACAGTTCAGCTTCGTATGCTTTTCCGTTTTTTCTCCAAAACCGCGTGCCGAGGGTTCAAGTCCTTCTGCCCCTGCCAAAAAGAAACGGTTACCGAAGAGGTAGCCGTTTTCTTTTTAGTTGAGTATAAAATGGTTTGAACCTGAGGCACGCGGAGCGTGTCGAGGGGTGCGGGTCTCCGGTGGAGACCTCTGCGAAGCAGAAGCACCGACCGAGCCGGCAGGCGAGACCAAGTCCTTCTGCCCCTGCCAAAAAGGAGGAGTTGTTATAACAACTCCTCTTGTACATTAATGTGCCGTATTAGCTCAGTTGGATAGAGCGCCCTTCTCAAAAAGGGGTGGTCGTGGGTTCAAGTCCCACATGCGAAAATTCACATCTTAGATGATTACATAAAAAGCCTTGAAACTACGCGGTTTCAAGGCTTTTTCCTTTTATTTCAAGAAATAAATTGATTCGTTTCTATTCGTGTTTTGTTGTATCAAGTACGTTTTATTTGGGCGTCATTCTGCTGTCACGTTGTCTTTAGGCGACGAGGTCGTCGGCGCGGTGGTTTTACATATGTTTTTGAATTAATTGCAATTAACAACAGGCGAAATATTATCTATATTGAAAATAATGATTTATTATGTTATGATAGTATAGGTGGTATTATAACTAATTTGAAACTGTAATGTTTATTGTTATATCGATAAATTACCAACAATTTGATTGGAGCTTGATAGTATGTTAAACAGTGATAACCTTGATGCAATTCTTTCATCTTATAAAAAAAGATTCAAAGAGCTTTTTAATGGTAAATCCAAGAATGACGGTGAGAAATATAAGTGGGTTGCAGTAAAGCGTTTTCAGGATGTTTGGGATATCAATGCTCCCGATTTTCTGGATATGTTTATGAAAGCAACCGACAAAACTTTTAATCTCCTCGCCTCAATGAATAATCTTCCAAGAGGAATGATTAAAGAATTTGCAACGAAAGACCCTGAAGCAGTAAGAGAAATGTTCATTAACCTTTACGATGAATCAAAAGATGTGACAGAAAGAATAAGAACTTTCATCGCTGCTGCTGATGAAATTAAAGATAAATATAATCCCGGTTCGTGGCAGCAGCATTATCAGGGAGTAAATGCTGTCTCAACATATCTTTGGCTCAGATATCCCGACAAGTATTATATTTACAAATATTCCGAAATTAACAAAGCGACAAAAATTACAGAAAGTGATTTTGTAGCCAAGAAAGGTTATGCTCTTGAGAATTTTGTTCCCGGTCTTGATTTTTATGGTGAAATTTGCAAAGCAATCAGCGAGGATGTAGAGCTTGTGCAGATGTTGAAAGATGAAATTGACGACACCTGCTATCCTGATGAAAAGTTTATGACTATGGCAATTGATGTCGGATTTTATATCAGCCGTTATTATGAAGATGATATTTCAGGTAAAAATGAATGGTTCCCCAAGGATTATAATCCCGGTATTTCAAAAGAACTCTGGCTTGAATTACTCAATAATGAAACTGTTTTCACGAAGAGCAGTCTTGAAATAATGTATCGTCTGAAAGATATCGGCGGCGCTGCAACCTGTACCGAACTTGCCGAAAAATATGGTGAAACCAAAAATTTCTACAATACAGGTTCTTCTTCTCTCGCAAGAAGAGTTGCTAAAGAAACAGGTTGTCCTTTGATGAAGGAAGACACAGAAGATTCCAAATGGTGGCCTATTCTCTATGTTGGCAAATACGCAGATAAGGATGCAAAAGGCAGATTTATCTGGAAACTTCGTGATGAGCTTTCCGATGCTCTTACTGAATACAATTTCAACGGCGTTGATTTATACGCTCAGAAGGATGAAACAAAAATGGAATGCAATTATTGGTGGCTGAACGCTAACCCCAAAATATGGAGTTATTCCAATATTGCCGTAGGTGAAGAGCAGGATTATACTTTGTATAATGAAAACGGTAACAAACGCAGAATCTTTAAGAATTTCCTTGAAGCCAAAGCTGGCGATATAGTTATCGGTTACGAGGCAGTTCCCGTAAAACAGATTGTTGCTCTTGCTAAAATCACAAGAGAAAATGATGGCGAAAGATTATATTTTGAAAAGACAGAATCTCTTGCCACGCCGATTGATTATTCAACAGTAAAAGAATGTCCTGAGCTTGCAGAGATGGAATTATTTGCGAATCCAAACGGAAGTCTCTTTAAACTTGACAAGGATGAATATAATGCAATTCTTGATATAATCAGAGAAGAAAATCCCGTTGCAAAAAGTGAAAACATCGATTCATACACAAAGGAAGATTTCTTGAATGATGTATATATTTCTTCCGAAAAATATGATTCTCTCGTATCTCTCCTTAATCACAAATTAAATGTTATCCTTCAAGGTGCGCCGGGTGTCGGCAAAACATATGCCGCAAAGCGTCTCGCATATTCAATTATGGGTAAAAAGGACGACAGCAAAATTGAATTTATTCAGTTTCATCAGAATTATTCATATGAAGATTTCATTATGGGATACAAGCCGAATGGCGATTCATTCAAGCTGACAAACGGCATTTTCTA
>JAZSJD010000050.1:0-2484 GCA_045534165.1 Acutalibacteraceae bacterium | reverse complement strand
TTATTACTGTTGACTCAAATGACCCCTCAAAATCACCTGAAGACGGTATGAAACCAGATTTAGCACAATGGGTTGTCAAACACGCTAAAAAGGCTGTAGAAGACGGCAAATATCCCATTCTTATGATGCACGACAACCTTCTCGACCATCTTCCCATGCAGAGAATTTTAAGCCGTAACTTTATTATCAGAAACCATACTATCGTTGCTAACAAATTTGCAGATGCAGGTATCAAACTTGTTTTCACAGGCCATGAACACTGCAGCGACGTTGCAGTACACACAAGCCCCAAAGGCAACAAAATCTATGATTTTGCAAACACAGCTCTTTCAATGTATCCTCTTGAATACAGATCTTTCACAATGACAGAGGATGAAATCAAATACGAAGCAAAATCAATTGAAAAAATTGACACAGAAACTTTGCGTAACACAGTAAATGGTTATACAGACGAAATGATTGCTGAAATGGATAAAGGTCTTAATGCATTTGCAAAAGGCTATCTTAAAGCAGGCATTCAGTACCGTCTTGCCCGTTCTCTCACAATGGAACAGATGGGCATTGCTGAAGACAGCATTTTCTACAACCTCGTTAACACAGCAGTAACAGGTCTTACTGATCTCCTTGAAATGCCTCTCTATGGCGAAAACAGTGTTCAGGAACTCGCAAAAGAATATAATGTAGTTATCCCCAACAGCAAATATGAAAATGGTTGGGATCTTGCAACAGAGCTTGTTTCTTACCACTATGCAGGTGGCGAAAACTTCTCAATTTATTCAACAGAAGTTACAATTCTTCTCAGAATGGTTAACCTTATTCTTGCAGATGACCTTTCAACAGTTAACGATGAAGTATTCTTCGGTGCAATAAATGAACTTCTCGGCAACGATTCAGCAATCTTTAAAGATTTCACTAAAGGCATTGCAAATGTTTTAGGTCCTGTAACTCCCGGCCAGTATTTCCTTATTGCAGTTGCTTCACCTCTCGTTTATGAATTTGTTTATGATTCAGACGGAGTTAATGATAACTACGGTACAATCGAAGGCTACGGCGCAGAAGTTGACCTTAACGAAAACAGAACAGATAACTTTGCTAATATTCTTGAAAAAATCGCTATTTACTTTGAATACTTCATTACAATCTTCTTTAAAATTTTCGGTCTCGGCAGATAAATAAATTTTAAACAATTCCCGCCGTCATCCTCCAGTGTAAGCTGAGGATCACAGCGGGGATTTTTTACATTAACAATTGACTAAAACATATAAAAATGGTATATTAAATTCAGTAAACTTTCGGAGGTCTTTTTATGAAATTCGGTATCTATTACGCTTATTGGGAAAAAGAATGGGGCGGAGATTGTGTGCCATATATCGAAAAATGTTCAAAGCTCGGATTTGACGTTTTAGAGGTGCCTTGTGGCGATTTTCATCTTAAAGAGGAATCATATTTCAAAGAGCTCAAAAACATCGCAGAAGCCCACGGAATGCTCCTTTCAGGCGGTTACGGACCAAGACCGGAACATAACCTTGCATCCCCCGATAATGCACTTGTAGAAAATGCTTTTAAATTCTATGCCGACGTTTTCAAAAAAATGGAATTGGCCGGAATTGACAGAATCGGTGGTGCACTTTATTCTTATTGGCCGGTTGATTTCGCATCAGGTTTTGACAAAAAAGCTGATACAGAACGCAGCATCAAAAATATGCGTATTCTTGCTGATATGGCAGCTGACCATGGTATAACACTTTGTATGGAATCACTCAACCGTTTTGAAGGTTATATGATTAACGAAGCATACGAGGATGTTGATTATGTTAAAGCTGTTGATAAATCAAACGTAAAATCAATGCTTGATACTTTCCATATGAACATTGAAGAAGATTCAATCATTGATGCTATAAAGCTTACCAAAGGAACTCTCGGCAATTTTCATGTAGGTGAAGCAAACAGACGTTGCCCCGGACCCAACGGAAGAATGGATTGGAAAGCAATTGGCGATACCCTCAAAGAAATCGGCTATGATGGCTATGTTATAATGGAACCATTTGTGCGTATGGGTGGTAAAGTAGGTCAGGATGTTTCAATCTGGCGTGACCTCTCAAAAGGTGCAACAGATGAACAGCTGGACCAGGACGCAGCAAACTCAGTAAAATATTTAAAAGAGATTTTTAAATAAAACAATCCAAAAACCGTAGGTCACTGTACCTACGGTTTTTATTTGAATTCTGACACTTTAATAAAAAATTTATTGTAGATAATCATCAACCAGAAGCAAACGATCAATTAATAAAACAAAAACAAAAGCGACTGAAATTAATCAGTCGCTTAAAATCTTTATTTACTTTCGTACCTAAAAAACTGAACAAACACATTTCGTGAAATCGAACCAAATAATGGTCAAGCTCTCGACCTATTAGTACTGTCAAGCTGAATGTATCACTACACTTACACCTACAGCCTATCAACCTCATAGTCCATAAGGGG
>JAZSJD010000099.1:0-10042 GCA_045534165.1 Acutalibacteraceae bacterium | reverse complement strand
CATCCTGAAGCTGAAGCGCATGATGAACAGTTACCTGAGCATCCACTCATATATAACACTACCTTTCGTTAAATTATGAATTACAAAGCTAATACACAATAAAAATTCAAATCAAATTCCATAATAATACAAATTTCGGCGATTGTCAAATAATTCGGCAATTTTATTTTGTACCCTGCCGAAGAAAATATAACTGTGCCTGAGATAAAATTATAAAATGCCAACCTGAGGTTGACTTTAAATTAAAAGAATGATAAAATAATCACCTATTCACTATTACGAGCTTGCGAGTAACAAGGTTCTCCGAAACAAAGAAATCTTTGATTTCGTTTTGTTTCGTGAAGTTCTTATTACTTCTTACCTCTTACTTCAATTATAATTTGTGATAACAAATTATAATTTATCATTGCTCTAAAACAACAAACCACCCCTTGAAAACACAAGGGGAGGTGGCAAAATCTATGATTTTGGCAGAGGGGATTTTTCGCTTAAAATTATGCTTTGTGCCATTTTACACCCTGAGGTGTATCTTCAAGCACAATGTTCATTGCTTTGAGCGTATCTCTGATTTCATCGGCTCTTGCCCAGTTTTTATTTTTTCTTGCTTCTGTACGCTCAGCAATAAGTGCTTCAACTTCTTCATCAAGGCTTTCTTTCTTTCTGTTATAAACAAGACCGAGAACCTCTGTAAGTTCATCAAACAAATCAGCTGCACCCTGGCAAAGTGCTTTTGATGGATTCTTTTCAATTACGTTTGTGTTGATATCTCTTACCAGATCGAATACTGCTGCAATTGCATCTGCTGTGTTAAAATCATCATCCATTGCTTCAATGAACTGTTCACGACGCTTGCCCAATAATTCAAGAATTTCGTTATCGTTTTCGCTGTTTTCTGCAACTGCATTTTCAAGTGCAAAATCAATGCTGTCTCTGCAAGTGTAAAGACGTGTTAAAGAAGCTTTGCACTGATTGATGATATCAAGGCTGTAATTTATAGGGCTTCTGTAAGAAGAAGAAATCATAAGGAAACGGATAGGTTCATAACCATATTCCTTTGCAACATCACGTACTGTACGGAAGTTGCCAAGAGATTTTGACATTTTAACATTGTCAACATTGATGTAACCGTTGTGCATCCAATAGTTTGCAAAAGGTTTACCGTTGCAACATTCTGACTGTGCAATTTCGTTTTCGTGATGGGGGAAAATCAAATCCTGACCACCGCAGTGGATATCAATAGTATCACCAAGATATCTGTGTACCATTGCTGAACATTCAATATGCCAGCCCGGTCTTCCGTTACCCCAGGGAGATTCCCAATAGGGCTCACCGGGTTTTGCATTCTTCCAGAGTGCGAAATCCATAGGTTCTTTTTTCAATTCGCCAATGCTGATACGTGCACCTGCCTCAAGGTCTTCAAGGGGCTGATGTGAAAGTTTACCGTATTCATCAAATTTCTTTGTGCTGAAATATACGTCACCGTCAACAGCGTATGCAAAACCTTTTTCTTCAAGAGTTTTTATGATGTTGATAATTTCATCAATGTTTTCAGTTGCTTTGGGATGAGTTGTTGCTTCACGCACATTCATACCCTTAACATCTGTCCAGAATTCTTCAATATATTTTTCACTTACTTCTTTGTAAGTCATATTTTCTTCGTTTGCACGTTTGATGATTTTATCATCAATATCAGTAAAGTTCTGAACAAAATTAACTTTATATCCTCTGTATTCAAAATATCTGCGAACAACATCAAAAACGCAAAGGGGACGTGCATTACCTATGTGGATAAAGTTATAAACAGTAGGACCGCAGGCATACATTTTTACTTCGCCCTCTGTAATGGGCTTGAATTCATCTTTCTGTCTTGTGAGAGTGTTAAAAATTTTCATATCTGTTATCCTTTCATTTCTCATCTATAAGTTTCTTCAATTTTTCAATTTCATTTTCAAGTCTTGATAATTCCTGGGCTACCGGGTCAGGAATATGAATCTGGTCAAGAGTATCAACCCTGTTACCGTTAAGTTTAACAACACGTGCAGGCACACCAACTGCTGTGCTGTTTTCAGGAATATCGTCAAGCACAACTGCACCTGAAGCAATGTTTGTGTTACTGCCGATTGTCAACGGTCCTAAAACTTTAGCACCTGAACCGATAAGCACATGGTTGCCGATTGTAGGATGACGTTTACCCGTATCTTTACCTGTACCGCCTAAAGTAACGCCCTGATAGACAATAACATCGTCACCGATTTCTGTTGTTTCACCAATTACAACGCCTGTGCCATGGTCAATAAAAAATCTTCTTCCGATTTTTGCCGCAGGGTGAATTTCAATGCCTGTTTTCCTTGCAGCACGCTGTGAAACATAACGTGCAAGAAAATATAACTTTTTATGATAAAGTTTATATGCAAGTCTGTGTGCTCTTATAGCTTTCAGGCCGGGATAAAGCAAAAGAATTTCAATTGCTGAACGTGCTGCAGGGTCTCTTTTCTTTACACATTCAATATCTTCTCTAAGTTGTTTGAACAAAAGACCTCGCCTCCTGTATATAAAATAAACCTCCGTTGCAAATGCAACGGAGGCGATTGTTCGCGGTTCCACTCCTGTTTATAACTCACGTGCCGATAACGGGGCTTCCGCAAGGCGATACTGAGAAAACTGTTCCCACCTTGTGCTGACGGGTGCATTTCACCGAGGAAAGCAAGACATCTTCCACCAACAATGCCCTCTCTGAATACTTTCTTGTTCGGTTACTTCTCCCGATAAACGCATTTAAAAACCTATTATTATCATTATAACATAATCTTTCAAAAAATACACTACTTATTTTGAAAAATCTATAACTTTCATTGCTTTCACAACATATATTGCACCTGAAACGAAGGTAAAGAAAGCAATTACCCACATCATAATGTTTGCCATCAGTTCAAAGGATGCATTCGACATTATATTCTGATTTACATTAAGATGAGCAAGCAACAATATGGCAGCAGACAAAATCATCTGCGATGCAGTTTTTATTTTACCCCATATATTTGCAGGGATAACAACATCCTGAACAGTTGCAATCATTCTTATTCCTGTAACTGTAAATTCACGTGTAAGAACAATCATCAAAACCCAGATATCACAGTAACCAAACTGCATAAAGCCAAGCAAAGCTGCTGTTGTAAGCATTTTGTCAGCCAAGGGATCAAGTAATTTCCCGAGATTTGTTACCTGATTATTTCTTCTTGCAAGCTGTCCGTCAACAAAGTCGGTTACACTTGCTAAAACGAAAAGAATAAATGCCCACAAAAAGTGATTGGGAATACTTTCCGCAATCAAAAAAACAAGGAAAACCGGTGCCATAATTATTCTTATTACTGTAAGTAAATTAGGTAAATTAAATTTCATTATATTTCTCCTTAATTTTCTCTGCCGACTAAATCATAGTCTTTAATATCTGTGAGAAGAACATCAACAAAATCTCCTTCTTCATATGTGTTTTCTGTTGTAAAATAAATCAACACATCAATTTCGGGAGCATCCATATAGCTTCTTCCTACATAGCAGTCAAGATAACTGTCATAACCTTCAACCATAACCCTGACTACTCTGCCCATAAGTTCTTCGTTCTTTTCGTCAACAATATTCCTCTGAAGGTCCATAATATTTTCGCCACGGTCAACCTTTGTCTGTTCATCCACCTGGTCTTCAAAATCAAAAGCAGGTGTGCCTTCCTGCGGAGAATATGCAAAGCAACCTAAACGGTCAAAACGCATATCTTTAACAAACTCTGCAAGAGTTTCAAATTCTTTTTCACCCTCGCCGGGGAAACCTGTTATAAAGGTTGTTCTTATAACAACATCAGGCATATAACTTCTGATTTTTCCAATCAGTTCTCTGAGAGATTTGTCATCGCCCGTTCTGTTCATCAATTTAAGTACTTTTCCGTCAGCGTGTTGCAAAGGAAGGTCAATATAATTGACAATCTTTTCGTTATCACGCATAACTTCAAGCAATTTATCTGTGATTCTGTCAGGATAACAATATAAAATTCTTATCCATTCGATATTTTCAATCTGTGCAAGTTTTTCGAGCAACTCTGCAAGTTTCGGCTCACCATAAAGGTCTTCGCCATATCTTGTTGTGTCCTGTGCCACAACAATAAGTTCTTTGAACCCTGCCAGAGCCAACTGTTCTGCTTCCTTGATTATTTCTTCTTCCTTACGGCTTCTGAAATCTCCCCTGATATCAGGGATTGCACAATATGTACATCTGTTTGAACAACCTTCAGCAATTTTAAGGTATGCCCAATGGTCAGGAGAAAGTAAATGTCTTGCCCCATCAAGGGGGAGTTCACATTTAGGCTTGAAATAAGAATTTCTGTTACCTTCAACTGCTTTTCGGCAGATATCAGCAATATCTCCGTTTGAACCGATGCCTACCACCGCATCAATTTCAGGAAATTCAGCCATAATTTCTTCTTTATAAACTTCACTTAAGCAACCTGTTACCACAATTGCCTTGGTTTCGCCATCATTTTTCATCTCAATAACATCAAGAATGTTGTCGATTGCTTCTTTTTTTGCTTCATCTATAAAACCGCAAGTGTTAATTATAACAACATCAACATTTCCCTCTGTCATATCGGAAAGCTGAAAACCATCGTCTTCAAGACGGGCAATAAGCATTTCAGCATCAACCTGATTTTTAGGACAACCAAGTGAAATAAGAGCCGCTTTCAGACTATTCATGGAAAGACCTCACCATTCGTCAGTTTCATCAAAAACATCTATTTCGCGCAAAGCAGACTGAATATCAGAATAAGAATAACCTAACCTCTGCAATGAGGCTATAACATTTCTTTTTCCTTTTTCGTCAGAAAGCTTACGGATATATTTTCTGTTCACTAAATTAATTATACTTTGTTTTACGTCAATGTCAAGAGACGAAATGACGCTTTCTACGATATCTGATGAAATTCCTTTCATTCTGAGCTCATTTTTAACACGTGAAAGCCCATATTTTTTTCTTTCCACAAGTTCTCTTGCATACATCTGTGCAAAGTCCTCATCGTCAAGAAGGCCGAGTTCAACCGCCTTTCGGGCGGCAAGCTCGGCTGCATTCTGTGAATATTTACGACGAAGTTTCAGAACAAGTTCCTTTTGTGAATGGCTTCTTATTGAAAGCAGTTCAATTGCACTGTTCCATGCTCTGCGACATTCGATTTCTTCTTTAAGTTCTTCTTTTTCTTCTTCGTCTATTTCTTTTTTAGTACACCACTCTGAAGTGTACCAATATTCATTATCAACAGTAAGAGAATAATTATCATCAAAGAAAATATGTATCTTATTATCTCTACCGTTTTTTACACTTAATTTTGTTTTATACATTATTCGTCGTCTTCAACAATAATATCAATAGCGGCTCTTGCCTGTTCTTTTGATATAGATTTCACAGCAGGCTCTTTTTTAGCTCTTTCTCTGACAAGGCTGTCTTTCTGAGGACCATCCTGACAACGGTTTTCTTTTATAAGATTTTCAAGTTCCTGTGCAAATTCAGGTGTTTTTTCGATATAATCTTTAACATTATCTCTGCCTTGTCCCAGACGTGTTTCGCCATAAGAGAACCATGCACCGCTTTTCTTGACAATACCCATTTCAACTGCCATATCAAGAATTTCACCGCACTTTGAAATACCTTTACCATACATAATATCAAATTCAGCAGAAGTAAAGGGAGGAGCAACTTTATTTTTAACAATTTTAACTTTTGTACGGTTGCCGACAATTTCACTTCCTGCTGCCTTAAGCTGTTCAACACGACGTACTTCCATACGAATTGAAGAATAGAATTTAAGGGCACGACCACCTGTTGTTACTTCAGGGTTGCCATAAACCACACCAACTTTTTCACGAAGCTGGTTGATAAAAATAATAACTGTGTTTGATTTTGCAACTGCGGGAGCTAATTTTCTGAGAGCCTGTGACATAAGACGGGCATGAAGACCAACGTGTGAATCTCCCATTTCGCCATCAATTTCAGCTCTGGGAACAAGTGCCGCAACAGAGTCAACAACAATAATATCAATTGCACCTGAACGAACAAGAGCTTCTGTAATTTCAAGAGCCTGTTCACCATTATCAGGCTGAGCAACAAGGAGCGAATCAACATCAACGCCAAGGTTTCCTGCATACACAGCATCAAGTGCGTGTTCAGCATCAATAAATGCAGCTTCACCGCCTGCTTTCTGTGCTTCGGCAATTGCATGAAGAGCAAGTGTTGTTTTACCTGAAGACTCAGGACCGTAGATTTCTATAATACGTCCTTTGGGTAAACCACCGATGCCTGTTGCTGCATCAAGAGAAATAGAACCTGTGGAAATTGCTTCAATATTAAGGCTTGATGCCTGACCAAGGCGCATAACTGCACCTTTACCATATTGTTTTTCAATCTGAAGCAATGCTGTTTCAAGTGCTTTTTGTTTATCTGCCATTTTTATTCCTCCGTTTACTGTACAAATGTTCGTTTGGGTTTATTATACATTAACCTTATAAAAAAATCAACACTTATTTTAAAAATAATTACACTCCCGCAAGATAAGTCCAATTATTTGTACAGTAAGTTTTGCGGAAGAAAAAATCATAAAAATATTGCATTTTTCTTTCTTCGGAGTATAATATTCTTATACAAAAGCACAAAGGAGCAATGAACTGATGAAAATAGCAATTTATGGCTATGGAAATTTAGGAAAAGGAGTAGAACTTGCTATACGTCAGAATGACGATATGGAACTTTTCGGTGTTTTCACAAGAAGAAACCCCGAATCACTCAGAACTGTAACAGAAAAAGTGAATGTCTACTCAGCAAACGACATTGAAAAATATAAAGATGATATTGATGTTCTTATTATATGCGGAGGCAGTGCAACAGACCTTCCTGAAATGACACCTGCTCTTGCAAAGTACTTCAATGTTATCGATAGCTTTGATACACATGCTGATATTCCTCAGCACTTCACAAGAGTTGATGCCTCTGCAAAAGAAAGCGGAAAAACTGCAGCGATTTCTGTCGGCTGGGACCCGGGTATGTTTTCACTTAACAGACTTTATTCAAACTGCATTCTGCCTGACGGAAAAGATTATACTTTCTGGGGCATAGGCGTAAGCCAGGGACATTCAGATGCAATACGCAGAATTGATGGAGTTATTGATGCAAGACAGTATACATGTCCCGTTGAAGATGCTATGAAAAAAGTAAGAAACGGTGAAAATCCTGAACTTACAACAAGAGAAAAGCACACAAGACTCTGCTATGTTGTGGCAGAAGAAGGAGCGGATTTAGCCCGCATTGAAAACGAAATCAAAACAATGCCAAAATATTTTGCAGATTACGATACAACAGTAAATTTCATTTCTCAGGACGAGCTTGACCTTAACCATAAGGGAATTCCCCACGGTGGCTCTGTAATCAGGACAGGCTTTACCGGTATTGATAGTCAGAACAAACACGTAATTGAATACAGCCTTAAGCTTGATTCAAACCCTGAATTCACAGCAAGTGTACTTGTAGCATATGCAAGAGCAGTGTACAAGCTCAATAAGCGTGGAGAAACAGGTTGCAAAACTGTTTTTGATATTGCACCTGCTGATTTATCACCTCTTTCTCACGAAGAAATCATTTCACATCTGCTTTAAAAACAAAATCCTCTTTTCGGAAATCCGGAAAGAGGATTTTTATTATTTTAACTTTCCTGTGTTACACCCTATATAATACCAAATATCAGAGAAATCTACAAAAACCAATAAATTTTTATCAAAGTCCATAAAATGCACTTGATATTTTTTGCAAATGGAGTTATAATGTACGGGCAAAGTAAATAATGCTATATTGGCATAATATTTTTTGGAGGAATTATTTATGAAAAAACTTTTAGCACTTCTCATGGCAGGCGTTATTGTTCTTTCATTTGCAGCTTGCGGTGGCAAGGAAGAAGAAGAAACAACAACTGAAGAAACAACAGTTGAAGATGTTGTTGGCGGCGAAGTTGAAGAAACAGAAGTTGTTACTGAAATCATTACAAATGACGAAGGCGAAACAGAAGTTGTTTCAGAAATTGTAACTGTTGAAGATGAAGAAGAAAAAACTGAAGAAGCAAAAACAGAAGCAAACAAACCCACACAGGGTCAGCCTACATCTTCAAAACCCTCAACAAAAGCAGAAATCGTTGAATATTTCAACAAAGCAGTAAATAAGGTTAAAACAAATGCTGCATCTGTTAAACAGCACTCAATTGTAAACTATCTTGCATCTCCCACAAAAATCGGTTCTGGTCTCAGCGGTATTTACAAAATGCTCGGCGGTGACAAATGGCTCGACGGTATGCTCCAGGATAACAGCACAGGTTCTGCTACATACACAGGTGCTGCAGACATCAAAAAGAACTACCCCGTTGAAAACGAATCTTGGGCAAGTAAACTTACAGCTGCTGACGTTTCATCAGCTTCTTGCACAGAAAAAGACGGTGTCTACACAATCAAGCTCACAACAGTAGCTGATGCTAAAACATCAAACGTTAAACACGGTCAGGGTCACAACCCCAAAGTTTTCAGCGTTGTTCTTCCCGCAACAATTAACGAAAACATTCCCGGTATCGCTAAAGGTATCACAGGTGATGTAACAATGAATTATCCTTCAGGCTCAGTTGTTATCACAGTTGACGCTGCAACAGGCAATGTTCTCACAGCAACATATGATGCACACTGGACAATCAACTTTGATAAGATGGATACAAGTCTTCCCTTCGCAACAAAGTTCACTTACACAATCAACTGGTAAGTAATTCAACAAATAAGAGAGGTGGAAAAACTACCTCTCTTTTATTTTGTTTATTTAATTTATAAAAAACACTTGCATATATTTACATTTAAGTTTATAATATCATAGTGAGTTTAGAAATCATTATCATAAAATAAGAAAGGAAATAAAAAAATGATCTATAATGTGCTTGACTTTATTATGCCTTTGGCAGAACAAAGCGGTGACAAATCTAGTGGTGGTTTGCTCGGCAATCCATTTATTTCAATCGCTTTCATCGGTGGTATGATTGCTATTATGTATTTCACATCAATCAGACCCCAGAAGAAGAGACAAAAAGAAGAACAGCAGCTTCGTGAAAACCTTCAGATTGGTGATGAAATCACAACAATCGGCGGTATCGTGGGCAGAATTGTAACAATCAAAGAAGATTCAGTTATCATTGAAACAGGTGCTGACAGAGTTAAATTAAGATTTATGCGTTGGGCTGTTCAGACAAACAACACAGCTAACGAAAAACTTCAGGCTGAAAGAGAAGCAGCAAAGAAAGCTCAGGAAGAAGCAAAACAGGCTGCTAAAGAGAAAAAAGGCAAGAAAAAAGACAAATAATTGAATAAAAATCAGAACACCTTCATACCTATTGGTATGGAGGTGTTTTTATGTTTAAAAACAAAAAGAAAAGATTTTCTCAAACTGATAAAGAAAACCCATATATCCACTTTATTAAAAAAACTCTTTGGGGCAGTTTCTTCTCACTTGTTTTCTTTTTTATTCTTATTTTTATCTTTTCCTTGATTGTTCTGAAATTTAATATATCTGAATTGATGCAAACCGTTCTTGTTTTTTCTTCCTGCCTGCTTTCCACCTTTCTTGGCTCATTTACAGTTCTTGGCAAAATAAAAGAAAAAGGGCTTATTTCCGGCTTTTTAAGCGCTGTTCCTGCTGTTCTTACCCTTTGCCTTATTCTTCTTATCTTTTTACACAGTTTAGGTCTGAAAACCATCATAATGGCATTATTAATGCTTGCAGGCGGTGCCATCGGCGGAATTGTTGCAATGAACAGAAAAAAATAAATTAAAAAGCACCTGAAGGGAACTGAACCGCCCCAAATTGTGCGGACAGCACAAAAAAGCACCTTATGGTAGCAATAATTAAAATTTAAGCAACATACTGACTTCGTTTTTCGAGCGGGGTCAGTTTTGTTTTTAATTGGATACGTTGATGATTGTAGAAATGG
>JAZSJD010000076.1:0-18435 GCA_045534165.1 Acutalibacteraceae bacterium | reverse complement strand
AAGTTTGTTATAATCCATAAAACCGAAAGGTTTAAGGTTCTGCACTAAAGGATGAAATTTGAAGTTTCTCTTTTCAATGAATTTCATTGAACGCGGGTGAGTTGAATAGATAACAGGCATCTGATATTTTTCTGCAATATCATTAATAGCAGTCATAAGAGACATGAAGTTTTCTTCGTTATCGATATTTTCTTCTCTGTGAGCAGAAACAAGGAAGAATTTACCCTCTTCAAGACCGAGACGAGAAAGAACATCACTTGCATCAATTTTATTTTTATATTCTTCAAGCACTTCTCTCATAGGAGAACCTGTTACAAAAACAGTTTTTCCGTCAATGCCCTCTGAAATAAGATATCTTCTGCTATGTTCTGTATAAGGAAGATTGATATCTGAAATATGGTCAACAATTTTTCTGTTAATCATTTCACTTACATTCCAGTCCCAACAACGGTTGCCCGCTTCCATATGAAAAATCGGAATTTTCAAACGTTTTGCACTGATTGCAGAAAGTGCAGAATTGGTGTCGCCTAAAAGCAGAACCGCATCAGGTTTTTCTTTTACCATAACCTGATATGATTTTGCAATAATATTACCCATTGTTTCGCCAAGGTCTGCACCAACACTTTCAAGATAATAATCAGGTGCACGCAATTCCAGATCTTCGAAGAAAACCTGATTGAGTGTATAATCGTAATTCTGACCTGTATGAACAATGATATGGTCAAAATATTTATCAGCACATTTCATAACAGCAGAAAGACGGATAATTTCCGGACGTGTGCCGATTATTGTCATTAATTTAAGCTTGCTCATCGTTTTCACCTTACACTTTCAAGAAAACTGTATCCGGTTTTTCAGGATCAAAGGGTTCATTACACCACATAAGTGTAACCAGATCTGTATCGCCCAGGTTTTCAATATTATGTGTATAACCTGTGGGAATATCAATAACTTCTATTTTGTCTCCGCTTGCATAGTATTCAATAACTTTATCTTCACCGTATTTTCTGAAGCGTACAACACCTTTACCTGAAACAATAACAAATTTTTCGTTTTTAGTATTGTGCCAGTGGTTGCCTTTTGTAATACCCGGTTTTGAAATATTAACAGACATCTGTCCTCTGTCAAAAGTTCTGATAATTTCTGTAAACGAACCGCGCTCATCAACATTCATCTTGAGAGGATAAGAAAATTTGTCTTCGGGAAGATAACTGAGATAAGTTGCATAAAGATCTTTTATAAATTCATCTGACATATCAGGAATTTTTCTTTCGTCCCTTGATGCTTTGAATGAATAAATCAGATCTGCAATTTCGCCTAAAGTTCTATGATGAACAGGACTTATTTCGCAGAACTTTCCGCTCTTTGTTTCTTTGCCTTCAATTGCATTTTTTATTTCAGCTACAACATCATCAATATAAACAAGGTTCATCATATGATTTCTGTCGTTTACAGTAATAGGTAAATCATTTGCAATGTTATTGCAGAATGTTGCAACAGCACTGTTGTAGTTTGGTCTGCACCATTTGCCGAAAACATTGGGCATTCTGTAAACCAAAACTCTGGCACCCGTTTCTTCACCATAAGCAAAAACAAAATCCTCGGCTTCTTTTTTTGACACGCCGTAAGGATTGTCAAGTTCAGCCTGAATAGAAGATGTAATAAGCACAGGAGAAGAATTTTTATTTTCTTTAAGAAGAGAAAGCAATTCTCCTGTAAAACCTGAATTACCTGTTTTGAATTCATCCTGATTTTCAGGTCTGTTAACGCCTGCAAGATGAACTACAAATTCACATTCGGAACAGTATTTTTTTAACAAATCTTTTTCTGTGTTGATGTCATATTTCAAAAGTTCATATTTTTCATCAAGTTCTAAGTTTGCACAAAGGTTTTTGCCTACAAAACCTTCTGCACCTGTTACAAGAATTTTCATAACTTTCCCCTCTGTATTTTATAATTTCTTTTTAATAATACCTTTGATGAGTGAAACTATTTCTTTTCTCTTTCTGCCAATAATAAAAATTGCACCAATAGCAAACACAACAAACTTAACAGCTATATTGGCAAAGAATTCAAGTGAGAAAATTTCAATCTCGTTTTCAAGCCCTACCCAAAGAACATTGACCGGTGTAAGTCCTGCTACAATGAAAAAAGCAACAACAAAAATTATTCCGATCATTTCTTTTATATTATATTTGATAATATTATTTCTTCTGCAAATCACCACAGAAACCAGAGCCGCTGTTGCTCTTGAAACAAGGAAACAGATTGCCGCTGTGAGCATTGTGTATTTATTCAATGCTGTAAGGATATAACTCATCGTGAAATTAACGACAATTGCTGAACCTGAACACAGAAACATTTTTTTACTCTGTTTTATATCATACATAATGCCGAATGTATGAGTAAAATAAATAAACTTAACTGCATGAGCTATTGCAATTATGGAAACATATTTCCATGCTTCATAATAATCTTCGCTCAGGAACATAACAACTTCCTGCGAAAACAAAGCAACGCCAAGACACACAATGGCAGATATTCTGAACGCCACCGATGCCAGATCAACAATTTCTTTTTTGCCTTCTTCGCCCAACTTCATCTTATCATTGAACCATGGTCTGAATGCAAGGTGAATAGAAGACTGCACAATTTCAATAACAGAACTGAACTGCATTGAAACACTGTAAATTCCGTTTTCAAAAGCTTTGCCTGCTGCATTAAGGAAATGCTTGGATATGTATGAAGCCATATTGTTGGCTATGTTATGAGGTAAAAGCGGAATTGAATATTTAAGTGCAGTTGAAAGCATTTTTTTGTCTATTCTGAAAGACATCATGCCTCCACGGAGCATATCGATAATTCCGTAAACCGCAAAAACAAAGTTGGAAACGAACAGAGACAGCATCATTCCGTTAAGTCCGCCCAGATCGAATCCGAAAACTGTAACACCTTTGCCGAAAACAAGAAGAACAACATTAAGTCCTACATGGAAAAAGAAAAAGAGCAAAGAGTTTTTTGCAAATTTTCCACCCTGCTGTTTTGCCTGCAATATAGACTGATACATCTGATACAACGCATTGAACACAAGGGTGAGCAATGTGAAAATAACAGGGGGATTAATAGGAATATCTTTAAAAAGTATATTGCTCAACGGTTCTCGCAGCAAAATCATTATTGCAACAACTGCTGAGCCAAACACCAACATAAAAGTCATTATGGTCCCGAAAAACTTTTTGCAGGTTTCTTTATCATTTTTGTATTCTGCATAAAAGCGAATAAGTGCGTATGGCAAAGATAAATTAACCAACAAAACAGCAATGTTTGTAAACGATGTTAAAAGATTAACTCTGCCATAGTCTTCTGTGGACAAAAAGTTGGGGTTTGTATAAATAAACAAAAGCAAAAAAGTTGAAGCTTTTGTTACCATATTTGCAATTGTATAAAGCAAAGAGTTTTTTGCAACTTTATTTGCTCCTGCCATTTTTTCACCTCACGAAAAATTACTGAGAAATAATGTCTTTATATATTGAAACCAATTTGTCTGTATTTGTTTTTACATTATGACGCTCCAATGCTGCCTGCTTTCCGTTTTTTGAAAGTTGGAGGCAAAGCTGATCGTCATCAAAAATTCTGCTGATTTTTTCAACACATTCATCTGTGTTTTCCAAATCATAAAGAAGAGCTGTTTTTCCGTCTTCTGCATAAGTTGAAGTACCGCCTACATCACTTGCCACACAAGGCACACCCATAATTTGTGCCTCTGCAAGAGAGTTGGGTGAATTTTCAATAACTGAATATTGATAAAAAGCTCTTGAGGAGAGCATATGCTCACTTATTTCTGCCGGATTTAATGATGGTAAAAATACAATATTATCTTTTACTCCGTATTGTTCTATAAGTTTCTTTATATATTTAGGATAGCTTGCAATAACGCTGTCGTCTTCATCTATTCTGAATCCACCCGGAACTTCCAGCAAAACATCGGGATATTTTTCTTTGAGTTTTGCAATAACTTTTATTGCATAGTGAAGACCTTTTGCAGGATTTTCACTTCTTATTGCAAAGAGTTTATGATTCTTTGCATTTTCTATATTCCATTGCACAGAATAGAAATCATTTCTTAAAATTCTGTTACAGGAATAATATTTTATTTTCGGATTAATTTTCTGAGATTCTGCTTTATCATAATGGGTTCTGCCAATACAATACTTTGCTTTTTTAATTATTTTATTGGATTTAGAACCTCGTATTTTCATCATAGTTTTTCTTTCGATAAGTCCTGATAAATGTTTATTATCTCTTTTTGACCTACCGAAAACAAGTTCAGACACAGGCACACCTTTAAGATAAACATCAGCAATGCCTTTTGCCATGCCCTGAAGAGTAACCACAACAGGACAGTCAACATTACAATTCATAACTGACTGACCAAAAGAAAATTCAACACCCTGAACATCAATAAGGTCAGGCGATTCTTCTTTTATGATTTCAGAAAGCTTTTCTTCAAGAACTTTATCTCTGCCGATTGCAATCTGATTTGCACGGACAAAATAAACTATTTTCTTTCCGTCAACAACTTTCTTTTCTTCCTCAACGTCACGGTTAATGCTTACAATTATGAATTTTTCTATCTCGTCATATTCTTCTAAATTTTTTGCTGTGGCGGTGATCCAGCCCCCTGAGGTTTTTATATCCTTTTCGCTTTGTGAAAGTGCGATTACCTGTGACATCATCGTCAGCCAAAGTATCTTCATCTAAATCATTCTCCCCATAAAAATAAATCATTGCGGCACCTATACAGAAGTTAACCGTCGGTTCTGTATTAAGCAATGTATGAGAAACCATACCTGTTATAAACAATACCACCCAAGGCAAAAAGCCTAACAATCTGATTTTTCCTTTTCCGAGTTTTGAAACAGATTTTTTAATTTCCAAAAATACCGCTGTATACATCCATGCAATAATTGCGGCACCAAAAATTCCGTACAGCGCAAAAATTTCGAGGAACATATTATGAGCTTGTATATTGTTATAATTATCAAGAGAACCGCCCAGGAAAAACAGCTTCATATTGTGCGTAAGTATCTCATAGTATGAAACCCACAAATCAAATCTACCATTTGAAATATCATTACCTCTCGGGTCTGTGAAGCGTTCAATTGTTCCCATAATATTTTCATGAAGCTGAGAACCTTCCGTAAACAGAATCAATCCGCCGAGAACAGCTACCGAAGCCACACCCATGAAAGTTATCCAGAGCCTTGCTCTCTTTTGTCCGTAACCTAAAGTCAGAACAGAAGCAAAAGTAACAATCATACCTATAAGACAACTTCTTGACTGGGTTGCAAAGCAATAATAAAGCAAAGGCAATGCAACTATTGCAAGAACGCACCATTCTTTGAAATTTTTAACCTTAGTCATTCCCATAGTTACAAAAACAAGACAAAAGGCAAGAGAAATTCCCAACTGGTTTGTACCTGCACCTTCTGCCAATGACATTCTTGTAGCATCAAGAGAATATTGGGGGTTCACCATAATAGAAGTAAACACAGCAATCAGAACACCAAGAACATAGTAAACCTGAATGTTCATAAATCTTTTTGCACCATGTTTTCTGTCTTTACAGGCTCTGAAAACGTCAATCATATAAACAAGCAAAAACATAAGTTTAATGGCAATAAAACTCATTCTCATTGCCTGCTCGCCATTAAGTATGTATTGCAAAGAATAAAGTATGAACGCAATAGAAGCCACCACAATAGATTTAGGTAGTTTATGTTTGTCTATCTCTCTGCGATACCTGTTGCCGAAAAAGTAAGTCCTTATGAAATAGATAATTGTAATCAGGTTGATAACCGAAACACCGAAAACAGTAGAAAACCTGATAACGCTCAATAGCGAGACAAAAACATAAACATAATCTTCCTTATCCAGAAAAAACAGCGGAACAATCATTATAAACGTTCCCACATAAAGGAATAAGGAAGAACTTACTTCTGACAGCTGAAAGAAAATATTGGCAACAAAAACCGCTGCCAATACCCAATAATTCAATCCATCAAGATAGCGGATAGATGTCTTTTTTTCAGTTTTTTCTTTTTTCAAAACATTTGTCATAACATCTTCCGCCTCCTTGATTTTTTATTTTATATTTTCTTTATACCATTCAACAGCATCTGCAAAACCTCTTTCAAAAGACCAATCCGGGTCGTAACCGAGAAGTTCTCTCGCTTTTGAAATATCAGCTTTTGAATGTTTGATATCGCCTGCTCTGTCGGGACCATAAACAGGTTCTATATCTGTGCCGAGCAGTCTGCACATTTCTTTATAAAGGTCAATAAGGTAAATCTGGTCACCATAAGCAATGTTATAAGCCTGACCTGTTGCTTCTTTGGGAGCCAACATAGCCTTAAGGTTTGCTTCAATAACGTTTTCAATGTAAGTAAAGTCTCTTGACTGTTTGCCGTCACCATTGATTGTGGGTGCTTCTCCGGCAAGAAGAAGTCTTGCAAATTTAGGAATAACCGCAGCGTAGAATCCGTACGGATCCTGACGTCTGCCGAAAACATTGAAATAACGGAAACCTACTGTTTCAAGACCGTAAAGCTCTGTATAAAGCTTTGCATACATTTCGCAAACGCCTTTTGTAAGAGCATAGGGTGAAAGTAAATTACCTTCTCTGCCTTCTCTTTTGGGAAGATTAGGTTCATCACCATAAACAGATGAACTTGAAGCATAAACAAATCTCTTGACACCTTTCTGCCTTGCTGCTTCAAGCATATTGAGTGTACCTTTAATGTTTATTTCTTCATAAAGGAGAGGCATTTCAATACTTCTGGGAACACTGCCCCATGCTGCCTGATTTGAAACGTAACTTACACCTTCACAAGCTTTTTCGCAAGTTTCATAGTCTCTTATATCGCCTTCAATAAGAGTGAAATCAGGATTTGAAAGAAACGCTTCAATATTTTCTCTCTTACCTGTTGAAAAATTATCAAGACATCTTACCTTATAACCCATTCTGAGAATTGCTTCACAAAGGTTTGAGCCGATAAAACCGGCACCGCCTGTTACAAGGAAAACACTGTCTTTATCAAACACAAGTTCGCTGTATCCCATTTAAAAGCTCTCCCTTTTATTATAATCTCCAGTAGCAATAGCCTGCTGCTTCGTATGCCTTTCTGTCAAGAACACCTTTAACGTCAATAAGAACTTTTTCAGAATTATCACAAGGTGCATAAAGAGCATCTATGTCAGCCTGAGTGAGTTCAAAATATTTATCATGAGCAACAGCAAGAATAACTGCATCCATATCCTTAAGGTCTTCCATAGGAATAAGGTCAATACCGTATTCTTTCTTGACATCATCATTTTCTGCATAAGCATCTGTTACAAAAGACTGAACACCATATTCTTTAAGTTCATTGATAATATCAACAATTTTTGTATTTCTTGTGTCAGGACAGTTTTCTTTGAATGTAAGACCAAGAACTGCTACACGACTGTCTTTAACAGATTTGCCGCAGGAAATAAGTTTCTTAACTGTATTTTCTGCAATATATTTACCCATATCATCGTTGATTCTTCTACCTGCAAGAATAATCTGTGAATGGTAGCCGATCTGTTCTGCTTTATATGTGAGATAATACGGGTCAACACCGATGCAATGTCCGCCAACAAGTCCGGGGAAGAATTTAAGGAAATTCCATTTTGTTCCTGCTGCTTTAAGAACTGCGGATGTATCAATTCCCATTTTATTGAAGATAATTGAAAGTTCATTCATGAACGCAATGTTGATATCTCTCTGGCTGTTTTCGATAACTTTTGCAGCTTCTGCCACCTTAATGCTTTCTGCTTTATAAACACCGGCTTCAATAACAAGAGAATATACTTTTGCAACAAGTTCGAGTGTTTCTTCATCCATACCTGAAACGATTTTCACAATTGTTTCAAGTCTGTGTTCTTTATCGCCGGGATTAATTCTTTCAGGAGAATAACCAACTTTAAAATCTACGCCGCATTTAAGTCCTGATTCTTCTTCAAGAATCGGAACGCACACATCCTCAGTAACACCGGGATAAACTGTGCTTTCATAAACAACAACGGAGCCTTTCTGAAGATTTCTGCCCACTATTCTGCTTGCACCCTCAACAGGAGACAAATCAGGTGTGTGGTCGCTATTTACGGGAGTGGGAACTGCAACAATGTGGAATTTTGCTTCCTTAAGTTTTGTTTCATCACAGGTAAATTCAACTGTTGTTTTTGAAATAACCTCATCGCCAACCTCGTTTGTGGGATCAACACCGGCTTTGTAAAGCTCGATTTTCTTTTCGTTAAGGTCAAAACCAACTACCTTTACTTTCTTTGCAAAAGCAACTGCAATAGGCATACCAACATAACCGAGGCCTACCAATGAAATTTTTTCCTCTGAGTTTACAATTTTCTCATAAAGAGTATTCATCTTTCTGCTTCCCTTCTATATGTAATTATTTTATTAACTCTGCATAGGAGAACATATCCGGCATACATAACTCTTTGCTGCCGTATTTATTAAACGCCTGTGCAAAACGAATATAATCTTCTGCTGTGTGAGCATCAGAAGCCACCCATCTTGCACGACCGCTCTCTAAAAGTGATTTGGCAAATTTTCTTCCCTTGTTAAAAAATCCACCTTCAAGCATCACATCTATATCAAGCTGAAATTTACAACCAATCTCAAGCATTCTGGAAACCATATCCTTGTTTGAATAAAGGCTTGGATATCTTTCCGGATGAGCAATAATAATCTCTGCACCTTCCCTTTGGAAATGTATCACAATTCTTTCCCAGTTTGAAACAATATGGGAACCATTCATTTCAAGCAACAAAGTTTTTGTTCCTTCGGTACAATATTCAAGTGCTCTTTCTATTCCGTCATCTGCCAAAGCTGAAATGTTGTATTCAAAACCTTGCAGAAGTTTTATTCCTATACTTTCAGCAAAAGGTCTGAGCTTGTCCATATTCTCTTTCACAGTGCTTTTGTCAAAGTTGGATTTTCTTACGTGAGGCGTTGCAATTATAGTATCAAACCCTGCTTTTTTTGCTTCTTTAAGCATACGTATTGATTCTTCTATATCCTTTGCTCCGTCATCAACTCCAAAAAGAATGTGACTGTGAATATCGATCACTTGTTTGCTCACCACCTATAAATAAAAGTACAAATAAATCAAACAAATAAATCACTGAAATCGTCAGTCGGATTTTGTTCTTTTTCCGCTTCAGAAGCCTCTGCTTCATTTTTTCTTATTTCTGCATAATAGCTATCATAGCTATCGTAGTTATATCTGCCATATCTTGAATTTCTTTTATATTTGTAATATCCGTAATACTGACCGGAAGTTGACTCTTCAATACCGTTGAATACTGTACCAATAACATTTGCATTGGCTTTTTCAAGCTGATCAAGACTTGCAACAATGGCTTTCTGAGGTGTGTATCCTGCACGGATAACAATAATTGTTGCGTCAGCATTAGCAGCTACCAGAGCACCTTCAATAAAGCTGACAAGTGGAAGTGTATCAAAAATTACTATGTCGAATTTTTCACGCATTTCTTCCATTGCTTTTTTGAATCTTTCCGAGCCGAGCATTTCAACCGGATTAACAACCTTAGAGTCCACATCAAGGAAATAAAGATTTTCTGTGTTTGTAACAGAAGCCGCCTCTTCCAGAGTACAATCTCCTGAAAGATATTTTGTTAAACCTTTTTTAGGTCTTACTTTAAATAAGTTACCCTGTGTAGGACGTCTTAAATCGCATTCAACGATAAGGGTTTTATTTCCTGCTTTTGCCATTTCGATTGCAAGGAAATGGGAAATTGTGCTTTTACCTTCACCGGGAATACTACTTGTTATAACAATTGTTTTTATAGGATTATCAATGCCGGAAAACTTTATATTACTTCTGAGTGTTTTAATAGCTTCATGAACTTTACCGTTTGTACTGCCGCCTGAATATGAACCGTATCCGTAACCATATCCATAACCATAACCATAACCGTAACCATATCCATAACCGTATCCGGCTTTTTCTTTTTTCTTGCCCATAAGTTACATTCCTTTCACAATTCTGAATTATTTCTTCTTGCCTTTTTTCGAGTTCTGCGTGCTCTTGATTCTGTTTACCTGTGCAAGAACAGGGAGATCAAATGCCTCTTCAATTTCTTCGGCAGTTCTGAAAGTTGTGTCAGTAAATTCTTTAAGAACTATAATACCAATAACCAGAATTGCACCGGCAATAGCAATAAGCAAAGTGTTACGGATTCTCATCGGACCTGACCTTATAACATAAGCCTTGTCAATTATATTAACGTTTTCTGCGCCGATTGTTCTCTTAACTTTATCAGTGAAAACTTTCACCATTTCATTGGCAATTTCTTCAACTAATTTTTCGTTTTTACCCGTTACGCTGAGTTTCATAACACGGGTCTGCTCAGTTGCAGGAGAAACTGTTATTTTATAGTCTCCAAGACCTTCTTCTAAATTAAGATTTTCTGCAACCTTCATTGTAACGCTTCGGCTGGTGGCAATAATACTATAGTCCAAAGCCAGCTTTTCATAATATGTAATTATTGAGTTGTTATCAGCATCGTTTTCTTCCACAGGCGCCATAACATAGAAAGTGGAAGTTGCTGTGTATTCATTTTCCAACACAAAATAGTTGACATAACCTCCAACTGCACCAAAAATTATTGTCACAACCAAAATGAGCGGAATCAATTGAATCAGTGAAGTTATAAGTCTTTTTCCGGTCATAAACAAACGTCCTTTCAACTGAACATATTTTTACTCACTAATTCTATCACAAAGCAAAAAAAAAATCAACTGATATTATCAATTAAAGTAGTGTTTCAAATGATACTTCTGAATTTTCCCTCAATTCATTCAGTATCATCACGATTTCTTTACACATCTTAAAATCAAGAGAAGTTTCAAATGCTATTATTTTATTTTCCAGCTCAGAAAAGTCGTCCTTTTCTACAAATAAATAAAGTACTTTTTTATCATTGTTCCATTCTTTTATTGCTTGTTTCGTTTTCTGAAAATCAATTTCACCATCTTCCATACATGACATAAAATTTTCTTCTGCTTTCAAAAGAATCCTCTTCTCCCAACCAATGGAAGAACAGGCAAAAACCACAGCAAAAGCGAACAGTATAATCGATGCAACCAATCTTTTCATAGAAACTTATTCTCCTTTAGGCACAATAACCTCATTACCTTTTTTGTCAAGAGTCATTATCATAACATTGTCTTTCGTTATTTTTTTATTTTTCAAAATTTTATTAATTTTGTTTTCGTTTGTCTTGCATAGCTCAAAATTAGAATAAATATATTTACCATCAGAAATAACAACTGCAGGGATTCCTTTTTCTTCCGTTTTTTTACCCAAAGTACTTAACGAAACAGGAATTTTATCTGATTTAAGCATCACACTTAAATTACCATTAGTTTCAACTACTGCATACTCAACTTCCGAAATATCAAAAACGTCTTTCTGACGCAAACCCTCCATAATATCGTCAATTGAGAAACGTAGTTTTTTTATTGCTTTTATATCAAGTTTACCTTCTTTAATAATAAAAACAGCATTCCCCTCAACTACCCTGCGAAACTTTCCGCTTTTAAGTGCAATGTGTGAAAAAACAATTTCAAGCGACACCAAAACCATAACAGCAATCAAAGAAAACGATAATGGAAGCTTTCTGTTTTCTATGGGTATTGCTGCTATCTCGGACAGAATTATTGTGATAACAAGGTCTGTCGGTTGCAGTTGCCCTATTTGTCGTTTTCCCATAAATCTTACAGCCATAACAACTACCAGATAAATAATTATCGTTCTTATCAGCACTACAAACATACAATACCTCCTAAAAATCTCATAAATAGTTTCTCTTAAAAGGCATAAAATATGTTAAAAAGATAAAAAATGAACAAAACAAAAATTTTTTGAAAAAATCTCTTGACAGATTCAAAAAAACACTATATAATATCAAGGTGTTCGACACAGTTGAATGTGATCCATTAGCTCAGCCGGCAGAGCACTTGACTTTTAATCAAGGTGTCCGGAGTTCGAATCTCCGATGGATCACCAATAAAGCATCCACATTAGTGGGTGCTTTGTTTTTTGTTTTAAAAAATTCTGAAATACAGAAAAAAACTCCGTCCAGTCGGACGGAGTTTTTGCGTTATTCAAATATGTACGGTGTACCCGCTTTATATTCAAAGGGTTTAAAACCTGTTTTAAGTGCGGGGCTGTTTTCCGCAAGAGTGAAATCACGGTTTTCTGCATCTTTGAACAATGGGTTTTCAAAAACAGCATTGTTGTAATATCCTCTGCCTACCATATTAACAATATCTTTTCTTTCTGTAAGTTTTGTAGAGCTGCCGGAATATACTGCTTTATTACCATAGTCCCAATAGAGATTGTTGTTATCTTTGAACCAATCAAGAGCTGTTGTTTCCCAATACATAACTCTGTCATCACTTACAAGAATATTATTTTCAAGGAAAAGAGAATTATGTTCTTCATTTCTTGTAATGCGGAAAACACCATCGCCACCAAAGGCAAAAATATTATTTCTTATCATATTATCTCTGCCATAGTGCTGATGGAAAGCCTGTGAAGAACAATCATAAACAAGGTTGTTTTCAACAAGAATTTCAGATGAACCTTCGTCAAGGTAAATACCCCAACCGCCGTAACCTTGTGCACCACCATAACAACCAACATTATAAATCACATTACCGCTGAGAACTGTATTGGGTTGTGCACCGAGAGTATAAATACCACCCATATCTGAAAGCCAGCCATTACCGATATTATAAATAAGGTTATTTCTGACCTGAATATTATCAGTCGGGTTTTCTGCATATCCCCATATCCAACCAACAGAAACAGCAGTATACCAACCATCGTGGATTTCGTTGTTTTCAATCACACAATCAGATGCATGACAAAGAAGCACACCGATAGAATGGTTGTAGATTCTGCCATATTTATTTATTTCGCAATTTGTGATACTTATATTATTAGTTACCGTAGGTATCGCATATGGTGCATTGATAAACACAGCATTTCCGCCGATTTCATCGAAATAACAAGCATCAACAGAACAGTTACTTGCATTTTCCTTAAACATAACTGCTGAGTTTGAAATACTGCGGAAAACACAGTTGACAAAATTTATATTTTCTGCATTTCTTATTGTAACCGATGCAGGCACTTCATAGGCTGCCTGAGGATGTGTTCCTTCATATTCCATTTCTTTAAAAAGAGGATTTGTTTTATCAATCGGCCATATATTAAGTGTGCCTGAAACAAAATCCCAGTCTGTATTTATAAATTTTATACCACTGAAAGTAATGTTATCTGCACCGTTTATTTCAAAAAAGGAATCTATAACAGGAGCAGAAAGCACAAGATTTTCTGCAGTTTCGTTTTCACAGGGAATATAGTAGAGTTTACCTTCACTACGGTCAAGATACCATTCACCGGGTTCACTCACTGCTTCACGTACGTTTTCGTAAACGTAATTATCATCAACCTCAATAGTCATCGCAGCAGGTTTTCTGAATTCTACTCTGCCTGTATTTACATCAACTGAACGAAGAGGAAGAATATCATCACACCATTTATGCATGATACGCACATTAACATCCTGAACATTTCTGAAATCCATAATTTCATTTTCTTTTGCATAAAAAGCGGTGTGTATTTTAAAATATCCTGTCGGGTCTTCCGGATAAAGAGCATCTTCAATATGAGCCTCTTTTGCAGTGAAACAGCCTTCTTTCGGCCAGACACTTACAGGAAGTCTTTCTTCCCCTTTGAAAAGAGAACGGAAATAAAATTCATCTGTATCCACATCAGCAACCAATGCTTTATTACCGTTGATTTCTCCGTCTTTCCAATCGGTTATTTCCATTGAACCTGAAAAAGTAACTTTTTCTCCCGGAATACTGCGGTAAACAACATTACTGAAATCTTCTGAACCGAAATTGATTTTTTCTTCAATAACATATGTACCTGATTTAAACCAAACAGTAACTGCTTCACCTTCAGGAATTGAACTTTTAAGATTCTTAAGCTTTTCCTTTGCACCATTCAAAGTTTTAAGAGGTTGTGTCTCTGTTCCCGGATTGTTGTCGTCACCCTCAACAGAAACAACCAGATCATATTCTTTCAATTCATATTCACCCTCATCAAATTTCGTCTGTACAAATTCGGCCACTTCATCAAATATGCCTTCTTCCGGTTTTGCCGGACAAAACCAGAGTGTAAACAAAGTAGCAACTGCTGTAAAAAAAGAAACTATTTTTTCCCAAAGCATAAATTATCCTCCTTTTATTTTAAGGTATTCATTTATCATTGTATATTCCCGCAGATAAAGACTTGCAACATCTTCCCTTTTTGATGCGTAATCTCCGAAAATTTCAAGAGCCTTATCAATTTCTATCCACTCAGGTACAATGCCGTGTTCAACTTCAATTTCTGTTAATTTTTGTTGGCTTTTTCCGATTTTTTCGCAAATAAAATAATTGCTCACATACATGGTTTCAAAGCTGTATTCATTTATTTTCAAAAATTGTCTGATTGGTTTAACTTCATATCCCGTTTCTTCACGAAGTTCTCTTATGCAACATTCTTCCAACGTTTCATTTTCTTCCAATCCCCCACCGGGGCTCATATAAACCCCTGTATTCAATTCATGCGATAATAAAATTTTATTATCTTCAACCAATACGCCTCTGCCTGCAACACGTACCCTTTCCGGTGGCGAAGCAAAAGTTTTCCCGAATTGATTTACAGTTTTAAAGTTTTCTTCACTGATCATTATATCTCTCTTTCCGCAACATTGCTTTACTTTTTAATTCTAACAATGTAAAAAACTTTTGTCAACTTTTGCTTGTAAAAAAATCCCCTTTAGTGTACAATGAAAATGTCGATAATTAAAATCGTGAGGTGATAAAAATGCTGAAAATCATTTCATTTTTTCTCGCAATAATCCAATTCTGTTTAATGCCTTGTGCAGGAATTTTAGGGAGGCATCAGATTTTGATTGACAGAACTAAAAAATACCAGACTTTTGAAGACTTCGGAACAAGCTCATGTTGGTGGGCACAAACTATTGATGACGAAAAAATGGCGGATGAAATCGCTCGAAAACTTTACAGTGAAGAAGATGGTTTAGGTCTTAAAATTTTCCGTTATAATATCGGTGGCGGAGAAGCTGATAACCCCGATTGCAGAATCTGGGACACAGCAAGACGAACAGAAAGTTTTTATGTTCTGAACAAAGAAACCGGGGAATATGAATATGATTTCACAAGAGATAAAAATGCCCGCCGTATGCTTGACCTTGCAATTGAATATGGGGCAGAAAAAGTAATTCTGTTTTGCAACAGCCCTCATTTTTCAATGACAAAAAGCGGTCATGCCTCAGGCGGTCTTGAACAGAACGTTTCAAATCTTCCGAAAGAAAATTATCAGGCATTTGTAGATTATGTGCTTACTATTGCCGATTGGTTTACAGAGCAGGGTTATCCCATCTATGCAATTTCACCCATCAACGAACCACAATGGTCCTGGGGTGGAGAATGGGTAGGTCAGGAGGGTTGCCACTATGAAGTGGACGAAGCAATTGAACTGCTTGAACTTTTCGCAACTGAAATGCAAAAACGAAATTCACCTTACAAATTAAGTGGTCCTGAAAGCGGCGAAATGACCTGGGGACATTACCAATATGTTGAAAAGTTTTTTGCCAGCGAAATTTTAAACAACTATTGTGATTCTTTTGCAGGACATTCTTATTGGATGGATTCAAAATCCGATGAAAAAGAACAGATAGGAAAAAAATTCAGAAAAGATTATCCTGACAAAAAATATGAAATGAGCGAATGGTGTGAACTTCCTCTCACAATCGACAGCACTACAATTGACAGCGGTATTTATATGGCACAGATAATTGTTGATGATTTAACAAAAATGAATGCCGTTTCCTGGCAGAGCTGGACAGCAGTAAACGGTGATGGACTTCTGGACAGAATCAATGGTGAGCTTGTTACATATAACAGATATTACGCTTTCAAACACTTCACTTCATTTATCGAACCGGGTATGGAAAGAGTAAGAACTTTTGATAATTACAACGATAATTCAAAAATAAAAACAGTTGCTTTCATTGATGAAAACACAACTGTAATTATTATGGTAAACCCACAAGAAACCGATGAAAAAATAAAGCTCAATGGTTTATTTGGAAATGAAGAAATTTATCTTACAGATGAAACTCATAACTGCGAAAAAATCTATGAAGGCGAATTTGAATCCCAAACAAATATCCCTGCCAAAAGTATTATGACAATAAAAATCAAAATGTAAATTTCCTTATTAAAAAATCGGAGGTGCAACTATGAAAAAATCTGTAAAAATTATTATTTCTTTTGTTCTTTGTTTTTCCCTTTTAGTACCCTGCTTTGTATTTGCTGCTGAAAAAGAAACAGCATATTCTTCCGTAACAGAATATATTGCAGAAGCTCAGGAAAAAGAAGACAAATCTCTTCAGATTAAAATTAAACTTTCAAAAATGCTCAACTTCCTCAGCAATCTTGTTATCAACGATGCGCTCGGCGGTATTCTGAATTTTATAATTCCTGATTCCGCAGCTGTTGAAAACTTTGAAGATTTTAACATTGAGAATTATGAAAATTTCTATCCGGGTATGGACACTTTCATAGATGAACCTCAGGGTGATAAAATCTGGAGCCTCGGTTATGGCAAAGCATCTGTTCTGCCTGCAGATTTCGGCACAAAGAAATATGCAAAAGGAGCATATCTCCCTTACGTTTTTGGTAGTGATATGTACACAGATGAAAACGGAGAAAAAGAAGACCTTATGGCAAGAGCCATAATTATGAATGATGGCTCAGGCAGAGGCAATGTTGTGTTTATCTCAATTGATGCAATGGGACTTGCAAATGCTGATGTAAGACTTATCCGTGAAGGTCTTAAGGAAATTGCTGAAGAACACAATATTGTAAGCATCAATGTTTCCTGCACTCACATTCACACAGGCATTGACTCTCAGGGTGTGTGGACAGACCCCATCGGTTGTATTTTAAATAACATAATCAGTAAAAACGTAAAATATGGTGTTGAACGTTCCTTTATTGATTCTCTCGTTGCCGGCTCAAAGAAAGCTGTTGAAAAAGCTCTTGATGATATGACAACAGGTGAACTTTATTACTCTGAAACAGATGTTTCAAATTATGTAAATGACAGAACTGCTCCCATTTCTCTTGATACAAAACTTTATAAACTTGAGTTTGTTCCGACAAGCAGTGAAAAAACTCCCACCATAATTGCAACCTATGGTTGTCACCCCGAATCTTCAAGTTACGACTGGGCATCAGCAGACCCTGATAAGCTTCTTTCATTTGATGATAAATTCACAGCAGATTTCATCTGGTATACTGAAAAACTTCTCAACAGTGCAGGATACAACTTTATTTATATTCAAGGTAATGTTTCCACCGTAACTTCATCAAGATACTGGACAGGCGATGGCATTGACGGAAATGCCCACTATACCGCAGTACGTTATGGTTATGAAATCGGTTATATTCTTCTTGGTATGAGTATGAATGAAGAAGAAAGAATTGCTCTCAACGAAAAAACAGGTGACAGAATGGGCATCAAACTTTACGAAGGTCAGCCTGATTATACAGTATGGTACAAAAATCTGCCCACAGTTGAAGCCGAAAAAGTCAAACCCGTTCTGAACATAAAACTCAGACAGTTTGCAGTAGAAATTGACAATAATATTATCGTTCTGCTCGGCAAAACATCAGTTGCCGACAACTTTGTTCTCAAAGATAAAAAAGGAAATTATTATACTGTTTCAGAAACAGGATATCTTGAAATAGGCGACAGTATGAAAGTTTATATGAGTCCCGGTGAAACTTTCGGCGAGCTTCTTCTTGGTGGCAGCGGTGCAGAAGGTTTTGAACTTTCCCCCATAAGAGAATACACAGGCGAAGACATCATTATAATGGACCTTATGAATGATGCTGCAGGATATGTTGCAAACCCTGCAAACTTTGTTTTAGCAGGTCTTCAATATAATGAACACAGCGGAAAATTTGACAGCGACACATGGTGCCTTATTTCGTATGGTAAAAACTCCGCCACAACATTCATTAGCAATTTCTACAAAATTTACGACAGTGTAACCAAAAAACCTCGTAAGAAATTGAACTGCCCCAATTTGTGCGGACAGTACAAAAAGCCCCCTATGGTAGGTCGAATTAAAATTTAAGCAACATACTGACTTCGTTTTTCAAGCGGAGTCAGTTTTGTTTTTAGTTGAATTCGCTCATTGTTGTAAAAGTGT
>JAZSJD010000041.1:0-4038 GCA_045534165.1 Acutalibacteraceae bacterium | reverse complement strand
ACAAATCCATCAAGGTCTGAAAGACCGATATCAAGACCATAGATGTAACCAAGTTCTTCATTGAGCACTGTTGTTGTTCCTTCTGCTGCTTTGAAGTAACCATCCAGCATCGGAATTTCAATTGTTTCGCGTGAAAGTTCTTCACCGCAAACTGTACAGTAAACTACCATATCATATGAACCGGCTTTATCGTATGTTGCTTCCACTCTGTTTTCTTCCACTGCTTCCGCTTCTGTGTGTCCGAGAGCTTCGATTTCAAATGATTCACGTGAAAGTTCTTCATTACATACTGAACAGTAAACTACTGTATCGTATGAACCTGTGTTTACGCAATCAGCCTCAACTCTGTTTTCTTCCACTGCTTCTGCTTCTGTGTGACCGAGTGCATCAACAACTGTTGTTTCGCGTGATACTTCTTCACCGCATTCTGAGCAGTAAACTACAGTATCATATGAGCCGTCATTTACACAATCAGCAGCTACTTCATTTTCGATTACAGCTTCGTTAAGTGAAGAATGTCTGCAGGAATTGTCGAATGAAGCCATAAGTTCACTGTACATGTCCACGATAGCATCTGTCATAGCATCGATTCTTTCCTGATCAAATACTGTGAGTGTATCGTCGTTGTACATTTCTGTAGCTTCAGCTACGAGTGCTTCATACTGTGCAAGAATATCCTGGTCATAAAATTCAAGTTCACCAGAAATTTCTGCATCAATTGCAGCTTTAAGTTCTTCTTTGTTTGCTCCATTGGGAACAAGAGCATCGATTGCATCATCAAGTGCTTTTACAAGTTCGTCTAATACGGTCTGCTCTTCTTTGCCCCAAGGATTGATTTCGTTATCTGCAAGTGCGAATTCTGCATTTTCTATGGGTGTAATAAGAATCGAACCGTTGGCATAAAGTGTCTGGTCAATTTCTTTTGCTTCCTGAAGTTTTGATTCAAGAGACGTAAAGTCGGCAGGAATTAATACAAGATTTTCAAATGCTTCTCTGATTACCTGAGCCATTGCGTCAACATCATCCTGCTCAAGTACACTTTTATTATAATCTACTGCATTAAAAGCATCTTCAACTGCCTGCCATGAATCAGGTTCATAGTTGTTTGCTTTAAGTGCTTCAAACTGGACTTTCAATGCATAAATTTCTTCATAATCAGCACCGGATGGTTTAGCGTTATCAATTGCTTTTTCAAGATTTGCAGCCATTGTATCAACTGCACCCTGATAGAGAATTGAATAACTATTTGTTACCATTAACTGAGCTTCTTTGATAAGTTCGATATCATCAGCATCATATAATTCTTCGTTTTTAATAATTTCATCTGCCAGGTCGTTAAGAGCATTTACGCGTGAGTAGTCAGCAGCTTTGAGCTGAAGGTTGTTGTACATTGTCTGGAGTGATTTTGCAGCTGCATCAATTTCAGCCTGTGTTGCTTTGGGATTGTTAAGAACACGGAGTGCATCTGTATATGCAGTCTGGAACTGTGAGAAACCTGAACGGTAGAACCAGCCCTGAGGGTGAGCACCCTTCTGCTGTGTACGTGTTGAAGGTGTTGTGGGGTCACTGCTCATAACCATATCAATAAGTTCACGAAGTGCACCTTTGTCAACAATGTGGAAAGTTATTGCTGTTGGAACGGTTGCAGAAGAAGTAAGGTTAAAGCCAAGCAAACCGCCATTGAACATATATGAGTAATATTTTGATGTAACTGTATACGATGCACCATCTTTAATATTAGCAATCGAGCCGTTAAGACTGTATGTATAAAGCTCTTTATAAGCACCTATACCTTTTGTTACGGTTGTCATAGTTGCGTTCTTTTCAAACATTTTTACGCCGTTATCTTTTTTCGCAGGGATAGAGATACCGAGAGTATTCTGTGCAGTTGCGTTGTTGGTTGTTACTGCAGAGTTGACATTAGCGCCTGATGAAACCCATGTATCTGTAATAGCTGTGTAGGGTGTTGATGTACCTGCATTTATAAGGTCACCAACGTTGATGTTGATTCTCAGCCCTAAATCGCTGAGCTTTGTTGTTGCGGATGAATCAATATAAACGTGAGCAAGTGAAGTACCTGTTACGAAAACTTCAACATTCTTGTCTGCCCACAGCCAAACATCTTCAATATGCTCTTCTTTATACATTGATGTGTTATAGCCTGAAGCAACATTTTCGATAAATCCACCTGTTGCAGGGTTATAAACACCATATGTGCTGTAAGGATGTTCAAGGTTTGTTGAAATTTTTGCAGGCTGTTCATAATAAACGTTTTTGCCAAGAACACGTGTGTTTGCAGCAGCCATTGCAACATATCTCTCAAGCAAGCTGGTATTACTTGTAATATCGCATTTTGCCTCTGCATAAGAACCACCGTTTGCAATTCCTTCAACAAAAGATACACATTTTTCCTGGTATGTGTTACCGTCTGTCCAGGAATAGTCAACAGTAAAAATAAGTGCTGAGCCTGCTTCTGCAGTACCGCTTGTTATCTCGCAGGTGTATGTACCTGTTGATGAGTTATAAGCAAGGTTTGAAAGTTTAACTGTACTGTTGCTGCATGAAATTCCATTAACAACAATACCTTCTGTTTTTGTCTGGAAAGTAAGTTTTGTGGCAGAAGGAGTTTCTCCCGCATAAGCCAGAGCTTTATAACTACCTGAAAGTTCAGGAACACCTGAAGGTGTTGCTTTGACAATTGTTTTACCCGGCTCTACCGAGTTTGCAGCTTTTGCAACTCTTGTAACAGGAGTACAGGTAAATGATACATCAGGTCGCTCAATCGGCTCTAATACAATTTCTTCAAAGAATGCTCCGTCTTCAGCTGAAGCTATTGTTGTAAAGCCAACTGAGAAAACAGAGAAGATCATAAGAAGAGCCATCGTTGTACTAAAAATTCGTTTGACAAGTTTCATTTTGAATATACCTCCTCAAAACTTCACTATATAAACTTAGTTTATCATAATTCCATACAATTAACAAGGCTTGTTTTTTAAGTTTTTGTTAATTTTTGCTCAAAAAGAAAAAAAGATGGTGTAAAAACATACGCTTTACACCATCTTTGAAAATTTATAAATTTTATTTGCTCATTGCTTCCTGAACTGCAACTGCGCAAGCAACTGTCATACCAACCATGGGGTTGTTACCTGCACCGATGAGGCCCATCATTTCTACGTGAGCGGGAACTGAAGAAGAACCTGCAAACTGAGCATCACCGTGAATTCTGCCCATTGAGTCTGTAAGACCATAAGAAGCAGGACCTGCTGCAACGTTATCGGGATGGAGTGTACGACCTGTACCGCCACCTGATGCAACTGAGAAATATTTCACGTTGTTTTCCATAGCATACTTTTTGTATGTGCCTGCAACGAGGTGCTGGAAACGTGTGGGGTTAGTTGAGTTACCTGTGATAGAAACATCAACGCCTTCGTGTTTCATAACTGCAACGCCTTCAAGAACATCGTTTGCACCGAAGCAACGAACGAGAGCTCTTTCACCATCTGAATAAGGTGTTGTGTTAACGATTTTGAGTTCGCCTGTGAAGAAATCATATTCTGTTTCAACATATGTGAAACCGTTGATTCTTGAAATGATCATAGCAGCATCTTTGCCAAGACCGTTGAGGATAACTCTGAGGGGTTCTTTACGAACTTTGTTTGCTGTTCTTGCAATACCGATAGCACCTTCTGCTGCTGCAAAAGATTCGTGACCTGCAAGGAATGCGAAACATTTTGTATTTTCATCAAGAAGCATAGCAGCGAGGTTACCGTGGCCGAGACCAACGTTTCTCTGCTCTGCAACTGAACCGGGAATACAGAAAGCCTGAAGGCCTTTACCGATTGTTGCTGCAGCTTCACTTGCTGCTGTGATGCCTGATTTAAGTGCAAGAGCAACGCCGAGTGTGTAAGCCCATACTGCGTTTTCAAATGCGATAGGCTGAACACCTTTAACGATTGCTTCAACATCAATGCCTTTTTCAAGGCAGAGTGCACGTGCGTCTTCTAAGCTGGCAATACCATACTCAGCAAGACATTTTTC
>JAZSJD010000104.1:0-10294 GCA_045534165.1 Acutalibacteraceae bacterium | reverse complement strand
CGGTTCTTTTCTTTCGAAAAGCTACCGTTCCCATGATGAAAACAATTCAAAAATCTTCGTGTTTTCTCATTGTCTCCATCACACTTCCTTTCAGAAATTTGTTTGTTAGGGACAATTTTCTGAAAGGACATTGTCAATCTGAAACCCCTTTCTTCGTCCGCAAAGTGTTTTCAGGATTGACTTCATTCTTGCCGCGATTCAGTATAGTTCACTGAATACTTCCTTCGCATCAGATTGTTTTCAGTAAAGGTCTGCGGATGTGACCTTTGCTTTTTCTTCGGTCTGAAATCTATTGTTTCGACCTCTTTTATTTTCCTCCTCTCAAATTGTCGTTGAGCTGATGCAGGTTGACGTGTGACTCAGAAAGTAAGCTTTCTCCGCAACTTACTCTCCTGTCACAAGTTGCACATTCTGTTTTCAAACGTGCAACTTGGTTTGTTCTTTATTTCTGTGAGTCGGAGACCTCACACTCTATACGCACAAGTTTTTTGTGCGTACAGGAAACTCCTATCGTCTATATTCATGTACAGTATGTAAGATTAACCCACCCAAAAAGATCGACTAAGGGTCCCAAAAAGTCAAAAAACGCCTGTTTTCAGACGTTTTTGAGTTAGTTTTATTTTGTTGAAAATTTTAGCGGGTAAAAGCGCACAAAAAATCTGTTACTCATTTGTTGAAACAGCCAAAACGCCTCTAAATCGCACTTCGTCAAGAGATAAACAGGCAAAAAGAAAAAGCCACCTGTAAAAGGTGACTTTTCGTATACGAAAACCCGCAAATCCGTATAATATTACGAAAAAATTTTTTATGTATTTTTGAATTGATAGTTTTTGTACGGAATTTGGCTTGAATAAATATTTATTGATCATGTGCTTGTTTGTGGTTCAAAACTTTTTTGGATAAATTATAGCTCTTGTAATCATTGTTGTAATGTGTTAAAATAATCTTCAATTAAGTTTTAATAAGTTTTTGAATTTTTTGTGATATTATTGTAAAAAAAGCAGGAGGATATGATGTATGTTTGAAAGGTTTTTTGCCGGCATTCTTGCCTTTATTTTTTCAATTTTTCCGTGCATAAACAACAAGGCGGAATACACCTGCAAAGAGGCGGTTGCTGTAACAGCAGAATTCGCTGAAAATGAAAGTGTTGCGATTGACGCACCGAAGCCTGTTTTTGCGGCGGATATGCCGGAATCAGAGGTTATCTCGGTTAACGGATTATCACGGCTTTCAATCAACGGTCAGCTTACATCTCCCGTCCTCTTTTTCGGCAATACGGATTTCCCGAATCCCAACGGTGTCACAACAAGTCAGGCAGGATTTGCTTCTGATGCGGGAATACATCTTCACTCCATTATTGAAAATATCAATTATTATGCCGACCTTGACAGCATCAGCGAGGCGGAATACAGACAGTTATACTCTCATCTTCACGAGAGTGTTAAGAGTATTTTAGATGGAGACCCGGACGCAAAAATCCTGCTTCGTGTCAAGGTAACAATGCCCGATACAGGCTACATACCCGAAAGCGAAATAATACAGTACAAAGATAAAAGCATAAAATCCGGTGTTGTATCAATGGCGTCAGATTTATTCAATGAAGAATCAAGCAGAAGGCTTGCTCATCTTGTCGATTATGTCAGCTCCAACGATGAGCTGTCGAAGCATATTATCGGATATCATCTTGAAAATAATGAATGGTTTCAGTATCTGTACCGTGAAAACGGACAGGACTTTTCAAACGCAAACAATGAAAAATTTACCCAGTGGCTGAAAATGAAATATCCGACTGATAGTGATTTTCAGAAAGCGTGGGGGAATTATTTCGTGACGCTTTCCACAGCGACTATTCCGAATAATCTCCCCGGCAACATTTATGACAACAGCAAGCTGTATAAAGATATTCTCTTTTACGGAACAAAAACGCAGAAATATGTTGATTATCATCAGTATATCTGTGACCTTACGGCAGTACGCATTTCGAATCTTGCGCGTATTATCAAAGAGCGGACAGAAAACCGCGCTATCGTAATTTCTTTCTACGGTTATCAGTTTGAACTGTACAGCTCTCTTTCAGGACACCATAATCTGAATTGGCTGCTGTCTGACAAAAATATCGACGGCTTTGCAGGGCCAATCAGTTACAGAGACCGTAACGGCAGTTCATACGCTCCGAATTCACCTGTGGGTGCTACGGGCGCATATATGTCAACGGTTGACTCAATTCAGCGAAACGGAAAAATATGGTTTCAGGAAAGTGATGAGCGGACATTTATCAATCACACCGATGAGCCGTATGAAGATACTTTTTTAACTCCCATAGAAAGCCTGAGTGACATTATTGAAGTGCATAAGCGAGAGCTGGGCGATACCATTATCCACGGCAACGGCTTGTGGGCAATGGATTTATGGGCGAGGGGATGGCTGGATGATTCGGCAATATGGGAAAACCTCGGAAAGCTGTCGAGTCTGTATCAGGCATATCAGAACGGGTACGGTCAGGCATCTCGATTCGATGTGGCACTTGTTGTAGATGAATATTCCCTTCACCGCATGGCAAATCAAGGTCCTGTTGGTGATGAACTGCTGGGCGAGATGCAGCTTAATCTCTATCACGCAGGACTCTCAACTTGCTATGTTCAGCTTAAAGATGTGCTTGCGGGACGCGTTGACGATGCAAAACTGTATATCATCACATCTGCGTTTGATATGACGGATGAGCAGATAGAACAGCTTCAGACAGCACTTCATAAAGACGGCAAGACAACGCTCTTTATGTATAATTTCGGAAGCATGACTACTCAGCAGGCTGAGGCACTCACGGGTATGGAATTCAAGGTAAAGAAATTACAATCCAGAACCGGAATAAAAATGACAAAGCAGTCTGCCGTTCCGGGTCTGATCAACGATAATCATACTGCGCTTATCTCCCGTGCTATGAAGGTTGTCGGCGGACAGACCGAGACTCTCGGTAAATATTCCGACGGCTCTGTCGGCTTTGCAATCAACAGACAGAAAGACTATACCACTATTTATTACGGTGATTCGCTGATTTCAGTCAATAATCTGAAAGCCATTGCACGTGCTTGCGGAATCCATGTTTATTCCGATTCAGAGGATGTGCTTATGGCAAATCAGAATATGGTGGTATTCCACGCTGTCACGGCAGGAGAGAAGACCGTCACCTTTGAAGGCAAGACTGATGTATGGGACTATTTTAATAATAAATGGTATACAGATGTGGATTCAGTCACATTCTCTGCGGAAATCGGCGAAACAAAATATCTGTTCTACGGTGATAAAGAAGAGATAGAAAATTGGAGCCTGCCGATTTACGGATAAAAGCAGAAACAACCGTGAAAGGATAATGATGACAAATAAACAAAACAGCCTGCCGGGGTGATTATCTCGGCAGGCTGTTTTGCGACTGATTTATATGCTGAACTCACCTCGATATTGATTCGGAGCCCATTTGGGGAACTGCACAGTTTTTCTTACTGCCATCAATCATTTCTGTCTTTCATGGGTACCATAAGAAAAATCTTTAAAAACAGTCATATTCATTCCCCGGTAAACACCTCTTTAATTGCTTCCAGATAGCCGTAACCGTAAAGGTCATCAGGCTGGAGATAGCTGGTTTCGGTCCATTCATTCCAACTGTTAACTGTTATGAACGGAGCTTTCATAACACCTTTTTCTATTGACTCATCAGCAAATTTCTTGACCTTTTCGCAGGCGATTCTGAAATTTTCGGGAGTGTTGTTTTTAACAACGCCGGGAATGAACTTGTTGAATCTCACGTTATTATCCCAGCCTACTGAAATATTGGGATAGAAAGGCACATTCATCAACTTTGTTTCTTCTTCAAGATTTTCAATATAAGCGTCGGTCTGCTGCGCATAGTCACCGTCGGGGTCAACGCAGGAAAACCAGTTGTAATTTGTAACGGAATCAAATCCGAGATAATCATAAAGCTCATAAACTGTCATGCCTTTGCAGTCGTCACCGTCATTAAGCCAGTTATATGTATGTCCTTTCCAGTTTACAGCCTGAAAATGGAGGCCCTTGAAGCCTGCTTCAACGGTTTTTCTTCGGAATTCTTCAAGACCTTTTTTGCATTCCTGAGTTGTGCCGAATGTACGGATGAAGTTGTCAACATCAAAAACCATGTAGACGGGGCATCCGTCAATCATATAATAATTTTCACGCTTGAAATATTTTTCGATTGTTCTGTCGCATATCTCCGAAAAAATTTCGGGAGTAACAACACCGCTCCAGATAACGGTTGAAAGGTCTGTATCGGAATTTCTCTTATCCCAGAGATGAGTTGCATTGTGATTTGCCCACATGAGCATGAACTTCATCTGAGTGTTGTTGCGGGCTTTAAGGAATCCGTCATTAAGACAGTTTTCAAGAAACGGGCGGTTATCATACCAATACCAGTCATAAATAAAAACGTTGACGCCGTAGGAAACAGCGCAGTTAATCTGCATTTCCATAACCCTGCTGTCAGCTTCGTTAACATATCCCCAGGTGGGAATACGGGGCCAACGGCAACCTTCATAGCCTCTGTTGGTCATTGCTTTAACAGTCTGCCATTCACCATAGCCCTCGGGCCAGAAAATACGGGTTCTCGGCTCGTCACCTGTGTAAGACGGCCATATAAAGGCGGCAATATCATAATTTCTCATATCATTACCTCACAAACGCAGTCAGCCTGCTTTTTTAGTATTGTTTCTTTCATATGAGCAACTCATATTGTTTGATATAAACATTATAACACATACAATTAAAACAAATCAACCTAAATACAAAAACGTGTACTTTTCACATTCCCTAATCCTTTTTACTCTTGTTTTACTTGTTCAAAACAGAATCTTGATCAGACTGTTGAGTTTCTTGGCGTTCCCGTAATTTACAATGAAGGTTGAGAAAGGAGAACAGTTATGAATTTTGAAGAAAAAATCACAACATTTGAAACTCATGACCCGAAAGCAGATGAGATTTTAGAAATAATTAAAATTATGTCGCCTCCACATTCTCCTATGCCGTTTCCTATTCTTGAACTTTTCTGCAGAAGTGCAGGTAAAGACTATGACGACAAAGTTATCCGTTCATTTATGGGAAACGAAAAATATTATCCACAGCTTGAAAATCCTGAATACGATGAAAACGCTCGTTTCAGAGAGATTTATGTTCACGATTCAAGTTTTGAAGAGGCGAGTGTAATGGCAGGCAGCAAAATTCGTATTGACACAAGAAGAAAACCAAGAAAAGGTATAATCTGTGTACAACTCGGTAACTTTCAACCTTTTCTCACCATTGCAAAACAACACAAAAACGATATGATTTTCGCTTCCTTAACAAAAACTTCGCTTGGTTCTCTTGTCCCGCAGATAAGGTGGATAGTATTGTTAAATTCATCGGCGTGCCGACTGATGATTGACGATTAAAACCGAATACATAAAGACAACCCGTGAAAATCCACGGGTTGTCTGTTTAATAAATTTTTTACCAGAGCGTCGCTGTCTTTTTAACGTGACGTAAAACTGCAGAATAGTCAGTAACCATTACTCTGCCGTCACCGTTGACATCTGCACAGATAAGTTCATAGCCTTCAAGGGTTGTTGTTTTCTTAACGTGGCGAAGAATTGCTGAATAGTCAGTTACCATTATTCTGCCATCGCCGTTAACGTCACCTTTAAGGTGAATTTTTACATCCTGTGTGAGACTTTCGCCGTCAACTGTAATTTCATAGCTTCGTGTCACATGGTTATTTTTAGAAACTGTAAGGATGTAATCACCGTCTGCTATATTTTCAAAAATATATGTGGCTTCTGTTCCTTGCAAAACTACCTGATAGGTTTCTCCCGAAGCATCGTTTTGCAGAGTAACTGTTATTTCATCCGTTTCTGACATAAAACTTGTAATTTCGCCGCCGACTGTTATCTTTTCAACAGGACCAAGAGGGTCAGTGTAGTCTGAAACATAACTTTCTCCGCAAACTGAACAAGTATAGGTTGTATAGCCATACTCATCAAGTGTAGGCGGTGTTACAACAGAAATATAATCATGTCCTGTTGCTTCAACAATTGTGTCTTCGAGTGAAATTTCATTTATGCCGTCTTCATCGCTGAAGATTTTACCGCATACAGAACAGCTCCAATATTCAATGTTTCCTTCTTCTGTACATGTCGCTTCTGTTGCCTCTGTATACTGAAGAGAATGTCCGAGGCTTTCGATTACGGTGTTTTCATTTCTCACATATCCGCAGACATTACATTCCTCGTGTTTTTCACCGTCTGAAGTACAGGTAGCATCCACATCTGTTACCCATTCAAATTCATGTGCTTCTTTTATAAGAACTTCACCGCAGGAGCAGACCTTTGAATGATTTTCCCCGTCACTTGCCCACTCAAGCTCATCTGCATCATCATGTCCTGTTGCTTCAATGACTGTATCTTCCTGCGAAATTTCATTTATGCCGTCTTCATCGCTGAAGATTTTACCGCAAGCAGAACAGATCCAATATTCAATATTGCCGTCTTCTGTACATGTCTCTTCTGTTGCCTCTGTCATCTGCAGAGAATGGCTAAGCCTTTCGATTACTGTGTTTTCATTTCTCACATATTCGCACCAAATACATTCCTCATGCTTTGCGCCGTCTGAAGTGCAGGTTGGGTCTGAATCTGTCACCCATGCAAATATATGTGCTTCAATTGAAATAATTTCACCGCAGGAGCATAATTTGTAATGATTTTCCTCATTAAAATTAAAATCGACTGAATTTCTGTCATCGTGTCCTTTTGATTCGATAACGGTGTCTGAAAGGAAGATTTCTGTTGTGTATTCCTCATCGCTGAACATTTTGTTACAAAGCGTACAGGTCCAGTATTCGATATTACCTTCTTCAGTACACGTCGCATCTAAAAACTCTGTGTGAATAACACTTTCAGACGGATGGGCAAAAGCAGGAATTACTGTCTCCTCTGCAGCTACCCGAGTAGTTGCATCAGAATCAAGATAAAGCTTTCCGCAGGTGCATACGTAGTAAGCAATACTGCCGTCATTGAAGCAATCGGCCTCTGTACCCTCAATAAATTCAAGGATTTCACTGTTGCACACGTGTGATGCAAGTACCGTACAGCTTGCAGTATTTCCGTGGACTGTTGTTGCCGTGATAATTGCCGTTCCTTTTCCCACATACGTTACAAGGCCGTTTTGGTCAACAGTTGCCACGTCTTCGTTGTCAGATTCCCATACAAGTGATTTGTCTGATGCATTTTCGGGAGTTACTGTTGCAACAATCTGAACAGTCGGATTATCATTAGAGATATCTGCTTCTGTTTTATCAAAAACCACACTGATGCCTATAATTTCATAATCAATTGCTTGTGTTCCTTCGTTTATCACATAATTTGTGTCAGTAATTACCGCGGTTGCAGTATATTTGCCTGCATTTGCGTTTGTTCCGTTTTCTACCTGAGCATCCACTCTTTCGCCGTTAATGTCAATGTAATAGGCTGTGACGGAATGTGGATTGCCGTCGTATTCAAACTCGGTTTCCTCACTCCAGATAATATCAACTGCCTGATGCTTGATTGTGTACGTTTTTTGCTCTGTGCCCTCTTTAATTGTGTAGTTGGGGTCATCAAATACTACGGTAGCGGTATAAGTGCCCGCATCTGTATTTATGCCGTTCACAACCTCAACATAAGTAGAAGTCCAATGCTCATTAAGGAAGCTTGCAGTTATCGTATGGGAATTACCGTCATACGGAATGACAATATTTTCCGCATATATATCGTCAACATACCAGCTTATTTCAACCTCTCTGGGGACAATTTCAATATCAGTTACCACATAACCGTCAATACCGTTAATACCGTAAAGCACCATAGTCTGAGTACCCGCATTGGTGTTGTTATCCCAGATATTAAGTGTGTAATCGTCGCCTTCCATAAGCTGAATATTTCCGATAAAGATTTTAACATCAATATCGTCACCGTAAATATATTCATCCTTAATTTCAATCACGGCATCATCTGTAAGAGATGCTCCGTGTGAAATCTTTATGTAGCCGTCATAGGAGTTTGCATCCCAATCAAGAGAGATAATTTCTCCGTTTTCATCACGGAAGAAGCAGGACGTGCCGCGTAAGCCGTACAGGGTGTGGAAATTGTCAGGAGATTCTATCGTAACACCGTTTACGAATTCACCGTCTGAAAGCGTTCCTGCACTGTCGGCACCGAATACTATTTTTTCGATGTCAAAGGTACCGCCTTTTATCTGAAGATAACGGTTTTCTGTAACTTCAATTTTTTCACATTCAAAATTGCCGCCGCTGATTGTTAAATCTGCGTCTGAAAAAACATCTGCCTTAAAGATACCGCCGTAAATTTTTGCATTACCGCTGTAATTATGAAGACTTACATCTGAAGCTACAAATTCACCGCCGTTAATGTTGAGTGTTCCGTTGTTTTCAAGTGCAATATACGTGCCCTGAATTTTACCGCCTTCAATAGTAAGCATTCCGTAATTACCTATTGCACCGGAAGGATCTCTCGCTTCGGTGGTAATCTCACCTGTACCGATATCATCTCTTATGGTTACGGTTGCGTTCTTGCCGACGATAACGGCATAATCATCTTCAGTCTGCAGAATTGTCTTTCCGTTCAGGTCAAGAGTGACTATACCTGAAGTAAAATCAGCAGAGTCTTCAAGAGTAACATCCTCAAGGAGAGTGAGGACTGTCTTGTTGCCCTCCTGCTGAGCTGCCGCCAAAGCCTCCTCAAAGGTTTTGTAGTGCGTTGTTTCTCCCGTTTTGCCGTCCGTGACTCTTGCGACAAAGGCCTCTCTTACTTCAACGTATTCTGCAATTGAAAGCTGATCGTCGGCTACGTCGACTTTTTCAGAATAAGTGTCGTAGTAATTCACACCCTCTGCAAGAAGGTCGTTAAGATAAAGAACGTTCGATTCAAGTCTGTTTTCAATTGAGATGCCTCTCGGGAAATAACCGCCGTAAAGCGTGTAACTGTCATAAGCTCTGCTAAACGTAACGGCGCCGGAAACAGTTCCGCCGTAGATATTAATTTCATCACGGGAACCGCCGTCATAGAAAGCAGCACCGTTGGCACTTGTTATTGTACCGCCATAAACGTTTACGGCAGCACGGCCGTCTACATATATTGCCGTACCTGAGTTGCTGTCAATCTGACCGCCGTAAATATTAAGTCTTTCATCACAATAGATGGCATATTGGTTTCTATGTATTTTATTGGATTCTACGGCAATTCTACCGCCATAGATATTGACCACGCCCGCGTTGCCTGTGATCGGACCGTCTATATAAAGTGCATATATAGAGTTGGGATATTGACCGCTGTCGTAATATCTCATAATGGTACCGCTGTAAATATTGAGTTCTTTTGCAAGATGAGCATATACGGGATATGGGAAATTACAAAAAGCAGTTGCGGTAGAATCGCTGAGAATCATACCTCCGCCTACGGAGTCTTTGATGTTAAAAATCATATCCTTATTGTTTAACCATATACCGTAATAGCCTGCATCAATTTTGATGGTTTTACCGTTCAGATCAAGAGTAACTTCACCGGGATCACTGTAAACAGATCCGTAGAAATAATGGTCAGTCAGCACCTTTACCGTACTGCCCGTATAATTAAATGCCGCCTTCAGTGCTGCGTCAACGGTAGAATAATAACCTACCGACCTTCCGTTTGCATCAATAATCTGAGCCGCAAGAAACTCATCTACGGTAACGTATTCCTCAAGTGCATCCTCATAAGAATAGTATTGGTTGAATACAACTTCACCGTCTTCATAGAAGTAACGCTTAGTCTGACCGGTGAAGGTATAAAGATTGCCTATGTTAGTCGCAATACCCGTTACAAAGGTGCCGCCCTCAAAAACAATATTTGAGCTTGAAAACGTTCCTTCTTTGTCGAAAACAAGGTCAAGGTGTTCAAAAGTACCACCGTTCACGGCAACGGTTGCATTTTCGTTATAAATAAGGTCAGTTTCACCGAAGGTGCCGCCGTTAAAAACAACGTCGCCGTAGGAAGCTATATTACCTGTAAAATTACCTGAATCAACAGTAAGTGTACCGTAATTGATGATTGACGGAATGAGGCTTCCTTCTTCATCTGTGGCAGTACTCTCAATTGTACCGTTTTCCCTGCTGTCCTTGATTGTGACGTCTGCACCTGCACCAACATTGAAAACAGTTCCTGTTTCAGACGTCAATACATTACCGTTAATGTCAATAGTCACA
>JAZSJD010000052.1:0-9373 GCA_045534165.1 Acutalibacteraceae bacterium | reverse complement strand
GCATATGTTGCTTACAAAACTTCAAACTCAGCAAATGTTGAAGGTACAATGGTAGTAACATTCGCAGATGGCACAACAGCTGAATATACAGTAATCTTTGACCTTGGTCTTTGATATTTAAACACAAAAATGGCGGTTGTCGCAAGACAATCGCCATTTATTTATAATTTTTTAAATTTTTATAAATTACTATTGACTCTCACCCTAACATCAGGTTTATACTATTCATATAAGGTGCCTTAAGATTAAGTAATGGAGAAGAGATATATGAAAAATTGATTTCTGAAAAACAATTTTCAAAAATTACTTGACTTTTCCCTTGGGGCAAAGTATATAATCGGTCTGAAAGGAGGTCGGTTTATGAAAATTAAAGACGTTATGGAACAAACGGGGTTGACCGACAAAGCCATCAGATTGTATATTAACAATGGGCTTGTAGCACCCAGTATAGAAGAAAATTACAGCGGTAGGAGAAGTATTGATTTCTCAGATAATGATGTTATAAGATTAAAAAACATTGCATTGTTGAGAAAAGCAGGATTTTCGATTGCTGATATAAAAGAAATACTTATAGATGAAAACAGAGTTAATAAGGTTGTTGTCAGATTTATAGAAGGAAAAGAGAAAGACATTCAGCGTGATAGAGAAATTGTGAATGTCCTTAAAAATGTTGCCGATGAAAAACTGACTTTTGAAAAATTGAGTGCGGTGCTTTCTGAAAACGCGACAGAAAAAGATGTGCCTGAAGAGGATATGCAGATATCGAAAAAGGAGAGGATATTCAGAACAATTTTCCGAGTTTTCGGAATATTTAATTTGGTAGTGTCTATTGGATGCGTTTTGGCAAATTTGATTTTAATTAAAGTTGATCGCAGATATTTCTTCTTAGAGGATAAATGGTGGCTCGCTTACCTTCTGGCATATGGAGGTTTTGTGATTGTTTCGGCACTTTCAATATGGCTTGTCCGTTTGTGCTCCAATAAAAGAGTGCCGGTACACAGAATAGCTAAAATGAGTCTCTCGTTTATACTTTCATTTTCTGTGTTAGTTATAGCTATACCGTGGTCGTTAATTTACACAGTAACTGTTGTTGCAGGAACGACAGCTTCTAAAACTGAAAATGTGGACAACTATTTATTGCTTGATAAGTATGTGGAAGAACAGATATATGTGGAAGAACAAACAGATGGACCTTTCCCCAGGAATATTCCGGTCGGTGCAGAGAATGTGAAGTATTATTACAGATATTATTCGGGATTTCTTGAATATGAATTCGATATATTCGCTGAATGGAAACTTTCTGATTGGGGATTCAAAGATGAAGTGGAGTCCAATTTGTTTTATTTTGAAAAAGTGCCTGTGCACCTTGATACCAAGGATGGAACACTGACGTATGAATTACAACTGAAAAAACGTGAAATCATTGAAAAGGGTGATTGGAAACTTATATATTATAAAAATTCTGATATTGACAGAAAATGGACAAGTGATGAAGGTGGTTATTACATATCAATTTTTGCGTATAACGAAAAAAACAGCACTGTCAGGTATATAGTGTCTTCCAGTGACTATGGTGGTTATGCGCCGTACTATGTTTCACTTGAATGGTAATAAGAAAACAGGAAAAGCAGGGCGAAAACACCCTGTTTTTTCACTTTTTAGGGTAAAAATCCATTTGTTCACAAAAAGTTTACAATTTAAAATGGGTAAAAATGAGACTTTTTGCCTGTTTCAGATTGGCTGTTATGTAGAAAATATTGGATATTTTATGTCAAAATGCACAAAATAAACGATATTAAGCGAGTGGTTTGTACAATATGTAGTAAAAGTGCCAAAACCCTAATAGAATAGCCATTTTCAAGCAAAAAAAGTTTGAAAAAATTGCAAAAAACACTTGCAATTCACGATAGAATGTGGTAGTATATACGAGTACGTGACCTGGGTTAACTATGCCCTTGTGCCCTTTTGTACGCAAAGTGCGCAAGAAAAGTCGGCTCAGCAACACGAACTTGATATGCGATGATGCGGGAGGTGGCCGTTCCAGAAACGGGAAATTTCCGCGGAGTATGTCCGATTTAAAACCGGGCGAAAGAAATATCTCGGCAAACGGCTCCCAGGCGTTCCCTGCGCCTTTGAGCTATGGCTTGCAACGAGGGGCTTTTATGCAATCCCGGAACATATCAATGTTTCGGTTTTTAAAATGTGGAAGGTGGAAACACCCGGCACAGTATTGCTTTTAAGCCGATGCCCGCCAAATTTTTAAGGAGGCAATCAAAATGGCAGTTAAGGGAAAAATCAGAATCAGACTCAAAGGTTACGATCACAACCTTGTCGACAAAGCAGCAGAAAAGATTGTTGAAACTGCAAAGCGTACAAATGCACAGGTTTCAGGTCCCGTTCCGCTCCCGACAGAAAAAGAAATCGTAACAATTCTTCGTGCTGTACACAAATATAAAGACAGCCGTGAACAGTTTGAGCAGAGAACACACAAAAGGCTTATCGACATCATCAGACCTTCAAACAAAACTGTTGAAGCTCTGACAGGTCTTGAGCTTCCTGCTGGCGTAGAAATCGAGATTAAGCTTTAATCTCAGGCCGAAACTACACCAGAAGGTCATGTTGGGGGAGAGCCTCAACCAATAACCTAAAATAGGAGGAAAGAAAATGAAAAAAGGTCTTATCGGCAAAAAAATCGGCATGACACAGATTTTTGACGACAAGGGTAACGTAGTTCCCGTAACAGTTGTTGAAGCTGGTCCTTGCCCCGTCGTACAGATTAAAACAATCGAAACAGATGGTTATGCAGCTGCACAGATTGGTTATGGCGACGTAAAACCGCAGCGTGTAAACAAACCTCAGGCAGCTCGCTTTAAGAAAGCTGACGTAGCTCCCAAAAAGGTGCTCAGAGAATTCAAATTCGACGACATCTCATCAGTTAACGTTGGTGACATTCTCAAAGCTGACGCGTTCGCAGCAGGCGACATCGTTGATGTAGTTGGCACAAGCAAAGGTAAAGGTACTGCAGGTGCTATCAAAAGATGGAACTTCTCAAGACTTAAAGAGTCACACGGTACCGGTCCTGTTGCAAGACATGCAGGTTCACTCGGCGCTTGTTCAGACCCCTCAAGAGTTTATAAGGGAAAGAAACTTGCTGGTCACCTCGGTCATGAACGTGTAACAATCCAGAATCTCGAAGTTGTCAAGGTTGACGCAGAGAATAATCTCATCGCTATTAAGGGCGCTATTCCGGGCCCCAAAGGCGGCATCGTTGTTATTAAAGACAGCGTAAAGAAAGCGTAAGGAGGGAATAAACAATGCCTAACGTATCAGTATTTGATATGAACGGAAAGAAGGTTTCTGATATCGCACTTGCAGACGGCATCTTCGGTATTGAACCCAGCGTTTCCGCAATGCATCTCGTAGTAGTCAATTATTTGGCTAACCAGCGTCAGGGCACACAGTCAACCCTCACGCGTTCAGAAGTCAGCGGCGGTGGTAAAAAACCCTGGCGTCAGAAAGGCACAGGTCGTGCAAGACAGGGCTCAACAAGAGCTCCCCAGTGGTACCACGGTGGTATTTCTCACGGTCCCAAACCCAGAGAATACGGCTTCTCAATCAATAAGAAAGTTAAGAGACTCGCAATGAAGTCTGCACTTTCTTCTAAAGCAGCAGCTGAAGAAATCGTAGTTCTTGATAGCCTTGAACTCAAGGAAATCAAAACTAAGGAAGTTGTTAAAGTTCTTTCAAATCTTGAAACAGGTAAGAAAGTGCTCGTAGTTCTTCCCGAAAAAGACGATATCATCTACAGAAGTGCTCGTAACATCGCAGGTGTTAAAACAACTCTTGTTAACACACTTAATGTTTACGACATTCTCAATTGCGACACACTTGTAATCCTTAAGGATTCAGTTGCAAAAATCGAGGAGGTATATGCATGAGTAAATTAGCACAGGACATCATCCTCCGTCCGATTATCACAGAAGAAAGCATGATGGGTATTTCAGATAAGAAATATACATTCAAGGTTGCTAAAGACGCTAACAAAATCGAAATTGCAAAAGCAGTTGAAGAACTTTTCGGCGTTAAAGTTTCTAAAGTAAACACAATGAACGTTAGAGGCCATCTCAGAAGACAGGGTATGAATCAGGGATACACAGCTTCTTGGAAAAAGGCTATCGTTACACTTACTGAAGATTCAAAAACAATCGATTTCTTCGATGGAATGATGTAATTAATTTCAAAATTTCTTAAAACCCGACGGTAAAGTATGGAGGTCGACATCCTCCGCGAAGCCGTTAGTAGGAGAGTGAACAAAATGTCAATCAAGATGTATAAACCGACTACAAACGCAAGACGTAACATGTCGGTTACAGATTATTCCGGGTTGTCAAAAGTCGCTCCTGAAAGAAGTCTTCTTGAACCCCTCAAGAACAAATCAGGTCGTAACAGCTACGGAAGAATAACTGTTCGTCATCGTGGTTGCGGTAACCGTAGAAAATACCGTGTTATCGACTTCAAGAGAGATAACTTCGATGTAAAAGGTACAGTTAAAACAATCGAGTATGATCCCAACAGATCAGCTCATATCGCACTCGTTGAATTCGAAGATGGCGATAAAAGATATATCCTTGCACCCGACGGACTCAAGATTGGTTATGCAATTATGGCAGGCCCTAACGCTGATATCAAGCCCGGTAATGCCCTTCCTCTTGAGAACATCCCGACAGGTACATTCGTACACAATGTAGAGCTTAACCCCGGTCGCGGCGGTCAGCTTGCAAGAGCAGCAGGTAACGCAGCTCAGCTTATGGCTAAAGAAGGTGCATATGCACTTCTCAGACTTCCTTCAGGCGAGCTTCGTAACGTTCCTGCAAAATGTATGGCAACAATCGGTCAGGTAGGCAACACAGACCATGAAAACGTTAAGATCGGTAAAGCAGGTCGTAAACGTCATATGGGTTGGAGACCAACAGTTCGTGGTTCTGTTATGAACCCCAACGACCATCCCCACGGTGGTGGTGAAGGTAAGTCTCCCATCGGTCGTCCCGGTCCTTGCACACCTTGGGGCAAACCTGCTCTTGGTTACAAGACACGTGCTAAGAAAAAGCAGTCCGATAAGCTTATCGTAAGACGTCGTAACGGCAAGTAAGTTGATGAAAGGAGCTATCAATAATGGGTAGAAGCGTTAAAAAAGGACCTTTCGTGCAACCGAAACTGCTCGAGAGAGTTGAGGAAATGAATAAGAAGGGCGAAAAAATCGTCCTCAAAACTTGGAGCCGTAGCTCAACAATTTTCCCTGACTTTGTCGGCCACACATTTGCTGTTCATGACGGACGTAAACACGTTCCCGTATATGTAACAGAAGATATGGTAGGACATAAGTTAGGTGAGTTCGCTCCCACAAGAACCTTCAAAGGTCATGCAGGTTCAAAAACAACTAAGAAATAATCAGTCGAAAGGAGTGTGTAAATCATGCAAGCTACTGCGAAAGCAACCTATGTACGTATCGCACCCCGTAAAGTGCAGATCGTTTTAGACCTTATCCGCAATCAGCCGGCAGACAAAGCAATGGCAATTCTCAAACACACGCCCAAGGCTGCGTGTGAACCGCTGATGAAATTACTCAAATCAGCTATGGCCAATGCAGAAAACAACAACAATATGGATGTATCCAGACTTTATGTAGCAGAATGTTATGTTTGTCAGGGTCCCATCCTCAAGCGTATAAGACCGAGAGCTCAGGGTCGTGCATTCAGAATAAACAAGAAAACCTCGCACATCACTCTGACACTCAAGGAAAAAGAATAAGCGAGGAGGAGGTAAAATTATGGGCCAGAAAATTCATCCCACCGGTTTAAGAATCGGTGTAATCAAAGATTGGGATTCTCGTTGGTATGCAAACCATAAAGATTTCGGTGATACTCTCGTATCTGACTACGAACTTCGTGAGTATCTTCTCGAAACACTTGCTCCCGCAGGTGTTCCCAAAGTTGAGATTGAACGTGACGCAAAACGTGTTCGTATCAATATCAGCTGTGCAAAACCCGGTCTCGTAATCGGCCGTGGCGGCGCAGAAATTGAAAAGCTTAAAGAAGTATGCAAGAAAAAACTTGCTACTGATAAAGATGTTTCAATCAACATCATCGAAGTTAAGCAGCCCGATCTCAACGCACAGCTCGTTGCTGAAAACATTGCTGCACAGCTTGAAAGACGTGTTTCTTTCCGTCGTGCACTTAAACAGTCAATCGGTCGTGCAATGAAACTCGGTGCAAAAGGTATCAAAACTCAGGTTTCAGGACGTCTCGGCGGTGCAGAAATCGCTCGTTCAGAAACTTACAAAGAGGGTACAATCCCTCTCCAGACACTCAGAGCTGACATCGACTATGGTTTTGCAGAAGCAAAAACAACTTACGGTCGTATCGGTGTAAAGGTTTGGCTTTACAGAGGTGAGGTTCTTCACGAAAGCAAAGACACAAATCGTCGTGAACGCCGCAGACCTCGCAGGGAAGGAGGAGCTAAATAATGTTATTGCCTAAGCGTGTTAAACATCGTAGAGTGCACAGAGGCCGTCTTACAGGTAAAGCACTTCGCGGTAACAAAGTATCTTACGGCGATTTCGGTCTCCAGGCTCTCGAACCCGCATGGATTACTTCAAATCAGATTGAAGCAGCCCGTATCGCTATGACTCGTTACATCAAACGTGGCGGTCAGGTATGGATCAAAATTTTCCCGGATAAGCCGATTACAGAAAAACCGGCTGAAACTCGAATGGGTTCCGGTAAAGGTTCACCCGAATATTGGGTAGCCGTTGTTAAACCCGGCAGAATCATGTTTGAAATTGCTGGTGTTAGTGAGGAAGTTGCTCGTGAGGCTATGCGTCTTGCAGCTAACAAACTTCCCATCAAATGTAAGTTTGTAACTAAGGAAGAACAGGGTGGTGAGCAATAATGAAAGCCAGTGAAATCAGAAAACTCTCTGCTAAAGAGCTGGATGCTAAGCTTCTTGAACTCAAAGATGAACTGTTCAAACTGCGCTTCCAGCAGGCCATCAACCAGCTCGATAACCCCATGCGCATTAATGCCGTAAAAAAAGATATTGCAAGAATCAAAACAGTTCAGCGTGATATCGAACTTCACGGCACTAACGCATAAGGAAAGGGAGGTCAGTTGCAGTGAGCGAAAGAAACCTCAGAAAAACTCAGGTTGGTATTGTTACCAGCGATAAGATGGAAAAGACAGTTGTCGTAACCGTCAAGGACAAAGTAAGGCATCCGCTTTACAAGAAAATCATCAATCGCACAGTTAAGCTTAAAGCACATGATGAGAAAAATGAATGTGGTATAGGCGACCGTGTACTTGTAATGGAAACACGTCCGATGTCAAAAGATAAGAGATGGCGTGTTGTCGAAATAATCGAGAAAGCTAAATAATTTAGCAGGATAAGAAGGAGGCAAACACTGTGATACAGCAACAGAGTTACCTCAAGGTTGCCGACAACACCGGTGCGAAAGAGCTTATGTGCATTCGCGTACTCGGCGGTTCAGGCAGGAGGTATGCCAATATCGGTGACGTCGTAGTTGCTTCAGTTAAGAAAGCAGCTCCCGGCGGTGTCGTTAAAAAAGGCGAAGTTGTAAAAGCGGTAGTTGTTCGTACCGCTAGCGGCGTTCGTCGTGAGGACGGAACATACATCCGTTTCGACGAAAATGCAGCCGTTATAATCAGAGAAGACAAAAATCCCAAAGGCACACGTATCTTTGGACCGGTAGCAAGAGAACTCCGTGAAAAGGATTTCACAAAGATTCTCTCACTTGCTCCCGAAGTGCTTTAATAGGGAGGAGAACGAAATGAGTAAACTTCACGTTAAAACAGGCGACGAAGTCGTTGTTATCAACGGCAAATATCGCGGTAAAAGAGGTAAGGTGCTTGAGGTATCTCCCAAAGAGGGCAAAGTTATCGTTGAAGGCATCAATATCGTAACAAAGCACGTTAAACCTCGCAAGGCAGGCGAACAGGGCGGTCTTGTAAAGGCTGAAAGTGCACTCTATGCTGACAAAGTTCAGCTTATCTGCCCCAAATGTGGTCGTCCCACAAGAACAGGCAGCAAAATCAATGCTAAAGGCGATAAAGTCCGCACTTGTAAAAAGAGCGACTGTTTAGCAGAAATTAAATAAGAGGGAGGAAACATGACATGGCAGCAAGATTAAAAGAGTTTTATACAAACGAAGTTGCACCTGCAATGATGAAAAAGTTTGAATACAAAAGTGTTATGCAAATCCCGAAGCTTGATAAAATCGTAATCAACGTTGGTTGCGGCGAAGCAAGAGAAAACCCGAAGGTTGTTGATGCTATCGTATCTGATATCAAGCAGATCACAGGTCAGACTCCGGTTCGTTGTAAAGCAAAGAAATCAGTTGCTAACTTCAAACTTCGTGAGGGTATGACAATCGGTGTTAAAGTAACACTTCGTGGAGACAGAATGTATGAATTCCTTGACAGATTCTTCAATCTCGCTCTCCCCCGCGTAAGAGACTTCAGAGGTATCAATCCTGATTCATTTGATGGCCGTGGTAACTACTCAATGGGTATCAAAGAACAGCTTATTTTCCCTGAAATCGATTACGATAAAATTGACAAAGTTCGCGGTATGGACATTTGCTTTGTTACAACCGCAAATACAGACGAAGAAGCCCGTGAATTGCTTGCACTTATGGGCGCTCCGTTCACAAAGTAAGGAGGAATCACTGTGGCCAAAAAAGCAATGAAAGAAAAGCAGCAGAGAGCTGCAAAATTTTCAACAAGACAGTACAACAGATGTAAAATCTGCGGTAGACCACATGCCTACCTTCGCAAGTACGGAGTATGCCGTATCTGCTTCAGAGAACTTGCTCATGAGGGCAAAATTCCTGGAGTTAAGAAGGCAAGCTGGTAAGAGCAGTTGTTAAAAGGAGGTTGACGGTATGCAAATTACTGATTCTATCGCCGATATGCTTACAAGAATCCGAAACGCTAATTCAGCGAAGCATGATTCGGTGAAAGTTCCCGCATCCAACATGAAAAAAGCAATTGCTCAGATTCTTGTTGATGAGGGTTATATCAAAAGTTTTACAGTTGAAGATGACGGTAAACAGGGTATGATTGAAATCATCCTTAAATACGGCCCGAACAAAAGTCAGGTCATTACCGGTTTACGCAGAGTATCAAAACCCGGTCTGCGTATTTACTCAAGCTGCGAGGATATGCCTAAGGTTATGAAAGGCCTTGGTATCGCAATTGTTTCAACATCAATGGGTATTATGACAGACAAGGACGCACGCAAGGCAAATGTCGGCGGTGAAGTTCTTGCATTCATCTGGTAAGGAGGTGCTGTTAGAATG
>JAZSJD010000037.1:0-41245 GCA_045534165.1 Acutalibacteraceae bacterium | reverse complement strand
TGTAACTGCATCAGAACCTCACATTATCCCAACGACCCCAGATTCCTTGAATACTGTGATGAAATGGGCTTTATGGTTGTTGATGAAGCAGATATCGAAACTCATGGTATGGGCTTTGAATACCGCAATGATTGGGATTGGATGAGATGGTCAATGCTTTCCACAATTGATGAGTGGGAAGAATCTTATGTTGACAGAGCAAAACGTCTTTTTGAAAGAGATAAAAACCATGGCTGTGTTGTTATGTGGTCTCTAGGCAATGAATCAGGTTGCGGTAAGAACCACAGAGCAATGAACAAATATATCAAATCAAGAGAGCCCAAGGCAATTATCCACTACGAAAACTCTCATCTTGAATTCAAGGCAGTTCCCGAGGGTGAGGATTTCAAGGATATTTCAGATGTAGAAAGCCGTATGTATGCTCCTCTTGATTATACAAAAAATTATCTTGAGCAGGAAAATATTCCCAAGCCCTTCTACTTCTGCGAATATGTATGCTCGCTCACAACCGGTGACATCCACGCCCACGTTGACCTTATGGAAAAATACGATGAGCTTTGCGGTATGTGTATCTGGGAAATGACAGACGGCGCAGTTGCAGTAAAAGGTAAAAATAAAGAAATCGGCTACCGTTACGGTAGTGACTTTGGCGATATTCCTAACGATAAGCTTTGCTGTATCGATGGTCTCGTTTTCGCAGACAGAAAACTCCGCCCCGGCTATTTTGAAATGAAGAAAGCATATGAGCCTTTTAAAATTACTTTTGAAAACGGCAAAATTTCAATCTTCAACAAGCGATTCTTCACAACTCTCGATGATGTATATTTTGTATGGAGCATTGAAAAAGACGGTAAAATCATTGCAAATGGTGTAATAACAGAAACTGATATTTCACCAAGAGGTGAAAAAGAATATTATCTCTTTGATGAACAGAATTTTGAAGGTATTTCAATGCTCAATATTTTCTGCAAGATGAAAGAAGCAACTTACTGGTGCGAAAAAGATTACGAAATCGGCTTCTGGCAGAAAGAACTTTCATTTGAAAGAAAATCAAAAGAAAATATTTCAGCAGCACCTGAGTTTGAAGATGCTAAACGCTTTGTGAAAATCACAACTGATAAAGCTGTTTATACTTTCGATAAAGCTTATGGCAGACTTGCTTCAATTATTGCAGAGGGTAAAGAGTTGCTTGCTCTTCCTGAAAAAATCCAGATATGGAAAGCGCACGCTCATAATCAGGACGGTGAGGCTAATGAAAGAAAGTCAGCATCTATGGAAATGACAAGACAGAAAACTTATTCTTCTGTTATCAGCGAAACAGAAAACAGCGTTGTAATCACAGTTGACTTCTCTCTTGGAGGTGCAAGTGTTGTGCCTGTAATCAGAGGCAAGAAAACTTATGAATTCACAGGTGACGGCGCAGTTGAAATTTCAGTTGATGCAAATAAACGTGAATCTGCTCCTCAACTTGCCCGTTTCGGTCTTGAATTTATGCTCACAGACGGTATGGAAAATATGGAATATTTCGGCTATGGTCCTACGGAGTCATATCCCGACAGACACAAGGCTTGTTACAAGGCTCACTTCAAGTCAACAGTTACAGAAAACTTTGTTCCTTATGTTAAACCTATTGAAAACTCTGCTCACTTTGAATCAATTTTTGGTGCAGTGACAGATTCTGACGGAAAAGGTCTTATTTTCACAACGGAAAGCGATTTCTCATTCAATGCAATGCACTTCACAAGTGAAATGCTTGAAAAAACTTTGCATGATGATGAATTGGAACCTTTGTCAGAAACAGTTGTAAACATTGATCTCAATCATGATGTTCTCGGAAGTAAAGCAGATTATTATAAAGATTATGAACCCAAACGTTTCTGGGATGATAATGAATTAAAACTTTCTTTCAAAGTTTCACCTTTTGATAAATCAACAGATAATCCTTTTGAAATGTAATTTTAAAATAAGACAGAGTCGGCGTATACCGACTCTGATTTATTTTTGGGAATATATTAATACAATGGTAAAGGTGTGTTATAATAATTACAAAGTTTACAATTATGTAACAAATTGTAATATTTAATGTGCTATAATGTGCGGGTGTGTTACGGATGAGAAATTATTACCGTGGCCGGAAAGGTGATTCTTTGAATACTTTAAGAAAAATAAAACTGTTGGTTATTTCTCTTGTTTTGTGCGTTGTGGTATGTATGGGCATTATTCCTTTTGCAGGTGCAACTTACACAGAAAGAGATAAAATAATTGATATTGCATCATCAGAAATCGGTTATACTCAGAAAAACGGCTATAACAAGTTTTCAGCAGAATTCGGAAACGGATATACAGCGTGGTGTAACTATTTTGTTGTATGGTGTGCAAAACAGGCAGGCGTTTCTCCCAAAGCTATTACAGGCACATCATCATATAACGGGAACTGTTATATTTATATGAATGCTTTGAGAAATCAGGGCAGATTTTTTGAAAATGACGGAAGCTATACTCCTAAAAAAGGTGACCTCGTTTTCTATAATTCAAGCAAAAGCACTTCAGGTTCAACTCATATCGGATTTGTTGTTTCAGCAGATAAAAACACAGTAACAACAATTGAAGGTAATGTTACTGTAAAGGGAACAAGAGGCGTTGGTAAAAATGTACGTCCCAGATATTCATATGTGGGCAATATGATTATTATCGGCTTTGGTGTTCCTGCTTACAGCGGTGAAGAAGTACCGAAAGCACCGGTTAAGAAACCTGAAAACGACAGTTCTCCCAGAAGAACAAACAGAGTTTCAATTGATGTTAAAAAGTTTGAGACGTGTGTGCCTGTTGAAGAAAGAATCAGATTGAACGAAACAATCAGATTAACAGATACATTATCGTCCGATTGCATTTCAGCTTTTGAAGCTGCAGATATTAAAAAAATAGAATGTGACCCCGTGTGCATTTTATTGAATCATAACGAAATAATTAAAACGAAATAAAAAATGCCGACTAAACTAAAAAGTTTAGTCGGTATTTTTTTATTGCTTCTTTTTAAATTTACCAAATAGTTTTGCTACGCCATCAAAAATAAATGCTCTTATGATATCAATCAACGTACAGGAAATATAAATTGCAACGATTATTCCGTAAATTTCTATTATAAAGAGTGGCGATGAATAGAAAGCCACATTCTGAGTGAAAAGAAAAATTTTGTCCCAGATAAGACTTCGCATAAGCCAGTGCTCGTGTATCATATATACGCCGAGGTTGTGGGTAGAAATGAAATTTATCACTCTTGATTTAAAGCGTATTGTTCTGAAGAACATCAACAGGAAAATGCCCTGCAGAATCGAACTCGGATTATTATTGAAGTTTATAACTCGTAAAAATCCTTCAAGGAAAGGAACACCTTCCAGAAGATAAATGCAAGCAAAATCGTAAGCTATAACTGCGAAAAACAAGCCAAGATATTTCCATGCAATTTTTTCTTCACGTTTTGTATGCAGACGCAGATAAGCGCCGATTATGTACATGAACAGAAAACCATCAAGACCTCTTCCTTTTGTGGTTTCCAATATGCTGTTTATACGTACGAAATCGGCAATCACAGGAACATGAGCCAGAACCTGCCACAGACTGAACAATACAAAAAGAACACCAAGTAAAATTTTAAAATCGTGTTTTGAAAGTTTGTTCAAAGCCAGGTTTACAACGGGACTCAGAATTAAAACAAGCAGGTAAACCGACATAAAGTACCATGTACCTGAAGTGAGCGGAATAAATGATCTGATAATATTTCCGTATGTTTCAGCAAGCCCTGTTGCGCCTAAAACAGTAGTAATAACAATGGAATAGAAAATCATCGGGGCATATACCTTTGCTGCTTTTTTCCAGATGGTTCTCATATTCTCTTTTGATGTTACGGAAAAATATCCGCTTATTAACATGAAAATGTAAACGGGACTGCGACAGATGAGCATATTTATCCAGAAAAACACTTCCTGATATCCGCCTATATCTCTGCTTATTGTGGCAACTTCGCCGAAGTTACTTACGTGCAGATAAATTACCTGAAGCATAAGGATAATTCGGAGAAGTTCTATTCCCGATTCACGCTCTTTTACAATTGGTTTTGATTTCTTCATTTTACAACCTCGATTATTTCCGGCACGGAGAATTTAACTGATTGAACATCGTCTGTGTATTTGACTTCAACACAAATTCTGCCTTGCTTTGTTGTTATGCTTCCCTTAACATTCAATCCGGGGATTTTCGCAGGTGAAATAATTACTTTTTCAAAACCATATGAGTCAGAGGGTTGTCTTATACCCAAAATATATTTAAACAGATATTCGCACACTGCGCCGAACATAGGATGAGAGTGGGAATCGCAACCATCCCAGTTTTCCCAGAGGGTTGTTGCGCCCTGCTTTTTCATATTGTAAAAAGAAATATCTTTTTCGTTTGTAAGCAAAGTGAAAGCGAGTTCGCCGTAATCGTTTTCAAAAAGAATACGGGTTACAAGGTCTGTGCCGAAAATTCCTGTGTCATATGTTTTAAGCTCTTCGTATCTTTTTACAAGATTTCCCAGTGTTCTGTCATCGCCCATACCAATGTCAACAGCATAAGCATCTGTTCCCTGAATACCACCAAGGAAAGAGCCTGTTTCTTCATCGAAAAACTCTCTCATAAAAGCATTCTGAACAAAAATAAGTTTTTCCTCTAAGGAAGGGATATCTTCGTGTTTGCCCAGTATCTCTGCAAACTCAATTGCAATTGAGACAGATTTTATCATATAGTAAGTGTTTACAAATTTTTCAGGAATCAGGTTTTTGTTTTCAGGTGCACACCAGTCACCAAGACACCAACCTTTTTCTTCCTCACGGACAACGATTCCGTCTTCAGAATGATTTTCCATATATGAAATGTAGCTTAAAATTGAAGGGTAATACTTTTCAACAACAGAAGTGTCTTTATAGAATTTATAGTGGTTGTAAGGAACAATTGCAATTGCACCGCCCCAACCTCCGGGACCGCCACCACCACCGTAGAATGGTGCTGTGTGTTGAACGTGACCGTTGTAAAGGTCCTGGCTGTCTGCAATATCCTGAATCCATTTTCTGTAAAATTTTTCTGCATCATATATTGTCATCACTGCAGCAGAACAAAGCTGACCGTCACCTGTATAGCCGAGTCTTTCTCTGTGAGGACAGTCTGAGGGTACAAAGGAATGTATGTTATTGCTCTGTGTATTTATATAAGCTTCAAAAAGCCAGTTGAGAGTTTCGTTATTTGAAACAAATTCAGCAGTAACTTCAACGTCTGAATTAACAACATCAAATCTGACAAGTTCTGCATTGCCCTCAATTTCAACCATTCTTCCCGCACGCCAGGTGAATGTGGTTGTCATAGGACAGTTGTTTTTACCGTTTATGAATTTGTCGCACTGAAGACGCCAGTCACCGCCCGTTGTGCGCAGATACATTTCATTGTTTTCATCTAAAATTTCGCAGTATTTTACTGTTGCTGTGTCGCCCTCTTTGGCATCTTCGCAGAATTTAATTACGCCAAGACCTGAAACATTCTTGCCGATGTCGTACATTTTTCTGCCGTCTTTTTCGAAAAGAAGAGTAGGAGTAAGTGAATATTTTACAGAGTCGCCGGCAAAATCCTGCTTTTCAAGAATGGTAACAGGTCTATTCTGCTCTATGGGAGTAAGCCATTCTGAATCGTCAAAATCTTTTTTGAAAACATTTTCATCGTAAAGCCTTGCGTCAACTGTTTCGTTAAGGTAAAGACTTGCTCTTGTAATGTGGCTTGATTTATATTTTTCGCTACCGTCAGAAACTATGATTTTTTCATTTGAGTTTTCATCTGTCAGCGTGATTTTAAAACAGTACTTTATTTCACCGTAGGGAGGCATATTTTCAGCTTTTTGTTCATGCTGAGCGTACCAACCGTTGCCTATATGGAGTGAAAAAACATTTTTACCGTTTTCAATTAAATCAGAAATGTCATATTCGAGGAAATAACATCTGTGAGTCATTGTGTCGTATATAGGATAGCTTGCAGTTGACAAATCTCTTTTTTCATAGTTTGTCCATGCAGGGATAAACTTATAGTCAGTAAGTAATTTACCATTGAAATATGGTTCGCAGAAACCAAGAGTTACAAATTGGATTTTTGCATTTTTTATGTTTTCGCAACAAAAAGTTTTTCTCACATAAGCAGCTTCTGTTTTATCTTCAAAACCATACCATTTGCAATCATCAAAAATCAGATCTTTAACCATGGGAACAAAGGAAAATTCTCCGTTGCTTCTTTCAATTCCGTTTGTGGCAAAACCTGATTTTTCGTAAAAAGCAACAGCGTGAGTCTGTGCGTTGATAGTGATTTTTTCAGCATTAAGACTTTTTGCTTTTTTTATCATTTCTTCCAGTAATTTTTTACCCACACCATTTTTGCGGGCTTCTTTTTTTACTGCAATATGTCCGAAATGAACGGTTTTATCATCAATTTTTGTTATTCTGCCGGTTGCTGAATTGTCATTGGCTAAAATATGAAAAGAAATTTTATCCAGATCATCAAATTCAGTTTCTTCTTTTATTTTTTGTTCTTTGCAGAAAACTTCCCTGCGGATATTATGGCAAGCAGTTAAATCATCATCAATCCATTTAAAATCAATCATAATAAAACCTCCTTTTGCACAATTGTATCACAAAAATTTTAAAACGTGAAGATAAAATAAAAAATTTTGCAATAATTTGCAATAATATTTTTTGTGTTTTGGTACAAATTAATATTGCAGCGGCAACGTGTTTTCAGGATATTTCAGAGCGAAAGGTTCTGATTAAGATGCAGAAATTTTTCAAAGCACTTTGCTCATGTTTTCTTATGTTTTCCACAGCTGTTTTTGCTTTGGCTGGTTATGCGGAATTTGCAATTCCCGATGAGATAACAACAGTAAAAGAAAAAGAACTTGCAGATTCTAAAATTTTTCATTTTACTTTATCAGAAAATGAAAAGACCGGAAAGGAACGGACAGAAAACTACGAAGTGCAGGTAAGTCTTTTTAATATTATACCGCTGAGAAAAACAAAGGTTACTGCAGAGAACAGAAGATATGTTACAATCAGCGGTGATGTTTTCGGAATAAAACTTTATTCTGACGGTGTGTTGGTAATTTCCACAGAAGAGATTGAAACTGAAAAAGGAAATGCAAATCCCGGCAAAAAAGCAGGGATAAAAGCAGGCGACATTATTAAGATGATAGAAGATAAACAAGTGAGTTCGAATAAAGAAGTTTCCGAAATATGTAAAAACAGCAAAGGTAAAGAACTTGTGTTTACGGTTGAAAGAAACGGTAAAACTATCAAATTGAAATTAAAAACCGTGAAAGAAAAAAACAGTGGATGTTATAAAGCAGGTTTATGGGTACGTGACAGTACAGCAGGTATAGGCACCATGACGTTCTTTGACAGAGAAACGGGAATTTTTGCATCTCTCGGACACCCTATATGTGATGTGGATACAGGAGTTATACTCCCTTTGAGTGAGGGAACTGCAGTTGAGGCGAAAATTCTCGGATGCACTCGGGGAACTGACAATGAAGCCGGTGAACTGACCGGTGCTTTTTTGCAGAACGATATCGGCGATTTATACCTGAATACGCAAAAAGGTATTTACGGAAAACTGTATGAGTACGATAATAATGCGGAGCTTGTGCCTGTGGCAACTGCTTCTGAGGTGAAAACAGGTAAAGCACAGATTTTATGTACAATAGATGATGGTGAAAGTAAATATTATGATGTGGAAATAACAAAAATCATTGATACTGAAAGTTCCCAGAAAAATATGACGGTTAAAATAACTGATAAAAATCTGCTTAAAATTACCGGCGGTATAGTTCAGGGGATGAGCGGAACACCGCTTATACAAAACGGTATGCTTGTTGGTGCAATAACTCATGTTTTTGTTGGTACTTCAACAGAGGGGTACGCAATTTTTGCTGAAAATATGGTTGCCACTGCAGATGAATTAAAAGCTTACCTGGATAAAAAAGCCTCGTAAAAGCTTTTAAAATCTCCCCTGAATTATTTGTTTTCAGGGGAGATTTGTTATTCTACCGTAACTGATTTTGCAAGGTTTTTAGGCATATCTATATTGCAACCTTTTTTATTTGCAATGGTATATGATAAAAGTTGCATCGGAATGATTTCCAACAGAGGTGAGAAAATATCAGGACAGTCTGGGATGGTGATTGCGGAAAAATTTTTGTTTTCAATTGCGTTTTTTCTTGAAACACAAAAAATTTCTGCCCCTCTTGATAATACTTCTTCAATATTGCTTAAAGTTTTTTTGAAAAGACGTTTGTTGCAGCAAAGAGAAACAACGGGAGTTCCTTTTTCCACAAGGGCGATTGTTCCGTGTTTCAGTTCTCCTGCAGCAAATGAAGAACAATTTATATAACTTATTTCTTTCAGTTTAAGTGAGGCTTCACAAGCAACGGCAAAGTCTGTGTTTCTTCCTATGAAAAACACACTGTCTTTGGTATATAGCTTTTCAGCAAAATCTTCAACAGATTTTTTGTCGTTGAGAAGAGTGCTCATTTTTGACGGGATTTTCAGAAGTTGAGCGGTATAAAAATTGATTTCCTGTTCCGTGATTGTTTTTCTTAAATCTGCAATATGCAGGGCTAACATATAGAGTGCTGCAACCTGAGTTGAATAGCCTTTTGTTGTTGCAACGGAAACTTCTCTGCCTGCTTTTGTGGGGATTACGTAGTCGCTTTCGTTGGCAATTGTTGATGGTAATACGTTAACAATACCTATAACCATTGCACCTTTACTGTTGGCAAGGCGGAGTGCTGCAATGGAATCTGCAGTTTCACCGCTCTGGGAGATGATAATAACAGGCGTCATATCATTAAGTGGAGGATTTCTGTATCTGAATTCAGAGGCAATATCGATTTCTACAGGAATTTTACATATTTCCTCAATTGCGAGTTTTCCTGCCATAGCAGCATGGTAGGCAGAACCGCAGGCAACAATATAAATCCGTTCTGCTTTTAAAAGGTCAAGGGAAAGTTCTGCAATTTCATCAAGATATATTTTTTTATTTCTGATTTTTGATTTGATAAGGTTTTCAATTTTTTCAGGTTGTTCGAAAATTTCTTTTAACATAAAATGTTCAAAATTACCTTTTTCATTTTCTGATTTATCTGCTGTTATTTTGCTGAAAGTTTTTTCTGTCAGTTTTAAATTTTTATCATAAAATTTTATTTCATCTTTTGTTATTTCTGCAAATTCATTGTCTTCAAGTGAAACAAATTCTTCACAATATTCTGCTAAAGCCCCTATATCTGAAGATATTAAATTTTCATTTATACCTTTGCCTACAATAAGGGGGCTTGCTTTCTTTGCAACATAAATTGTGTCGGGCTTGTCGTGGCACAAAACTGCAGATGCAAATGAACCTTCAAAACTTGAAAAAGTTTTATGCATAGCTTCTTTTATGTCACCGTCATAATGGTAAGATAAAAGTTGAGGAATAACCTCTGTGTCTGTTTCTGAAATAAAGGCATATCCTTTTTTCTTAAGTTCGTTACGTATCATTTCAAAATTTTCAATAATACCATTGTGAACAACGGTAAATATTCCGTTTTCAGATGTGTGTGGATGGGCATTTGTTTCGTTTGGTTTTCCGTGAGTTGCCCACCGTGTGTGCCCTATTCCTGTTGATGACAGATTGTTTAATGAACTTGTTTTTTCTATTAATTGTGATAATTTACCTTCGCTTTTTATGACGGAAAATTTTTTGTTTTCCATTAAAGCGATTCCTGATGAATCATAGCCTCTGTATTCGAGATTTTTTAAACCGTTTATAAGTATTGGTAATGCTTGTTTGCTTCCTGTGTATCCTATAATTCCGCACATATTTGTTTATCCTTTCCAAATTGTTTTTCAAAATAATTATAGGTAAATAAAAGTTTAAATATGCAAGTTTTATTTTTATAAAATTGTTGAAATTTGCTTTTCGAGATGGTATACTTTTTTTAAAGAAATTTTCATACACAGGAGGTTATGAAATGTTTATTGTAAAAATTATAAAATCAATCCTTTATCCCGGATGGGCTCTTTTCAGCGCTTTTATTATTTTGATTTCAGGCTGGATTAATGGGGGAGATATCACTTGTTCTCCCAATGCAGAACTTTTAAGAACAGATAAATTCACTCTTGATGAAGCTTTGCTTATGAGCCAGGGCATCACAACAGATGGTGAATATTATTACACAGCAGGTTCAATTGCAGCTTTGGACCTTGTGGGTATGGCAAAGTGGACAGTTGATGAGTTTGATAAAGTAATTTATACTCATTCAGCAATTCCGAAAGAAATCAAGAAAAAATACGGAAGCGATCACATCGGCGGAATCAGTTATTACGATGGCAAAATCTATGCTGCAACAGAAGATGAAACAGATACATATAACCTGATTCTGATTTATGATGCCGAAACACTTGAATTTACAGGTGAATACTACGATTTAGGTACAGAATATCTTGATGACGGTATTCCTTATTGCGCAGTTGATGCGGAAAATGGTTATCTCTACACATCACAGTTCCACGAAATAGATTATATTTTAGCTTATAATCTTGAAGATATGACTTTCTCACATAAAATTGAACTTTCAGAGCCTATTGACAGAATTCAGGGTGCTGAAGTTTATCAGGGTAAAATGTATATGTCATATGACGTAAGCGATTCAGCAACAGAAGAGGTGCTTACAGTTGATGTAAAAACAGGTAAGGTTGAAAAACTTTTTGAAAGAACAGTCAGCGGACGTGACCACGAAGCTGAAGGATTAACTGTTTATCCTATGGAAGATGGTTCTTTAATTCACATCGCAGACTATGACAAACTTATTTCTGTTAATGTAAGACATTATTCAGTTGAAGTTTAACTAACACTAAAGCAGCATCTAAATGATGCTGCTTTTTAATTTTATTAATAAATATTCATAAAAATTCATTAATTTTCCAATTTCACTTGACAAGAAGTGTATATAAGTATAAAATATCATAGATGGTGTATATCTAAAAATATAAGTACATCATATAGTGTTTTTATTCTGAGTTCTTTTGATGAATATGATTTACAAGATTTTACAAGAAGGAGGTGCTGATCTATTTTGGATACAATCTATTGGATAATTGGCGTCGTTGCTGCCGCAGTGGTATTTGGTGTGGCAGGTTATATCATCGGCGGTTTACATAGAAAAAAGGTTGCAGAGGCTACAATTGGTTCTGCAAACAAAGAAGCTGCAAGAATTGTCAACGAAGCTTTGACAGAAGCTGAAACTAAAAAGAAAGAAGCTATACTCGAAGCTAAGGATGAAATTCATAAGCAGAGAACAGAAACGGAGAAGGAACTCCGTGAAAGACGTTCTGAAGTCCAGAGACAGGAACGTCGCTTGATTCAGAAAGAGGAGTCTATCGATAAAAAGACAGAATCTCTTGAGAAAAAGGATGAAATCCTCAGCCAGAAGCTGAAAGATGCAGATGACAGATTAATCGAAATAGATAGCATCAAGAGAAGTCAGTTTGAAATGCTTGAAAAAATTTCAGGTTATACTAAGGAGCAGGCAAAAGATTATTTGCTTAAAACTCTTGACGATGAATTGACAAGAGAGAAATCCCTTAAAATAATGGAATACGAACAGAAGCTTAAAGATGAGCAGGATACTATGGCAAGAGAAGTTGTTGCAACTGCAATTCAGCGTTGTGCAGCAGACCATGCCGCAGAAGCAACAGTAAGTGTTGTTGCTCTTCCCAGCGATGAAATGAAAGGTCGTATTATCGGCCGTGAAGGCAGAAACATCAGAACACTTGAAACAATCACAGGTGTTGACCTTATTATTGACGATACACCCGAAGCAATTACAGTTTCAAGCTTTGATCCGGTAAGACGTGAAGTTGCAAGACTCACACTTGAAAAACTCATTACAGACGGACGTATTCATCCCGCACGTATTGAGGAAATGTTTGAAAAATCACGCAGAGAAGTTGAAACCACAATCAAGCAGACAGGTGAAAGAGCACTTGTTGATGCAGGCGTTAACAATGTTCATCCCGAAATTGTTAAACTTCTCGGTAAGTTGAGATATCGTACAAGTTACGGTCAGAATGTTCTTAACCACTCTCTTGAAGTTTCCTACATTGCAGGTCTTATGGCAGCAGAAATCGGTGCTGACGTAAAACAGGCAAAACGTGCAGGTTTGCTTCACGATATCGGTAAAGCGCTTGACCATGAAATGGAAGGTTCTCATATTCAGCTTGGTGTTGAATACGCTAAGAAATATAAAGAAAACGAAAATATCGTTCATGCAATTGCAGCACATCATGGCGAAATTGAAACAAAAACAATTGTTGCTTCACTTGTTCAGGCTGCAGATGCTGTTTCAGCAGCAAGACCCGGCGCAAGACGTGAAAATGTTCAGAACTACATCAAACGTCTTGAAAAACTTGAGGAAATTTCAAATTCATTTGAAGGTGTTGAACGTTCATTTGCAATTCAGGCAGGCCGTGAAGTCAGAATTATGTTTAAACCCGAAGTAATTTCTGATGATGGTATGACTCTTATTGCAAGAGAAATTGTTAAGAAAATTGAAAGTGAACTTGAATATCCCGGACAGATTAAGGTTAATATTATCAGAGAAAACCGTGCTGTCGATTATGCAAAGTAATTAACTCGTGACCGCCGAAAATTCGGCGGTCATTTTTTAGAATGGAGTATTCTATGAAAATTCTTATTCTCGGTGATATCGTAAGCAATATCGGTTGTGAACATATAAGAGAGAAATTACCTGAATTAAAGAGAAAAGAGAATATTGATTTCTGTATTGCTAACGGAGAAAATTCTGCTGCAGGTAATGGTGTCACTCCTTTTTCTGCACAGTATCTTTTTGATAGCGGAGTTGATATCATCACAACAGGTAACCATGTTTACAGAAGAAAGGAAATATATGACTTTCTTGATGAAAGGCTTGACATTGTAAGACCTGCGAATTATTATGAATATAATCCGGGCAGGGGTTATGCTGTTGCTGATCTGGGACGGCTTAAAATAGGCGTTATAAACCTTGCAGGCACTTTCGCAATGGATGTGGTTGATAATCCTTTCAGAGTCTGTGAAAATATGCTTGAAAAAATAAAGGATTGTAAAATTAAAATTGTAGATTTCCATGCAGAGGCAACAAGTGAAAAAAGAGCAATGGGATATTTTCTTGACGGAAAAGTTTCTTGCGTTTTCGGCACTCACACCCATGTGCAGACAGCAGATGAGCAGATTTTGCCTCAAGGAACAGGTTATATTACAGACGTGGGCATGTGCGGAGTTAAAGATTCTGTTTTGGGTGTACAGAGTGATATAATCGTAAAAAAATATTACGATTCAATGCCGGCTTACTTCAATGCTGCAAGCGGAGAATGTATGATAAACGGAATTGTTATTGATGTTGAAAATTCAACAGGAAAATGTCTGGATATAAAAAGAATTAACGCTTAAGAGTGAAGTTCATAAAAAAGGAGTTGAGAAAATGAAAAAGGTACGGAAATATTTATCTTTATTTTTATGTGCCGTGATTGTTGCGATGAGCTTTTCTTCCTGCTCAGGCTTGGGTAAAGTTAAGAGCCCCACAGCTGAAATTGACGATAACAATCAATTACGCCTGCCTGTTTTCAACACAGATTCTCTCAATCCTTACGAAGCAAAAACACAATATAATTTTGCTCTTGCAACACTTTTATTTGAAGGTCTTGTGAAAGTAAAAGAAGATTTTACGGTGGAAAATGCTATTGCTGAAAGTGTTTCTGTAGAGGACACAACAGTTACTGTGAAAATAAACCCTGCAAGTTGTTTCAGCGACGGCAGTATGATAACTTCGGCAGATGTTGAATATTCTTACAGCCTTGCAAAACAGAATGATAATTTTAAAAAACAGCTTGAAAATTTTGATGGCATTGACACAGCAGGAAATGTTGTTAAATTCACTTTGAAAAAGGCTGATGTTTATGCTTCGCTCTGCCTGGATTTTCCCATAATAAAAGAAGTTGGAGAAGATAGTGAAAATATAATAGGCAGCGGTAAATATAAATTTGAAAATTCAAACACTCTTATTATGAATGAACTTTTCAGAGGGAAAGAATTGCCGAAGGTAAGAAGAATACGTCTGGTGAATATGCTTGATAATCAAAGCGGTACGGAGAGTGTGGAGAAAGGTACAATCTCCTACTTCCTTCAGGAAATGACCGATGGTTCATATTTGAGAAAGAATGTTAAAACCAATGAAATACCGCTTAATAACCTTGTTTTTCTTGGAATTAATTCGGAAAATGAACATCTGAAAAATGCTGAAGTAAGACAGGCGATTTCTTTACTTGTGCCAAAAGAAACAATTGTTGAAGAATCTTTTTTAGGATATGCACAGGTAACGGATACACCTTTCTATCCCGGTTGGAAAGAAATTGAAAAAATAAGGCCGGCAGAAAAAAGTGAAGCGATTAATGAAGCAACAGAACTTCTTGAAAGTGCAGGCTATTCAAAGGGTAACGATGTTCTTGCAAGTGTTATGAGATTAAGAATTATCGTGAATGATGATAATGCTTTCAAAGTTTCTGCTGCGGAAAATATTGCTCTCGCACTTAAAAGTGTGGGAATAACTGCAGTTGTGGAAAAAATTCCGTTCAGCTATTTTGTTCAGCGTTTGGAGAGAGGGGAATACGAATTATATATCGGCGAAACAAAGCTGACTAAAAATATGAGTTTGTCTCCTTTCTTTTCCTATGGTGGCGGTGCATCATATGGCATCAGTTCAACTTCAAAAATAGCAACAACATATGATGATTTTCTCAGCGGAAAAGTAACACTTCAAAGATTTGTGGATTATTTTGATGTTGCAGTTCCTTTTGTTCCCATTTGTTACAGAAGCGGAATTGAAATGTATACAAACGAATTGTCTGTTGAAAAATTTGGTACGGTAACCGACAGATTTGAAAATATTTATTCTTGGTATTATTAAGGAGAATAACTTCTTATGCTTAACATTGTTTACGGAAAAGCAGGAAGCGGCAAAACAAAGTATGTAAACGAAATCCTTGCATCTCTCGCTCGTGAGGGATGTGAGGATTTATTGCTCGTTGTGCCTGAACAGTTTTCATTTACAGCAGAAAGGTCTATGCTTGAAATTTTAGGCCCCATAGATTGTAACAGAGTTGAAGTGGTAATGAGTTTCAGCCATATTGCCGAAACGGTGAGACGCGAATACGGTTCGGAAAAACTCAGCGAGATCGGCAATGGAGAAAAAATTCTGCTGATGAGCCTTGCAATCAACACTGTCAGCGACAGCCTTGAATTTTTTTCCAACAGAGTTAAATCCAAAGGTTTTGTAAAAGAGATGATTTCTCTTTGTGATGAATTTAAACAAAATGCACTTCTGCCGGAAAATGTTCTTGATTTCTGCGGGAATCTTGAAACATCCTCACTTAAGAAAAAATTGTACGAAACTGCTGTGATTCTTCAGGCATACGATGCCTTGATGAAGAACAGATTCAGCGACCCCTTTGATATATTGACAAGGCTTTATGATGTTCTTGGTGAATACAGCTTCTTTGAAAATAAAACAGTTGTTATTGATGGCTTTTACAGTTTTTCAAGGCAGGAATTGAAAATCATCGAAAGAATGATTTCACAGGCAAAAGATGTGTATGTTACAGTTTGTACAGATGAAATTTTTGCACAGACAGAGGAAGACTATGACGTTTTTGCTTATCCCAGAAAAACAGCAAAAGCTGTTATTGATATTGCAAAAAAATATAACAGGGAAATCAAAAAAATTCACGCAGAAAATGCAGACAGAAATGTTTCTGAAGAAATTAAATTTTTAGAAGAAAATATTTTCAGAACAAACAAAAAGTCAGAAGGAAAGCCAACAGAAGATATAAAAATTATTCGTGCGAAAAATATTGAAAATGAATGTAAGTTTGTTGCTCTTGAAGTAAAGAAACTTCTCAATGAAGGTAAAGTCAGATGTCGTGATATTGCGATTGTTTCACGTGATGGTGGCGAATATGACAGAGAAATAAAAGATGCTCTTAAAAGATATTCGGTAGAAGTCTTTTCAGACAAGCTTCAGCCTGTTAAAATCCAGCCCTTATGCACATATATTTTAGGAGCACTTGAAATTTCAGCTTTTGGTTTTAACACGACAAGAGTAATGAAATGTCTGAAAACAGGTCTGACCGACCTTGATACAGAGCAGGTTTCAATGCTTGAAAATTATGCATTGATGTGGCAGAATAACATTTCTTTCACACGTGAGTGGACAGAAAATCCGAGAGGTTTCGGAGAAGAGTTTTTAGATAAAGACAGAGAAGAACTTGATAACTTAAATAAACTCAGATTTGCTGCTGTGAAACCTTTGATTGATTTCAAAAACAATCTTGGCGACAGAGTAACAGGTAAAAAAGCAGCTGAAGAAATTTATAAGTTGCTTATAAATGTTCACGCTGATGAAAATCTGAAAAAAATTGCAATTGAACTGGAAAATTCCAATGAGCAGGAATTAGCTCTTGAACAAGAAAGAATATGGGAAATTGTAATTGATATTCTTGACAGCTTTGCAAATGTTGTGGCAGATGAAACAAAATCTGTTCAGATGATTTATGAATTGTTCAACAGCATTATCTCAAATGAAGAAATCGGCGTTCTGCCTCAGGGATTGGACGAGGTTCTTGTGGGAAATGCTGAAAGAACAAGAGTTGCTTCACCGAAAATCGTTTTTGTAGTAGGTGCAAATGACGGAGTTTTTCCCAGAACACCAAGAACAGGCGGTGTGTTCAGCGATAGGGAAAGAAATCTTCTTTTAAGTGGCGGTCTTACACTCAACGCACCGGTGCTTGACAGAATTCTGGAAGAACGTTTTATTTCTTATCACACTCTCTGCAATGCAGTTGAAAAACTTTATGTTTCTTACTGTACACAATCAATTGAGGGGGAAATGTTTCCTTCTGAAATTATAAGTGAAATGCAGACGATTTTTCCGGAATGCAGTTTTGTTGACGCAGAAAAAACAGATGTTTATGATTTTGTTTCCAGTGAAACAACTGCATTTGAAGCTGTGGCGCAGAAATGGAACAGCAACGACGAAAAGGCAAATGCACTGAAAAAATATTTTTCAGAAAAAAATGAATATGCAGAAAAATTCCAATCACTTTCCAGATATCTTGCAGATGAAAAAGTTCAGATTACTGATAAAGAAAAAGCAACTGAACTTTTCGGTAAAACAATGAATCTTTCTGCATCAAGAATAGAAACTTTTTATAAATGTCCCTTTGAATATTTCTGCAAATTCGGTCTGCGTGCAAAGCCGGAAGAAAAGGCAGAAATAAACCCGCGTCAGAGAGGTACTGTTGTACATTTCTGCCTTGAAAAAATTATAAAAGAATACGGTATAGATGAACTTAGAAATATGTCAAAAGAGGAACTTGAAAAAGTTATCTCTGATGTACTTGGCGAATATGCAGACACATCAATGGGGGGAACAGAAAATAAAACAAGCAGATTTTCTTTCCTTTATGCCCGCTTTGAGAAAACAGTTTATGCTCTTATTATGCAGATAATTGAAGAATTTTCTGTCAGCGATTTTGAACCTTGCGGGTTTGAACTTAAAATTGATTTTGACGGTGAAGTTGCTCCATATGAAATTGCTCTTGATGATGGCAAAGTTTTTGTCAGAGGAATGGTAGACAGAGTAGATGTAATGGAGAAAAACGGTAAAAAGTATATCCGTATAGTTGACTATAAAACAGGCAGTAAAGAGTTTAATCTCAGTGAAGTTATGGAAGGCATCAATATGCAGATGCTTATCTATCTTTTTGCAATAGAGAAAAACGGAAAAGATTTTTATGCAGATACTGTTCCGGCAGGTATTTTATACAGACCTGCAAAAATTTCACAGATTAAAACCACCCGTAATGCCGAAGAGGCAGAACTTAAAAAGAAAAGAAAAAGAGAAGGAAAATATTCAGGTCTTATTTTATCCCATGAAGATGTTGTTTATGGTATGGACAGAGATGCAACATCAGAAATAATTGATGTTAAAGTAAAGGAAGAGGATAATAAAATTACTTTCACAGGCTCTGTTGCCACACTTGAACAGATGGGTAAATTGAAAAACAAGGTTGATGAAATGATTATGCGTATGGGTAATGAGCTTCATCAGGGTAATGTTGATATTATGCCTCTGGAAGATTCTGATGACAGTGCATGCACTTATTGCGATTATAAAGATGTTTGTTTAAGACGTGATGAAAACAGAAGACGTGAAATCCCGGCAATAAAAAATGCTGAAGTATTTGAACTTCTTGATAAGGACGGTGATGAGAATGGCTGAAGTTGTATGGACTCCGGCACAGCATGATGCAATTTATGCTAAAGGCGGTACAATTCTTGTTTCTGCAGCGGCAGGTTCAGGTAAAACAGCAGTTCTCGTCAGAAGAGTTATTGAGAAACTGACAGATGCAAAAAATCCTTGTTCAGTTGATGAACTGCTTATTGTTACTTTTACAAAAGCTGCAGCGGCACAGATGAGAGATAAAATAAGCCGTGAAATTTCAAAAATGATCAACAGCGAAGAAGATATAAAAAAGAAAAGTTATCTTCTCAGACAACAGATGCTTCTTAAATGTGCAAAAATTTCAACCATAGACAGTTTTTGCGGTGATGTTGTAAGGAACAATGTTCAGGCTATTCCCCTTGATAGTGATTATAAATTAATTGATGAATCAAGTATGAAAGCAATTATGGACACTGCATATGAGGAAGTGGCGGAAGAATTTTATCAGGAGGGTGATGGTGACTTTCTCGTTCTTGCAGATATGTTCACTAAATCCAATGATGATAAAATGCTTAAAGAATTGGTTTTCAGTCTTTATGATTTTTCATGTTCATATATGAAGCCTGAAAAGTGGATAAAAAAAATAGACAGAAAACTTCTCAACGATAAAACTGATTATACAAACCCGTATGCACAAACTGTAATTAACTGTTTGCGGGAAGATATTGATTATTGCAGAACTCTTGCCCGGAAAGCATATTCAATTGCTGTTTGTGATGATGCAACAGCTGCGGCTTACGGACCGGCAGTAAAAGATGATATGGATTTGTTTGAAAATCTGCTTGAAAAAATGAAAGCAGATTTTTCCGAAGAAGATTGGGATGAAATTTCTCAGACTGCTTTGTCTTTATCTTTTTCAAGGTTGGGAACAATCAAAGCTGCATCTAAATGTGATGAATCAAATGCAGTTAAAATGATTCGGGATTACTATAAGGACTATTATAAAAAAGCCACATCAGTTGTGGGAATATATTCTGACGATAACAGACAGGATATTAAATCTTTAGCCCCTGTTATGAAAATGTTATCACGCTTTACGTTGGCTTTTTTTGACAGATTAAATAAACTTAAAATTGAAAAAAACTGCGCAGATTTTTCTGATGTTCTTCATATGGCACTTGACTTACTTGTGGAGGAAAAAGACGGAAAAATTGTAAAAACTGATCTGGCAAAGGAATATGCAGAGCAGTTCAAAGAAATTCTCATTGACGAATATCAGGATACAAATGAAGCACAGGATGTGCTTTTCCATGCTGTTTCAAGAAATGGTGAAAATCTGTTTTATGTAGGTGACGTAAAACAAAGTATATACGGTTTCAGAAAAGCTATGCCGGAAATCTTTCTGAAAAAGAGAAAAGAGTTTGCAGATTATAATAGTGAAAATCCTGTTTTTCCTGCTACAATAACACTTGATAAAAATTTCAGAAGTCGTAAGGATGTTACTGATTTTGTTAATTTCACTTTCTGTCGGCTTATGAGTGAGGGTGCAGGTGAAATTGAATATGATAACAGAGAAACTCTCAAACCGGGAGCATCTTATGACGAAACGGACGAGCCTTGCTGTTGTGTGCATATTCTTGAAAAATCTGCATTTGAAGAAACAGATTCTTCTTTTGCTCAGGCTGTTCACATTGCACAGGAAATCAAAGCGATAAAGGAAAAAGGACGCTTTGATTTTAAAGATATGGCAATTCTTCTGAGAACAAAAAAGAATATGCCACTTTTTGTGCAGGTGCTTAATGATTCAGGCGTAAGTGCATATGCAGATGAAAGCGAGAATTTATTTGAAACAATAGAAGTCAGAACAATTCTTTCTTTCATAAAAGTAATTGATAATCCGGCAAGAGATATTCCTCTTTTAGCAACAATGATGTCACCGATTTTCGGATTCACTGCGGATGAATTGTCAGATATCAGAATTGAAAATAAAGGCGGAAGTTTTTATTCTGCAGTTAAAACTTCTGCAGATAAAGGAAATGAAAGATGTAAAAACTTTTTAAATGTGTTGTCATCTTACAGACTGATTGCCCAGACAGTTACGCCGGGGGAATTGGTAAGACACATTTTGTTGGACACATCATATAAATCAATTGTACTTGCTATGGACAGAGGCAGTGTCCGTGAAGAAAATCTTGATATTTTCAGAAGCTTTGCAGACAGCTATTCTGCCGAAAATGATGTGGGACTTTCAGGTTTTGTAAGACAAGTTGAAAAATTTGAGAAATCTTCTGCAATAAAAAGTGCAAGCTCTGCATCATCCAATGAAAATTCAGTAGCAATAATGACAATTCACCGAAGCAAAGGTCTTGAATTTCCTGTTTGCTTTATGGCAGAAGCTGAAAAAGAATTCAGCAAACGTTCTTATAGAGACGATTTGCTTTCTCATCCTCAGGGCGGTGTTGGCATTATCGGTATTGATACAAACCGTATGATAAAATACGAAACCCTGAGCAGAACAGCGGTCAGAATTGATAAAGAAAAAACCGACCTTTCTGAAAATATGCGAGTTTTATATGTGGCAATGACAAGGGCAAAAGAAAAACTTGTGATTGTTGCTGCACCTAAAAATTTCTCAAAAACTTTGCAGAATGCATCAGTAATGGCTTTCGGCGAGAAAATGATACCGTCAGCTATAAGGAATGCTTCAAGTTATCTTGATTGGCTTACTGCTGTTATCCTGCGCCACCCTGATGCGGACTGGCTGAGAGTGAAAACGGGAGCAGTGGGAGTAAGCAGAATAGATGCAGATTTCCCACTTGAAATAAAAATTATAAAAGAGCTTCCCTCTCTGCAGGAAGGAGACAAAAAGGAAGAACACTCAGAAAAAGCAGATTCTGATTATCTGGAAAAAATAAAAAAAGATATAGAATATATCTATCCTTATTCTGCTCTGGCAGATGTTATGGCAAAAAGAGGAGCTTCTGCAGTTACTAAAAAAACAGTGGACAGAGAATATTTTGCTTCAGACAGACCGGCGTTTCTGAATAAAACTGCCCTGACTGCTGCCGGCAGAGGTACTGCAATGCATTTGTTTATGCAGTTTGCAGATTATTCAGGTGCAAAAGAAAACCTTGAAAAAGAAATAGAGCGTCTGCAGGAAAAGGGATTCTTAACTGAAGTTCAGGCGAAAAGCCTTGACAGAAAAAAACTGAACGGTTTCTTCAATTCCTCATTATTTGAAAGAATAATGAAATCAGATACTGTTTATAAGGAGAAAAAGTTTATCATCGCAATGTCTCCTTGCGAATTTGACGAAAACCTTTCAGATACTTTTGCGGATGAAAGAATTATTGTGCAGGGTATTCTTGACTGTGCTTTTGAGGAAAATGGTGAAATTGTTATTGTAGACTACAAAACAGACCGTGTATCTTCACCTGAACAGCTGAGGGAACGTTATTCTGATCAGTTAAGGGTTTATGAGAGAGCAGTAAAGGAATGTTTGGGCAAAAATGTTAAAGAAACCCTTCTTTATTCTTTCTCACTTGAAACAACTGTCCAAATATAAAAAAATTTCAAAAAACAGTTGCATTTTATTTTTATTTGTGTTAAGATTACATCTGTTATATTGCTACTAAATGAAAGAGGTGACAAAAATGAAGGAAGGACTCCATCCCAACTATCAGGAAACTGAAATCAAATGTGCTTGTGGCACAGTATACAAGACTTGTTCAACCAAGGCTGATATGCGTGTAGATATTTGTTCAAACTGTCATCCGTTCTTCACCGGAAAACAGAAGCTTGTTGATACAGGCGGTCGTGTTGACAGATTTAAGAAACGTTTCAATCTTGACAAATAATTGCTTATTGAGCATCATTTTAACAGAAGATAACGGCAGACAATTTTTAAAAAAGTTGTCTGCCTTTTCTGTGTTGTATGAGGAGTTTTGTTATGAAAAGTTATAAAACTGTACAATTTGCTTCTTCAGACGAATTTGTTGAAAAAAAGTCCAGATTTATAGGATATGTAAAGCCTGTACAGACTGTTGATGAAGCGATGGCATTTGTAAATGAAATAAAACAAAAACATTGGGATGCTACCCACAACGTATATGCTTATGTTCTCAGGGATATGATGACAAGACGTTACAGCGATGACGGAGAACCTCAGGGAACAGCAGGTATACCTGTTCTTGATGTGCTTCTCAAGGCGGAAGTGGTGGATTGTGCTGTTGTTGCAACAAGATATTTCGGCGGAACTCTTCTTGGGGCAGGCGGGTTGGTGAGAGCTTATTCCCACACGGCAACAATTGCCCTTGAAGCAGGCAAAGTCATAACAATGCAGCTTTGTGCAATTGCGCAAGCAAGATGCGATTATTCTTTTTACGGAAAGTTACCCTCTCTCATTGCAGAAAGCGGCGGAAAAATTGACGATACTATATTTGCTGACGATGTGAAAGTCGTTTTCAGAATGGCTGATGAAAACCTTGAAAAATTCAATGAGTTGCTTATTGATGTAAGCAATGGTAAATTCCGTTGCGAAAAAACAGGAGAAATTTTTTGTGCAATGTAAAAAATTTGTTTTTTAAAGAGGAAAACAGCAAAAAAAGTTGTATATACTTATCAAAAGGACATTATAGGGGTGTGATGATATGGAAAAAACTATCAGAGAACGTACAATTGAAATCGAACACCAGACTTTGTCAGAATATGCATCTTTTTCAGACCGGTCAAAAGGCAGAAAAAAGGAAGAAGAACCATGTCTTGTAAGAACGGATTTTCAACGTGATCGTGACAGGATTATACATTCTTCTTCATTCAGAAGGCTTAAACATAAAACTCAGGTTTTTCTTTCTCCTGAGGGAGATTATTACAGAACAAGACTTACCCACACTCTGGAAGTGGCGCAGATTGCACGTACAATGGCAAGAGCTTTAAGGCTTAATGAGGACCTGACAGAAGCAATAGCTTTAGGTCACGATTTAGGCCACACACCTTTCGGTCATGCAGGGGAGAGAGCACTTGATGCAATAGCACCTTTTGGCTTTAAACACTACATACAAAGTGTCAGAGTAGCGGAAGTTATTGAAAAAAACGGTGTGGGACTTAATCTTACAGCAGAAGTTCTTAACGGAATTGAATGTCACACAAAAGGCGAGCAGGCTTTTACTCTTGAAGGCAGACTTGTGCGACTGGCTGACAGAATTGCCTACCTTAACCACGATATAGATGATGCTGAAAGAGCGGGAGTTATGACGGAAAATGATATTCCTAAAGAGATAAAGGATGTTCTCGGCTACAGTAAATCGAAAAGAATCAACACTCTTGTAATGTCAGCAATAAATAACAGTAAAGATGATATTATTCTTGATAGTGAAATAAAATCAGCTTTTGATGAGCTTCACGATTTTATGTTCAGAAATGTTTATACAAACCCCGTCTGCAAAGGTGAGGAATATAAAGCGGTTGATATGCTTCAATGGCTTTACAGATTTTATCTTAATAACCCGGACAAGCTGTCTGAAGAAATGAAAAGAGTTATGGAAAATGAGGGTGTAGACAGAGCAGTTACAGATTATATCGCAGGAATGACTGACAGATATGCTGTAAGTGTGTTTGACGATTTGTTTGTACCCAAATCATGGTATAACTGATTCTGAAAGGAGAGTGAACAGATGGCGATAAACGATTCTTTTTTATCAGAACTTAAAATGAGAACAGATATTACTGACCTTGTTTCGTCATATGTTTCTCTTGATTCAAGACGTCAAGGCAGAACACATAAAGGGCTTTGCCCTTTCCATAATGAAAAAACTCCATCTTTTATGGTTTATGAAGATACACAGTCTTTTTACTGCTTCGGCTGTGGTGCAGGTGGAGATGCAATAACTTTTACAATGAAAATTGAAAACCTTGATTATATCGAAGCGGTAAAATTGTTGGCAGAACGTGCAGGGCTTTCCATGCCTCAGGACGGATATGATGACAGTGTTCATCAGAAGAAAAACAGAATTCTGTCAGCTAACAGAGAAGCAGCAAGATTTTTTCATTCCTGTTTGCTTGAAGAAAAAAATTCCCACGCACTCAATTATTTTTTAAACAGAGGTTTATCACCTCAGACAATAAAACGTTTTGGTCTTGGGTACGCACCTGATTCCTGGGATTCACTTATCAAACATATGCGTTCAAAAGGTTTCAGCATAAATGAACTTTACGAGGCTGACCTTGTAAAGAAAAGTACAAAAAACGGTGAACGGTTTTATGATAATTTCAGAAACAGGATGATGACACCTATTATTGATATAAGAGGAAACGTAATTGGTTTTGGCGGAAGAGTTCTTGACGATTCAAAACCTAAATATGTAAACACATCAGATACATTGGTTTATAAAAAGAGTCACGAAGTGTTTGCAATGAACTTTGCAAAAAATTCGAAAGAAGACTTTTTGATTGTTGCAGAAGGTTACATGGATGTTATAGCCTTGCATCAGGCAGGTTTCACTAATGCAGTAGCTTGTCTGGGAACGGCGCTGACAGCCGAACAGGCACGGCTTATGAAAAGGTATACCGATGAAGTGGTTTTATCTTACGACGCTGATGAAGCGGGACAGAAAGCAACAAAACGTGCCATGCAGATTTTTTCAGATTCAGGTCTTAAGGTGAGAGTTCTGCAACTCAGAGGCGGTAAAGATCCTGATGAAATAATTAAAAAGCATGGTAAAGAAAGGTTCAGGTCTTTGCTTGACGGAGCAGAAAATGATACCGAATTCAACCTGATAAAAATCGGCGAGAAATATGATATATCTTTATCTGACGGAAAAATGAGTTTTCTGAAAGAAGCATCTCAATTCCTTGCAACACTTTCAAGCCCTGTTGAAAGAGAAACATATTGCCTGAAATTAGCTTCAATGACAGAAGTCAATGCAGATGCAATAAGGCAGGAGATAAAGAAAAATCTTGCTACCGTGAGAAAAAAAGCTTCCAAAGAACTTTATTCTCAGGCCCGTAATTTATCAAGCGGAACGGAAGATAAGATAAATCCGGACAGAAAAAAATATCCTCAGCAAACAAAAGCTGAAGAAATTATTATAACAACACTTTTCAGAAATCCTGATTTTTACAGGAAACTGAAAGATGATTTAAGTGCAGATTTATTTTTTACGTCGTTCAACAAAAGAGTAATTACCGTGTTGTTATCTTTGCTTGAAAACGGAAGAGATCTTGATGTTTCATCATTCCGTGATAATTTCACTGCAGATGAAATGGGAAGAATCACATATCTGTCTGACATTCATAACGAAGTCAGCGATACTCTTGAAGAATGTCGTGAATGTATAGAAATGCTTAAAAATGCAAAAAATAAAAAGTCATTTGACGAAATTTCAACAATGTCAGATGAGGATTTTGCAAATATGTTCAAAAACATAAAGAAGTAATTTTACATATTGTGGAGGAGAAAAATTATGGAAAACAATAACACACCAAATGTACCCGAGAAGAAATCATCATTAAAAATTCTTCTTGAAAAAGGTAAAACTTCAGGTAAACTTTCAACACATGAAATTGACCTTGCTCTTATGGACCTTGACCTGAGCATTGAAGAACTTGAAAGTTTTTACGACACTATTGAAAACCAGAATATTGAAATTATAGATGACCTTGAAGACGTAAGCCTTGAAGCTCTTAATTTTGATGATGATTTAACTAAAAATCTTGATTTAGGTCTTGTTGGCAATGACCCCAAAAATGCAGCAATGGAAGACCACGTTAAGGTTTATCTTAAAGAAATTGGACGTGTTCCCCTTCTTACCCCTGAAGAAGAAATTGACCTTGCAATCCGTATTGCAGAAGATGACCCCAAAGCAAAGAAAAGACTTGCTGAAGCAAACCTTCGTCTTGTTGTAAGTATTGCAAAAAGATATGTGGGCAGAGGTATGCAGTTCCTTGACCTTATTCAGGAAGGTAACCTGGGTCTTATTAAAGCTGTTGATAAATTTGACTATACAAAAGGTTTCAAATTCTCAACATATGCTACATGGTGGATTCGTCAGGCAATCACAAGAGCTATTGCTGACCAGGCAAGAACAATCAGAATTCCTGTTCATATGGTTGAAACAATCAACAAAGTTAAAAAGACAAACAGTCAGCTTCTCCACGAAAACGGACGTGACCCTTCAGCAGAAGAAATTGCAGAAAAACTTAACCTCCCCGTAGATAAAGTGCGTGAAATTATGAGAGTTGCACAGGAACCTGTTTCACTTGAAACACCTATCGGTGAAGAAGAAGACAGCCACCTTGGCGATTTCATCCCTGATGAAGATGCACTTGCACCTCAGGATGCAGCATCAATGCTTCTTCTTAAAGAACAGCTTGCAGCAGTTCTTAAAACTCTCACTCCCAGAGAAGCAAAAGTTCTCAGACTCCGTTTCGGCCTTGATGACGGTCATCCCAGAACACTTGAAGAAGTTGGTCAGGAATTTGACGTTACACGTGAAAGAATCCGTCAGATTGAAGCTAAGGCTCTCAGAAAACTCCGTCACCCCAGCAGAAGTAAAAAACTTAAAGATTTCCTTGATTAATTCTATCTGAACTATATATTCAGGAGGTGTTTTTATGAAAAAAGTTTTTGCTTTGTTTTTGGCTGTTATTATGGCATTTTCCTGCTTATCTGTTGTTGTGTCAGCTCAGGATGAAGACGGTTTTGTTTTTGAAGTTCCGGGAGATATTTTGGATATGACAAGCACAAAAAAGACAGAAGATATTTTCATCCGTGACCCTTGTATTCTTGTTTACGGAAATAAATATTTTATGTATGGAACCGGTGCTGCTACAAAAGCCGGCTATGGTTGCTATGTAAGTGAAGATCTGGAAAACTGGGCAGGTCCCGTTAATGTTTTCGAGGCAGAAACAGCAGAAAATTTTGATGGCATAGGCGATTATTGGGCTCCTGAATGTTATTATTATGAGGGTAACTTCTATCTTTTTGCTACCTATAAATCAGGCACAACAGGTCACAGAGGCGTAAGCATAATGAAAAGTGAAAGCCCGTTAGGACCTTTTGTTGAAATAACAGATGGTCATATCACACCAAAAGAATGGGATGCTATTGACGGCACACTTTACATAGACAAGAAAGGCGAACCGTGGATGATTTTTGTTCACGAGTGGACAAGTATGCCTGATGGAATCGGTGATATGTCTTATGCGAAACTCAGCGAAGATTTAACACATTTCACAACAGAACCTATCAGAATGTTTAAAGCAGATGACCCGTTCTGGACTGCAAACAACGTTACTGATGGTCCTTGTCCTTACAGAACAAAAGACGGAAGTCTTATTATGTTGTGGTCAAACAACATAACAAAATCAGGTTATTCTGTAGGTATAGCAAGAAGTTCCAACGGTGAAATTGATGGTGAATGGAGCCATGATTTATTCCCGCTTTACGTTAAGGGTAAATATCACGACCTTGATGGTGGCCATGGTATGATTTTTACAGACCTTGAAGGCAGACTTATGCTTTCAATTCATTCTCCCAACGGAAGCACAGAGGAAAATATGACACACGCAGTTTTTCTCCAACTTGAAGATACAGGCTCCACACTCCGTATTAAAGGTGAAGGCGGAACCATAGACCATTTCTTTTATCAGATAGGGCAGTTTTTCAGATATCTTTGGTATAACATTGAAGACTTTTTTGAGGATTTGTTCAACATAAAATAAAGGAGTGATAACTGATGAAATTTGATTTTACCGGTTTAAATATACAAGCAAAAACAGAAGAAGAATTAAAAGCTGCGGAAATTTTTGCTCTTGAAATTGAGAAAAGAACAGGGATAAAACCCGAGATAAAGGATGGTAAACCTTTTGTTGCATTTATTCAATGCGCAGAAGAAAGACTTCCTCATAAAGATTGCTTTGAAATAGAGCTTGAAGAAGGCGAAATGAAAATTTATGCACATACAGTAAGAGGTTTGCTTTTCGGTGTGGGTAAATTTTTGATGAAAACAGTTTATAATAATTCGCAGATTACTCTTGTTTCCGATATAGCAGGTAAACATATTCCTGAAAAGAGAATCAGAGGTCATCAGAATGCTTACAGAACAACTCCCAACACATATGATGCATGGAGTCCTGAACAGTTCAGAGACCATTTTATAGGTATGATGTTCTATGGAACAAATACAACTGAACTTCTTCCTCCTGATAATCCTGTAACAGAAAAAAGTTACAACAGCCTTATGAAATGGGATATGAAAGAACATATGGAGAAATGTTCCCATTATGCAAATGAACTTGATATGGATGTTTCCGTATGGTATCCCAATGATGAACTTCCTGAAGAAGAATCAGCAGCTTTGCGTCGTGAAACACTTGAAGATGCTGAAAGAATTGATATCATCTTCCCACCCGGAGGTGACCCGGGAGATTATCCCGCAGACCAGTTTATTTCAAGATGTGTGAAAATCACAAAAGAAGTAAGAAAAGTAAAGCCGGAAGTTCAGATGTGGCCGTCAGCTCAGATGCCCAGAGGTATTCCCGGCTGGGGCGATGCGTTCGTTGAAAACGTAAATAATTCTGAAGAGGGAATTATCACAGGTGTTATTCAGGGTCCCAACAGAGCAATGGAAATTTATGAACTCAGAAGAAGAATTGACTCTAAATTCCCAATCCGTCTTTATCCTGATATCACCCACAATGTAAGATGTGAATATGCTGTGCAGTATCCTTCTGAAGAATGGCATTATTCATTGTGTGCTGTCAACAGCCGTGAAAGTGTAAACCCCAGACCACGTGAATATAAAAGAATCCACGCTCTCAAATCTCCCTACACAGTAGGCAGTGTTTCTTATTCAGAGGGCGTAACTGATGATGTGAATAAATTTGTATGGGGCAGGCTTGAGTGGGATAGGTCACAGTCAATAAAAACAATTCTTGAAGACTATGCAAGACTTTTCTTCCCTGAATTTCCCTCAGCTTATGCTATTGCACAGGCAATTTCAGGCCTTGAATATAACTGGATTGGCGACCCTCTTGATAACCCCAATATTGAAAATACATACAGAGAATTCAGAAACATTTTGTCAGCTTGTCCTGAGTTACATGATAACTGGCGTTTCCTTATGCATCTTTACAGAGCGGATTTCGATTCCCTTGTATTAATGAGACGTCATTTTGAAACAGAACTTATGGATGAAGCAAGAGAATATATTTTCAGAAACGATCTTGAAAAGGCTGAAGAAATCCTCAACACTGATTTTGATGAATCTTATTACGCTTTACATAAGGAAATTTTTGAAATCGGCGATAAATTATTTAACCTTATCGGTATGCAGACAAGTGTTGAAAGACACGATGCTTTAAGCTGGGAACGTGGTGCAGTTCTTGATCTTATTGACCGTCCCGTTACAAACAGACGTTGGTATTTAAAGAAAATTGCAGAAGCTAAAGCAACTGAAAACCCCACAGAGTATATGAAGAAGATTATGCTCAGAAACAAAGTTGAAGCAGATGAAATGTATTTTTCATTTGCAGAGCATGGTTATGCTCCTCTTGACACAATTCAGCAGTTCGGAGAACCTTATATGAATGTAATGGCTGACAGACGTGATAATGCAGATGCAGACATTCCGATGGAACTTCTCAAATGTTATGACCACTATACTCTTAATGCAAATCTTGGTGGTTTTACAGGTGATTGTGATTATAAACTTATTGTTTCATACCACGCAAAAGATGAAAAAAGAAGAGGCATTCAGACCGTTCTTGCAAATGGTAAAAAGATTTTTGAAGGCGATACATACGGTGGGGAAAGAGATGCAGAATTTGACAAAATGTATCTTGCTCCCGGATATTTTTCAGCAACATATATTTTGCCGAAAGATGTGTTTGAAAACGGTTGCCTTGAACTTGAAATCGGCGAAACAATAGACGGTATTGAAATTGCTGAATTCAGAATTGTGAAAGTGAAGTGATTAGGTGCTTTCAAAAGAAGTTGAAAACATATTACAATTTGTTCAGAAACCCGGAAGATATACGGGTGGTGAATTCAATAGTATAATTAAAGATAAAAACAAAATTGATATAAGATATGCTTTCTGTTTTCCTGATACATACGATATAGCTATCTCACATCTGTGAATGAAGATTCTTTATTCACTTGTGAATGAAAGAGACGATGCATGGTGCGAAAGAGTTTTTGCTCCGTGGACAGATATGGAAGAGGAAATGCGTAAAAATAATATTCCTCTTTATGCCCTTGAAAGCAGTGACCCTATTAAGGATTTTGATCTGATAGGTTTCACAATGCAGTATGAATTAAGCTACACCAATGTGCTTAATATGCTTGATTTAGCAGGACTTCCTATTTATGCTAAAGACAGAAAAGATTTAACTCCCATAGTTGTTGCAGGCGGTTCCTGCGTTTGCAATGGTGAGCCTATTGCTGATTTTGTTGATATAACCCTTCCCGGTGAAGGTGAAGAGGTAACCAATGAACTTATTGATTTGCTTAAAGCTCATAAACAAAAGGGCAGTACAAAAGAAGAATTCTTAAAAGAAGCGGCAAAAATTGAAGGGGTTTATGTTCCTGCTTTTTATAATGTAAGTTACAATGATGACGGAACAATCAAAGAAGTTGTTGCAACAAACGGTGCACCTGAAAAGGTGAAAAAAAGAGTTGTGAAAAATCTGGACACAATGTTTGCTCCCAAAGAATTTATTGTGCCTTTCATTGAACCTGTTCACGACAGAACAGTTGTTGAAATTTTCAGAGGTTGCATCAGAGGCTGTCGCTTCTGTCAGGCAGGATTTCTTTACAGACCTATCAGAGAAAAAAGTCCCGCTGTTGTAAATGAACAATGCAAAGCAATCTGCCAAAGCACAGGTTATGAAGAAATTTCTCTTTGCTCATTAAGCACAAGTGACTATAAAGGTCTTGAAGATTTGCTGGACAAGCTTTTTGACTGGACACTTGATGAAAAAATCAACATCTCTCTGCCATCATTGAGAGCTGATAATTTCAGTTCTTCAATTGCAGAAAAGCTTGCAAAAATCAGAAAAAGCGGTCTTACTTTTGCAGCAGAAGCAGGTACACAAAGGCTGCGTGACGTTATAAACAAAAATGTAACTGAGGAAGAAATTCTTTCATCTTCACGCAAAGCTTTCCAAAAAGGTTGGACAGGTGTAAAACTTTATTTTATGATAGGTTTACCTACTGAAACTGATGAAGACGTTAAAGCTATTGCCCAACTTTCACAGAATGTTGTGAATGAATATTATAATAATCCTGATAAACCAAAAGGCAGAGGTGTGAATGTAAACATAAGTGTTGCATCTTTTGTCCCCAAACCGTTTACTCCTTTCCAATGGGAAGCTCAGGATGATATGGAAACAATTGAATATAAACAGAAGCTTCTTGAAGATTCTGTTAAAACAAAAAAAATCAATATTGGTTGGAACGACTCAAGGATGAGTCTGCTTGAAGGCGTTTTTGCCCGTGGCGACAGACGTCTTTCTCAGGTTATTTATAATGCTTATAAATTAGGTTGTAAATTTGACAGCTGGGATGACCAGTTTGATTTTGAGAAGTGGTTGCTCGCTTTTGAACAGGCAGGCTTAGACCCTGCTTTTTATGCAAACAGAAAACGTTCTTTTGACGAAGTTTTTCCGTGGGATCATATGGATTACGGTATCCCCAAAAAATTCTTTGAAAAAGAAAACAAAAAAGCGTATGAGGGCATAACAACACCAAATTGCAGAGAAAAGTGCAACGGTTGTTCTGCAAACAAACTTTGCGGAGGTGAATGTGGTGAACTCGCTTAGAATATGGTTTAAAAAAGTTGGCAGAGCAAAATATATTTCTCATCTTGATCTGATGCGTTCAATGACAAAAGCCATAAAACGTTCAGGTCTTAAGGTATGGTATACAGAAGGGTTTAACCCCCATGCATATATTACTTTCCCATTGCCTCTTTCTTTGGGTGTGGAAAGTGAATCTGAGTGTATGGATATAAGAGTGGAAGATGGGGTTACTCCCTGGGAAGTAAAAGAAAGACTTTTTGACCAGATGCCGGAAGGTCTTGACTTGATAAGTGTTGAAGAACCTTTTCTCAATGCAAAAGAAATAAGATTCGGCAGATATGTAATTTCTCTTGATTTTGAAAATGAAAAAGATGCAGAGACTTTTGATGAACTTTCACAGAAAGCAGTAGCTGAAAAAAGCCTTGTTTGCGAGAAAAAAGGTAAGCAGGGCAGACGAAAAGTTATGAAAGAAGTTCCTTTAGGAGAACATATTTTTAACTTCAGAACAGAAATCAGAGAGAATGTACTTGTAATGAATGTTGATTTATCAGCAGGTAATCCTGTTAATATAGGCCCTCAGCTGTTGATAAGTGCCATTGAAAAGCAGTCAGAAGTATTGCCTGTATATAAAAAATTCGAGAAAAAGTGTCTGCTTACAGAAAATTTTGAAATTTTCAGATAAAGTGTAAAAAAACACTTGATTTTTCCAATTGCTTATGTTATACTACTAAAGCATTTGTATAGGTCTGACTTAAACAGACCGTATTCATTGCCGAAAGACAACGAAGCTGTCGGTCCTCTGCCATTGTAAATGTGTTATGAACGACTGTAAAAAAGCGGAATTGCCGCAAAATTTTAAGGAGGAAATAAAAATGGACGCACTCAAATTGATTGCACAGGACAGCATTAAGGCTGAAAAACCTGCTATTGAAGTAGGTAACACAGTAAGAGTTCACGTTAAAATCCGTGAAGGTGAAAGAGAAAGAATCCAGGTTTTCGAAGGAACAGTTATTGCAAAACGTGGTAGCGGTGTTTCTGAAACATTCACAGTTCGTCGTATTTCATACGGCACAGGTGTTGAAAGAGTATTCCCCGTTAACTCACCTAACGTTGCAAAAGTTGAAACAATCAGAACAGGTAAAGTTCGCAGAAGCAAACTCTACTACCTTCGTGACAGAGTTGGTAAAGCTGCTAAAGTTAAAGAGCAGATTGGCTGATTTGTGTCAGATATAGGGTTTAGCCCTATAAACTCGATATGGATTTATTGGGGCATTGCCTGACTATGTGTTCAGGCTTGCCCTTTTACTTTTTGTTTAAGGATTGCTTGGAAGTATGAAACGTAGAATTGAAAAAAGTGTATATGTTTTTGACTCACTGGGACAACCGGCTGAAATATATAACTCTGAAAAGGACGCCTCTAAAAAAAGTAAATCTGTTTTTGATTGGTTTTCTTCAATTATGGCATCTTTTGTAATAATCTTTTTGATTTTTACCTTTGCTTTCAGAGTTGTTCAGGTAAGCGGAACTTCTATGCTTCAGACTTTGAAGGATGGAGACTGGCTTATTGTTTCCAATTCAGGAAACAGTGTTGAATTCGGTGATATTGTTGTAGCCACACCTCCTACATATGAAGGCGGACCTGTAATAAAAAGAGTGATTGGCGTTGAAGGAGATGAAATCTACATCGATTTTGTGCGGGGTGAAGTTTTAGTAAACGGTAAAGTTCTCGATGAACCTTACATAAATACACCTACAAATCTGAGATATGATGTTAAGTTCCCTGTTACTGTTCCCGAAGATTGTGTGTTTTTAATGGGGGATAACAGAAACGGTTCTCTTGACAGCCGTTCATCAACTATAGGTATTGTTAATGAAAAATATGTGCTCGGGAGAGTTATATTCAGAGTATTTCCTTTGAACAAAATAGATTATATTAATTTAAGATAAGCAGGTGACACAATGGAAGAAAGAAAAAAACAGCAAAAAGGTTCAGCTCTTTTTGATTTTGCTTCAATTATAATGACAGGTATTGTTGCTATTGCAATAGTGTTCACTTTCTTTTTCAGAACAGCAAATGTAAGTGGTGGTTCTATGGAACCTACATTGTATAATGGTCATATGCTTATGGTAACTGCATTTGACAACACGCACGAAATCGGAGATATTGTTGTTATAACACAGGATAATGCTTTTCATGAACCTATAATAAAAAGGATTGTTGCTGTGGGCGGACAGGAAGTTGATATCGATTTTGAAGCAGGTATAGTTTACGTTGACGGCAAGCCGGAACATGGATATCCCATTTATGAACCCACAGTTACACAGGAAGATTTTCAGGGACCCATCACAATTCCGGAAGGTTTTGTTTTTGTAATGGGTGATAACAGAGATGATTCAACAGACAGCCGTTCAAATGCAGTAGGACTTATTGATGAAAGATATATTTACGGTACTGTTGTCGGAAGAATTGCACCTTTCGGTCAATGGAAAGTAGCATGAGGTAATTAAAATGGCAAGCGATTTTCAGAATCAGGTTGTGCAATGGTTTCCCGGTCATATGGCTAAAACCCGTCGCAAAATCAAGGAAAGTTTACCTCTTGTTGATGCGGTGACGGAAATTGTGGATGCCAGAGTGCCGGTCAGCAGCCATAATCCGGAATTATCTGAAATTATTGCAGATAAACCGAGAATAGTTGTTCTTAACAAATGTGATGTTGCAGATGAAAATGCAACAAAAAAATGGTTGCAATATTTTAAAAATCAGGGAATTCCTGCAATTGCGGCAGATTGCAAAAGCGGAAAAGGTCTTAACCTTTATCGCCCGTTAATAAAGGAAGTTCTTGCAGAAAAAATTAAATCCTACGAAGAAAAAAATATGCAGGGACGAGCACTTCGTGTTATGGTTGTTGGTATACCGAATACGGGTAAAAGTTCATTCATTAACAGAATGGCAGGCAAAAAACGTGCTGAAGTTGCAGACAGACCCGGCGTTACAAGACATAACCAGTGGTTTGTTATAGGCGAAGGTATTGAGTTGCTGGATACTCCGGGTGTTTTATGGCCTAAGTTTGAAGACCCGGCAGTAGGAGATAAACTTGCTTTTATCGGCTCCGTGAAAGATGATATTCTTGATGTGGAAAGTCTTGCAGTAAGATTCCTTGAAGTAATGAAAAATGATTATCCTGAAAGACTTACAGAAAGATATAAAATTGCTGATTTTCAGGATAAAGAGCCTTATGAAATTCTTGAAATGATTGGCAGAAAAAGAGGTATGCTGATTTCAGGTGGCGAAATAAACACAGAAAGAGCAGCCACCACTATTCTTGATGAATACAGAGCAGGTAAACTCGGCAAGATAACTCTTGACAGTTTAAGTGAAAATCAGAGGACGATATGATATCGTCCTTTTTTCGTAGAGGAGATAATTATGGATTATACTTTTGAATATCAGGCACATGAACAAGGTTTTGAAGTTGTTTGCGGTGTTGATGAAGCAGGCAGAGGTCCTCTTGCAGGTCCTGTTTGTGCTGCTGCAGTGATTTTACCTGATGGACTTGTAATTGATGGTCTTGATGACAGCAAAAAACTTACAGAAAAAAAGCGTGATGCACTTTACGATGTTATTATTGAAAATGCAGTTTCTTATTCTATTGCTTTTGCAAGCGTGGAAGAAATTGAAGAAATTAATATTCTGCAGGCAACATTCCTTGCAATGAAAAGAGCTGTTGAAGGCCTGGATAAAAAACCCGACATTGCCCTTGTTGACGGCAACCGGAAACCTCCTCTTGAAACAGAAGCAAGAACACTTGTTAAAGGTGATGCAAAAAGCCCGTCTATTGCTGCTGCATCAATTCTTGCAAAAGTTACAAGAGACAGATTGATGATGGAAATTGCAGAAAAATATCCCGAGTATTGTTTTGATAAACATAAAGGTTACGGAACAAAGCTGCATTATGAAAAAATTATTGAACATGGTATTTCTCCTGTTCACAGAAGAAGTTTCCTGAAAAAGATTACAGGTGAAAAATAATGAACATAGGTGTTTTCGGTTTGCAGGCAGAAGATAAAGCTGTAAGGTATCTGAAAAAACAGGGGTTTCAGATAATTGCAAGAAATTTTCAGTCACGCTTCGGCGAAATTGATATTATCGGTGAAAACAATGAATATATTATTTTTGTTGAAGTGAAAGGCAGAAGCGAAAAAAGTATTGCAGAGCCTAAAGAATTTGTTGATTTAAAAAAGCAGAGAAAAATAATTAAAACTGCCCAGATATATCTGAGCGAAAATCCGACAGAAAAACAACCTCGTTTTGATGTTGTTGAAGTGAAAAAACAAAAAGGCAAAACAGAAGTTTACTACATACCCAATGCTTATGAGGTGGAATGATGAGATTTTTTGATTTACATTGCGATACTATTACTGAGTGTTATTCAAAAGAAAAATCATTGAAAAATAATGACCTGGATATCTCTTTGGAAAAAGCAGATTTTCTTGAAGATTGGGTTCAGGTTTTTGCTGTATGGATGCCTGATGAATACAGAGGTAAAGAAGCAGAAGATTATTATAAAAAGGTTCTTTTAAAGTATAATGAAGAACTGAAAAATGCAGAAAATATAAAACCGATTCTTGCAGTTGAAGGTGGTTCTGCACTTGCCGGAAAACTTGAAAATATTGAAAGGCTTTATAACGATGGTGTTAAAATAATAACTGTAACATGGAATAAAGAAAATGAACTTGCAAGCGGTTGCTTTTCAGAAAACGATACAGGACTTACATCTTTCGGTAAAGAAGCGATAAAGGAAATGGTTAAAAAGAAAATTGTTCCTGATGTTTCACATCTTGGCGAAAAAGGATTTTTTGATTTATGTGAAACAACAGATTTTCCGTTTATAGCAAGCCATTCCGATGCAGAAAAAATACATTCTCACGTAAGAAACCTGAAAGATGAGCAGATAAAAATTATTTGCCGGAGAAAAGGTCTTATCGGTCTTAATTTTTACAACCGTTTTCTGGGTGAGGGAAATTCGTTTGAAATGATGATAAAACACGCAGAGCATATTCTTTCTTTAGGGGGAGAAAATTCTCTGGCTTTGGGTAGTGATTTTGACGGATGCAGTATCAACCCCGAACTTAAAGGAATAGAAAAAATCCAGGGACTTTACGAAAGCTTTGAGAAGCATTTCGGTAAAATTCTTGCAGAAAAAATCTTTTTTGAAAATGCAGAGAGATATTTCAATTCTCAGGTATTTACTAACTGATAAAAATATGATACAATTAAGTGTATATATCTAAAAAGAGGGATGTTTATGAAGTACACAAGCACAAGAAACAAAGCAGTATCTGTAGATGCTGCAAAAGCCATTTCTCAAGGTATCAGCGAAGACGGAGGACTTTTTGTGCCCGAATCTTTCCCGCAGATTTCACTTGACGACATCAAAAAAATGTCAGAAATGACTTACATTGAAAGAGCAAAAGAAATTTTGTCACTTTACCTTACTGATTTCACAGAAGAGGAAATCGACACTTGCGTAAACGGTGCATACCAGAAAGGTAAATTTGACAGCGAAAAAGTGGCTCCTGTTGTGCCTTTCACAGATGAGTCATATATCCTTGAATTGTTCAGAGGTCCTACCTGTGCTTTTAAGGATATGGCACTTCAGCTTTTGCCCTATCTTCTCACAGTTTCAGCAAAGAAAACTGCAGACGGAAAAGAAATTATAATTCTTGTTGCAACTTCAGGCGATACAGGTAAAGCTGCACTTGAAGGTTTCAAAGATGTTGAAAAAACAAAAATTCTTGTTTTCTATCCGTCAGATGGAGTAAGTCCTATGCAGAAATTGCAGATGACAACTCAGGAAGGCAACAATGTAAGTGTATGTGCAATTGAGGGCAACTTTGACGATGCACAGAGTGGCGTTAAAAAGATTTTCACAGATAAAGAAATTGCTGCAAAGCTCAAAGAAAACAATATGCAGTTCTCATCAGCAAACTCAATTAACTGGGGCAGACTTGTACCTCAGGTTGTTTATTATGTTTCAGCTTATTGTGACCTTATTGCAGATGGCAGAATTGTAGCCGGTGAAAAAATCAATATTGTTGTTCCCACAGGTAACTTCGGTAACATTCTTGCTGCATATTATGCAAAGCAGATGGGACTTCCTGTCAACAAATTTATTTGTGCTTCAAATGCAAATAACGTTCTTACAGATTTCATCAGAACCGGTGAATATAATAAAAACCGTGAATTTTTCACAACAACATCTCCGTCAATGGATATCCTTATTTCATCAAACCTTGAAAGACTTCTTTATCATCTTACAGGCTGTGACGATAAAGCTGTTGCAAAGATGATGGATGAATTATCAACAAACGGAAAATATACAGTTACAGAAGATGTTCTCAAAGCTCTCACAGAAGATTTTGATGCAGGTTGTTGTTCAGATGATGAAGTAAGTGCTACAATCGAAAAGAGCTTTAAAGAAAAGAACTATCTTCCTGATACACATACTTCCGTTGCGATTAAAGTTTACGAAGATTATGTAAACAGAACAGGTGATGACACAGTAACTGTTATTGCTGCAACTGCAAACCCGTATAAATTCTCAAAAGCTGTTCTTGGTGCAGTTGAAAAAGATTTCAACTGTGATGATGAATTTGAAACAGTAAGTGAACTTGCTCGGGTTTCAGGCGTTAAATGCCCTGAGCAGCTTGCAACTCTCAAAGGTAAAGAGCCAAGATTCACTGACATTTGCAAGAAACCCGAGATGACTGAGGTCGTCTTTAAAATGTTAGGAATTTAAATTTTGCAACTGTCACAAGTTTTGAATGTTGAGCAATAAGTTTCGCTTGATTTGCAAGCGGAGCTTGTTCCTACATCAATGTGACCTGCATTACATCTCTGACCATTTTCATTGTAAATGCAGTTTTTTGCATTACAAGAAATTTCTTTGATAATATCTTTTTCCATTTTTATTTGCCTCCGTTTTCAAATTGCTTTTTCAAGCATCAGTATTATTTGAACATTTTTCAATTTTATTCAGAAAGGATGCAGTTATGTCTTTATTTGCCATAGGTGATACGCACCTGTCTTTCGGCACAAATAAGCCAATGGATATTTTTAAAGGTTGGCAGAACTTTGAAGAAAGACTTGAAAAAAATTGGAATAGTGTTGTAACAGATGATGATACGGTTATTGTTGCAGGAGATATTTCCTGGGCAATGAACATTGACGGAGCAAAGGAAGATTTTCGTTTCCTTCACAATCTGAACGGAAAAAAACTTATTATGAAAGGCAACCATGATTATTGGTGGAGCACAAAGAAAAAAGCTGATGAATTTTTTGAAAAAAACGGATTTTCTTCTTTAGGCATTCTTTTCAACAATGCATACCATTTCGGTGATATTTCCGTTTGTGGCTCACGTGGTTGGTTTTACGATGGAGAAAAAGATAAGAAGATTCTTCTTCGTGAAGCGGGCAGACTGAGAATGTCAATTGCAGAAGCAAAAAAATTAGGTGGTGAGCCTGTTGTGTTTCTTCACTATCCGCCATTGAATCAGGAAGCGGTGTGCGAAGAGATTTACAGTGTTCTCGTAGAAGAAGGAATAAAGCGTTGCTATTATGCCCATCTTCACGGTCCGTCACAGCGTTTTGCCTTTACAGGAGAACGTGATGGTATAAAATTTTCATTGATTTCCGGAGACTTTCTCAACTTTTGCCCAAAACTCATTGAAAAAATATGAGTTTTTATGACGAATTGACGATATGTGAACAAAAGGTTGAAATTCTGGAAAAAATTTGTTAAAATAATTCAGTTAATATTTACTTTGTAAAAAGGATATGGAGGACTTAAAAATGAGCTTGAAATCAGCAAACAAAATTGAAACAAACGTATATTCAGTTGAGGTTGAAATCAGTGCAGAACAGCTTAAAGAAGCTACTGTAAAGGCTTACAACCAGAACAAGAAAAAGATTGCACTTCCCGGCTTCCGTAAAGGTAAAGCTCCCAAGGCAATGATTGAAAAAATGTATGGTTCAAACTTCTTCTATGAAGATGCTATCGACATTCTTTATCCCGAAGTTGTTGGTGCAGCAATTGAAGAAGCAAAACTTGAAATCGTTGCAGCTCCCTACGATGTTGAAATCACAAAACTTGACGATGAAGGTGCAGCTCTCACACTTAAAGTTGTTGTAAAACCTGATGTTGAATTAGGCGCTTACAAAGGACTTAAAGCAGAAAAAGAATCAGCTGAAGCAACAGACGAAGAAGTAGAATCAGAAATCAAAAATCTTCTTGAAAGAAACTCACGTCTTGTAACAATTGAAGACAGAGCAGTAGTAGCAGGCGATATCACAGATATCAACTTCGAAGGCTTTGTTGACGGTGTTGCTTTTGATGGCGGTAAAGGCGAAAACTTCGACCTTGAAATCGGTTCAGGTCAGTTCATTCCCGGCTTTGAAGATCAGATCATCGGTCACAATGCAGGCGAAGAATTTGATGTTAACGTAACATTCCCCACAGAATATGCTCCTGAACTTGCAGGCAAAGATGCAACTTTCAAAGTTAAAGTTAACGAAATTAAATCAAAAGAATATCCCGAACTTGACGATGAATTTGCAAAAGACGTAAGCGAATTTGATACACTTGATGAACTCAAAGCAGACATCAAAGCAAAAATCGGCGAAAGCAAAGCACAGAGAGCAAAAGATGCTTTTGAATCAGATCTTCTCAAACAGGTTTGCGAAGGTGCAACTGTAGAAATTCCTCAGGTTATGATTGATAACAAAGCTGACGAAATGAAACAGCAGACAGAACAGCAGATGGCTCAGCAGGGTCTTGCACTTGACATCTATCTTCAGTATATGGGTCTCTCAATGGACAAATATATGGAAGACCTTAAAGGTCAGGCAGAAATCCAGGTTAAAACTCGTCTTGCTCTTGAAAAGATTGTTGAAGTTGAAGCTATCGAAGCAACAGATGCAGATGTTGATGCAGAATTTGCACAATATGCTGAATTGTATAAAATGGCTGTGCATCCTCTCAAGAAGTTCATCAATCCTGAAGAACTCAA
>JAZSJD010000075.1:0-23989 GCA_045534165.1 Acutalibacteraceae bacterium | reverse complement strand
CTGGGAAAACAGTTCCGTTGTAGCCAGGGGAAACAGTTCCGTTGTAGCCAGGGAAAACAGTTCCGTTGAAGCCAGGGAAAACAGTTCCGTTGAAGCCTGGGAAAACAGTTCCGTTGTAGCCAGGGGAAACAGTTCCGTTGTAGCCAGGGAAAACAGTTCCGTTGAAGCCAGGGAAAACAGTTCCGTTGAAGCCAGGGAAAACAGTTCCGTTGAAGCCTCAGCCAATGCCCAGGTAACAGACAAACAAATCAACGGTACCATCCAAATAAGCGGTAATGCTCGAATTGTTTATATGCCGAAAACCATACATGAATTTATGGATTTTTACGGTATAAAACATACAAAAACAAAAGCGGTATTCTATAAAGCTGTACGAAAGGATGAAGATGGACTTTTAGTGTCCAATTATAACTCTTCATTTAAATACGAAGTAGGCAAAACCAAATCAGAGAAATGCGACACTGACACAAGAAATGATTGCAGTAATGGTATACATATTTCACATCTTGATTGGGCATTAAGATTCGGCTCAGATTGGGACAACCTTGCAATAATCGAATGTGAAACCAAAATCAGCGATATTGTTATGCCGGATAACACAGACGGAAAAGTCAGAACATCAAAAATCAAGGTATTGAGAGAAGTTCCTCTTGAAGAATGCGGTGTTTACGGAAAAATGCTTGCAAAAAGAATGAATACCAAAGAGGTGTTAAAATGATCTTTTTGTTTTTCGTTCTAATAGCAATCGGTATACTGCCATTGTTTTCAATTCTTTTTCCTAAAACAGAGAAAAAAGTTTTTCATAAACTTTACAAAATGATAATGGGAGGTGAAGAATTGTGACTGATGCAGAAAAGGCTCTTCTGATAGAAAACATGGCATTAACATCAGAAAACAACTTTCTGATAAAACAAAACCAAGCTTTACGCGAGAGAATTCATGAGCTCGAACTGATACCTGAATTTGAACGCATAAAAAAAGCTGCTCACGGCGCTGGAACACCGAAAAGCAGCAAAGAAAAATACTGTATTAAAATTGTAGCACAGAAATATTAAAAAATCAAGTAGAAAAAGAACGAGGGGAAGGCAGACGGGATAACAACCAAGAAGGCAACGTAAGAGTGGGCCAGGATAAGAAAAAGCCTCCGGGAGCAGATAAACTTAAGGCCACCCACTCCCTCATATTAAAGGAGTAAAGAAAATGTCAGATAAAACACATTGGAAGAAAGTTGTCAGCGACCCAAATTATCTCGGTGAAGCTGATTTTAACGAAAACGAAGAAAAAATCGCCACTATTGCAAAAGTAGTTAAGAACGAAAAAGTTAGAAGTTCCGAGGGAACAAGCGAAAAGGCTGTTGTATATTTCAAAGAAAATCTTAAACCTATGATTCTGAATGTTGCAAGGTCAAAGGCTATTGAAAAAGTTACGGGTTCCCCTTACTTTGAGGAATGGGTCGGTGCAAAAGTTCAACTTTATATTGAACATGGGATAAAGGCTTTTGGTGACGTTGTATCTGCGGTTCGAGTAAGACCTAAAAAGCCTGTTATCAAAGCAAATGTGAAATGTACCGATTGTGGAAAAGACATACAGGGCGCATCTGGCAAAAGTGCAGAATATATTGCATCTTATACAGCGAAGAATTATGGTGTATCTCTTTGCTATGATTGTGCATCAAAGAGAGCAGAGGAGAAGAACAATGCCGAGGCTTAAACTCACAAATGAAAACTATTTCAGCCCCGAAGCAAACTGGCAATATATGAGCGCTTCACAGTTCAAGGCTTTCCACAAATGTGAAGCTGCTGCAATGGCTGAACTGCGTGGAGAATGGAACAGAAAAGACAGTACCGCATTACTCGTTGGTTCCTATGTTGATGCTTATTTCTCTGATGAATTGGACAAATTCAAATCAGAACACCCTGAATTGTTCAAAAAAGACGGTGAATTGAAGGCCGAATTTCGTAACGCTCACATTATAGCTGAGAGACTTGAAGAAGACGAACTCGCACGCCTTCTGTTAAGGGGTAAACATCAGATAATCAAGACAGGAAAAATCAACGGTGTATTGTACAAAGCAAAATTTGACAGTCTTCTGACCTCAAAACAGGTAGAGAATATATGCAACAGATTCCCCCAGATCAAATCTCTCGTTCCTTTTGGCGGTGCTATGATTGTTGACTTGAAGTGTATGAAAGATTTCAAATCAATGTGGGATGAAGAAGAGCAGGACAGAATCACTTTCGTTGAATACTGGGGATATGACATACAGGGTGCGATTTATCAGAATCTTGATAAACGTAATTGTCCCTTTGTCATTGTAGCTGTAACAAAGGAAGCAGAACCAGATATCGCAGCTATTCATATCCCTGACCAGGACCTTGAATTTTCATTGCGTGATGTGGAGGAATATAGTCCTCGATATGCAGCTATCAAACGTGGCGAAATTGAACCCACAGGCTGCGGAAAATGCGATTACTGCCGAAGTGTCAAAAAGTTATCGACAATCAAACACTACAAGGATATCAACTTATAAGGAGAGATATGAATGCTTAACAATGTTGTACTTATGGGAAGGCTTACCGCAGAACCTGAGCTTCGTCAGACAAGTTCAGGAGTTGAGGTAACATCTTTTTCAATCGCCATCGACAGGGATTATGTCCGTCAGGGTGAAGAACGTCAGACTGATTTTATTAACTGTGTTGCTTGGCGTGGCACAGCAAAATTCATCACTTCTTATTTCCGTAAAGGTCAGATGATTGCTGTTACAGGCTCTATTCAGACAAGAAACTACGATGATAAAGAAGGCAACAAAAGGACTGCAACAGATGTTGTTGTAGCAAATGCTTCTTTCTGCGGTTCCAAGAGCGAAACAAAGCCTGCCGATACTAACCAGACTGACGATTTTGATGAGCTTGACGAATTCCTGGACGATGATGAATTCCCGTTCACGATATGAGGAATAGTGAATGTCAAAAGGTAAAAAAGAAACAACTTTCAAGGGCGTTTGGATACCTGCTGAAATATGGCTTGATACTCGTCTGAGCGCTCTTGAAAAAATAATTTTAGTTGAAATAGACAGTCTGGACAACGGTGACAAAGGGTGTTTTGCAAATAACAAGCACATCGCAGATTTTTGTCAGTGTTCCGAAACAACAGTTTCGAGGGCAATTTCAAAGCTTATTGACATGAAATATCTGAGTAAAGAGGAGTCTGGCAGACAAAGATTTTTGAAATTAACCTTGTCAAAAAGACAAGGCAGGTTTGTCAAAATGACAAGGGAGCCTTATCAAAATGACAAGGGAGCCTTGTCAAAAAGACAAACAGAGAATAATAATCTTAGTAATATAAATGAGAATATAAATGAGAATATAGATAAGATAAGATGTGATGTGATAGCGCGCACGCGCGAAGAATACCGTTCAATCATAAAAGAAAATATCGACTATGATTGTCTCTCCGAAAGTAAACACATCGACACAGGTATGCTTGATGATATCGTTGAGCTTATGACTGAGACGGTTTGTTCATCGAGTGAATATCCTATCATTGCAGGTTATAAACAGCCTTCAGAAATCGTAAAAGACAGATTCCTCAAACTTAACAGCGAACATATTGAATATGTCATGGAAGGTGTTCTGAATAACTCCCGAAACATTCGTGATATAAAAAAATATCTGCTTGCGAGTTTGTTTAATGCCCCATCGACAATGAACAGTTACTACTCTGCTAAATTCAATCAAGACATGAGGTGCAGAAATGGAAGCAAAAGAGGTAAAACGTAACCTTGGGAAAATTGTACATTACACAGACGAATTTAGATTGATTGACTGTGATTTTAAATTTACAGCCTGCATCCTGAAAGAGGATGATAACTATCAGGCGGTGTTGCAAAGTTTGATTTCGAAGAAATCGGTACTTGTTGTACCGCTTGAGGAAGTGCAGGTGATAGCATGAGCAGAATTTTAGCAATTGACCCAGGCAATATCGAAAGTGCCTTCGTCATCGTTGACGAGAATTATAAAGTGCTTGAAAAGGACAAGGTCCTCAATGAAACAATGCTCGATATTGTCGTCCGTTCTGATTATGATGAACTCGTCATTGAAAAAATAGCCTGTTACGGTATGCCTGTAGGTGCAGAAACTTTTGATACATGCACTTGGATAGGACGATTTTGGCAGGCAAGTCCACACTGCGAAGAAGTAGAATTCGTTTTTCGTAGAGAAGAAAAAATGAACTTATGCAACAGTATGAGAGCCAAAGATGCCAATATCAGACAAGCTCTGATAGACAGGTTTGCGAAACATGATTTCAAGAACGGTAAGGGCACGAAGAAAAATCCTGATTGGTTCTATGGTTTCAAAGCAGACATCTGGGCTGCTTATGCTGTTGCAGTAACTTACATAGACAGAAAGAATAAGTAAATATCCCACCCGGGCATATATGTCAGGGTGGAGGAACTTTGAAAGCAGGTGTTCAGAATGAGCGTAAGTCTTATTGATGGTCATATTGACCGAAACGAACAGACAATGTCAGATAATGAGATTATAAAGGCTTATGAAGATAAAGTTAATCTTATAGGCTCAATGACAAGTGTATATCTTGATGGAGAAGACGGATTTGATTTATATGAGGTTATGTTGAATTCCCTTGACCTTGTCAACCGCCAAAAAGAAGAAATCACTAAAAACGAGAACATTATAGAAGCAGCAGAAAATCTCATTGATTCTCTAAAGAAAGAGATTGAATCCCTTATCGCAGGTCAGAAAACTTTGCAGAAGGCACTTAATGAAAAGATTGAAGAAGTTAAGAGGTTGCAAACTTACATAACAAATCATCCGTATCGTGTTGTTATGGGAACAGCAGACATATACACAGAAACTCACGAAGAATATGAAAAACTGCTTGAAAAAATTTCAACTGAAGCCGTCAAAGAGTGCTTGGATAAAATAGAACAAATGGATGTAAGTGAATCAGATAATTATATTATGGTCAAGAAAATTGAGTTTGACAACCTTGTAAAAGAAACGGTGGGTGAGGGTTGATGCAGACTTGCAAAATCAAACCAAGTGCATTTACTTGCAGGACGTGCCTTGATGTGGCAGATAGTTGTAATGCAATACCTGATTGTGATAAATGCAAACATCAAACTATGCGATATGATTTGATACAAATAGGTTCAAATTTTTGGGGCGGTTATGCCATTGTTCAAGCAGAGGGAAAACTTGAAAAAGTTGCTCTTGATAGAGTATATGATATTACAGAAAAGGAGCGTAATTAATGAAAAAAACAGTAGTTTTCGATTTTGATGGTGTGATACACAGTTACACAAGCGGTTGGAAAGGTGCAGATTTAATACCTGATAAACCTGTCGAGGGCATAAAGGAAGCAATTTTTGATATAAGAAAAGCTGGTTATGAAGTTGTAGTTGTTTCTACTCGATGTGCTACCGACAAAGGGTTAAAAGCCGTTAGCACTTATCTTTTAGCAAATGGAATTGAGGTAGATAAAGTATGCAAAGAAAAACCGCCTGCTATTGTCTATATAGATGACAGAGCAATATGCTTTGACGGAAAAAGCGACAGATTACTTGCAAAAATCGAGAATTTCAAAACTTGGTATCAGAAGGAGTGACAACAATGCAGAATGAAAATACATCAATAGTATCAAAAGTCAAAGAAATATCCAAAGATATAAAAGATATATCAGGATTTGGTGAAGGTTTATGTGATGCTTGTGCAATGGGATTTTATGATAAAGGATACCGAAAACAACATTGGATAAGTGTTAAGGATAGGTTGCCCGAAACAAGAAAAAGAGTTTTAGTCTTTATAAAAAAACCTGCCAACTATACATCAATTGATACCGATAGAATGGTAGATGATAAATGGGTAAGGTGGGGCAGATATGTTACCCATTGGATGCCGTTACCTGAACCACCGAAAGGAGATTGACAATGCAGAATGAAAAGAGAGATAGGCTTGTAGAGTTAATTGATGATTATATTCACTATGTTGATGTCAAGGAATGGTATTCAGAAGAACTTGACGAAGGACTTGCAGATTATCTTATAGAAGAAGGCAATATAATCGTACCGCCTTTTAAAGTTGGCGACGAAGTTTGGGTTGTTGAAGAAGATGATGTAACTTGTTATATGTTTCTTGCAAAGTCTAAAGGTTGTATAATCGCTACTTCGTGGATTAATGATTATGACGTTGATGAAACGCTTGAATATCACATAACCGAAACGCAAGATAATCTTGATACAGATTTAGCAGTTTTCCCTGATGAGTGTTGTTTTGCAACAAAAGAACAAGCCGAAAAAGCGTTGAAAGAAGGTACTGACAATGGCTGAATTAAAACCTTGTAATTGCGGAAATACATACAGATTTGCTTGGGAAACGCATTTTTTGACTTTTAATCTCCCTTTGTGGCACGGAGTAAAGTGTTTATCGTGTGGAAAAAAGATTATAAGAATAACTAAAAAAGGTCTTATAAAGGATTGGAACAGGAGAGTTGACAATGGCTGAAAAAGAATATATAGAGCGTGAAGCGTTATTAAAAAAAGCGTATGAATTGAGGGGTGGCTCTTTTGCGGCAGGGTTAATAATTGAACAAATCGAAAAAGCACCCTCTGCTGATGTGGTTGAGGTAAAGCACGGTGAGTGGAAAGATACCGATTGGTCAGGTATCTCTGTTAAAGGCTACATGGCTTGCTCTCAGTGTAATGTGATGATACCGACTTGTGACGATAACAGATATTGTTTGGGATATCTGTACTTTTGCCCGAACTGTGGTGCGAAAATGTGCTGAAAGGGGGACAATACCGATGTTGAAAGCAGTTAGTTACGGAAATTTGAACGAAATCATAATGATTGAGATGTCACTTTATGAATTGCAGTCAAAAAAGGTTTCTTTGAGTGACTTGGTTAATATCGTGATAGATTCTGAACTTACAGAAGCAGAAAAAAACATTATAAAGTCAAAATATTATGACAATATGAAACTATCTGTTATAGGCAGAAAAAACAACATTTCAGATGTTTACAGAGTACACCGTGAAGCAATCTCTAAACTTTATACATCGTTAAAATATGTTGTTCTTTATAACGTTGGTAGTGTGGGAGAATTTGATGAATGTTTTTTTAATTTAATATCTGCGATTGCAGTCGCAGAGAAAGGATGATTAAATGCCAGAAGATACACATAATTTCTGCTCACTACAACGTTGTCCTCGTGACAATACTTTCCGTTGTTGCCATTTCTGCAAGGAAACCGACTGCATGGATAAATGTCAGAATCACCCTGACAAGTGCGGAAAGTATCATTACCTGCGTAACAACGAAGAAAGAGAATGTTTTATGTAAAGAAAAGGAGATGATGTAGTTGCCTGAATCATATATGAGCAAGAATGTATTATGTCCGTTTTACCACAAAGAAAACCAAAATAAAATTTCTTGCGAAGGAGTCAGCAAAGACAGTTCTCTTAATGTCATTTTTACCTCTATTGAGAAACGCAAGAACTATGAAAAACGATTCTGCTGTGCAGATTATAAGAAGTGCTACATAGCTCGTATGCTCCTTGATAAATGGGATAAATCAAAATGAATATCTTTTATAAGCCTTGCCTGACGGTGAGGCTTATTTTTTATTTATAGGGGGGTTTACATAGAGAATGCCTGATTTACTACAATAAAGTTATCAGATGTAACAGAAAGGAGTTTTCGATATATGGTCGATTGGACAGCCATAAAAACTGAGTATGTCACAGAAAAGACGAGTTATCGGAAACTCGCAGATAAATATGGAGTGTCCTATACCGAAGTTTCTAAGCATGGTAGAGAAGAAAGCTGGAAAGAGGAACGTGAAAAGTTCCTTGCAAAAACCTATTCAAAAACACTTGATGCTTTGTTGAAGAATCAGGAATTTCGCATAAAAAAATTGCAGACTATCACAGACAAAATTCTCAACAAAATCGAAGAGTCTGTAGACAAGATGGATGAGCCTGACTATCAGGCTTTCAGACACATTACTGCAGCACTTAAAGATATTAAAGAGATTCAGATGCTTAAGTCTGAATTGGATATGAGAGAACAAGAAGCTCGCATCAATAAGCTTAATAGAGATGCAGAAGACAACGAATCAGATAACAAGGAGTACGGTGTGGTATTGCTTCCTACCATAGTACCGATACAGCATCCGGATGATGAAGAGTGATAACGTTGTATGGTCGCCACAGTCAAGGCAACAAGTATTCATGTCAAGAGGTGAAGATGAGTCTTTGTATGGCGGTGCTGCAGGCGGAGGTAAAAGTGATGCGCTTGTTATGGAAGCAACAAGGCAGACCGATATTCCCCACTATAAAGGAATCATCCTCAGAAAGACCTTCCCACAGCTTTCAGAACTCATTGAAAAGAGTCTGAACTACTATCCTAAAGCTTTTCCCGGTGCTATATATAACAGTTCTGAACACACGTGGAAGTTCCCAAGCGGAGCAAAGATTGTATTCGGTTCTATGCAACATTCAAGGGACAAGCTGAACTATCAAGGTAAAGCATATGACTTCATCGGTTTCGATGAATTGACTCATTTTACGTATGACGAATATATTTATTTACTTTCCCGAAATCGACCAAATGGTCCTGGTACACGATGCTATATGAGAGCATCTGCGAACCCTGGTGGAATAGGTCACGGGTGGGTGAAAAACAGATTCATTACTGCAGGTAAACCGATGGACACAATATGGGAATCGGTTAAAGTTGTAAGACCTGACGGAAGCCTATACAAAAAGTGGATGTCTCGTATATTTGTGCCTTCATCGGTGTTTGATAACCAAAAACTGTTGGAAAATGACCCTAACTATCTTGCAAGGCTCGCATCCTTGCCTGAATCAGAAAAGAAAGCACTTCTTTACGGTGACTGGGATAGTTTCTCAGGGCAGTATTTCACCGAATGGAGAGACAATCCTGACGGGTATCAGAACAGGATAGCAACACATGTTATTGACCCATTTGAAATTCCTAATGGGTGGACAATACACAGGAGTTTTGACTGGGGTTATAACAAGCCTTTCTCTTGCGGGTGGTGGGCAATTGATTACGATGGAGTAGCGTACCGCATATTGGAACTCTACGGATGCACAGGAACACCTAACCAAGGTGTTAAGTGGACAGCAGACAAAGTGTTCAAAGAAATTGCGAAAATTGAACGAGAACATAGATGGCTGAAAGGCAAATACATACACGGTGTCGCTGACCCTGCTATCTTTGCAGAGGATGGCGGACCGTCAATAGCAGATACAGCAAGGAAATACGGTGTCTATTTCGACAGAGGTGACAATCAGAGAATTCCCGGTTGGATGCAGATGCATTACAGACTGACCTTTGATGAGAACGGATACCCGATGATGTATATATTCAGCAACTGTAAAGCTTGTATAAGAACGCTTCCGACTCTTGTGTTCGATGAAAACAAAGTGGAAGATCTTGAAACAAAGACAAGTGAAGACCATGTTGCAGACGAAATGAGATATTTTTGCATGAGCAGACCTATAAAACCAAGAACGCCTGAAGCACCGGATACATATAAGAGCAATCCTATGTACCTGTTTCTGGATATTCCAAAGAAAGATATCAGAAGTCCTTCTGCGAGACCGAGAATGGAGATTATAACCGATGAATGAAGAAAAAAAGAAAAAATCACAGTCTGTCGAGGATACAAACAACGGTGTTATATCCCTTGATGAACAGTTGATGCGAAGACAGTCAGCTCCGAGACCAACAGCACAGGACGAAGCAAACAAAATCCTTCGGCAGAGACAGGCAGAAATGATGCGACAGCAGGGTGGCGAAAGAAACACTACTGCTATAAAAGCCGTAATAGGTAAAGACCAGGTAGATAAATTCAATTCTACGCTTGATAAGTACAAGCAGGGTAAAAAAAGTCTTGAGGAAAAGATTGTAGATAACGAGCAGTGGTATAAGCTCCGTCACTGGGAAAGCATGCGAAAGTCAAAAACTCAGGAAATTGAACCTTCGTCAGCCTGGCTTGTTAATTGTATTCTCAATAAGCATGCTGATGCAATGGATAATTTCCCTTCACCGAATATTCTTCCGAGAGAAGAAGGCGATAAAGCTGAAGCTGAAATGCTTTCATCGATTATTCCTGTAATCCTTGAACACAATGACTTTGAAGAAACCTACTCTGATGTGAGCAACTACAAACTGAAGACCGGTGCAGGATGCTACGGTGTCTTTTGGGATTCTTCAAAGCTTAATGGCTTAGGTGACATCTCGATTCAGAAAATCGATTTACTCAATCTCTTCTGGGAACCGGGCATTACTGATATTCAGAGGTCAAAGTATGTGTTCCATGTTGAACTTCAGGATAATGAATTTCTTGAGAATGCGTATCCGCAGACCAAAGGAAAACTCGGTAGCGAAACAGGGAAGGTAGCCAAATATCGTCACGATGACACAGTTGACACCACAACAAAATCAGAAGTTGTTGATGTTTATTACAAGAAAAACATCGGTGGTAAAACAATCCTTCATTATTGCAAATATGTCAACGGCATTGTGCTTTTCTCTTCTGAAAATGACCCGAATTATGCTGAAAGAGGTTGGTATGACCACGGAATGTATCCGTTTGTCATTGATACTCTGTTTAAACTCGAAGGCACAATCGCAGGTTTCGGTTATATCGACTTAGGCAAAGACTCTCAGACCTATATTGACCGAGGCAATCAGGCAATTATGATGAATTTTCTTGCTAATGCCAGACCGAGACACTTCATCCGCAAGGATGGTAGTGTAAATGAGGAAGAATATCTCAACATGAATAATCCTTTGGTTCATGTTGACGGAGGTCTTGGTCAGGATTCTATTGTACCTATTACAGCTTCACCTTTCAACAGTGGTTATGTTCAGGTTCTCAACAATAAAATTGATGAGCTTAAGGAAACCACAGGTAACAGAGATATTTCTCAGGGCGGTACAACTTCAGGTGTTACTGCTGCATCAGCAATTGCAGCCATGCAGGAAGCAGGGAGTAAACTTTCAAGAAAAGACAATAAAGCTTCGCACCGGGTTTTCCGAAAGGTGATACACCTTGTTATTGAGCTTATAAGGCAGTTTTATGAGATGCCGAGATGCTTCAGAATTATGGGTGCAAATGGTACTGAACGATATGTAAGATACACCAATGCAGGAATTCAACCACAGGCTCAGGGGAGCATGATGGGTGTCGATATGGGATATCGAATTCCTGTATTTGATATCGAAGTTACTGCTCAGAAACAGAGCCCCTACAGCAAAATGTCGCAAAATGAACTCGCATTGCAGTTCTATAACGCAGGATTCTTTAATCCTCAGATGGCAGATCAGGCTTTGGCTTGTCTCGATATGATGGACTTTGACAGAAAGCACTTCATTATGCAGAAAATTTCGCAGAACGGAACGATGTTCCAACAGATGCAGATGATGCAGGGTCAGATGATGCAGATGGCACAGATTATCGATAAACACGAAGGTACAAACCTGACACAACAGTTAGCAGCAGGTTTTGGCATGACAATGCCACCCGTACCGATGGGAAATGCACCAGCTGATGTTGAACAGACAGAGGCTCTTGGTGGCAAGGAAGGTAATGCAGAAGCTTCCACAACAAAAAAAGCACGTCAGAGAGTTGCTGAATCAACAGACCCGACATAAGGAGAGAAGACAGTGGTTAATATCACATACTTGTCAGAACCGACAGAGAATCACATCAGACTCATTGTGAAAGGTCACGCAGGACAAGCAGAGCGAGGTAAAGACCTCGTCTGTTCTGCGGTGTCGATACTTACATACACAATAGCTGAAAATGTTCGCAGATTATGCAAACGTCACATTGGCTATATTTCGCTCGAAGAGGGCGAGAGTGAAGCGGATATATTCTTTAACTCCGACAATGAATACAAGGAAATCGGAGGCAAAATCGAAGCTGTGGCAACAGGCTTTGAATTACTTGCTGAATCATATCCCGAATATGTTGCTTTTAATGCTACTGGCAAAGGCGAAAGTCTTAATATATAAGCCACGATTCGCTCACGAAACGAGCAGAAAGGAAAATTCTTATGAAAGAAACAAAAAACATCCGCTTTGTTAACCTTCAGCTCTTCGCAGAAGGCAATGGTGGTGCAACAGGCGGAGCAACGGGTGTAACAGGGAGTGTCACCGGCTCTCAGTCAACAGGAGTAGATTCTGATTCCAACAGTACGCAGTACGGTACAGAAGGAAACGGAGCAGTACAGAACCCTGCTGTACAGAATGAACAGGATATCTCAGCTCGTTTTGAAGAAATGATTAAGGGTGAGTTCAAAGACATCTACAATCAGCGAGTTCAGGACACCGTTCAGAAAAGGCTCAAAAACTCAAAAGAAACGGTAGAAAAGTACAACGCTCTTGCTCCTACCCTTGAAATGCTCGGCAAGAAATACGGAGTAGATGCAACAGATATTGCTGCACTCAACAAAGCCATTGAAGATGATGATTCCTACTATGAAGAAGAAGCAATGGAAAAAAATATGACTGTCGAACAGCTCAAATTCATCAAAAAAATGGAGAAAGAAAACGCCTCTCTGAAAAAACAGATGGACGCAGAAAGAGCAAGACAGAATGCTGACAGAGTGTATTCTCAGTGGATGCGAGAAGCAGATGCAACCAAACAGATCTATCCGTCTTTTGATTTCAATGCCGAAATGCAGAATCCGAAGTTCCAGGAGCTTCTTCGCAGTCACATCGATGTAAGAACCGCTTATGAAGTTATACATAAGGATGAAATCATCCCTGCTGCAATGCAGTTTGCAGTTCAGACTGCAGAAAAGAATTTCGCAAACAAGGTGATGGCGAATGGCTCGAGACCGCTTGAAAACGGTAACTCTTCTCAGGGAGCTTCTTCTACAACAACAGACCCGGCAAAAATGTCGAAAGCAGAACGAGCAAAAATTAATGCTCGAGTAGCAAACGGAGAAAGAATCACTTTTGGTTAATCACAGAAGTTAATCTCCGATTGCTGAAATATTATCGGAGGTAAAAAACAATGAAAGAAATCAAGAAAATCAATCTTCAGCTTTTCGCTGAACCCAACACAAACGTAACAACTGATGTAGGTCTTTCTGCAGAAAACAAGACTCATTATGACATGACTCTTATCGATGAAGCGGCACCTCTTCTTGTGCATGACCAGTTTGGTCAGAAGAGACCTATCCCCAAAAACGGTGGTAAGAAAATCGAATTCAGAAAGTATGCATCTTTCCCCAAAGCAACAACTCCCCTCACAGAAGGTGTAACCCCTGACGGTAGAAAACTTTCTGTAACATCTATCGAGGCGGAAGTTAGCCAGTATGGTGACTATGTAACACTTTCTGATGTCCTTGACCTTACAGCAATAGATGATAATATTGTTGAAGCTACAAAGGCTTGTGGCAGACAGGCAGGTCTTACACTTGATACCATCACAAGAAACATTCTCCAGAGTGGCACAAACGTTTTCTATGTAGGTGGTGGCACAAGCAGAAGCACACTTACTGCTGACGATAAGCTAACTGTCGCTATGGTTAAGAGAGTTGTCGCTTATCTCAAAGCGAAGAACGCCCCTAAGATTGACGGCTACTATGTTGCCATCATTCACCCCTACGCTGCACACGATATCACATGCGACCCTGAGTGGATCGATGCTCACAAGTATGCGACACCTGAAAACATCTACGAAGGTGAAATCGGTAAAATTGCAGGTGTAAGATTCATTGAAGCATCAGAAGCTGCTATCTTCACAGACGGTGATTGTCCTGAAGGTCTCGCTGTGTTTGGTACGCTCTTCATCGCAGCAGGTGCATACGGTGTAACAGAAATCACAGGTGGCGGTCTTCAGACTATCATCAAACAGCTTGGTTCTGCAGGTACAGCTGACCCTCTCAACCAGAGAAGCTCTGTAGGTTGGAAAGCTATGAAGACAGCGGAAATCCTTGTTGATGCTTATATGGTTCGTGTGGAGAGCTGTACTTCATTCTCAGAATTAGTCGATGAGGCTAACTAAATAAACAAGGGAGAGAGGAAAATTCTCTCTCCCCATTACGGAGGTAAAAATTATGACTAAAGATAAAAAGGCAAAAATCAGACTGCCTATCACAAAAACCGAAAAAGACGATGTCTTTGTTGGTCTGAACGGCAAAACATACCTCATTAAAAGAGGCGTAGAGGTAGAAGTTCCTGCAGGCGTTGCAGAAATCCTCAAAAGAAAAGATGAGATGCTGGTTGCAGCAATGGAATATGAAGAATCCGTTGCCGACAAAAACGAAAAATAAACGCAAAACAAAAAGGGAGCTTAATTGCTCCCTTTTCTTGAATAGGAGGTTAAAACATGAAGATTATTGATGCCATTAACGAAATTGATGCATTAAAACCTAACACAGTACCTATGTCAGATAAAATCAGATGGCTGTCACAGCTTGATGGCAGAATCAAAATAGAAATAATCGACACTCACGAAGGCGGAGAAAACGTTGAGTTCAACGGATACGATGATAACACTCCTGAAAGCACGGTGCTTCTTGTTCCTGCACCGTATGATGTCATATACATTCGCTATCTCGATGCACAGATTGACTATACCAACGGAGAAACGAGGAGATATAACAACTCTTCATCTCTTTATAACGTTGCATACAGAGATTATAGCAATTTCTACACCAGAACACACTTACCAAAATCTTCAATGCGAAAATACTTTTAAGGGGGATTCGGAATGTACTTACCTTCCTTAGATAACATAGATACAAGCAGAAATATGATAGAGATATTCAAAGGATATAACCATAATCTGCGAATAAATAATGGTGAGTTCTACGATATGAAGAACCTCACATCAGACCACTACCCTACATTGTCACCAAGAAGAAGGAGAGGTTCTTTAGGAAAGAAAGCTTCTGCTGTTATTTCCAAAGATAACCTTTGTTGGGTAGATGAAGAAAAATTTTACATTAACAATTATCCTATCGAAATAGGACTTAACAGCGAACCCAAACAACTTATTTCAATGGGTGCTTATGTGATTATTATGCCTGATAAGGTGTGGGTTAATACACTTGCCAAATCAGGTGAGAGAACATGGGGATACATTGAAAACGAGGTTGTAATAACAAGTGAAGAAACCACAAAATTTTCGATGAGCAAGATGGACGGAACTGATATCGGTGATAATATTCCCTCAGGTGATACTGCTCCTGAAAACCCTGAAAACTTGTCTTACTGGGTAGATACATCTTCAGATGTGCATTCTCTGAAGCAGTGGAATGCATCAACTGAAATGTGGTCAACTATCGCTACAACCTACATAAAAATCTCGGCACCCGGCATAGGAAGAGGCTTCGAGAAGTATGATGGAGTGTTTATATCGGGTCTCAAAGAAAACACAAACCCTGACCTCAATAAAATAGACGGTAGTTTTGTTTTGTGGGATGTCAAAAATGACACCGACACTATAGGAGACGATTATATTGTTATCGTAGGTTTGCTCGATACCTGTTGCACAATAAATGCAGATATTACAATCAAGAGAAAAATGCCTGAAATGGAGTACATCATTGAATCAGGCAACAGATTGTGGGGATGTCACTATGGTCTCAATGAAACTACAGGTGAAGTTGTAAACGAGATTTACGCTTCTAAGCTCGGTGATTTCAAAAACTGGAATAGTTATCTCGGCGTATCAACAGATAGTTATGCCGTATCCTGTGGTACAGATGGACCATGGACAGGTGCTATAACTCACTTAGGATATCCTCTGTTCTTCAAAGAAAACTATATTCACAAAATATATGGTAATTATCCGGCCAACTATCAGGTGCAGACCACTGCCTGCAGAGGAGTGGAGAAAGGAAGCCATAAGAGCCTGGTTATTGTAAATGAGATTCTCTACTACAAAGGCAGAACAGGCATCTGTGCATATGATGGTTCGCTTCCGCAAGAAATATCATACCGATTAGGTAACAGAAAATACAGTGATGCTGTTGCCGGTTCTCATGGCAACAAGTATTACATTTCGATGAAGGATATCCAGACACAAGAATATGTTCTTATGTTTTACGATACAGCACTCAGTATGTGGTACAAAACGGACAACACCAGGGTTAAGGACTTTTGTTCCTGTAAGTACAATATAAGCACTTCCGAAAGCATTGATGAACTTTTCTTTGTTGATGAAAACGATAACCTGAGAACAATGTTCGGTGGCGGTGAAGTTGACACCAATCCTGTTGAATGGATGGCTGAAACAGGAATTCTTGGAACGGATATGCCTGATAAAAAATACATCTCAAGACTTACAGTTCGTATGATGCTGACAATTGGTGCAAGGGTTAATTTCTTTGCACAGTATGATTCTGCCGGTTCATGGGAACATCTTGGAACGATGACAGGCAGGACGCTCAAATCGTTTACCGTACCCATCAGACCAAAGAGATGTGACCATTTAAGGCTGAAAATTGTCGGTACAGGTGATGCCAAAATTTTCTCAATAGTTAAAACTGTAGAGCAAGGAAGTGATTATTGATGATAGACCTTAGGTTGCCTAACATTACAGCTACAACCGAAAGGGGACAGTTAGAACAAATTAAGGGATACTTGTTTCAATTTGCACAGGAACTGAACTTTGCGGTGACGGCTCTTGAAAACAATCAATCAAAGATATCAAATCAAATAGTCTCATCGTCTGAAAGCTCTGCAAAAGCGAAAACTCCTGAGAGTATAAACGAGCAGTTCAATTCGCTTAAGCCTTTGATTATCAAATCGGCAGAGATAGTGAATTCGTATTATGAAGAAATCAACTCGCAACTTAAAGGTGAGTATGAAGCACTTTCGGATTACGGAAACTTCAAGCAAACAACAGAACTAAGACTGCAAGAAACATCCGAAAGTATTACACAAAATTACGAATTACTCGAATCGATTGATGGTTGGAAGAGAAACACCGAAGCTTATATTCGCACCGGATGGCTGAATAGTGATTCTACATCTGAAACTCCGGTATATGGTATGGAAGTCGGTCAGGATACAGACATCAACGGAGAAACAATTTTTCAAAGGTTTGCTCGTTATACTGCTGATAAGATAACCTTTTATGACGGTTACGGCAACAATATGGGATATCTCAGCGGTAAAACACTTTATATCTACAACATTATTGTTAAGGCTGTCATATATCTTGGAGATGTGAAATTTGACACTTCGCACGGTGGTGTTGCAGCGAAATGGGCGGAAGGTGAAGTTATATGGCAACAGTAAGCAACAGAATCACACTGGGTAAAGCAGATAACATTGTGCATATCGGCAATGTGCCTGATAGACAACATGCAAAAGTAAGTGTAAGAATTGGTGACAGTGTGGTTCTGGAAGTCTCACTTGATGCAGGTGTAGAAAGTTTTCTGTGGAATTTAGGTCTTGAAACCGACAAGTTCAAAGAAATTTTCATAACACACTTCTCAAAAGCTACATCATCGGTGTCAGCCAAAATGAAAGTAGAGGTTTTCTTCTCTTCGGGAGTTAAAAACCTCTTACGTGGTGGAGAATACGATATTTCTTTTGTGCTTATCGAAAGCAATGCGACAAAGCCGTTGATTTCCGAAATAACGGTGACACCATCTCCTAACAGAAATTCCAAATATATTCAGGGCAAATCCCAAGCACAAATCGCTGTTGATGCCGAAACTCAGAATATTGTTGAAGGCTATTACAAGGCAGACATTAAATCAACAAAAGTATTAGTGGATGGAAAATCTTGTAAAAGAATAGACGGGGTGTTTGTTTCTGATTGGCTCTGCACTTCCGGTAATGTAAGTGTAAGAATCATAGTAGAAGATACAAGAGGTTTCAGTAATACTTTCGCAACATCAATATATGTTGAGCCTTATGCTCCGCCTATTATTGTGCCCTATAGCGATTCAGAGGCTCACATAGAGCAAGGCAGATGGAATCCAAACACCTCAAAGTACGATTCTTCAGAAGGCACACAGTTCAAAGCGGTGTTCGGTGTTTTTGCAAGTTATATTACTGACATTAACAATTTGCTTTCCTGCTCTTATAGGTACAAAGTTATCGGGAGCGAGGATTATATAGAAGGACAAACTATTGAGCAGAGGGGGTTTGATTCTTCAACGAAAATAAAAGCAGAACTTCTTATTGCAGACAGCACAGTGGAAGATGAAAATGGCAAGAAAACAGGACCGTTTGACATTGCTAAAGAATACCTTATAGAGGTTACTATAACCGATGCTCTCGGAGATAAAGCGGTAAAAGTGTTCCGCTTGGATGTACTTGAGTGTACGTGGCATATTGGTGAAGGTGGCAAACGATTCTCAGTAGGTAAATATGCCACAAAAGACGAACTTCTTGACTCTGCATGGACTATTCATACAGACAGAAATATCTCTGCAGACGGTAAAATCGAGAAGCTCGGTGAAGCTCTTGGTGTAACTCTTGGCGGAACGGGTGCTACCACGGCAGAAGATGCAAGAAAAAACCTCGATATCAGCCTGGAAAACCTTGGTCTTTCCGCTTCTGCAGATGACCTTAATCTGTTGTCAGGTGTTAAAACAAGTGGTGTGACGACCGATAATATAAAAAAACTGTATGGTATAAAAACCAATATACAAGACCAGTTAGATAATAAATCAGATTCTACACACTCTCACGAAGGATATTCACCTTCTACACATTCACATAGTAATTATGCTTTAAAAGCGCATTCTCATGGTATAGAAGATATTACTACTGCATCGGTTACAAAACGTGAGGATACATCCGGAGTAACCATATTGAGTTTATTGCATAGCAATGTCACTTTGATTACTAATAAATGCTGGGTTACTACTTGGGGTAAAGTTTGTGAAATCTATATTGTTTTCAAATATAACGAAGCTATTTCAGCAGGAACTGATTTTAGCAATAAATATATTGGAACTCTTGATGACGCTTACAAACCCAAACACTACGTTGGATGTCATAGTGGCGGTGCAGGTGTAGTAGCTTCAGGTGAAATTTCCGAAACAGGAGCTATTAGTCTTGCTGCTTTAGGTTCTGATTATGTAAAAAATGATGAAATATCTCTCACAGCAATTTACTTACTACCATAACGGAAGAAAGGAAGTAAAAAAATGTCAATTGATAAAGAAAAATTAAAAGATGGGCTTAAAACTGCTTTTAATAGCGGTGTTGATTTTGTAAAAGAAGCAACACCGTATGTTATGGATGGGCTTAAACTCGCAGGGCAGGTGGCTAATTCTCTGCTCGGTAACAGTTCATCGAGTAGCGGTAGCAATAATTCAAAATATACACTGAGCAATCAAACACAGCAATATCAGACACAGATGAACAATCTGCAGAAGCCTACACAGCAGAACTCTCAATGGCAGCAGCAGTTAAACGACACAATGAATGCTATTCTTAACAGAGAAAAGTTTTCATATGACCTTAACGGAGATGCCTTGTATCAGCAGTATAAAGACCAGTATGCACTTGGTGGTCAGATGGCTATGCAGGATACTATGGGACAAGCCGCAGCAATGACTGGTGGATACGGTAACAGTTATGCACAGACAGTAGGTCAGCAACAGTACCAGGGATATCTTCAGCAATTGAATGACAGAATCCCGGAACTGTATCAGCTTGCACTTAATACATATAATCAGGAAACAGCAGATTTATATAATCGTTATGGAATGCTTTCTGATGCAGAGGCTCAGGAATATGCTCGTTACAGAGACCAGATGTCTGATTATTACACAGACCGTGATTATCTCGCAAATCAGTATTACAACGAACGTGATTTTGATTATAACAAGTATGTTGATGACCGTAACTATCAGTATCAGCTCGATAGAGATAAGGTTTCTGATTCACAGTGGCAGAAACAGTATGACAGAGCTGTGCTTGAATCAGACAGACAGTATCAGTACCAGCTTGACAGAGATGCTATTTCCGACGAGAGGTACAATACCGAATGGCAATATCAGCTTGGTAGAGATGCTGTTTCAGATAAACGTTATGATAGTGAATGGCAGTATCAGCTTGACCGTGATAAAGTTGCTGATAAATGGCAACAGAAAAACTTTGATGAAAGTGTTCGTCAGTATAATGAAAGCTTGGCAGAAAACAAAAGACAGGCTAATCAGAACTACGAACTTCAAAAAAAAAAAATAAATAGTGGAACTGACGGAGGGGCAACATCAAGTCAAAACACAAAACCAAATCAAAATCCATCACAAAATCAAAACAACGAGGAATCTTATGCAAATGATGATATAGACATAAGAGCTGACTTGTTGGAGATGGCAAGAGAAGGAGCAACTCATAAGCAATTGCGAGATTTTGTTGATGCTATGAATAATGAAGGAGCATTAAATACAATGGAATACAAGTCTTTATGTGCTTATTGTGATGAACTTGCGATTCCTACACCTTTATCACCCTTTATTGGAATTGACATCAACAATCTTAACGCAACTTCCTCCCTTGGACGGAAACCCATATATAAACCATAATGTATAAAACGACAACTGAGAAGAGGGGAAACAAATGGCTTATACAGAAGCAGAATTAAGAAAAATATATGGTATTGGCAAGAGTGAAAAAGAAAAAGCCGAAGACAATAAGAAAAAAAAGGCTGCCTACGAAAAGGTAAAAAACGATCTGAATATCAGCACTACGGTAGACGACAGATATATTAATAATTATATCAATGATTACAATCAATTTGCACAAAACGTACAAAATGATTTTAACAGTATAGAATACAAAAATGCGCAAACCTTGTATAACGATTATAGTCGAAAAAGTGATGGCCTTTCATACCGTGCAAAAAAAATAAGCAAATATCTCGAGGAAAATAAGAATCGTCTTGATAAAAAAACTTATAACGAGTTTATGTCTTACCTTGACAATGGGCAAAAATCTTTTGTGACAACAAAACAGAGTTTTTCCCAAGCAAGGGACTATTATTCTCAATGGGAAACAGAGAAAGATTATAAAAATTACCTCAAAGGGCAGGAAGAAAGAACTAAAATGCTTTCTTTTGATACAAAAAAAGGCAAGTCAGAAATAGATGATTTAGACAAGCAGATTGACACGCTTAAAAGCACATTAGCAGCTAAAAGAAATGGTTATAATTCTATGGCTAATAACAGCGTTCCTTATAACAGTGACCCATATGCTGTTAATTTGTTTGCAAATTCCATACATTTTCAAGAAAAGTCACGATTGGAAGAAGAGATTGCCAATTATGAAAAACAGCTCATTGACCTTGAAAGTCAGAGAACAGAAAAATACACCTATTATAAAACTGCAAAAAATCTTCAGGAAAATAACGCACTTACAGAAAATGCAACTGGCTCTGCTGATTTTGAGAAATATTCCGAAAAAGGTGTAAACAATGAAATTACACAGACTAAAAATAAGTTTTCAACCACCGATTCTTTTGGTGAGGATGCAACACTAACCAAAAACCAACGTTTTGCCAAATATCTTACTGATGACGAACTTGATGTATACGAGTATTATATCGGCAAGGGAGACGAGAAGTCTGCGGAGGCTTTCCTTACCTCTATCGAGGATACCGTTAACGCAAGAAAAGGTCTTGAGATTTTTGAATTTGTAAAGGATAAAACAGCTTTAGAACTTGCTTTTGGTGTTGCTGCTGGTGTTGAACAATGGGGTGTTGGTATTGCTAATGCTTTCTCATCTAAAGAGCACTATGCAACATCAGCTCTCCAACAGGCATCAGGACTTATAAGAGAAGACTTGGCTGATGATGGATTTAAAATCGGTGACAATTCTATCGCGCAGATAGGCTATGACTTTGTAACAACTACATCCAATATGTTGCCATCAATACTTACATCAGTAGCTGTTACTTATGGAGTAGGCGAATTTGCTCCAGTGGCTGCACCCTATGTGGGAGAAGCTGTCGGTTCTTTCTTGCTTGGTGCATCCGCGACAGGTAATGCATATGCCGAAATGATAAACCTGGGATATGATTCAGGACAAGCAAGAACATATTCTCTAATGGTTGGTGCTTCTGAAACAAGTCTTAATCTTGCATTTAGTGGTATCGGAAAATTAGGTGGTATTGCCACAAAAGGTTTTACCACAAAAGTGGTTAATTCTCTTGATAACGCACTTGCAAAAGGTGCTATAAAGTTTGGCGATGAATTTGTAGATGTCATCAAAAATGGTGCAAAATACGGTGTAAATATGGTGTCCGAAGGTGCAGAGGAATACATGCAGGAGATTCTCGACCCGTTTTTCAAAAACCTTGCATTTAATGAAAAAAACGAGGTTAACCTTTATACTCCTGAAGCCTTATACAATGGTGTTCTCGGAGCGTTAAGTGCCGGTATGCTTGATGTAGTACCTTCATCTATTACGGATACAGCTAATGCTGTTAATGCTTACTCCACAGGTAAAACAGCATTAAAAAACGATATTGAAATTCAAAGGCTAAAAGAATTGGGACAAACTTTTTCTGCCGATTCTGTCGCCTATAAAATTGCTGACAAAGTTAATGAGAATACAGGTGCATATACTATCGGCAAACTTCTTAATGAAGTCGGCGCAGAACTTACACAACAGAATCAGGCTGAAATTGAAAATGCACTTATTGAAAAAGGTGTTGCAAAAGTCCATGCTGGAAGTATCGCAAAATGGTTATCACGAACAGTTGATGGTTATAAACTCAGCAAAATACAACAACGTGTTCTTGAAAAAAACGAGGTTGTTTCAGAAGTCTTTCGTGATGTTATTATCAATAAGAATTCAACTGTAAATCAGAGAAGACAGAACTTTTTTGAAACAGCAAAAGTTAACGGCTATGCAGGCACAGACGTAGAACAGATTATGCGGACAAATGAAGAAGTAATCGATGACTACAACACAAAGCGTGCCTTGAATCGAGAAGTGACAAATGAAGCTTTAAACTATAGCGACACACAGCAAAGACTGCGAACTGCAACACAATCTGATTTTGATATGGCAATATTAAACCTTGCAAATGAAACTGCAAATAATGGTAAGACATCGTCACAGCAATCAGCTTATATGATGTATGCAGATCCTGTAGCACGTGTTAAAACCGCTATAGACCAATCAGATACCATAAGAAATATCAAGCCTCAGGAACACGATGTGTCTGGGGATGGAAAAACTGTTCTCAATACGCAGAATGGTGCAGAAGATGTTGAAATTAAAGGTGTCGCACTGACAAAAGGCAAGGAAATGACACTTGAACTTACTGACGGAAGAAAAGTAAGTTCAAAAGATATATCTTACAGTACAGAAGATGAGGCTATTGTATACGAGACAGTTGCTGATATGGGTGTGCCTACAGATGTGGCAGACACACTTATTAAAAACTACTCACCCGGACAGCAGGGTGGTGTATATGCACGTGGTGTTGAAGAAGCTTATAAGTATGGATATTATAATTATTCAATGGCAGAACTTATGTCAAGAGCTTCTTTTGCACCTGAGCTTACTGCGAATCAGCGCAAAACAGCTTATGACTTAGGCAGAGCAATGGGTAAGGCAGATTTCAAAACTACCAAAGGAAAAAAGAGTTATTCAAAAGGCGGAGTGATTTTTGACGGGGACAGGAGTAAACTGACATACAGACAAAAAACTTCTCTTGAAGCTATTGAAAAGATTTCAGAACTTACCGGTCTTCAGATTAAAATTTTTGAATCTGATATGGTTGGCGGAAAACGTGACGGAAAGAACGGTTCATACAATCCGAAAACAGGAGAAATGGAGATTGACCGTTTCGCAGGTGTTTACGGTCAGGACGTTATGCTTCATACAGTTGCTCACGAACTTGTACACCATATCAGAGAGCATTCTGCTGAAAAAAATAAAATTCTTGCCGATTTCCTTATGGAACAGTACGGCAAGAAAGGTATTTCTGTTGA
>JAZSJD010000014.1:0-9381 GCA_045534165.1 Acutalibacteraceae bacterium | reverse complement strand
AGAACTTTCACGCGAAACAATTGAAATTCCGATGCTGGATGGTTACTTCAAAGCAGCAGAAGGAACAACAACAGTGCTCAATGAAGAACTTGGTTACATCTATGGTCTTGATATCGGTCTTTCAGACCTTGATGGATTTGTAGATTACTCATCAAGTGTATCATACGAAACACCTGACGGAATCGGTACAGGTATGACACTTAAAACATTCCGTGGTGGCGAAGAATGGGAAACATATACAATCATCATCTTCGGCGACCTTAACGGTGACGGTGTTATCGATATTTACGATGCTTCAATTCTTGCAGCTATCGTAAACGGTGATATGGAACTTGAAGAAGGCGATCCTATTCTCTTCGCAGCAGACCTTAACGGAGATACAGCAGTTGACATTTACGACCTTGCAATTCTTAATGCAGTTGTAAACGGTGAAACAGAAATCGGTCAGGTTCCCCTTGTATAATCAATACAATTCAAATTTTAAAGGAGAGAAGAGCAATCTTCTCTCCTTTTTTCTTGTTTAGTGGCTCAGATAACGTCAAATTGCACAGAAAATAATGGGAAATTAATAAAAAACAAACAAACCTTGATAATATTATTGCAAAATAGCAAAATGTATGATATACTTACGATGTATCTTTTAAATGAGGAGGTATTTTCAAATGAAAATGACCAAAAGAATCTTAAGTTCAGTAATGGTTCTTCTTATGGTTCTCTCTGTTGTTTCAACAGGTTTTACTGCTTTTGCAGTTGAATCAAACGGAGCCGTTCTTGAAGAAATCGTTCTTGAACCCATCGCACGTCCGGACGTAACATTCACATGTACTCCCGTTACAAGAGTTGCTCTTGCAGCAAACTCAATGGAACCCGGTACAACAATCGTTAAAGCAACACCTTCAGGTGTTCCCGAACTTTCAGGTGCATATGCAGCTCAGGCATATGCAGGTGAAACTCCTTCTGCTACAAAGATTGAGTTCCAGTCAAACACAGTTGGCGTTACACCTAAAGGAATCACATGCAGCAACGAGTCAGTTGTACTTTCAGACCTTAACTATAACGGTTCAACAGGTACATACGGCTGTGAAATTATAAGCGGTACTGCAGAAGCCGGCACAGCTATCACATTCACAATTGACTATACATGGATAGACGGTAACTCATACCAGGAAAAATGTGTAACATTCGTTGAAAACATCGCTAACGGTGGTTCTTACGTTGAAGCACAGTCTGAAATTCAGGCTCTTTCAGGTACAGGTTCATACTATCGTGTATGGGCTTCTGCATCAACACGTCTTCTTGGTACATCTGTTTACTATGAACAGCCCGCAGACATCTCAACATCAACAGGTGACCCCTACAAAGCATATGGTATTTACAATGTAGCTACAGCTACAAAGACTGAAAACACATCTGCAGGTTACAACACATTACTTTTCTCTGACGACAAAACAGATAAGCCTGCCGGTAAACACAACCAGGCAAACGAACTTTTTGCCTCAGGTGCAACAATTGCTCACATTTATGTTGACGCATCATCAGCAAAAACACTCCAGGACATCAACCTCAGAATTGATGCTAACGTAGGTCAGCTTTCAGACAGAAATAATGACAACCCCTACACAGCTCTTGAAGATGCTTGGGTTTCATCAGGTATTAACACAGGCTCAGCAGCTACAACAAACGATGCAACTGCACAGGCAACTATCGGTCTTGCTCTTCCTGAAAAAGCAAATCACGGTGTAACAGGTTTTGACCAGAATGCTGCAAAGGCAACAATGTCAGGTGGCGTTGGTCAGTATCAGAACCTTTTCACACAGCCTCTTACAGGTAATGTTGCAAACCTTGTTGATGGTTCATCATACACAATCACAACAAAATACTATGCATATATGTGGGTTAAAAAAGGTCTTCTTCAGCACTACAACATGACTTCATCTGCTACAGTTCCCACAGCAATGACATTCCACGTTGTTGATAAGGGTGCACTCCGTGAACTTATCGACTATGTTATGAACAGTGATCCCACAACACCTTCAACACGTACACAGCAGAAGGGTGCTAACCCTCAGGGTTGGTTCTACCGTTCAGGTTTCTCACAGTTCCAGACAGCATACACAGAAGCTCTCCGTGTATACAACAACCCCAAAGCAACACAGTCTGAAATCGATGCAGCAACAAAATCACTTCAGACAATGTACAACAACCTTCAGCTTAAAACAGCTGACTATACACGCGTAAACAGTCTTAATGATCAGGCAGACGAAATCCTTGATAACAAAGAAGCATATTCAGATGCAGATATCGCTCTCATCAGAGAAGCACAGGAAATGGTAACAAACAGTTATTCAATTCTCTATCAGGGTGCAGTTGATCAGATGGCTGAAAACCTTGAACTGGCAATCAAGAATGCAACTCCTCTTGCTGGTAACTACGAAGGCGTTTATGCAGCAAAAGCAGAAGCTGAAAAACTTGACAAAGATGCATTTACTCCTGAATCATGGAAGGCTGTTCAGGATGCAATCAACGCAGTTGATTACACTCTCAATGCTCTCAACCAGGATGAAATCGATGCAATGGCTAAGGCTATCACAGATGCTATTGCAAACCTTGAAGTTGTAACAGCTGACTTTGATGCTCTTAATGCAAAACTTGCAGAAGCAAAGAACATTGACCGTTCACTCTATATCAACGGTTCTCTCCTTGTTACTCCTATCGAAAATGCAGAAGCAGCTATTGCTGACCATGCAATCAATCCCTGGGGTACAGAAAAACAGGATGAAGTTGATTCACTTGTGAAATCACTTACAGATACAATCGCTGCACTTATCCTTAAGGGTGCATACAAAGATGACCTTAAAGCTGCTATCGATGCAGAAATTCCCGGCGTAATCGAATACTATGACCAGGATATCCTTGCTGAATACGATGCTCTTATAGCTGAAGCTGTGGCAATGTACAACAACTCCAGCCTTACAGTTATGGATCAGGCAACTATCGATGCAAAAACAGCTGCTATCACAGCAAAATATGCTGAACTTATGGCTTCATATGACGAATCTTGCAGACATCCCTTCGTTGAAGATGTAGTTATTGAAAACGAAGTTGAAGCAACTTGTACAACAGCCGGTTCATATGACGAAGTTGTTTACTGTTCAGAATGTGGCGAAGAAGTATCTCGCGAAACAATCACAGTTAAAGCTCTCGGCCATAAGAAAGGCACTGCAGTTAAAGAAAATAATATAGCAGCAACATGTACAGAAGAAGGCGGATTTGATACAGTAACTTACTGTACAGTATGTGGCGAAGAAGTTTCACGCGTTCATACAACTCTTCCTGCAAAAGGACATAAAGAAAAAGCAGCAGTTAAAGAAAACGAAGTTGTAGCAACACCTACAACAGACGGTTCATACGATATGGTAGTTTACTGTTCAGTATGTAACGAAGAACTTTCTCGTGAAACAACAGTTGTTCCTGCACTTGGTCACACAGAAGCAGAAGCAGTAGAAGAAAACAGAGTGGAAGCAACATGCACAGAAGACGGTTCATATGACCTTGTAGTTTACTGCACATGCTGTACTCCCGCAGTTGAACTCTCAAGAGAAACAATTACAATTGATGCTCTCGGCCATACAGAAGGCGAAGTTGTAGTGGAAAATGAAGTTGCAGCAGATTGCGTAAACGACGGTTCATACGACAACGTAGTATACTGTACAGTATGTGGCGAAGAACTCAGCCGTGAAACAATCACAGTTGACGCTCTCGGACACACAGAAGCGGAAGCAGTAGAAGAAAACAGAGTTGAAGCAACATACGAAGCAGCAGGCTCATATGACATGGTAGTTTACTGCTCAGTTTGCGGTGAAGAACTTTCACGCGAAACAATTGAAATCCCGATGCTCGATGGTTACTTCAAAGCAGCAGAAGGAACAACAACTGTTCTTGACACAGAACTTGGTTACATCTATGGTCTTGATATCGGTCTTTCAGACCTTGATGGATTTGTAGATTACTCAGCAAGTGTATCATATGAAACACCTGACGGAATCGGTACAGGTATGACACTTACAACATTCCGTGGTGGCGAAGAATGGGAAACATACACAATCATCATCTTCGGCGACCTTAACGGTGACGGTGTTATCGATATTTACGATGCTTCAATTCTTGCAGCTATCGTAAACGGTGACATGGAACTTGAAGAAGGCGATGCGATTCTCTTCGCAGCTGACCTTAACGGTGATACAGCAGTTGACATTTACGACCTTGCAATTCTCAATGCAGTTGTAAACGGCGAAACAGAAATCGGTCAGGTTCCTCTTGCATAATTATAATTAAAATTTAAAGGAGAGAAGAGCAATCTTCTCTCCTTTTTTTGTTTGAATTGATTAAGTCTTTTATTAATGTTATGCTAAAAAACACACAAATATAAATCCGGATTAGTTGTTTTAACCATTGCGATATTGCAAAAGTGGCGTTACTGTGATATAATTAAATATATATCAGTATATGGAGGGATATAAATGAAAAAAGGAAAAAGAATTTTAAGTTCTTTTATGGCTCTCATTATGGTTTTGTCCGTTTTTTCAATTGGTTTCACTGCTTTTGCAGTTGAATCAAACGGATCAATTCTTAAAGAAATAGTTTTAGCACCTACTCCACGTCCTCAAGTTCAATTTTATTGCACTGACGTAACCAGAGTTGCTGAAGGTCCTAACTCTATGAACCCCGGAAAACAAATTGTTAAAGCAACTCCTTCAGGTGTTCCCGAGCTTGCCGGAGATCACGCTGCGCAGGCTTATGCCGGTGAAACTCCTGCAGCTACAAGAATTACTTTTGTTTCACCTACCGCAGGTGTTTCAATCACTAAGTTTTCTTGCGATAATCCTACTGTGACTTTTTCTGACACATCTTTTACAGCACCCGGCACCTACACAGTTGATGTTACCGGTGGTACAGCAGAACCCGGCACAGCAATCACTTTCACAATTGATTACACATGGACAGATGGCAATACATACCAGGAAAAATGTGTATCTTATGTTGAAAACATAGCAACAGGCGGTGCTTTTGCAGAGCTGAGAGTTACATGGAAACCATACAATGGTACATCTTCATGGTACAGAGGTTATGGTTCTGCTATTACTCGTGTTCTCGGTAAAGGTGTTTATTATGAAATGCCTGCTGATGGTGGTATGACGCAGAGAACAGGTTCATATAACGTTGCTACTAAATCTTTTTCAGATGGTAACGGTCTTACAACTTATTATGAAGAAGAACGCGTTGAGTCTGCAGGTCTTTTTTCTAATCCCAGAGAAACTATAGATCATACCAAATTTATTACAGGTACTTCCCAGGCTCACGTTTATATTGACTCTTCTGTTGCAAATTCACTTGCTGATATCAATTTGAGAATTGACGCAAATGTTGGTAATGAACCAGGCGACAGCCATGTAAGAAATAATGATACTCCCAATGTTGCCCTTGGTGAATCTTATGTTTTCGCAGGTGCACAAACAACAGCACCGTCAGGCTATTCAACAAACGAAACTGCACGTGCGGCTATTGGTTATAATGTACCGGCAAGAAGTAATTTTGGTTTCGATAGTGAAAATGGTGCATACAGCACAATTACTTCAGGCTCAAGAAATGGTGGTCACATTATCACAACTCCTTTAACAGGTTCAGTGGCAGGTCTTGTAAACGGTTCTTCTCATACAATTATCAACAGATATTATGCATATTTCAGAGGCTCATACGCATATATCACAAACTCACCTATTGTTCCTGTTGTTATGACATTCCATGTTGTTGATAAAGGTGCACTTCGTGAGCTTGTAAACTATGTTATGACAAGTGACCCTGATGTTCCCACAACACGTACACAGAAGAAAGGCACCAACCCTCAGGCATGGTATTATCGTTCAGGTTTCTCACAGTTCCAGACAGCTTACGTTGATGCGGTACGTGTGCTCAATAACCCCAAAGCAACACAGTCTGAAATCGATGCTTCGGCGTTATCACTCCAGACAATGTACAACAACCTTCAGCTTAAAACAGCTGATTATTCACGCGTAAATGCACTTAATGACCAGGCAGACGAAATTCTTGAACATGAAAATGCATATCCGCCCTCAGATATTGCTCTTATCAGAGAAGCACAGGAAATGGTGACAAATAGTTACTCAATTCTTTACCAGAGTGCTGTTGACCAGATGGCTGACAATCTTCAGATTGCTATTGACAGAGCTATGCCTTACAATGCAAACTATGAAGAAATCACTGCTCTTAAACTTCAGTATCAGGCTATGGATAAATTACTTTACGATGCAGAATCTGTGGCAGCAGTAGATGCAGCTTTCGCAAAGGTTGATTATACTCTCACAGCAGTTGAACAGGAAAAAGTTGATGCATGGGCAGATGAAATTGAAGCTGCAATGAACAAACTTGTTCCTTTAGTAGCAGATTTTGATGCTCTCAATGCGAAACTTGACGAAGCCAGGGCTATCGACTCAAGCCTTTATGCTAACGGAACACTTCTTGTTGAGTCCATTGAGGCAGCAGAAAATGCTATTGAAGATAATGAAGCAAATCCGTGGCCTCTTTCAAGACAGGGCGAAGTAGATGCGCTTACAAAAACACTTGATGATGTAATTAAATCGCTCGTTCTCAGAAGTGTAAATAAAGAAGACCTTAAAAAAGCTCTTGATAAAGAAGTCCCTGGTGTATCAGAGTACTATAATCAGGATATCCTTGCTGAATATGATGCACTTGTAGCAGAAGGTCTTGAAATGTATGATGACACTACACTTACAGTTAATGATCAGCAGAAAGTTGATGACATGACAGCATCCATCATTGCAAAATATGATGAACTTATGGCTTCTTATGACGATTCTTGCAGACATAATTCAGTTAACGAAGCAGTAATCGAAAATAATATCGACCCCACTTGTGTGGAAAACGGTAGTTACGATTCAGTAGTTTATTGTGCAGACTGTGGCGAAGAAATGTCAAGAAACACAATTACGGTAGAAGCACTTGGTCACGAAGAAGCAGAAGCAATTATCGAAAATGAAATTGCCGCTGATTGTGTTAATGAAGGCTCATACGATGCAGTAGTTTATTGCTCAGTTTGCGGTGAAGAACTTTCTCGTGAAACAATCACAGTTGAAGCTCTCGGACATACGGAAGCAGAAGCAGTTGAAGAAAACAGAGTCCCCGCAACATTCGAACAGTTTGGTTCATATGATATGGTAGTTTACTGTTCAGTTTGTGGAGAAGAACTTTCACGCGAAACAATTGAAATACCGATGCTGGAAGGTTACTTCAAAGCAGCAGAAAATTCAACAACAGTTATTGATGAGGAACTCGGTTACATCTATGGTCTTGATATCGGTCTTTCAGACCTTGAAGGATTTGTAGAATATTCATCAAGCGTATCATACGAAACACCTGACGGAATCGGTACAGGTATGACACTCACAACATTCCGTGGTGGCGAAGAATGGAAAAACTACATAATTGTTATCTTCGGTGACCTGAACGCTGACGGTGTTATAGATATTTATGATGCATCGATCCTTGCAGCTATTGTAAATGGTGATATAGAATTCAATGAAGGTGCAGTTGAATTATTTGCAGCAGACCTTAATGGTGACACAGCAATTGATATTTATGACCTTGCAATTCTTAACGCAGTTGTAAATGGCGAAGTTGAAATCGAACAAGTTCCTTATAAATGAATAAAATTTAATTTCAAAGGAGTGGGGTAGCTCACTCCTTTGTTAATGAAGTCAGTTCGAAACCATCCTGACTATAATAAAAACTACGGAGATGAAAATTAAATGATGAACAAAAAAATCCGCTTTCTTGTTGAAAGTGCAGTTATAGCAGCTGCTTATGCCGGTTTAACACTTGCAATTTACCCTTTGTCTTATGGAGCGATACAATTCAGGGTGTCTGAGGTTCTTACTATTTTGCCTATATTTACACCATCGGCAATCCCCGGACTTACACTGGGTTGTTTCATAGCTAATATTACGGGACCATATTCCTGGATTGATGCAATTTTCGGAACACTTGCAACTTTTTTGGCAGCATTATGCACATATGCTGTAAGAAAAATCAGATTTAAAAATCTGCCTTTGTTATCGTTGCTTTTTCCGGTGATATTTAATGCTCTTATAATAGGTTTAGAAATAAATATATTTTTTCTTCCTGAAGGTGAAACATTTACGTTGATAGGATTTTTAATCAGCGCACTTCAGGTAGGCCTGGGAGAATTGGTGGTTTGCTATGTTGTAGGATTACCCCTTTGTGTAGCAATAGATAAGACAAAACTTTTTTCTCGATTGAGGTGAATTATGACCAAAAAAGAACTTGCTGTGAAATCAGTCGATGCCCTGAAAAAGAGATATCCCGAAGCGATCTGTTCTCTTGTTGCATCAAATCCCTTTGAGCTTCTTGTGGCAACACGACTTTCAGCCCAATGTACAGATGCAAGAGTTAATATAGTTACACCACCAATGTTTGAAAAGTACAAAACAATTGAAGCTTTTGCAGAAGCCGATGTGTCTGATATTGAAAATTTTGTAAGACCATGTGGCTTCTTCAGAACAAAAGCGGCTGATATTGTTGGCATGGCAAAAATGATATTATCAGATTATAATGGGATTGTTCCGGATAACATTGAGGATTTAACTCGTCTTCCCGGTGTAGGAAGAAAAACGGCAAACCTTATTTGTGGTGATGTTTATGGTAAACCTGCAGTTGTGGCAGATACACATCTCATCAGGATTACAAACCGGATAGGTCTGGTGGAAACCAAAGATCCTAAAAAGGTTGAGCTGGAACTTAAAAAGATATTGCCCCCGGAAGAAAGTAATGATTTTTGTCACAGATGTGTGCTTTTCGGAAGAGAAATATGCACAGCGCGTAAAGCAAAGTGTGATGAATGCAATCTTAATGAATTTTGCAAAAAGAAGATATAAAATAAACCTGAAATCACATTCGATTTCAGGTTTATTGCTTTTTACAGAACTAATAATTGATAAAAACCACAAAATAAAGTATGGGGATAGATAAAAAGTGTAGGTATAGTGGTAAACGCGCGGAAGGGTTGAGGAAGAGAAAAAATTTTGCAAAAAAGTGTTGACAAAGAGGAATAGATTTGGTATTATATATGAGCGTTCTCGAGAGAGAAACGCTGGAGACGAAATTGAACAGGATTTCGGAGCTATACGAACCTTGAAAATTAAACAACGAAAGAAAAGGAACCTTGATAAGAATTTGAGTACTGAAAGTACGAACCAAATCCAGATTTCGGAAACGAAACAAGGAAAAAGATAACGATAGCTAGTATCGTAAATGAGCGATTAAGCT
>JAZSJD010000109.1:0-5181 GCA_045534165.1 Acutalibacteraceae bacterium | reverse complement strand
GACCCTTGTCGTCGTAATTAACCTCTGCTTTCATTGTTACGAGGTCGCTGATACCCTTGTATGTTGATTCAGAACCGATGGGGAGCTGAATCGGAACAGCGTTACATTTAAGACGGTCTTTCATCATAGCAACAACGTTATAAAAGTCTGCGCCCATGATGTCCATCTTGTTAACATAAGCCATTCTGGGAACCTGGTATTTATCAGCCTGTCTCCAAACTGTTTCAGACTGAGGTTCAACACCACCCTTAGCACAAAGAACTGTCACTGAACCGTCAAGAACACGGAGTGAACGTTCAACTTCAACTGTAAAGTCAACGTGACCGGGAGTGTCGATGATGTTAATTCTGTGGTTTTTCCAGAAACATGTTGTTGCAGCAGAAGTAATTGTGATACCTCTTTCCTGCTCCTGCTCCATCCAGTCCATGGTAGCAGAACCATCATGTGTTTCACCGATTTTATGAGTTTTACCTGTGTAGAACAGGATTCTTTCGGTAGTAGTAGTTTTACCTGCGTCGATGTGAGCCATGATACCGATATTTCTGGTGTATTCCAAAGATACTTGTCTAGGCATATTTGTCCTCCATAAAATTTCTAGTATACTGCACATTATCAGGCAGCAGCCTGATAATGTACGGTAAGCTCATTACCATCTGAAATGTGAGAAAGCCTTGTTAGCTTCTGCCATTTTATGTGTATCTTCACATTTCTTGTATGCGCCGCCTGTCTGATTGATAGCATCAAGAATTTCATTTGAAAGTCTTTCTTTCATTGTTCTTTCAGAACGATTACGGCTGTATGCTGTGATCCAACGTAAACCGAGAGTCTGTCTTCTCTCAGGTCTAACTTCGATCGGAACCTGGTATGTTGCACCACCTACACGGCGAGCTTTAACTTCAAGAACGGGCATAACGTTCTCCATAGCAGATTCAAAAACCTCAAGCGGATCTTTTCCTGTTTTTTCTCTGATGATATCGAATGCGTCGTAAACAATTTTCTGAGCGACACCTTTCTTACCATCAAGCATAACACTGTTGATTAAGCGTGTTACAAGCTTTGAATTGTAAAGCGGATCCGGCAAAACATCACGTTTTGCAATCTGGCCTCTTCTTGGCACTTCGCTTCCCTCCTTCATAATAATGATATCGTAGGTACTCGAGTGACAAATCCCCGTGGCGCCAATGAGAAGCATTCAATATATATGAACTTCTACATTGGTCGTACCTGCAAAGCAGGCACAAGCCTGCAAGAAGATTGTATCTCTCTAAACTAATTAAATGTTTGTCCGATTAATTTATTATTTTTTCGGACGTTTTGCACCGTATTTTGATCGGCTCTGCATTCTGCCGTTAACGCCCTGGGTATCAAGGGTACCTCTGATGATGTGTTAACGCACACCGGGAAGGTCCTTAACACGTCCGCCACGGATAAGAACAACGCTGTGTTCCTGAAGGTTGTGACCAACGCCGGGAATGTAAGCTGAAACTTCGATTCCGTTTGTAAGACGTACTCTGGCAATCTTTCTCAGAGCAGAGTTAGGTTTTTTGGGAGTAGCTGTTTTAACAGCTGTGCAAACACCACGCTTCTGGGGTGAATCGTTATCTGTCATAACGTTCTTCTTTGAGTTAAGACCCTTAAGCAAAGCGGGAGCTTTAGCTTTCTTCTCATGAACCTCTCTACCATTTCTGACGAGCTGATTAAAGGTAGGCAAACTTCGCATCTCCTTTCTTGAAAAAGTATGTCCGAAAAACCCTTTCGCGACACCCGAAACATACTTATGCAGATTACTCTAACATACAGTATCTTGACAATTTTATCACAATGAAAAAGTGTTGTCAACACATTTTTTCAAACAAAACAACAATTGTTGAAATTACATAGAAGTGGGCATTTTTACTACATTAGTATTGACTAATTTGTGCTAAATAACAAAGAAAAATTTTCCTAAGAAAACAAAAAAAAGCACCAATGGTTGCCCATCAGTGCTTACAATTATACTATTATATCTTCTTAACGCCGAATGTTACCTTTTCACCATTGATGTCCCATTCTGCTTTGTAGCCATCAATTGAGCCTGCAACAAATTCATCAGCAAGAACGTCTGTCATAATTTCAGCTTTGTTCTTTGTGAAGATTTCTGCCAGCTTGTCGTTACCGTCAACATAAACAGTAATGTGGTCGGGAACATCAAAGCCTGCATCTTTTCTCATTGTCTGGATTTTTGATACCATTTCACGAACAAATCCTTCTTCAATAAGCTCTTCTGTGAGAGTTGTATCAATTGCAACAGTAACGCCGCCTTCAGCAAGTGAGAAGAAGCCTGTTTTCTGTGTTGCTTCAATAAGAAGGTCTTCAACAGCAAGGTCAATTACCATATCGCCAAGGTCAAGTTTGAGAACACCGGTCACGTCAAGCTCTTTCTTAGCTGCACTACCATCGATTTCAGCAAGCTTTGTTCTGATATCGTTAAGACGTTTACCATACTTAGGACCGAGAGTTTTCATCTGAGGTTTGAAGTTATATGAAAGCATACCGTCAACATCTTCAATGAAAGAAACTTCCTTGATGTTAAGTTCGTCTTCAATAATCTTCTTGTAGAAATCGTTAAGCTCTCTTTCGCCTTTTACATACATTGCACCGAGAGGCTGACGGTTTTTGATGTTTGAACCGTTTCTTGCTGCACGTCCGAGAGTAACAACCTTAAGAACTTCGTCCATATTTTCTTCAAGTTCTTTATCGATAAGTTCTTCATTCACTTCAGGGAATGAGCAAAGGTGGATACTTTCTTCTGCATCTGCATCTACTGAGCGAACAAGGTTCTGATAAATTTCTTCTGAAATGAAGGGAACCATAGGTGCTGCAGTTTTTGCAGTTGTTACAAGGGCTGTGTAAAGAGTCATATAAGCATTAATCTTATCCTGAGTCATTTCCTGTGCCCAATAACGGTCTCTGCATCTTCTTACATACCAGTTACTCATTTCATCCACAAAGCTCTGGAGTGCTTTTGCAGCTTCGGGGATTTTGTAGTTTGCAAGGCAATCGTCAACATCTTTAACCATAGAGTTAAGACGTGAAAGAAGCCATTTATCGATAACTGAAAGTTTTTCAGGTTCAAGAGTATATTTTGTGGGATCAAATGAATCGATATCTGCATAAAGCACATAGAAAGCATATGTGTTCCACAAAGTACCCATAAATTTACGCTGACCTTCTGTTACAGCCTTTGCGTGGAAACGGTTGGGAAGCCAGGGAGCAGAGTTAGTGTAGAAATACCAACGGATTGCGTCTGCACCGTGCTGTTCAAGTGCATCAAAGGGGTCAACTGCGTTGCCTTTTGATTTTGACATCTTCTGACCGTTTTCATCCTGAACGTGGCCGAGAACGATAACATTTTTGAAAGGAGCCTTGTTGAAGATAAGTGTTGAAATAGCAAGAAGTGAATAGAACCAACCTCTTGTCTGGTCAACTGCTTCAGAAATGAAAACTGCAGGGAACTGTGCTTCAAAAAGGTTTTTGTTTTCAAAGGGATAGTGGTGCTGTGCAAAGGGCATTGCACCTGAGTCGAACCAGCAGTCGATAACTTCAGGAACACGTGTCATTGATTTTCCGCAAACGGGACATTTAACGTTTACTTCATCAATGTAAGGTCTGTGGAGTTCAACATCATCAGGACAGTTATCTGACATTGATTTAAGTTCTTCAATGCTGCCGATAGCGTGTCTGTGATCACATTCACATTCCCAGATGTTAAGAGGGGTACCCCAATAACGGTTACGGCTGATGCCCCAGTCCTGAACGTTTTCAAGCCAGTCGCCGAATCTGCCTTTACCGATGCTTTCGGGAATCCAGTTGATTGTGTTATTGTTTCTGATAAGGTCATCACGTACATCTGTCATTCTGATGAACCATGATTCTCTTGCATAATAGATGAGAGGAGTGTCACATCTCCAGCAGTGAGGATAGCTATGTTCAAACTTGGGAGCATCGAAGAGAAGCCCTCTCTTTTCAAGGTCGATAAGAACTTCCTTGTCTGCATCTTTACAGAACATACCTGCAAAGGGAGTTTCCTCTGTCATATTACCCTTACGGTCAACAAGCTGAACAAAGGGAAGGTCATATTTTCTGCCTACGTTTGCGTCGTCTTCACCGAAAGCGGGAGCAATATGAACAATACCTGTACCGTCTGTGAGAGTAACGTAGCTGTCGCAGGTTACGAAATAAGCTTTCTTGTGCTGTTTTTCAATAATTTCGCCACAGCAGTCAAAGAGAGGCTCATATTCTTTATATTCAAGGTCTTTACCTACATAAGTTTCAACAATTTCGTAGGGTGCAGTTTCCTTTTCCCCACCAAGGATTTTTTCGCAGAGTGCTTCTGCAAGGATATATGTGTAGCCATCTGCTGTTTTAACTCTTACATAGTTTTCAACAGGGTTCACACAAAGTGCAAGGTTTGAGGGCAGAGTCCAGGGAGTTGTTGTCCATGCAAGGAAATATGCATCCTCACCCTTGATTTTAAATCTTGCAATTGCTGAACGTTCTTTAACATCTTTATAGCCCTGAGCAACTTCGTGAGATGAAAGAGGAGTTCCGCAACGGGGGCAGTAAGGAACGATTTTGAAGCCTTTATAGAGAAGACCTTTATCGAAAATCTGTTTGAGTGCCCACCATTCAGATTCAATGAAACTATTATGATATGTTACATAAGGGTCGTCCATATCAGCCCAGAAGCCTACAGTTGATGAGAAATCTTCCCACATTCCCTTATATTTCCATACGCTTTCCTTACATTTAGCAATGAAAGGAGCACTAGCATATTTTTCAATCTGTTCTTTACCGTCAAGACCCAGAAGTTTTTCAACTTCAAGTTCAACAGGAAGACCGTGAGTATCCCAACCTGCTTTTCTGGGAACCTGATAGCCTTTCATTGTACGGTAACGGGGAATCATATCTTTGATAACACGTGTTAAAACGTGGCCGATATGAGGTTTACCGTTAGCTGTGGGAGGTCCGTCATAAAACACATAGGGCTGACCTTCACGAGCACTTGATTTTTCAAAGATTTTGTTTTCTTTCCAGAAGTTTTCAACTTCCTTTTCACGTTCAACAAAGCCAAGGTTTGTGGGAACTTTCTTGTACATTGTAAAATCTTCCTTTCAAATTATGTAAAAAAAGCTTCCGTCC
>JAZSJD010000097.1:0-26121 GCA_045534165.1 Acutalibacteraceae bacterium | reverse complement strand
CAGGACTTGCAGGATTGATGGAAAACCTTTAATTTGAAATAATACAGGAAGACAATCTATGAAAGTCTTCCTGTAATTTGTTTTTATTATGATTGATAAAATAAAGAAACATAAAAAACTGATAACAATAATTTCTGATCTTCTGCTTATTCCGGCAGGTTTTATATGTGAAAAACTGACAGATGTTATGTTAACAACAAATGAACCTTGCCAGTGGGTCCGTATTGGTGGCAAATGTGCTGCCTGTGGCGGAACACATTTTGTTAATTCCATTCTCAACGGGCATATAGTTGAGGCATTTAATCACAATCAATATCTGTTTTTGCTTGTGATATATTTTGCTGTAACCGTTGTGCTTTTAAACCTTGTGTTTCTTTTTGATAAAAAAATGCCTTTGAAAATATTGAAACACATGTATAGTGTTCCGGTGGTACTTATTTTTTCCGGATTGCTTTTTATTTTTATTTTTCTGAGAAATATACCGTTGTGGACTAGGATATCAGAGATTATATTCAGTATGATTTAAAAAATTGAAAGGTGTACTTTCTTATGAAAAAGAAATTACAGGTTGCAAATATCGGCATGAAATTCGGAATGAGTCATGTTGAGGGAGCTTTGGGTTGCGAAGATGCAGAAATTGCTTTAATCTGTGACAGCAACGAAGAAAATCTGCGTTTTGCAGGTGAAAGATATAATATCCCGGAAGAAAAATGGGTAACTGACTATATGGATATTGTAAACAATAAAGATATCGATGTGGTTACAGTTGCAATTCCTGACCAGCAGCATAAAAAAGTTTCCTGCGATTTGCTTCGTGCAGGTAAACATGTTCTTTGTGAAAAGCCTCTTGCTTTAACAAGAGAAGATATTGAAGAGATTGTAAAAGTTGCAGAAGAATCAGATGCAAAATTCATGGTAGGTCAGATTTGCAGATTTACTCCTGCTTTTGAAAAAGCAAAGGAAATAATTGAATCAGGCACTATCGGCGAATTATATTTTGTTGAATCAGAATATGCCCACGATTATATGTTGATCCAGGAGCCCTGGCGTTGCGATCCAAACCGTCATGGTGTAATCGGTGGCGGTTGCCATGCAGTTGATTTGTTAAGATGGCTTGCAGGTGACCCTCAGGAAGTTTTTGCTTACGGTACACATAAACTTCTTCCTCACGTTACTTATGATGATGCAACAATTGCAATTATGAAATTTGATGATAATCTGGCAGGTAAGGTGTTTGTGTCAACAGGTTGCAAACGTGATTACACAATGAGAACAGTTATTTACGGAACAAAAGGAACTCTCATTTGTGACAACACATCCCCAACAATGACACTCTTTACAGTTGATGATAAACAGATTACAAAAGAACCTGAAATAATTGAAATTGAAGTTAATAACCACAATGCAGTTAAAGAATTTGACGTTTTTGCAGATGCAATTCTTAACAATAAGGATGTTCTGACAGATGCAAGAGAAGGCGCAAAAACAGTTGCTGTCTGCCTTGCGATTGTAGAATCAGCAAAAACAGGGGAAAAAGTAAAACCCGATTACGAATTTTAAAATTGTATGTTAATGTAATAAAGAAGAAAAGCTCCGATACGCTGAAACGTATCGGAGTTTTTTTGCATCACGGCACTGTCCGATTTTATGGACTGACCGATGCCGGGGAAATTGTACTGTATGAAATTATATGTTACTGTATCTAAGGTAGGTTAATTATCTGAATCAGATGAAATCAGGTGACTTTATGGTACAGCAAAACACAAATTTATATGAATTGACGGTTGATAAGATGGTCAGACAACTTTCAACAGCGTATGTATCACTTATAAAATCTCATATATCGTTTAAAGAATTTCCTTCTGTTATGCTTTGGGGACCACCCGGTGTAGGTAAATCACAGGGCATAAGGCAGGTTGCAAAAGTTATATCTGAAAAAACAGATAAAAAAGTTGAGATTACCGATGTAAGATTGTTGCTTTTTAATCCGGTTGACCTTCGCGGTATTCCCACAGCAAATGAGGATAAAACCCTTGCGGTATGGCTTAAGCCTAAAATTTTTCAGATGGACGAAAGTCCTGATGTTGTGAATATCTTATTTCTTGATGAAATTTCTGCAGCACCTCAATCTGTTCAGGCGGCGGCATATCAGATAACTCTTGACAGAACGGTTGGCGAACATAAATTGCCGGAAAACTGTATTGTTGTTGCTGCAGGTAACAGGGTTACTGACCGCTCCGTTGCCTACACAATGCCTAAAGCCCTTGCTAACAGATTGTGCCATATTGAGATTGTGGGCAATCACCAGAGTTGGCATCAATGGGCAATCGGAAAGGGGATAAACAGTATTGTGCTTGGTTTCTTGTCTTATAATCCCAGTATGCTTATGAACTTTGATTCTTCTTCGGGAAACCTTGCATTCCCCACACCACGTTCGTGGGAAATGGTAAGCAATATTTTAAATAATGTTTCAGATAATCTGAAAGATGTTCTTCCTCTTGTAGCAGGTTGTATCGGTGATGATACAGCTTATGAATTGTTAAGCTGGTGTGAGATATATAGTGAAATTCCTGATGTTGAAGATGTTTTTAACGGAAGTGCCACATCTGTTCCGAAACGTCCCGAAACGCTTTTTGCACTCTCATCAGAAATTATAACCTATGCCAAAAATAAAGCTACAGAAGCAGAAGTTCACAATGCAGTTAATTATGCGGAAAAACTGCCTTTGGAATTCAGAAACCGTATTTTTGAAGATTTTCTTCAGATTAAATCTCTGGTAAAAACCTTGTCAAAAATATATGCTTTTAATGATTGGTTTCACAGATCAGGCAGATACTGGGAAGATTACGGTGTGTTATGACAGAGCAAAGGAAGAGAAAACTCAAGAATAAAATAGAAGCATCACGAAGCCGTCTGATGATAAGTCACCCTTATCTTGCCCTGCTTTTGATGCATCTGAAATATGTAGCAATTCCAGATATGAAGAAGATTTCCACAAATGGACGTTGTGTTTATTTCTCACCTCAGTTTATAGAAAAACTATATGATTATGAATTGGACTACATACTGTCCCACCAGATAATGCATATTGTTTTTGGTCATATATGGCGCACTCATGATCTGGCAGGTGAATCTTTTCATTATACCTGCGATATTTTTGTGAATTCTCTGCTTTTTGAATGTGGATTTGAAGATGAAAAATATCCGCACTTCGGAAAAGTTAAAATAAAAAATTCTCACGATCTGACAAATCCCGTTGAATTACCTAAAGAAAAACATATTTTACCGTTTGGTTTTCATTTGCTTGATGAAAAAGCAAGGAGTAAGTTTTTCTTTGATAGTGATATTTACTGGGATAAAACTGACAATGGTTATCTGGGTGATATGATTCTTGATACTCACGAATCGGAGAGTTTAGTCCGTGCTTACTCCGACAAAACAGACGGAGGTTACGGGATTGATGGTAACATTGCTGATAATGAAGCAGTCAAACAAGCCTGGCGCAGTCTGGCATCAGCTATAGTCCAGAAGCTTGATTCTTCGGAAGGGAAATCAAAGGGTGCAGGAATTGTTCCTCATTTTATGAGAAGGGTTATAAATAACATTAAAGAACCTTACCTTGATTGGAAAAAACTTCTGAATAATTTTTTGCAGGAAAGGATTTGTGATTATTCTTTCTCTCCCCCTGACAGACGTTATTCTGAAACCGATTTCTTTCTGCCTGATTTCAATGAGAAAGAATATGTTTCCAGAGATATATTGTTTATGGTTGATACATCCGGTTCAGTAAAAAACAAAGAACTTTCAGCTGCTTATTCTGAAATCAAAGGAGCTATTGAACAGTTTGATAACAAACTTACAGGTAAGGTGGGTTTCTTTGATGTAAGCGTAAAAGAGCCAATGCCATTTGAAAATGTTGATGATTTATTAAGCATTATTCCTTATGGTGGTGGCGGGACAGATTTTAGCGTAATATTTGAATACATAAAAGATAATTACGAAAATGAAATGCCTGCATGCGTGGTTATTTTCACAGATGGTGATGGACCGTATCCGGGAGAGGAAGATGCTATGAATCTGCCTGTTTTGTGGATTATAAACAACTTGAAATATACACCACCATTTGGTATAATCATCCGTATGCTGAATATTGATTCATTCAACTGACGCGGAACACTAGCGTATGTCAAGTTTTTTGGCACCGGCAGCGAGTCGTTGTCGGAATGCAGAAGTGTGCAGTATTCATTGCTTTCACTTCGCTCAATTCATTCAATCAAAGCTTACTCGCTGTATCAAAAGCCCTTGGTCAGGGCTCAGTATACAGCTGTGTCGCTTCGATATCCACTATGTTCTGTTCCGCAAGAGAAGGGAGGAAAATTTCATAATGATAGTTTACAAGGAGTTTTCCTCCCTGGAAAATGATTTGGGCTTTTCAGAAAAATTTCTGTATTCTGTTGCCAACCGTATACACAAGCACTACCATTCTGTGAAAATTCCTAAAGAAAATGGTGAATACAGAAGGCTTAATGTTCCCACAGAATCTCTTAAAATGATTCAACGCGTTATAAATAACAAACTGTTGTTATGGGAAGAAATTTCACCCTATGCAACTGCATATAAACCGGGCGGAAGTACTAAATTAAATGCCTGTTTACATACAGGAAAGCAGGTGTTATTAAAACTTGATATAAAGCACTTTTTTGATAATATCGGTTATAATCTCTTAAAAGAAAAAGTGTTTACAGAAAAAAGATATTCTGCACAAATCAGCGGTTTGCTTTCAATTCTGTGCCTTTACAGAGGCGCTTTGCCTCAGGGTGCACCTACTTCTCCTGCTGTTTCAAATATTATTATGCGTGATTTTGATAATGAAATCGGTTTGTGGTGTTCAAAGAAGGGAATAACATATACCCGTTATTGTGATGATATGACCTTCTCCGGTGATTTTGTTCCGGGTAGTGTTATTAAACGTGTGAAGAGTGAACTGAAAAAACTTGGTTTCACTTTAAATAAGAAAAAAACCGTTGTTGCAGGAAAAGGTCAGAGGCAGACTGTAACCGGCATTGTTGTTAATGAAAAATTAAGCATTTCAGATTCATATAAAAAGAAGATCCGACAGGAAATGTATTACTGTATGAAATTTGGTGTTGAATCCCATCTTAAAACAGCCCATATCTCCCAAGTTCCTGAAACTTATATACCAAAATTACTTGGCAGGATAAATTATGTTTTATCAGTCGAACCTGACAATACAGATATGAAAAAGTATCGGGATTGGTTAATGGAATATAATGCAGAAAGAATATAAAAATGAATAACAAAAAACGTTGCAGGAGGGAGTGGTGATTTCCCGAATGCAACGCTTTTTTTATGAATTATATGTCCGGAAAGTCAGAAATCTTATTCTGTATATATTACAACAGGTCCGTATAAACCACCTGATACAGAGCTTTTTGCTGACTCTTTTTCTCCGTCAAAATAGGGAGATAATTCTTCTGTCTGCCATTTGTCAAAGTAGTCGGTATGTACATACCAATTAGCTGATGTGTTGGTCACAACTATTTTCAGTTTGTTTTCTTTTTGCAGTAGTCCCTCGGGTATTTTAAATCTGTACGGAGGCATAAGACGTGTTCCTGAAAATTGGTTGTTGAGATATACGGAAGCTACGAAATGCACATCACCAAGGTCAATTTCGGCTTCCTGACCTGCTTTTTCGGTTGGGAGTGTAAATGTTGTTTCATAAACACCACTGCCTGAGTAAGCACTGCCGGTTAAATAAGACCAATCACCAAGGCTGATGGGAACTGAGTTTTCAGAATGTATTATATTTTCAAAACCGTTTTCGTTACAGATGAGTTCCGTTTTTTTACTGAACATAAAGTTATTACGGATTTGGGTTTTTGTTTTGAATTCTTTTTTCTTTTGGGCATTCAGTTGTTCATCTGTAAGTAAAATTACAGCTGTTTCACCTATGGCAAGTGAGAGATTAAGAATGCCGTTTTCAGTTTGTAATTTCTGTAATTTACCATTTTCCGCATCAAGCAGATATCCACTTGAAGAAGGTAAGTAAATTTTGTAATCCGCATTTTCTTCCGTTTCTCTGAACAGACAAAAAATTTCAGCATTATCAGTTTTTCTGTGCATTGCACGTAATCCGTTACCGTCAACCTTAATCACAGGGGCGAGATTTGTAAGCTCATAAGAAACTCTGCCACCATGTTTTATAAAACTGTCCAATGCCCTTTGAGTATCTTGGGGTATATGAGCATCTTTGGGGATAATGATATTTTTGTATTTTGCTCTGCCTATGTGCATAAAACCTTCATCGGTTATTTCCGCACACTGTATAACATCATCGTCAACAATATCAAAATCCACCATTTTATCTTCGAGTTCTCTGCCGAGAATATCGAACTCTTTGGCTATCATCTCTGATTTAAGACCACCCTGGAAATCAGAAACAGGATAATAAAGACCTGTTTCGCATAGCCGTTCTCCCAGAGAAGATACATAAGATAACCGCTCTGTATAACGATTGAACTGACCGAGATAACTGTAGAAAATCTGATTCTCTGTAAAAATCGGAAGTTCCTGAGCAAGAAGCTGACCTGTACGACCGAGTGGGAAATTAAAGGGATTAAATATGTTTATTCCGTGCACAGCCTGATAGCCTACAGTATATCTCATTATATCGTAAGTGAGTCCCGGTCCTGCCACACCGAAAACTTCACTCATTGCAAATTTTGTACCGTTCTGTGCGGCAGCAGATGAAGCATATCTGGGGAAAAATCCGTTGTAAGCGTTCATATCGTCTTTGCTTGCGATTTTATTTTCAGGGTAAAGCTGACGCCATATAATGTCAATTCCAGGAATATCAAAACATCTGAGAGCACGCATCAGGTTAAAGTTTCCGCCACCATCCATACAACCGAGAGGGTCGTGGTCTTTATCCAGATGTCCTATAAAAGCAATTCCGTTTTCATTTGCCCACTTTTTACAAGGCAGAAGAAAATTTTCGCAGAACATACGGCTGCATAAATCATACCAGCGGTGCAATATGTGAACGTTTTCTTCTGTGAGCGTTGTTCTTTTTGCAATCAACGGAAGGTGAGGTAATATTGATTCACCGTATGCTGTTTCATATTTCTTTTCTAATTCTTCATTGAAAGGCATCAACGGTGCTTTCGGCTCATCTGTAAACACTGCTGAAACAGTATGGCTGAACTCGTTTTTCAAAGTTTCAGCATATTTCTGATGAGTAATTTCAATAAAATATTCCGTTGCTTTCTTGTTGAGTAAGTCGGGATAACTGCCGTTTTCTTTTTCTGCAATATATTCAGTTACAACAGTATCTTGGGGAAATATATAACCTTCTTCAATGATTTCCTTATCATTGGGAAAAGCAGCAAGAACATCAGGGCTTGTCTTTTTATACATATCTCCTTTGGAAAATGAACGCTGGTAAAATTTCAGCACCTGACGTGCATATTCAGGATGATCTTTTATTACTTTTCCGCATGCACTGCCTGAGGGCCAACCGCCTTCATCATAAATCCAACAATTCATACCAAGTGTTTTGCCTTTTTTTATGGCATAAGCACAGAGATTGAAGTATTCTTTGGAGAGATAGTCGGGTTTAAGGTTTGTAGGCATACTGTCAGGTCGGAAATTTTTCGGTTCGGGAAGAATATAAAATGCACGTATGCCCAGATTCTGCATTTCTGCAAGCTGAGCATCTATAATTTCACAGGTGCAGATATCATTCCACACCCAGATATATACAGGCGAAAATGAAACATCAGGGGAGATGAAACTGTTTAAATCGAATTTATCATTGTTTTTCATTATAGAACACCTTTACAAATTCAGATATTTGCATTATATCTTCCATGTTTTTTCAAACGTCTGATAAAACATTTCAGAGCAATAACCATTGCCACATAAAGTACAGCAAGCAGGACAGGATATACTTTTATTCCCAACACTCCGCTTATAAGGCTTACTGCAGGTGGTGCTAACATAACACCGATGTAAGCGAAGGCGATCTGTGAACCCATAATTGATTGTGAAACTTCTTTTCCGAAGTTGTGGGGTGTCAGGTGTATCATATTCGGATAAATAGAACCATTGCCAAGACCTATGAGGAACAAGCCGACAACAGAAAATACTCCCGGTAAGGGCAGAAGCATAATTATAATAGCAGGAGCAAGAATAGCAGTGCCTATGCCGATACGCTTCCATGTGCTGATTTTATCAGCAAGTAAACCGGAAACAAAACGTCCGATTGACATGCCCACATAATATATTGTCAGTGCAAGTGCACCGTATTTTATCTCAAATCCTTTTTCTTCTACAAGATATGTACTTCCCCATACTCCGCAGGCATATTCAATTGCATTGGTGACAAGCATAATAAGCCATACCAAACGTACTTCTGATTTTTTAGCCATCTGCAAAAGAGTAAGATTTACGCCTTTTTCTTCTTCTGTTTCTTCGGCTGAAGAAGATTTTTTCCATAAAGGAACAGACACAATCAGCAATATTGCAATACCTAACTGAACATAAAAAGCATAGCGATAGCCACCACGCCAGCCGATGTTGCTTAATGCATAGGACATAAGGTAGGGGCTTAGTGATACACCAACACCATAAAAGCAGTGGAGAAAATTCATATGACTTGCTTTGCAGTGAAGAGCTACATAGTTATTAAGCCCTGAATCTATTGCGCCTGCGCCAAGTCCGAGAACAACAGCTAACGGAATCATAAACCAGAAAGACGGAACAAAAGAATAGCCCAGCAATGCCAATGCAGTCATAGCAGTACTGAAAGCAGTAACTTTAGCAGTTCCCAGTTTGTTGAGAATTCTTGCACTGAACATACTTGATAACACAGTGCAACCGGAAATGAGAAATGTAAGAACACTCACAGACTCAACGGGGATATTGAGTTCAGTATGAATAGCAGGCCATGCAGAACCGATAAGTGAATCAGGAACTCCAAGACCTATAAATGCGATGTAAATTACAATAAGGAGTATAGTTGCCAAGTTTAATTGCCCCCAAAAAATAAATTTATGATAAAAACTGATACATATTACGGTCAGATTTACTCAGTATATAATATGTTTTTCAGTTCCCCGGTCAATAAGTTATGATATCATAGTGAAATAAGAAAATCAAGCAATTAAACAGGAGAAACAACAGAAGATAAACGGTTGAGAGAAATTGCAGTGGTATGGGCTGTTTATAAAACTTATCTGTATAATAAATAATTGCATTTTTATCTTTTGTAACGTATAAAATTATTGACAAAAAAAGAACTTGTGGTATAATAAATTGTATAGAACCAATAATGTTTTTAGGAACCAGCTGACTGCAGAGGATGTTGGTTCTTTTTTGCTTTTTTATAAAATTCTCATAATATAAGAACAGACTGAAAAGGAGAATGTATAATGGAAATACAACTTGAAGAACTTATTGCCCAGATTAAAAAAGACGGTGTTCAAGCAGCTGAATCACAGGCAGAAGCAATTCTTGTTTCTGCAAAAGCTGAGGCTGAAAAAATCATCTCCGATGCACAGAAAAAGGCAGATAAGATTATTGCTGATGCAAAAATTGAAACTGAAAAAACTGTAAAATCCGGTGAAGATGCAATCCGTCAGGCAGGTCGTAACTTGCTTATCTCATTCAGAGAAAGTGTTACAAGAGAACTTAAAGCGATTGTGGGCAGCAATGTGAATGCAGTTTATTCATCAGATGATTTTGCAAAACTTATTATCAATGCAATTGAATGCTGGGCAGGTAAACCTGAAGCAGAAGATATTTCTGTGATTCTGGGAAGTGATGACCTTGCAAAACTTGAGGGTGCATTGCTTGCAGAATTAAAAACAAAAATGCTTGGCGGTGTTACACTCAGAGCAAATGATAATTTTGACGGTGGTTTCCGTATTGCAACTGATAACGGAACAGTTTATTATGATTATTCTGCAGAAGCTGTTACAGATATGCTTGCAAACTATCTCAGCCCCAAAGTTACTGCACTTCTGAAAGAGGCTGAATAATTATGGCAGAATATTATCTGATATCTCAATTACCGTCCCTTGACGGAATTTCCGAAAACACACCTCTGCCTATTACAGAGGAAAGGTTTATGGAGCTTTGTCAGAGGTTTCTCAGCAAAAAAGCACAGGGTGAATTGAAAAAATTAACCCTTATGCCACCGAGAAATCCTGAAAAATCAATGTCAGCTCTGATTGAACAGTGGAACGAGGGCGAAAGAAATCTCCGCTTTGCGCTGGGAAAACTCCGTGCAGAGAAAATGAATAAATCTTTTGATACGGAAAATGATTTGTTTTCTCCGGCACTTCTGCAAGCAGTACGTACTGCTGTTGAAATTGAAAGCCCTATGGAAGCAGAAAAATTTCTTAATCGCTACCGTCTTGATTTTCTTGAATCCCTCAGACCTATGGATTCATTCTCAGAGGAATTTGTGTTTTATTACGGACTTAAACTGAAAATAATTGAACGCATAAGAAAATTTGACTCGGAAAGCGGAGAAACTGCATACAGAAATATCTACAGCTCCATTATGGATAAAAACAGATCGGAGGTTATATAATGGCCGAAAATAAAGGTAAAGTAGTAAGTATTAATGGCAACCTTGTATCAGTAAGGTTTGATGGCAGCGTTTCTATGAACGAAATTTGCTACGTTAATGTTGATAATACAAAACTCAAAAGCGAGGTTATCCGTATACGCGGAAACATTGCACAAATTCAGGTATATGAAATGACAGGTGGCATTAAATGCGGTGACGATGTTGATTTCACAGGCGAAATGCTCTCTGCACAGTTAGGCCCGGGTCTTCTCGGTCAGATTTATGACGGACTTCAGAATCCGTTGCCCATATTGGCAGAACAGGCAGGTTGGTTCCTTGAAAGAGGCAACTATGCTGACGGACTTGATGCAGAAAAGAAATGGGAGTTCACTCCTACAGCAAAAATCGGCGATAACTTACGTGCCGGTGAATATTTAGGCACAGTTCCCGAAGGACCTTTCACACATAAAATTTTTGTACCTTTCTATCTGCTCGGAAATTACACTCTTAAATCAATTGCAGATAAAGGTGAATATACAGTAACCGAAACGGTTGCAGTGCTTTCTGACGAAAGAGGCAGAGAAATTCCTGTTTCAATGGCTTTCAGATGGCCTGTAAAACGTGCAGTGAAATGCTATAGTGAGCGACTTGCACCTACAGAAACAATGGAAACAAAGGTGCGTCTTATTGACTCATTCTTCCCTGTGGCAAAAGGCGGAACTTATTGTACCCCCGGTCCTTTCGGTGCAGGTAAAACAGTTTTACAGCACACTACATCAAAATATGCAGATGTTGATATTGTTATCATTGCTGCTTGCGGTGAACGTGCAGGTGAAGTTGTTGAAACTCTTACAGAATTCCCTGAACTTACAGACCCGAAAACAGGACGTTCTCTTATGGAGAGAACAATTATTGTATGTAATACTTCATCAATGCCCGTTGCTTCCCGTGAAGCATCAGTTTACACAGCAGTAACACTTGCTGAATATTACAGACAGATGGGTCTTAACGTATTGATGCTTGCTGACTCCACATCACGTTGGGCACAGGCAATGCGTGAAATGTCAGGCAGACTTTAAGAAATTCCCGGTGAAGAAGCTTTCCCTGCATACCTTGAATCATATATTGCCGCTTTCTATGAAAGAGCAGGTTGTGTGCTCCTTCCTGACGGAAGCAAAGGTTCAGTTACAATCGGCGGTACAGTTTCTCCTGCAGGCGGTAACTTTGAAGAACCTGTTACTCAGGCAACACTTAAAGTTGTAGGTGCATTCCACGGTCTTTCACGAGAACGTTCGGATGCAAGAAAATATCCTGCAATTGACCCCCTTATTTCATGGTCAAAATATAATACAGTTACAGAATCTGCAAAATCAGGTTATCTTAAGAATATTCTTCTTCATGGTGATGAAATCGGCTCAATGATGAAGGTTGTCGGTGAAGAAGGCACAAGCCTTGCAGATTATGTTATTTACCTTAAAGCAGAAATGCTTGATTCTGTTTATTTACAGCAGAACTCATTTGATCCGGTTGATGCTAACTGCACAACTGCACGTCAGCGTTACGTTACAGATAAGCTTGTATACATTCTTGGAAGCGTATATGATCTTGATAATAAAGATGATGCACGAATTTTCCTGAATCGTATGCGTCAGAAATTTATTGACTGGAACTACACTGAATTTGAAAGCGATGCTTTCAGAAATGCAGAAAAAGAAATTGATGCAATATATGCTGAAGGTCAGGGTAGTTTAAGTCGCGATGCAGAACTTTTGTTAAAGGGCGGTGAGTGGGAATGAACAAAGTTTTTAACAGAATCGAATCAATTACAGGTAACGTTATTACCGTAAAAGCACAGGATGTACGTTACAACGAATTAGCGCAGATAACAACACGTTTCGGCAAATCACTCGCTCAGGTTAACAAAATTGACGGTGATGTAGTTTCACTTCAGGTTTTTGCAGGTGGTCAGGGTGTTTCAACAGGTGACGAGGTGCGTTTCCTCGGTCACGAAATGCGTGTTTCATTCAGCGAAGACTTGCTGGGCAGAATTTTCAACGGTTCAGGCGAGCCCAGGGACAAAGGTCCTGCACTTACTGATAATATGAAGCCTATCGGTGGACCTTCCGTAAACCCCACAAAGCGTATTCTTGCATACCGTATGATGAGAACAAATATCCCTATGATTGATATGTTCAACACTCTTGTCGTTTCGCAGAAGCTTCCTATTTTCTCAATTTCAGGTGAACCGTATAACCAGCTTCTTGCAAGAATTGCTTTGCAGGCAGAAGCAGATGTTATTGTTCTTGGCGGTATGGGACTTAAATATGACGACTTCCTTTATTTCAAAGAAGAACTTTCAAATGGCGGTGCATTAAGCAAAACTGTTATGTTTATTCACACAGCATCCGACCCCACCGTTGAATGTATGATGATTCCCGATATGGCGCTTGCTGTTGCAGAGCAGTTTGCTTTGCAGGATAAGGATGTTCTTGTGCTTCTCACAGATATGACAAACTTTGCAGACGCAATGAAAGAAATTGCCATCACTCAGGAACAGGTTCCCTCAAACCGTGGTTATCCCGGTGACCTTTATTCACAGTTGGCTTCCCGTTATGAAAAAGCTGTTGACTTTAACGATTCAGGCTCTGTTACTGTTCTTGCAGTTACAACAATGCCCGGTGACGACGTAACTCATCCCGTTCCTGATAATACAGGTTACATTACAGAAGGGCAGTATTACCTCAAAGGCGGAAGAATTGAGCCTTTCGGTTCACTTTCACGTCTTAAACAGAATGTAAACAGTAAAACCCGTAAGGATCACCGCATTCTTATGGACTCTATGATCAGATTATATTCATCCTATAAAGAAACATTGGAAAAGAAAAATATGGGCTTCTCAATGAACCGCTGGGATGAAAAATTACTCAAATACGGTCAGCTTTTTGAAAACAGGCTTATGGATTTATCAGTTAATCTCACTCTTGAAGAATCGCTTGACCTTGGTTGGGAAATTCTTGCAGAATGTTTCGAAAAAGATGAAACCGGTATAAAATCCGACCTTACAGACGAATTCTGGAAAGTTAAGTAAGGGGGATTAAAGTGGCAAAAATCAAACTGACTAAAAATGAGTTGAAGATACAGAAAGATGCCCTTAAAATGTATCGGAGATATTTGCCTACTCTGACACTGAAAAAACAACAGCTTCAGGCTGAAATACGCACTATTGAGGCGAAAGCCGAAACAGTAAGAAAAGAAAGAAAAGACCTTGAAAAAGGCTTTGATTCATGGATTGCTGTTTTCAGCGAAACGGAAGCCTTCCCTGACGGAATAATCACAGTGAAAAACATCCGCAAGGGTACAGGTAACATTGCGGGAGTTTCTATTCCCGTATATGAAGGTGCGGATTTCTCACGCGGAGATTACGATTTATATGAAACTCCCCTTTGGGTAGATATAGCTGCAAACCATATGGAAAAGGCTATGTCCCTTGACCTTGAAGCGGAGGTGTTGGATGAACAGGTGCGACTTCTCGGAGAGGAGCTTCGGGCAACATCCCAGAGAGTCAACTTGTTTGAAAAGGTTAAAATTCCCGAAACAGAGGAAAACATCAAGAAAATCTCAATTTATATGGCGGACCAGCAGGTGAGTGCCGTTGTACGTTCAAAAATCTCAAAACGAAAAATAGCATTGAGAAACGAAATATCTTCGGAAACGGAGGTGTATTCGTTATGATAGTGCCTTTGAAAAAAGTTTCTCTCATAATTATGGGAGATAAAAAAACCGAAACGCTGAAAAAACTTCGTAAGTTGGGAATCCTTCACATTGAATCAGTTGAAGGTTCAGGCGAAAAACTTGAAGACCTGAAAGGAAAAGTTTCCCTTCTTGAAAGTGCACTTTTCAGCATAGCGGAAAGAAAAACCAAAAAGATAAATTCAAAAAGTGCAGATGTTTCCCGTGCAATATCAGTTGCCGAGGAAATTGTGGCGCTTGAAGAAGAAAAGAAACTGTGTTCTGCAGAAAAACTTTCTCTTACTACTGAATCTGACCGACTTTCATCCTGGGGTGAACTTGACCCTGAAAAACTTTCTGAATTAGCAGAAAAAGGTGTTGAAGTTTCACTCTACGAAATGCCGAAGGCAGAGTATGAAAAACTGGGCGAAAATGTAAAAACCCTGTCTTTTCAGAAAACAAAATCTTCCGTGAAATTTCTGCTTATCAGATCAGGTTTTGAAGGTGAAGACCAGGTTGCTGATTCATTAAAATTATACAAACTTGAACTTCCTGAAACATCAACTGCAGAAATAAAGAACAGGATTGAAAGCCTTAACAAACGAATTGAAGAAATTGAAGAAAAAGTTTCTTCTTTTGCAGGTTATGCCGACAGCATAAAAAAATCAATAAGGACTTATGAAAAAGAAATAGAATTTGAAGTTTATGCAACAGGTATGGCAAATGAAGATATTTCTGCTGAGGGAAAAAGCAATGTTTCCGTTGCCTACTTCACAGGATATGTGGAAGAAGAAAACCTTGAACGCCTGAAAAAGACAGCAAAGGATAATTCATGGGGTCTTCTTGTTGAAGAACCTACAGAAGAAGATAATGTTCCGACAAAGCTGAAGAACAATAAATTTGTCAGTCTTATTTATCCTCTTACAGATTTCCTCGGCACAGTCCCGGGATATTTTGAGTATGATATTTCAGGTTGGTTCCTGGCATTTATCCTTGTTTTCTTCGGCATAATTTTCGGCGATGGCGGATACGGACTTTTCATATGTGCAATTACAGGAATTCTCATTGCAAAAAATCTTATTTCAAAGAAAAGTATTCCTCCTGCATTTTTGCTTATAGGACTTTTCGGCTTGTCAACTATTCTCTGGGGAACGCTTACCTGCACATGGTTCGGTCTTTCAGCAGAACAGTTACCTCTGTGGCTTCAGAAATTATCAATTCCTGTTATTTCGAATGTTTATGCCGATAAAATATGGTATCCCTTCTGGACGAACGGAGAATACGGACTTACAACAGCACAGAATCTGCAGATATTCTGTTTCTCATTAGCACTTGTTCAGCTTGCTGTGGCACACATTAAAGTTGCAGCAAGAAACAGAAAATCAATAAAGGTTCTCGGTGACATCGGTTCAATTATGCAGCTTATGGGCATCTTTTATGTGGTGCTCAGCTTCGTTGTGAATGCTCAGGTGTTCCCGTTTGGCCTTGTAATCGGCGGCGTTCCTGTGGGAACAGTTGCTCTTATAATGGTTATAGCAGGTTTCGTTATGAGCTTCGTATTTGCAAACTATGAAGGAAATATTATAAAGTCAATCCTTGCAAGCCTTAAAAATATTGTTTCGGTTCTGCTGGGTGTAGTAAATGTTTTCTCAGATATAGTTTCGTATATACGTCTCTGGGCTGTTGGCCTTGCAGGTGCGGCTATAGCTGCAACAGTAAACGAGCTTGCAGGTCCTATGCTGGGCAACTTTATGTTTATGATACTTGCAATTATACTTCTTGTGTTCGGTCACGGACTTAATATGATATTGAATGTGCTTTCAGTTATCGTTCACGGAATACGACTTAACACATTGGAGTTTTCATCACACCTTGATATGTCCTGGAGCGGACATAAATTCAAACCCTTTGAAGAAAATATTGAAAAATAAGGAGAATTATTATGAATTTCGGATTATTAGCAACAGCTTTATCAATGGGTATCGCAGCAATCGGTTCTGCAATCGGTATCGGTATTGCAGGTCAGGCATCAATCGGTGCCTGGAAAAAATGCTATATGAGCAACAAAGCAGCGCCTTTCATTCTTACAGTTTTTGCAGGCGCACCTCTTACACAGACAATTTACGGTTTCCTTCTTATGCAGCAGATGAAAACAGCAACTGCTGACCCTGCATTCCTTCTCGGCCTCGGTATTGCATCAGGTCTTGCAATGGCACTTTCTGCAGTATTCCAGGGTAAAGCAGGTGCTGCAGGTGCAGATGCTCTTGCAGAAACAGGCAAAGGTTTCTCACAGTACATCACAGTTGTTGGTCTTTGTGAAACTGTTGCCCTCTTCGCACTTGTTTTCAGCATGGTTGCTCTCGGCTAAAAAATGAAAAAATATAACAGAAAACTGTTACCACCAATTCTGATAACCATCATTATGGTTTTATACTATGCTTTTTATTTTGGCTTTTTGATTTCATTGATTGATGGTATATGGAAGTATGTTTTAGGTATTCTTCCATTGGTTTTTTCAGTCATAATGGTCAAGGTCTGTATAGAAAGAATAAAAGAAATAAAGAAAGGTGAAGAAGATGATCTTAGTAAATACTGATTACATCAGCGGAAAAGAACTTGAAATGTTGGGACTTGTAAAAGGTAGCACAATTCAGTCCAAACATATCGGTAAAGATATTTCTCAGAGCTTCAAAACTCTGGTTGGCGGAGAACTTAAATCCTATAACGAAATGATGAATGAGGCGCGTGCCCTTGCAACAAAGAGAATGGTTGCAGAGGCAGAAACACTTGGTGCAGATGCTATCGTTAATATCCGTTATGCATCATCTGCTGTTATGCAGGGCGCTGCTGAGGTAATTGCGTATGGTACTGCGGTGAAATTCTGCAGATAAATAGCGATTATCAGTAATTTAACGATATACGGACAGCTTTTCTGGACATGAACTGAATAGCAAATAAAAAGCGTTGCAGGAGGGAGTGACATTCCCAAATGCAACGTTTTTTATAAGTGGCTTAGTGTTATGAAAACAGATGATAGTTGACAAATAGCAAGGAAACAAATACAATATAGTTGAATAGTTGCTCAACTGCTAAAAGGAGGATAACAATGAAGCAAAACTTTTCATGTGATTGTGATGTTATTCACGAAGATATAGTAAATGAAATTCGTGAAAAGATGCAACCCAAAGAGGATTATCTGGAACTTGCATCCCTGTTCAAAATGTTTGGTGATGGCACAAGAGTTCAGATTTTACACGCACTTGAGCAGGGTGAAATGTGTGTTTGTGATTTAGCGGTTCTTCTTGGTGTAACCAAATCTGCGATTTCCCATCAACTGAAAGCGTTGCGTTTGGCTAACCTTGTCAAGTTTCGAAGGGAAGCTCAGATTGTCTATTATTCTTTAGCAGATGATCATGTAAAAGAAATCCTTGATAAAGGGTTGGAGCATTTGAACGATTAATGAAACAACGGTGAGAAATAATCTTGCTTTTTTTAGAATATTATAGTTTGATAATTGAACAACTATGAAACAGGAGTAAGTTCCATATGGAAAAAATATTTTTATTAAAAGGACTGGAATGCCCCAACTGTTCTGCCAGAATTGAAAAGGAAGTTGGCGAGTTAGATGGTGTCAGTTCTTCTGTTGTAAATTTGATGAAACAGACTTTAACCATTGAGGTTGATGTTTCTTTTATTGAATCTGTAGCAAAGCAGATTGAAGTAATTGTACATAGCCATGAGCCTGAGGTTGAAGTGTCGGAGTATGTTGCACAAACTACTGCGATTGCAGATAAGAAGAGCAAAGATGACAAAGGTGATAGCAAAAAAATGATTATCCGCTTAATTTTTGGTGCGATATTTTTTGCAATCGGAATCATATCGGGTAAGATTATTAAAGTGCCTCTGCCATTTGAATTGGCGTTTCTGATCATTTCATACATTATTTTTGGCTTTGATGTTGTAATGAAAGCAGTAAAAAACATCACCAAAGGTCGTGTGTTTGATGAAAACTTTCTGATGAGCTTATCCACAATAGGTGCATTCATTATTGGCGAATACCCTGAAGCTGTTGCTGTTATGCTGTTCTATCAGATTGGAGAGTTTTTCCAGGATATGTCCGTTAAGCGTTCGAGAAAGTCTATTGCAAACCTTATGGACATTCGCCCCGATTTTGCAAGAGTAAACAGGAACGGTGAACTAATAACAACTGCACCCGAATCTGTTTCTGTTGGTGAAATAATTGTTGTGAAACCGGGCGAAAAGATTCCCTTGGATGGCGTTGTCACCCAAGGAGAATCAATGCTTGACACAAAAGCGTTGACCGGCGAATCTGTGCCGGGAACTGTTCGTCAGGGCGATGAAGTGCTTTCGGGATGTATCAATCAAAGTGGTGTACTGACTATACAGGTTACAAAAGCATTCGGTGAATCTACTGTGGCAAAAATTATAGATTTGGTTGAAAATGCGTCAAGCAGAAAAGCACCTACCGAAAACTTCATCACTACATTTGCACGTTATTACACACCAATAGTTGTTGTTCTTGCAGCAATCCTCGCCATTGTACCTCCGTTAGCAACGGGCGGTGATTGGATTGAATGGATACGAAGAGGAATGGTGTTCCTTGTAGTTTCTTGTCCGTGTGCACTGGTCATTTCTATTCCGCTTACTTTCTTTGGTGGTATTGGTGCCGCTTCAAAACATGGTGTCCTTGTAAAAGGAAGTAACTATCTTGAGGCATTGAACAGTGTGGGCACAGTTGTTTTTGATAAGACCGGTACTCTCACAAAAGGTGTTTTCAAAGTAACCGATATTTTCTCTGCAAATGGATTTTCTGATGAACAGGTATTGGAATATGCTGCTTTTGCCGAAAGTTTTTCTAATCACCCGATTGCGGGGTCTATTCTTACAGCTTACGGAAAAGAAATTGACCAGACAGCAATCACAGATTACAAAGAAATCCCCGGACACGGTATCAGTGTTGTTGATGGCAGAAAGATATTAGCAGGTAATACCAAATTGATGGAAAATGAAAATGTGTCTTATTTAGTTTGCGATAAGGCAGGCACAAAGGTTTATGTTGCTGTTGACGGACAATTTGCAGGTTGTATTTTGATTGCAGACGAGATAAAGACAGACAGTAAAAAAGCAATTGCTGATTTAAGACGGCTTGGTGTTGAAAAGACCGTTATGCTGACAGGTGATGATGAAAAAATCGGTAAAGCAGTAGCTAAAGAACTGAATTTAGATGAATACTATGCCGAACTTCTTCCTGATCAAAAGGTGGAAAAGTTAGAGCTGATTGATAGTAAAAAGTCTTCAGGCAGTAAATTAGCTTTTATTGGTGACGGTATCAATGATGCACCGGTTCTCGCTCGTGCAGATGTGGGTATTGCTATGGGTGGTCTGGGCTCAGATGCAGCCATTGAAGCAGCAGATGTTGTTTTAATGACCGATGAACCATCCAAACTTGTGGAAGCTATTGATATAGCAAAATCAACAAAGCGGATTGTAATACAAAACATTGTTATCTCACTCGTGGTTAAAGGAGTATTTCTTATTCTCGGTGCTTTCGGTATTGCAGGTATGTGGGAAGCTGTATTTGGTGATGTGGGCATTGCTTTAATTGCTGTTTTCAATGCAATGAGGATAATGAAAAAATAATATAAACCGTACTGCATATATGTATGTGTTAGGTAACAAAAAGCGTTGCATTTGGGAAGCGACATTCCCAGATGCAACGCTTTTTTATAGATAAGGTTTTACTTCTTTTTATTACGGGCTTTATCTGTAATGTAATATACAGCCAATCCGACAAGAGATACAATGCTGATTATTATTCCGGCTTTAAGACCGGGAGTGGTAAATTCAAATTCAATCCGGCTTTCACCTTCGGGAACAATGATACCCATAAGTCCGCCGTTGAGTGTGAGAATTTCTGTTTCTTTTCCATTGACATATGCTTTCCAACCATTGTCGTGAGGAATAGAGAAGAACACAAGACGTTCTTTTCCACCTTTTGAAGTGGCGGTAAATCCATCTGAAGTGAGGAGAAAGTTTTCAGCACCTGTTTTTGCACGTGCTTCTTTCCAGTCGAGTTCTTTATCAAGAGGTTTCACAATTCCTTCAAGTTTTTGTGCAGTTTCTTTATCAACGAAACAAGCATATGTCATTGTTTCAATTCTCTTGTTATTTTCTTTTTTCTTTTGAGTGTATTTGTATGAATCACTTAAAACGTAGTAATCGTATGTAAAACCGAAAGGAGAGTAGTAGGGTGATTCAGTTTCATTTCCGTCTTCATCCACAAGAGTTCTGACACTTAAAACTGATTGTATGGCAGGCGTATCAAAATATTTTGTTGAATTAACATGAAGAGTATTTTTATATCCTACAAGGTTGCAGAAATTAGCAGTTGAATGAGATTTGAAACTTGAAAATGCAGTAATACCGGGTTGGTTTTTAACAGCAGGATAATTTGCAAAAGAATAATCATAATGCGTTCTGTGAGTGTAGGCTATGTCTTCGCTTACTGATATGTCGCCGCCTCGGTAAACTTTATTTTTTTCAAACACATTTACTTCGTTTACGAGATACAAAGAATAAGTTACAATGCATATAACTGCCACAACAGGAACAACTTTCTTTGCATCGAAAATCCAACCTTTCTTCATTGAGAAATAAAGGGGAAGATATGTGATAGCAGTCATTATGATAAACACAATCACGTATCTTAAATCGTCAAAGGAAAGTTTCTGAAAAAATGCATTTTTCATAACAGTGTCAGCTGTATCAGCAGAAAGTAAAGAACTGAAATTTTCTACGATTGCAGGGATGAAGCTTTTAATTACGTAAGCACACAGTATTCTTGCAAAAAGTGCAACCGCAACCACAATAACGGAAATAACCGTAATTGTTTTTACACTTTTTCTGATATCTTGTTCTTCGGGCTTTTCTTCAAGAACTTTTATACTCACAAGTATGCTCATCAGCACAAAAGCATACCACCAACGAGTGTAGTTCATGTTTGTAAACAGACTGAAAAGACCATTACCAAAGGGAATAACTGATAAAAGGAAAAGTATTTTCATCAGTTTATAATACCATTTGTCTGATTTTTTCCTGATTGCAATAAAGAGGAATAATGCACCAAAGAAAGGAATGAATGCTGAATTTGAATTGAAAGTGAAAGCCATAAAACCTGAAGCAGAGCCTAAAATTCCTTCACTGGGGAGAACAATCCCTTTTAGTATTTTGATAAGCTGAGGAATTGTTGCAAGACCTCTTGCAAAACCTAAGGCAAGGCTTTCCGTTGCCTTGTGGGTTTCAAGAAGACTAAGTGCGGACGGAAGCAGTACGAACATTGAACTTATTCCGCCTATGGTATAAAAAATTATGCATCTGAATGCATCTTTGATGGTGTATTTCTTTTCTGAAAACTTCACTCTGAAGAAAAGATAAATTAAAAAGAAAACGGACGTTGAAACGATGAAATAATAGTTTATCATCGTGCTTAAAAGGACTGCAAGAGAAAGTAAAACTTTCTTCCTGTTTTCAAGCACTTCGTCAACAAGGTAGGGGATAAGGGGAAAAACCGCAATTACATCAATAAAATGGAAATAATAGGTTGAATCCATTGTGAAAGATGAAAAAGTATAAAGCATAGCACCTATAAAAGCAAGGTGCTCTGTTTTTACGTGCTTCTTCAGGTAAATGTGAGCAGTTGCGGCAGCAATCATATGCCTGATTATAAAAGTAATGCTCAGACCTATGCCGATAAATTTTTCAGGGATAACAAACAAAGGCCAATAAAAAGGGCTGGCGTAGTTATAAAAAGAATATGTGCCAAGATAATTTGCACCTAAAAAAGTGTTACTGCTCCAGAAAGGTTTTCCTGAAAGAAGAAGCCGACGTGATTCCTTTATGAAAGGAATCTGCTGTGACATATAATCACCTACAAGATATAAATTACCGTCGTTTAAAAGCATAATGGGAAGAATTATAAGTGCAGTCATTATAAGTGCTGCCCATAAAACACGGTTCGTACTGTAACTTTTGTTCATAGAAAAACCTCGATTCGCTTTTTGGCGCTGAGCCTGAATTTGTTGAATTGATTATTATTTTCATAAATAATATGGGACATTTTTATGAGATACACGGTTATGTAAGTTCATCATAAAATTCATTCAGATAAACTCAGCATTTTTTATTGATACATTTGCTGCCATACCTATGCCTATTGACATCACACCGGCATGTACATCGGCCATTTGTCCCAATGAGTCGCTTTTGCACCCTATAAACAGCTTGTTTCTGATTTATGTAACTGTTAAAAATTATTTTATCACAGGTCTTTGTGAAATACAATATGTGGAATAATAAGTTTCTATAATGACATTATTTGTTATTGCATTGTGATAATTTATTTTAATATGCAATTACCTCCATTATTTATTATAGTGAACAAATATTTGTTTATCAGGAGGTGTTTTTTTATGCTTGCCAATGTGTTGGTATAAGACCTGAAAAGTTAACATAACAAGAAAACCTCCGACACCCTAAAGGGTATCCAGAGGTTTTTGTAAATGGATTAGTTATCAGATTTTTCTGGTTAATTACAATATTTAATTGTTCTTTACAAAAGTATAGGATGCAATGTACTCAAAATCAGAACTTGTTGTGAGCATGGGGTCTTCTTGCATAAGCGAGATGCTTAAACCATTCTCTTTGGCAGTAAGTGCAAAGTGGCAGAGTGCAATGCCTATGTCGGTCATCTGCATATCAAGCTTACCTTCGTGTCCGACTCCTTTACTCCGTTTGAGATAAAAGTGAGCAGTGTCATCCGATACAACAACGCGCCAGGGCTGTTTGTTTACAGCCGAGGGAGCAAGCCTTACCATTTCTAAAGGCTCTGCAAATTTACCTGCTTTATCCTTTGCCAATGGAGTGTCAAAGGAGCCATCAAAGAACAATACTTCAAATGGCAGACGCTCATCGGCTTTAATTGCTTTTCGCATCATATTCTCCCGAATTGACATTTTATTTGCGGTATATCCTATGGGAGTGGCACAAGGCATTATTTCGTCATCTGAAAGTTCCATCGCTTTCTCAAAAGCAACACGGTTCATTGTCCCGCCAAGCCATACCGTACCAAGTCCCAGGGACTGTGCGTACAACACAAATTCCTCAAAAGAATATCCAAACGCAACATTGGCGTTCGGTACATATTTAATTTTCCCGCCTACATACAGATTGGTACCGGTTACAACAGGGCAGGTAAGACCATCTTTCTTTGTATCAAGAAATTTGAATTCAATAGGAATGTCAAAGGGGTTTCGTATGTTATTTGCAAATGAAAGAAGCTGTTCTTTTGTGTTTTCGTCAAGTGCCCGACCGTCGTAAGTTCGAACACTTCTTCTTGCTTTAATGTGTTTTGAGATATTATTCATGATTTGCTCCTTTCTACCGATTGATTGCAAGGTGAATCTCGCTATTCTCTTGCATCTCGCCTATGAAATCGTAAATGTTTATACTGATGTGCACATTAAGTTATTTATAATTAATACTGTATGCAACCTAATTATAATTATTCTTTACTATCTTGTCAATATAAACGAATCCCGACAAAGCGTAATAGCCGTTTAACGGAAGGCCGGCTCTTACACTTTGCTGTAAGGCCGCGATTTAAATTTACTTCGCCAATGTGTAGGGGCCTCCGGGTTATCACTTCGTGCCTCTTGCGGTACCCAAAAGTTGCTTTCCGCTTGGAGCGCGGGCAACTTTTGACCGCTACGCTTCGTTATGCTCCCTTCATCCGCCACCGGCGGCGGTCGCAACCTCACCCAACGAGCAACGCTCGTCGACCTCATAACCCGTAGAATATAAATTTAAATACATAGCTTCATAACAAAGAAAAACCTCCGACACCCTGACGGATATCGGAGATTTTTTGGTTGCGGAGATAGGACTTGACGGCGCTCGCTTACGCTTTGCCGTCAACGGCAACGATTGTAATTGGCTTCGCCAATGTGCAGGTTCAAGTCCTGATAAGTTCATATAATAAAGAAAAACTCTGACATCTAAAAGATATCAGAGTTCTTTGGTTCGTAGCACCGAAAAAGATATCAAGGTTGAAACTAACCAACAAATTGGATTTATTGAATATAAAATTTGAAAATCTCTTTTGCCCAACCGACCCAAAACGGAACGTTACCGTCAAGCCATTCTACAACCTTCGGTATATCCGCCGTTGTCAGATCTCCAATATGGCTGTAAACACTTCCATCTGCTAAAGTTTGACCTATAGCAATCATAGCACGGACGTGGTCGCCAACAGCGACATATTTACCGATAGCAAGCGCCCCTGATGAGAAATAGCCAACCGAGAGAGCTCCAAAGGATATGAGTCCTACGCTGATTGCTCCTGCCGCAAATAAGCCGATAGCAATCGAACCAACAGCAAGAAGTCCGGCTGAGAACACACCTGCAACAATCAAGCCAAGTGACAATAGACCTATGGAAACGACTCCAAGAGAGAGCATACCGAACGAGAAAATACCTCGTGAAAGCAGACCGAAGGAAAATACTCCACGCGCCTTAAATCCTATTGCAAAAAAACCGTGTGCGTTTCTTCCGATATGATAAAGTGGCATACCGAAAATCATCTTTTCGCTCTTGCGTTCGTGAAGCTGCTTTTTGAACTTATCCCAAATGTTTTCTTTTTCAACAGACTGTAACCCTTGCTTTTCGGTAATATCCTCATTAAGAAGATAATCCATCGAACATTCAAACAGCTTTCCCATTTTTATCAGTTTATCGGTTTCGGGATATGCGATATTCGACTCCCATTTGCTGATCGACTGACGAGAAACGCCAAGTATATCAGCAAGCTGTTCCTGTGTGTAGTTGTATTCTTTTCTTAATTTTGATAGCTTTTCACCAAGTGTCATAATCATTTCTCCTTATGTTTTCTAACGCTGCGTTGCTTAAATTATAGAACACTCAGCAAAAACATACCACCAATTCGCCGTTTCTAAATGTAAACTTCAGGTTGCATTGTTGAAATTGCAAAGATATATGAACTCATCTACAAATTCATATTTATCGAACTGATTATATCATATTATTATCGCTTTTTCCACCCAATATTGATCTGGCATATAGTTCAAATCCTCCCCAAAGGGCGTTTGGGGGAGATAATATCTTTTGGATTGCACCTTGAAAAATGGCACGAAAAAACCCAGAAACCGTTGTGGTTTCTGGGTTTTCCGAACCGATATCTTTTTCGGTTCGCATTGTTGGTTGGGTCGGCAGGACTCGATTTGTGACTTTGTGACGGACATTTACAAAGCTCGATTCTGCGTATCTACCCGTTTGCGGTGCCCGATAAAATCTTCGGGCTTACGCTGTTCCTCGATTTTATCGACCGCGGCACTCAAATTCCCTGCACTGCATCTGCCGCAGGCAGCGTGCAGGGAATTTGACCCAACGAGCTACGCTCGTCGGACTCATAACCCGGAGCGCACAGCACCAATCCTGCCGACACAGATAAAAAAGACAGCCAGCCAAATGGCTGACTGTCTTTTTTGGTTGCGGAGGCAGGACTCGATGTGAGCCTGACTGGGGGGGAGATTCCTTCGTGTCGGTTCTGCAGCCCGGTTTGCGGTGCCCGGTGCTCTCCTTGCCGACAGAGCGGCTGCGTCGCTCACCGACCGCTGCACTGCGCTTGCCTCCCTTCTCCCACCACCGGCGGCGGTCGGCTCGCTTACCCAACGAGCTACGCTCGCCGATCTCATAATCCG
>JAZSJD010000047.1:0-4548 GCA_045534165.1 Acutalibacteraceae bacterium | reverse complement strand
CAGGATCAAACTCTCTAAAAATTGTATTTTTACACTTTCGTGTTAAAATCATTCTTAGAGCTTAATCGCTCATTTACGATACTAGCTATCGTTATCTTTTTCCTTGTTTCGTTTCCGAAATCTGGATTTGGTTCGTACTTTTAGTACTCAAATTCTTATCAAGGTTCCTTTTCTTTCGTTGTTTAATTTTCAAGGTTCGTATAGCTCCGAAATCCTATTCAATTTCGTCTCCAGCGTTTCTCTCTCGAGAACGCTCATATATAATACCAAATCTATTCCCCTTTGTCAACACTTTTTTGCAAAATTTTTTCTCTTCCTCAACCCCTCCGCGCGTTTACCACTATACCTACACTTTTTATCTATCCCCATACTTTATTTTGTGGTTTTTGACTAAACTATACATTAGTTTTTATATCTAATACACAAAGCATTTGTCGCTTATCAGCAAATAATGTCTTTATTTATTGTTTATTTTTTTTAAAAGTTTATTATTATTTCTTTACTTCTGAATCATCTCATAGAACAAGATCTGCTAACTTTTTACAAGAAATTACGGTTAGTCATTTTACACAAGTTACACTCAGCTTTTTTGTCTATTGAACACACTTGTAAAGATATGTTTTTTCTGTCATAATAAGGTAAAATAGTCCTTATAAAGGAGAGTAATATATGAAAAAAACATACCATCTTATCGGTAATGCTCACCTTGACCCGGTGTGGCAATGGAGAGTTCCCGAAGGCTTAAGTCTTGTTAAATCCACTTACAGGGCAGCCCTTGACAGGATGAAAGAATTTCCTGAATATATTTTCACATCCGCCTGCGCTTCATATTATAAATGGATAGAACTCAGTGAACCTGAAATGTTTGAAGAAATCAAGCAGAAATATGAAGAAGGCCGTTGGTGCATAACAGGCGGAATGTGGGTTCAGCCTGACTGTAACATCCCTTCAGGTGAATCTTTTGCAAGACATTTTCTTTATTCACAGAAATATTTCAAAGAAAAATTCGGATCTATTGTCAAAACAGGATATAACGTTGACTCTTTCGGTCACAACGGTATGCTTCCCCAATTGATGAAGAAATCAGGAATAGACAATTATATCTATCAGCGTCCCAACGATTGTGAAGAAAAGCCAAACTTACCCAAGAAAAATCTTCACCATTGGACAAGTCCCGATGGTTCTGACGTGCTTGCTTTCAGAATTCCTTTAGGATATTGTGGCGGAATTCAGGATGGCAGATGGGAATATATGCAATCCCTCGAGCAACCGCAGATGATTTTTTACGGAGTGGGAAACCATGGTGGCGGCCCATCAATTGAACACCTTGAAGAAGCTGAAAAACTTCGTAAAGAAGAAGGCAAAGATGTTTTTATATACTCAAAAACTGACGATTACTTTGATTATATAAACGAAAACATTGACCAGATTGACATTCCCACAGTAGCTGAAGATTTGCAACACCATGCAAGCGGATGTTACAGCGCAAACAGCAAGGTCAAAGAATTGAACCGTCGTGCAGAAAATGATTTGATTTATGCTGAAAAAATAGACCTTTTATCTTCAGTTCTTACCAAATCAGAACCCAAGACAAAATCAATTGAAAAAGCATGGGAAAGTGTGATGTTCAACCAATTCCACGATATCCTTGCAGGTTGTTCCATTAAACCCGCTTACATAGATGCTTACAATGCATTCGGGTATGCAAGTGAAACTGCACTTCAGGTTGGCACTTTCGGAGCAGAAAGAATTTCATGGAGAGTCAACACAACAAAGTTCCTTGAATACAGACCTTCCATAAAACGTGACAGATTATGGATCCGTGAGGGTGAAGGATGTCCTATGGTTGTTTTCAACCCACATTCATTCCCTGTGAAAGCAAAAGTTTGTTTCGGTATCGGTTGGGTTTCAGGTGTGCTTGATTCAGAAGATAACGAAGTTCCTTTCCAGCTCATCCGTGCTCCCTACACTGATGGCGATCATTTTCTCCAGTGTATGTTTGAAGTTGAACTTGAACCTTATGGTTACGGTACGTATTTCATATATAAAGAAGAACAGAATTATCAGCCAAAACCTGTTGAAAACGAATTGATTGTAACTGAAAATACAATTGAAAACAATAAAGTCAAAATCACTATCAACAAACACACCGGTGCAATTGACAGTTATTTTGACAAAGAAACCGGCAAAGAACTTGCTTCTGCACAAATTTGTAAAGCTATAATTGAAGATGATTTTCATACAGATACATGGGCACACAAAGTTTTTGATTTCAACAGAGATATCGGTCAGTTCAGTGATGCTAAACTTGAAATAGTTGAAACAGGATATTTACGTGCCACCATCAAAGTTACAACAACTTATAACAAATCAACTCTTACACAATATATTTCTCTCTGGAGAGAAAGCAAAAACATTGAAGTAAGATGCAAACTTAACTTCAATGAACATTATAAAATTGCAAAGCTTTCATTCCCAATGAACATTGAAAATCCTGAAGCTGTTTATTCTATGCCTTTCGGATTCATAAGAAAGCCTGCTGATGGTCTTGAAGAGCCTGCTCAGGGTTGGATAGCTGTTGAAAACAAAGAAACAAAAGATGGCTTCGCTCTTATCAACGATTCAAAATACAGTTTCTGTGTTAACAACAACGAAATGAGAATGGTAATGGCAAGAGGAAGTGCTTATCTCGACCACTACGGACAGAGAAGTCGTGACAACGAAATGGATTTCCTTGACCAGGGTGAACAAGAGTTTGAATATATTATTTCTCCCTATGAAAACGGAAAATATACTGAAGTTGTAAAACAGAGCGAGGTTCTCAATATGCCTTTGAAGCTTTATCTTGAAACTCATCATAAGGGCGACCTTCCCCCTGTTTACAGTGGACTTAAAGTGGATGTTGATAACGTTATTGTTCAGGCTATGAAATATTCAGAAGACGGAAAAGCAGTTGTTCTGCGTACTTTTGAATGTGCAGGAAAAGAAACCGAGGCAGAAATCGATTTGAAGATTCTTGACGTGAAGTGTAAATTCAATTGGAAACCTCAGGAAATAAAAACAATTGCAATAGACCTTGAAACAAAAGAAGTTAAAGAAATTTTAATTATTGAAGGATAACAAAAATCACCTCTGAAAATTCAGAGGTGATTTTTTCATTTTTTCTTATTTTTGAATACTACAACTACAACCGCTCCTGCTATTGCTACAAACACACCTGCAATGATAATATATTTTGGTGTGTTGTTATTTTCTTTTACAGTTTCAGAAACAACAGATATTGTCATTTCCTTTTCAGTTGTTATATCCTGAGTTGTGACAACTGTTGTTTCTTCCTTTGTCTGTGTTTCAGGTACGGTTGTTTTTTCAACCTTACTTTCTTTTTCAAGGCAGATAACATCAATAAAATTATCAATATCAGCTTTTAAGATTTTATTCCACCGACTTTCTGTGCCTGCAAAAGTTATAGTCTTAAAACTGTGACAATCGTTAAATGTTCCGTTATTGAAAGATGTGGTTGATTTTGAAACATAAATCTCTTTAAGTCCCACACATCTGACAAAAACATCATTATAAACTTTTTCAACCTTATTGAGATTAATACGTTCAAGATACTGACAATAATTAAATGCTCCCATATAACATCCCTTCACACTATCAGGAAGTGTAAAGGATGGTTGTATATTACCGGACGGATAATAATATAAAATACTTTTATTTTTATTATATAACGCACCATTTTCATCAGATGAATAATGTTGATTATCAGCATCAACTATAATCTTTTCGATTTTTTTGCAGTTATAAAATCCCGTGAATAAATCATTTCCGCCAACATCTCTACCCGATGCAGGAATAACAACTGATTTTAAATTATAAGCTCCATTGAATGCACCTGTTCTGAAAAATTCAACTCCGTCAGGAACAACAAAATCTTCGACTTTACAGTTTCTCGGATATTGCAGAAGCTCTGTTTTATCTTTGGTATACAAAACACCATTTTCATCACTTACAAAATAGTTGTTGTCGTCATCTACAATTATTCTTTCAAGTGTATCTATATCTCTGAAAGGAGCATACATATCACCAAGAATTTCCACAGTTTCGGGAATATAAATGGTTTTTATCTTTGTTTCATAATAAGAAAAAGCATTGTCACTTATTTCTGTCACCGGATAACCATCAACTTTTTCGGGGATATTATAAAATCCGGAAAGTTCTTCCTTAAATTTTTCAATTGTAACTTTACCATTATTTATACTGTATTGAAAATCTTCTTCAGCAAATGCCATTGGCATAGAGAAACAAACATATAAAACAACAATTAAGAAAATCAAAAAAGGTTTGAATTTTCTTTCCATATAATCACTCCCCTTTCAAGACCAATATATCATATCTGAATAATAATTGCAATAAAAAATGCTATGCGAAAAAATCGCATAGCTTTTTGTTTTATTCAGCTTTTTCTTTGAAAAGGACTATGGGTTTTTCACCATTTTCCACACACTCTTTTGTAATCTGCACACTCTGTACATTTTCATCTGAGGG
>JAZSJD010000026.1:0-35054 GCA_045534165.1 Acutalibacteraceae bacterium | reverse complement strand
GTAGCACTTTAAAATGCGAAATTGCGTGTGCAAGAAAAGGCAAAAATCACCGATAACGCTGTCGCGTATCGGTGATTTTTAACGCATTATTGTGCCGTAAGTTCACATTTTAAAGAAATACTGCCTTATGGGAGCTCAGCGATGCCAAGGCTCTTTTTGTCATTTAGTTACCATTGCATATTTCAATGTTTTTTCTGCTAATTCACGAAGACAGAAGCCGGTGAGAATTACTGCATCTGAATTATATTTTTCCAGCAAATCTGAAAGATATTCTTTCTTTTTATTGTCAGGATTTTCCCACATATCATAAATTGCATCAAGCACATCGCAACACATTGAAAATTTCCTTACCCATTTCTGCATTTCTGCAAACACGGGAACAGATGTATCACTGATGAAAGCAAGACATTCTTTGCATCCTGAAATATATTCTCTGAAAATCTCAAGTGCTTTTTCTTTGTTACCCATTGCATTCTGGAAGTTTATTTTTTCAAATGTTTCACTCATAAAGGCTGAAGCATGTCTGTTAACACAAGAAACACCAAGATGATCTGAAAAATAGAAGAACAAATCTGCTTTATCACCAAACATTTCTTTGTGTGAATTTTCAAGTGATTCATCAGGGTCATATGAAACAGGATTCCACAAATAATCAGCAATCGTCATCAATGGAATTTTGGAACATTCTGCATATTCCATAACATTTGAAATAATTCCTTCACAGGATTTGAAAAGCTCTTTATCTCTGCCTTTAACTGCACCGATGTGCATTTCCTGGAACATTTCAGCATCATTAACGGGGAAATTATCCCAATAAAGAGGTTTGTGGCAGGTTGAACGCAAAAATTCATCTGCTTCCCTTACTGTAAGAACCCTTGAGCAAATCTCCTGCCCTGTCCAGAAGAGACTTACATCAGCAGGAATAAATGAGCCGAATTTTGATATATAATAGCCATTTTCATCGCCGAAATATTGTGTGGGACAAACGGTGAGAGTGATTGAAGAATCAAATGCTTTGAGTGCATTATAAGTTTTATTTACAAGGTAAATGTGTGCATCTACAATGCTGTCGAAAGCTTCCGCATCATCTGCAAATTGAAAATCCGCAGGGATATCATCAAGCAAAAGACCGAAATTTCTGATACCGACAGAATAAACATTTTTGATTTTGTTGATAAGCAAATCAAAATCGTTTTCCGATGTGTAGTTATATGTAAGTCCGGGACCTATTGACCAACAGAAATCCATTTCATTTTCTGTGGCAAAATCAAAAAGATTTTTCAAATCTGAAAGTTCTTTTTCAGGATAAATTTCTCTCCATTTTTCACGATGATATATATCATCTTTAGGTGCATAATAGAAAGTATTCATTGAATATTTTGCCATTAACTGCATAACAGAAAGACGTTTATTCTGCTCCCATGTATCACCATAAAAGCCCTCGATATATCCCCTTTTTACAAAAAGAGGATAATCTTCAACTTCACCGCATCTGAGTTCATCTTTAATTATTAACTTTGCAAGAGTATTTACAGCACGGAAAACACCTCTCTTTGATGAGGTTTCTATAACTGCACCGTTTTCGCTTACAGTAATAAAATATTTTTCATTACTCAAACGTAAAAGTGACTCAATATATGTTGTTTTTCTGCTGTTTGTTATTTTAATCTTAACTGAAAAACCTTTTTCCGAAAAAGGTAAATCGTACATATTAAAAACTTTTTCTGCAACATCATTAAAATCGCCTGAAAAACTGACTTCTTTTACAGAAAGTTTTTCACCGTTAAGATTGTTTTTCTGAATTTTAGGATAAATCAAAGGTGTTTAATCTCCTTTTTATATTTTTCAACTAACTTGTTGTTAATTTCATCGCCACCATCAACATTTGAACTTGCAAAATGTTCAGGTGAAAAGCCTTTCTTGGCACACATATCTACTGTTTCTGAAACAATTGCATTAAGAATCAATGCACCTGCAACGGTTGATGTTGGGCAGATTTTACCCTCAACGCCATCAACTTCAACACAAGCATCACCAACACAGCCGAAATTATCAAGAACAATATCTGCAATTTCACAAAGACGTTTTCCACTCTTATGACGTGATGCACCTGCATATGTATGTTCAAGGTTTGTAAGGCAGATAACATTAAGTCCTTTTTCCTTGCAAAGAAGTGCCATATCAACAACAACACCGTTTCTGCCTGAGTTTGAAATGATGACAATTGTGTCTCCGCAACTCATACCATATTCTTCAAAAATCTTTTCGGCATAACCTTCAACACGTTCAGCAAGTGTACTTTCAGATGCTGAAACATGGAGCATCAATGGTTCAACAAGCACGGGCTGAATATTTACAAGACCGCCTGCTCTGTAGAAAAGTTCTTCCGAAAGCATATGAGAATGGCCTGTGCCGAAAAGAAAAATTCTTTTACCGTTAATTAAAGTTTCGCTGAAAACAGATGCTGCCTTTTCAATACTTTGGGCACCTTTTGTTTCGATTTTATCAACGATATTTTTTACATTCTGAATATATCCGAGATATGTTTTCATTTTAATTCCCTCGCTATTTTAAGTGCGCCTTCTTCAGGCGGTGTTGTTAAAAGTTTAATTTCCAAATCAGGATAAAATTCATTTATATCTTCTTTGAAAGTTCCGGTGAAAATTCCGTTATGCTGAAATATTCCACCATATAATGCAAGGACAGAACACTCTTCAACTTCACCAAGAAGTGAAAATACAGTTCTTGCAAAATTATGGGCTTCATTCACAATAATTGTTTCTGCAAAGTAGTCCCCTGCCTCTGCTGCTTGTTGAACAGATGTAGCAAAACCTGCCAGAACATCTTTTGTCGTTTCCTGTGAATAAATTTTATCAATAGCCTGCCTGAAATCTTCGACCTGAAAATATTCATTTGCTTTTTCAAGAAGTAATGATTCTTCATTACTGTCGCAGAAAATAGCACAACATTTCAGGGCATTGACTGCAATTGCATAGCCTGAGCCTTCATCACCTATTATGTGTCCCCAGCCACCTTTGAATTTAATGTTGCCATCTTTATCTTCGCCGATTACCATTGAACCCGTACCGCAGATTGCAACGCAGGGGCATTTTGCACCATCAACAGATTTTAATGCAACATAAAGGTCGCTGTCCATTTTAATTTTTTTGGCATCAATTGAACCACAAAGACTTTGGAGCGTTTCTGCATCGGCTTCTCTGTCAAGGGCAGAGCAACCAACAAAAACACTCTCAAAAGTTATTTTACCTGTTTCGTTGTAAATATCTTCTATTATTTCAAGAAGATTTTCACGGGCTTTATCCATTCCTACTGAGTAAAAATTAATTGTTTTACCAACTTTTTTGAATAAAATATTGCCCTTTTCATCCGATACGGCAGCGGTAGTTTTAGTACCGCCGCCGTCTATTCCAAGATAATATTCCACAAGAATATCCCCGTTCGTAATTTAGTTTGCGCCTTTTACAAGTTCATTGAGAACTGAAATTGTTGTTGAACCTGCTTTACTGCCTGTTGCAAGAAGTTCTTCATAGTGTCTCTTTGCAGGGCCATACAAACCTTCCATACCATCCATACTCCAGAGTGAATCTGCAATAAAGTGAGCATAGTCAGTATCAGGAACGATATAGCCGATAGCATCATTACAAAGTCCCATTACAAGAACTGTTTTGCCTTCAGGAATAAGGGTTGATGTGCATGGAATTGTCCATTCTTCACCTGTGTAAGATTCTTCAGCAGAAACAACGTTACCATAAACAAGCTGAGGAACAAGTTCACCCGGTACAGTAAGAAGAACAATATCTTTGCCGATTTCGATATAACCTGCTTCTGTAACTATTGAATGGTTTACAGGACTTTCTTCATCCTTAACCAATGTGATGCCAAGGAAACCGTTTGTTGCACCAACCTGATAGAGACCTCTTTCAAGAGGAATTGCATATTCTGTCATTTTTACATTGAGAATGGGATCAACTTCCTTTGCATTTTCCTGTGCTTCAAGGATAAGTCTTGCAAATTCATAGCCGAGAGATTTTGAGTTTCTGTAAGGTGCAAGTTCAGGATTTGCTGCAACTTCAGCATCAACTTTTTCAATAATTTCAGGAGTTTCAACAGCACCCTTCTGAACAGAAATGGGAGACTGTGCGCCCTGAATGAACATAAAATTCATTCCTTCTTCGTTCAGTTTTTCTTCCATAAAGTTGGGGAAGTCAGCTGAAAGAAGTGTTGTTGACCTTTCGATTGTTGTGGGGTGAGCACCAATGTTTGCAAAAACAGTTGGCTTTGATGCAGTGTTATCAGGGACAAATTTAAAACATGCCCATACGTGCTGATAACCTTCTTCATCATATCTCTTATTATGGAGATATGAATATTCATCATCAAGGTAATTCTGAAGCTGTTCGGATTTACCGATACCTACTGTTTCGAAATAGTAAAGCTTACCTGTTTCAATATTCATATATGCTTCAACAATTGCATCTGATGCGCCGTCAATCATTTTTGCTAAAAATTCATCATCAATGTTTCTGTCAAGCTCTACAAAAGGAATCCATGCAAGCATATTGCGGAAAACTCTTAAAATAAGGTCAATACCGATACCCTGTGTATCGCAAACTGTATGACAATGTGTTGCGTTGATATTGATTGCATTGATATCACTCTTGATACCTTTATCAGCAAGTTTCTTTTCTGCCATTTCTCTGATAGCACGAACATCTGCGTTACCTACGCCGATACCGTCAATTGCAACAAAAACAGATGTACCTCTGCCTGAGCCATCATTAAGAGCAATAGCGTTTGCTCTCTGGTCGTCATAAACGCCTTCTACCTTCTGAGTGAAATAGCCACCTGTATAATATTTCTTTGAACCGTCTTTAAGGTTATCGGGAACAAGGCTTTCTTTACCAAAACCAAGTGACCATGAAGCACCTTCTGCTGCTTCATCAATGAAAGTTTCAGTACCTTCATAGAAATTCTGGCTTTCGCCTGCAAAATATTCTTCTTTTGTTACACAATCCATATCAGGAATAAGCAAATCAAGGAAGCCAAAAGCACCATCAATAATTCCACCGATAATGGTTGTTGCTGTTCTGATAGCAAAATTGTGGTCATTACCAACAGATAATGCTGATACATTAACAGTAAAAAGCATTGTTAGTGCAAGGAATACTGCAACAACTGAGGTAATTTTCTTTTTCATAATTAACAACTCCTTATGCAAAAAGTATTTTACTATTTATTTTTACCATAAAATTGCTTATTTGTAAAGAAAAATTATAAAAATTCATTAAAAATTGAATAATTATTACACTCATCATTTTATCAGGTAAAAGTGTATTGACTTAAAAAGTTAAAAGTGATATAATTATGTAAACAATTTTGTGGAGGTAGCTATCATGGAACACATCAAAACTCTTGAAACTCGTAATCTTTGCGAAAGTGCTAAAAACGGCGGTTGTGGCGAATGCCAGACATCTTGCCAGTCTGCTTGCAAAACAAGCTGTGGTATTGCTAACCAGCAGTGTGAAAGCACAACAAAAGAAAGCAAATAATTAAAAGAACGAAAATGCCGCCGACATACGGCGGCATTTTTTAGGCTTTTTTCTAAAGGAGAACTGACTTATGATACATCAATTCAAACTTGGTGGCTACAACATTGTTCTGGATATCTGTTCCGGCTCTGTTCACGTTGTTGATGATATAGCTTATGATATAATCGAAAAATTTGAAACAGAAGAAAAAACTGCAATAATCAGTTTTTTGAAAGATAAATACAGCGAAGTTTCCCCTGCTGACTTGGAAGAATGTTATAATCAGGTGACAACTCTCAAAGAAAGCGGCAAACTTTTCACTCCTGACACATTTGCTGACAAAGCAGGCACACTTAAAGCAAAGACATCAGGTGTTATTAAAGCACTCTGTATTCACATTGCACACACATGCAACTTAAACTGTGAGTATTGTTTTGCAAGTCAGGGTAAATATCAGGGTGAAAGAGCATTAATGAGCTTTGAAACTGGTAAGCAGGCTCTTGATTTCCTTGTTGCAAATTCAGGAACACGTCGCAACCTTGAAGTTGACTTCTTTGGTGGTGAACCATTGATGAATTTTGACGTTGTGAAACAGATGGTAGAATATGCAAGAAGTATTGAAAAAGAACACAATAAAAATTTCAGATTCACCCTTACAACAAACGGTGTTCTCATTGATGATGACGTAATTGAATTTGCCAATAAAGAGATGAGTAACGTTGTGCTCAGCCTTGACGGAAGAAAAGAAATTCACGACCGTTATCGTGTGGACTATGCAGGAAACGGAAGCTGGGACAGAATTGTTCCCAAATTCCAGAAACTTGTAGAAGCACGTGGTGGCAAAAACTATTATATGAGAGGTACTTTCACCCACGCAAACCCTGATTTCCTTAAAGATATCCAACAGATGCTTGATTTAGGATTTACTGAACTGAGCATGGAACCTGTTGTTTGTGCTAAAGGTGACCCTTCCGAATTAACTGAGGAAGATATGCCTGTTGTTAAAGAGCAGTATGAAAAATTAGCTGAACTTATGCTTCAGAAAGATAAAGAAGGAAACCCCTTTACTTTCTATCACTATATGATTGATTTAACAGGCGGACCTTGCATTTATAAGAGAATTTCAGGTTGCGGTTCAGGTACAGAATATATGGCTGTTACACCATGGGGTGATCTTTACCCCTGCCATCAGTTTGTCGGCGATGAAAAATTCAAACTGGGCGATATCTGGAATGGTGTTGACAACACAGCAATACAGGACGAGTTCCTTTCCTGCAATGTTTATGCAAGAAAAGAGTGTCACGATTGTTGGGCAAAATTATATTGTTCAGGTGGTTGTGCTGCAAATGCATACCATGCAACAGGCTCAATAAAAGGCATATATAAATATGGATGTGAGCTTTTCAGAAAAAGAATGGAGTGTGCAATTGCTGTTGCGGTAGCGAGAGCATTCGGCGGTGAAAACTGATGAAAACACCTATTGTAGATTTTGTTGAAAAATATTCAGGTGAAGATTTTTTAAGACTTCATATGCCGGGGCACAAAGGCGTTGATTTTTTAGGAATGGAAAGTTCTGATATCACAGAAATAAACGGTGCTGACAGTTTATATGAAGCTGACGGAATTATAAAGGAAAGCGAAAATAACGCTTCTGCCCTTTTCGGTGCTGATACTTTTTATTCAACAGAAGGTTCTTCACTTTGCATCCGTGCAATGCTTTATTTGGCTTGTCTGAAAGCAAAAGAAGAAAATAAAAAACCTTTGATAATGGCAGGAAGAAATGCACATAAAAGCTTTTTAAGCGCAAACATATTGTTGGATTTTGACGTTGAGTGGATTTATTCTGACTCTTACCTTTCCTGCAAAACAGATGCTGAAATGTTAAAAAATTTCATTCTCTCATCAAAAGAAAAGCCAACTGCTGTATATCTCACCTCACCTGATTATCTTGGAAACACTGTTGATTTAAAAAGCATTGCAGAAATCTGCCACAAGAATGATATATTACTTCTTGTTGACAATGCTCACGGCGCTTATCTTAAATTTTTGAATCCGTCACAGCATCCTATTGATTCGGGAGCTGATATGTGTTGCGATTCTGCACACAAGACTCTCCCCGTTTTAACAGGTGGTGCATATCTGCACATCAGCAGGAATGCACCTGCAATTTTCAAAGAAAATGCAAAAAATGCTTTGGCACTATTTGGCTCTACAAGCCCTTCATATCTTATACTGCAATCCCTTGATATGGCTAACAGATATATTGCTGACGGGTATAAAGAAAAGCTTTGCGAATTTGCAGAAAAAGTGGCAGATTTAAAAAACGAATTAATAAATAATGGTTTTTCTCTTTCAGGAAATGAGCCCCTTAAAATTACAATAGAAACAAAACCTATCGGTTATTATGCAGATGAATTTGCAAAAATTTTATCAGAAAAAAAAATCATCTGCGAATTTGCAGATAAAGATTATATTGTTTTTATGCTGACTCCTGAAATCGGTAAAGACGGACTTAAAGCTTTGGAAAATGCTTTAAAATCAATACCGTTCGAAGAAGAAATAAAGGAAAGTCCACCACCAATGAGCATCCCTGAAAAAGCTTTATCTGCAAGAGAGGCTTCATTTATACCAAGTGAATTTGCCGTTGTTGAAAATTGTAACGGCAGAATTCTCGCAAGTGCTGCAATAGGTTGCCCCCCTGCTGTGCCCATTGTTATGTGCGGAGAAATAATCGACGACCGAGCAATAGAATGTTTTAAATATTACGGAATTAAAAAATGTCGCGTTGTGAAATAAAAAAAGAGTTCAATGCTTAACGCATTGAACTCTTACTTTTTTGTTTTAATCAGTTAGATTTTTTCTTTGAAATAATCACAACAACAACGATAGCTGCTACACATAAAAGAATAACACCAATCAAAACGACAAATTTGATAATTTTACCCACTTCAGGTTTGCTTTCATCTTCTTCAGCCTCTTCTGTTGTAGGTTCTTCATATACATATGATGTATCTTCTTCATATAAGGGATATGTATATGTATATTCTTCTGTTGTTACCTCAGCAGTTGTGGGAACTGTAACACCGGGAAGTGTGGGACTTACAATTGCATTGGGAGCAGGTCTTGTTGTAGTATTAGGAGCCTTTGTTGCATCAGGTTTTTTTGTTACTTCAGGTTTCTTTGTTACTTCGGGAGCTTTTGTTGTTTCTTCTTTTGCTGCCGCAGAAAGAGTAATTGCTGCACTACCGCCACCAACTGACATTGCATTACCGTCAATATCAAGAGTCATACCTTCATCACTGTTTACACTGATGTTAGCCTGTGTACCGTCTGTAACTGTTGAAAGTTTTGTAAAAGTTGCGATACAAACTGTACCGTTTTCTTTTGTACCTGCACCTGAATTGCTGTTCATAACAGTAATGCTTACACTACCGTCGCTGTGTGCACCTTCAAAAACAGGCATTCCTGCTGCAGATGTAATACCTGCCTCATCAACTGATTCAAGTTTAAGAATTGTATTATCATAGTTAAGTGTTGCACCAAGTGCACCTAAACCTGTGTTACCTGTGATACCAACAGCAACTTTAACTGTTGTAGGTGTTTCGCTTACTTTAGTTACTGTCAATGCTGTATCTGCAGCAAAAGCAACTACTGTTGAAAGTGAAACAACGCTGAAAACCATCACTAATGCTAACGCAAGGCTGATAATTTTATTTTTCATTATATATCACCTCATAAAAAACATTAAATGGAAACGTGCCGAAAACGACACGTTCCATTTGAAAATTTTAATTAAAATACAGGAAGACGTTTTGTGATTCCGAGTTTGAAGAATTCAACCATAACTGTCTTTTCAAACACTTCACCGTTTTTGTTTGTAATTTTTGCTGTAATGTTTGCTCTGCAGTACCATGGACGGTTAGGTGTTACAACACCATCTTCGTCAACGAGAAGTCTGTTTGTATCAACTGACCACTCTACGCTCTTAACTGTATCGCCTACAAGTTCAGGCATAAGCTTAACGCTCTGTGCTCTGTAGCGTGCAAATAAGGGAACCTTCTGATAGTATTTACCATCTTCAATCGGATTTGCATTTTCTTTTGTAAGCTCTGTTTCATCTGAACGAAGTGCATGGATAACAGGAGAAACTATCTGAACTGTACCGCTCTCGTTGTCAAAACTGACTGCTTTTTCTTTTGAATCAACAACACTGTTTTCGGGGAAATCGAGTGAAACATCTGCATAACCTTCAGCATTATCAAGCACTTTGAATTTCAATGTGCAAACTGTACCGTTTTTAGATGTATCTGTAACACCGTTGTAGTAAAGAATTCTTACTTTACCTTCACGAGCCGCACCGATTTTGAATGCATTTGACTTGAAAACATCACCATTTGTTGCGCTTAAAAATTCAAGTTTATCAGCATCATATTCAACTGTGGGGTTAACTACACAAACATTTTTTGAATTTTCAAGTGTTACTTTAATTGTAACTTCCTGGCCGGGTTTTGCTTTTTTTACACTGCTCACCTTGAAAATCATATCGTTTGCAGCAGAAGCTGTGATGCCGACAGTCATAGGAGCAAGCATAAGAACAAGTGCGAGAAGTATGCTTAAGAACTTTTTAGTATTTTTCATAATTCAGGCACCTCCTTAGTTATTGGGTATGTTTGTTCCCTGATCGGAGCCAACAACGTTTCTCCAGAGGAACTCAACCTTGTTATTTTTAATTGTGTAGACATCAACTTTACTGAAATTCACAGTATCAAGGAAACCTGCTCGTGTAAATCCTCTTTCTTCAAGACCTGCAACAAAAAGATTTGCCATTTCGTTTGTGGGGAAATCGATTCCGAACTTAATTGTAAGCTGATCATGTGGTTTTGACATATCAGTATAGTTCTTCAGTGCACCGGGTTTGAAGCCTGTGATCCACCAATACTTTTTATAAGGCATTGAGAAAGCTTCTTTTTCATCCTTATAAACTGTCATCTGCATATTCAGACTATCTTCATCATTTGCACAATCGTAGTGAGGTGTAACACGTGTTTCAGGTTTAGTGTAAACACCAAGCTCTGCACCGTAAAGCACCATGCCATACTGACCCTTCCAGGGCTGAATCATCCACTGTTTTGTAGTGCCATCTTCATATGTACCATAGTCAAAGAAGACACGGAATGTGTCATAATACATGAATGTGTAGGGAGTTGCATAGTCATAAAGTGCATTGAAGCCGAAGTTTCTCTGCCATGGGTCATCTGCTGTGTAGAAATAACCATCTGCAGATACCATGTATGAAAGAAGTTTTGCATCAAACACCCAGTCAAATTCGCCTGTGTTGTCAGGCTCTGTAAGCATTTCCTGAAGTTTGATAAGATCGTTCTGATTAATTTTACCATCCTCAACAAGGTCAGTAGTCAAAGGATTATAATCAAGCTTTTCTCTGTTGATAACGATTCTTGAAAGTCTTACAAGGTCTGCAGCATTAACAGCACCGTCATCATTTACATCACCGGGATAAATTTCGTTATAGTAAAGGTTGAATTGTGTTTCTTTACCAAGGTAAGTTACAATCATGGGATTCTTACCAACCTGGCGCTGGTATGCAAAATACATACCGAATTCATAACCCATAAAATTCAAAGACTTAGCATCATCGTATTTGTAAACAAAAGTTTTTTCGCCATCGCCAAAATCTTTGAATGTTACAGTAATTTCCAAGCCTGACAAATCAATTTTTTTATCATTGTCATAGATATAGAAATAGTTTGTTTTGTTGGGATTTTTTGTAACTTTGATGCTCTTAACAGGTTCTTTACTTACGTAAATATATGTTTCTGCTATCTGTTCATCATACTTGAAGATAACTTTGTTTGCACCGTCAACAATTTTATCATCATAATAAACTTTGACTTTATTTACATCTGCAAGTTCTTTTTCTGTTGTTTCATCAACAACAGGTGCATCTGTTACTGTTTCTTCAACAGTTGTTTCTTCAGGTACAGTTGTTTCTTCTGTTGTGGGGATTGCATCTGCAAGATTACCGCTTTTTGCAATATTCTTTGTTAATTCAACCACCTGATCTTCACCATTAATTTTAACGTTAAGCTTTGTACCTGCTACATCAATACTGTTTGGTACTTCAAGGTAATAAAGCTTATCAGGACCTGAAATTACTGACAAAGAATCTGTGCCTGCAAAAACAGATAAGCCGATTGCAACAGCTGAAACAGCTATTACAAAGCTAAGGACAATACACAATGATTTTTTCATAGTTTCAAATCACCTCTTCAATATACTTTGGAAAATAGTTATATTTACGGTAAGAATACCGATTTTAAAAATTTTATTTTTCACAACAAAACCCTGCCCTGAAAACGGACAGGGTTGTTATGACTTGTTTTAGTAATTAAAACAATGCTACAAGTGCGTCGAAGCCTTTCTTAATGTAATCAAAAAGAATGTCAAAATTGATGATTTCCTGAAGAATTGCAACACCAGTTTTGATACCTTCGATGATATCTGTGAAATTCATTACATTCACTCCCTCCGAAACTTTAAAATTCAGCCAAATACCCTTTAGCTCTCTTTAATTATATGAAATTTCAGGCTTGATGTCAATAGAAAACCCTTGATATTTTAACAGTTTAATTATTTTTTATAATTATTATATTTTTCCTATTTTTCCTTGAATTTTGTTAATTTTTCACCCTTGCAGATGATATGTAAATATGTTGGTAAATAAATTTGAAAAAAATGGAAAAAAGTGTTGACATTTATGTATTTTTTGAACTATAATGACCACGAAAACAACAGTATTTTACCAAGGAAAAGAGTGATTTTTATATGGCAGAATATAAAACCTTTTCAAACAAACCCATACCTGAAGAATTTATAAAACTAACGAAAAAAATGACCGGCTCTGAGCAGATTTTTTTTGCTGTCATCGGCGACCTGAATCTGGACGGAAAATATGATACTTCAGCCTTTATCGTAACTAAAAATCACGCTCTTGCAATTGACTCAAAGCATGAAAACGGATGCAAACTTTTCAGCTTTGACGAAATCGAAAAAGTTGCTGTAAAACGAATGTATGGTAATGCTATTATACGAATCAAAATCAATGGCGAGAACCTGACAGTTCTGCGTTTCACTTATGCAAATGCAGACATAGCTGATGCCGCTGCCATATTTATCAACAACATAAATGACGGACTTGATTTTGATGAGCAGCTCCTTATTGTTAAATCAACATACGATAAGCAACGTTCTTTCTGCCCTAAATGCGGAAGAAAGCTGGCCTCACCTGATGCTGATTGTTACAACTGCAAGGGCAAAGGTAAAATCATATCCAAACTTATGAGATATCTCTTACCGGAAAAAGGCAAACTGATTTTCTGTGTTATTTTGTCAGTTATTATTACAATGCTTTCACTTGTTCCGCCAAAAGTTACACAGATGATGGTTGACGACATCCTTCCCAGCGGACAGGCTTCCGAACTTATAAAAATTATCCTTGCTTTGCTTGGTGTTTATGTAGTTCAGTATTTCCTTTCATTTATACGTTCTTACTATTTAAGAATTTCAGGTGATAAAATTATTATTGACCTGAAAAAGGATATTTACGCTAAAGCTCAGTATCTTCCGTTGAGCTATTATGACAAAACTTCCACAGGTTCAGTTATCAACAGAGTTAACTCTGACTCGGTTGTTTTGCAGAACTTTATTATGCGTATATCTCAGGAAGGTATTACCCAGGCATTCTTACTTGTTGGTATTGCAGTGATAATGCTTATAATGAACTGGAAACTGACTCTCCTTTCTCTTCTCCCCGTTCCCCTTGTGGTTATAGGTGGCAGAATTTTCGGTAAAAAAATCGGTCCTATGTACCGTCGTCTGTGGATCAGAAGTTCACATATTTCAACTTTACTTGCAGATACAATCCCCGGAGTAAGAGTTATTAAATCTTTCACAAATGAAGATACAATCATCGGCAAATTCAAAGCATATTGCGATGACTGGCTCAAAGAAGATAAACGTGCGAGTGTTATTTCTTCTGTTTTCCCAAATGCAATGACATTCCTTATCACCTGCGGTTCTATTATAATCTGGTACATCGGCGGCAGATGGATTATTGACCCGAACAATAATGAAATTTCCATCGGTATGCTGGTTTCGTTCATTTCTTACACAAGTATGTTCTATGGACCTGTAGGATTCTTTGCAAATATCAGCGACTCTTACCAGAGTGCTCTTGCTTCTGCTGAAAAGATTTTTGATATTATTGATGCAGAACCTGAACACGATTTTGCAAAAGGTAAAGAGCTTGAAAGAATGGATGGTAAAATCGAGTTCAGAAATGTTAACTTTGCTTTTGACCGTTCCAAAAAAGTTGTTGACAACGTAAGTTTTACACTTAATCCCGGTGATATCGTCGGTATTGTTGGTACAACAGGTTCAGGTAAATCAACACTTATCAACCTGCTTATGCGTTTCTATGATGATTACGAAGGCGAAATCCTTATTGACGATGTAAACATCAAGGATATTGATATGAAATATTACCGTGACCAGATTGGTTACGTTCAGCAGGAACCCTTAATGTTTAAAGATACTGTCTTTAACAACATAGCTTACGGTACTCCCAACGCACACGTTGAACAGGTTATTTATGCTGCTGACGTTGCAAACGCACACGGATTTATCTCCCGTTTGCCTGACTCATATGATACATTCCTCGGTGAAAGAGGCATTGGTCTTTCAGGTGGTGAAAAACAGCGTCTTTCAATTGCAAGAGCTGTTATGAAAAACCCGAGTATTCTTATTTTCGACGAAGCTACCGCTGCTGTTGACTCTGAAACAGAAGAACTTATTCAGCAGGCTATCGAAAGACTTATCAGAGGCAGAACAACGCTTATGATTGCTCACAGACTTTCAACTTTGAGAAAAGCCAACAGGATTCTCGTTGTTGACAAAGGCCGGATCATTGAAAACGGTTCTCACGAAGAACTTATGGCACTTAAAGGCAAATATTATAAACTTATTCAGATTCAGTCAATGTCACAGAAGGTCAGAGAGCAGAAAGAAAGCGAAAACTTCGAATAAGGCAGAAAGGATGTGTGCAGAATGTTAAAATATATTGAAGGACCTGAAGTTAAACTGACAGTAAATGATAAAATATTTATTGATGCAGAATTTTACGGTTCTGATGAAAAACTTTATGAACTCGAACCACACAGACTTTTCCCCATAAGTGGTTTGAACAAGTATATTTCTCTTTTAGACAGCGAAGGTAATGAACGTGCGATTATCAGAAACATTGATGACCTCCTTCCTGAAAGCAAGGCTGCATTGCAAAGTGCCCTTGATGAATATTATATGATTCCAAAAATCACCCGTTTTATTAAGCGTTACGAAAAATTCAGCATATGGATGTGGACTGTTGAAACAGACAAAGGCATCTATACTTTTGAAATACGTAACAGCCTTACAGCTATTAAAACACTTTATGACGGCCGAATTCTTATTAAAGATGGCAGTGACAACAGATATGAAATCACAGACCTGCATAAACTTGATAAGCGCAGTATAAAAATGATACTTCCAGATATTTAATTTAAAGGAGATAATAATATGAAACTTATTCTTGCTATTGTAAACAATGATGACAGTGCTGTTGTTTCTTCAGCACTTACAAAGGAAAAATTCACAGTTACAAAACTTTCTACAACCGGCGGTTTCCTTATGGTTGGTAACACAACTTTGCTTATCGGTTCTGAAGACAAAGATGTTGAAAGAGCAAAAATCATAATTGCAAAATATTCTCAGACACGTACACACACAGCAAATTCAACAGCAACTTTCGGCACACATATGAGTGAACTTGACACGGCTAAAGAAGTAAGTGTTGGCGGTGCAACTGTTTTCGTGTTAAGCGTTGACAGTATGGATAAATATTAATATGATTGAACGAATTCACGAAGAAACGGTCTGGCTCAGTCTTAAAGCAGAGTCAAGACCGATTCTGCTTTATGGAATGGGAAACGGTGCTGATATGATAATCGAAAGATTGAATCAATTCGGCATTGAATATAAAGATGTTTTTGCAAGTGACGAATTTGTAAGAGGTCATTATTTCCACGGTAAAAAAGTTCTAAAATATTCTGAGGCTGAAGAAAAATACGGAGATTTTGTTTCTCTTATGACTTTTGCTGTTAAAGATGATGCAACAATAAACAGAGTATGGGATATGTCAAAAAAACATACCCTCTACTCACTTACTGTGCCTGTTGCAGGTAACGGACTTTTTACAAGAGAATTTGTTGAAGAAAATGACAGTAAATTTGAAAAAGCTTTTTCTATGCTTGCTGATGAAAAATCAAGAGAAACATATGTCAATCTGATTAATTTCAAGATAAGCGGTAAATTAGATTATCTCATCCCCTGTTTCAGTGAAAAACACGAAGTCTATGAAAACATACTGCGACCTGAAAAAGATGAGGTTATTGCTGATTTAGGCGCTTATAACGGTGACACTGTGGAAGAATTTCTGAAAGCTGCAAGAGGACAAGTAAAAAAGATTTTTGCACTTGAACCTGATAAGAAAAACTTCGCAAAACTGATGAAAAACACATCTGATTTAGATTTTGTTGAAGCATTGAATGTTGCAGCATATAAAGAAGATACTTTCCTTAATTTCAAAAAGTCTGCAGGCAGGCAATCAAAGATTGATGAAAACGGTGAAAAAATACAGGCTATCAGAATTGACAGCCTGACTGATGAAAAAATATCACTTCTGAAAATGGACATTGAAGGAAGCGAACTTGATGCCATAAAAGGTGCAGAAAACACCATATTGAATAACAAACCTAAGTTATATATATGTGCTTACCACCGGAATGAAGATATGTTTTCAATCCCCCTTGCGATTGCTGAAATAAGAAACGATTATAAATTCTATTTCAGGCAACACAAATATATCCCTGCATGGGAAAGTAATTTTTACGCTATATAAAAAATTAACCCTCATAAGAATTCGCCGAGTGTTGGTAAGGAAGTTTTTGTTTCTCGAACAAAATTCCTTGTATTATCACCAAAAGCCTCGCAAGGGCGGTAGCCTTGCTGCATTTTTGGCTTCAATTCAAGCAATTTTGATTTTCTACGAAACTGCGAAGCACTTTAAAATGCGAAATTGCGTGTGCAAGAAAAGGCAAAAAACACCGATAACGCTGTCGCGTATCGGTGTTTTTTAACGCATTATTGTGCCGTAAGTTCACATTTTAAAGAAATACTTCCTTATCAACCCTCGGCGTTTATCTTATGAGGGTTATATTGTTTTGTAATTTATCTGTTGCCTTTCATAAGGTCGTCGAGAATTACATAGAATTCATCTTCTTCAAGTTTGTCTTTTGAGCCTGATGAACGAACTTCTCTCTTGGGTTCTTCAACAACCGCTTTAGGTGCGGGATCGAAATTAGGCATAACAGGTTCTGATTTTACTGCATTAACAACAGGTTCCTGTTTTGCTGTTTCTTCAACAGCGGGAGCTGCATTGAAAACAGGCATTTCAGGCATCTTGGGCATATTTGCTGCACTGCTTTTGATATCATTGAGAAGTGCATCAGAACTGTTTGCATCATTGCCGAAGCCTGTTGCGATAACAGTGATAACCATTTCATCTTCAAGATTTTCATCATAAGCAACACCCCATGTGATAACTGCATCCGGGTCTGCTGCCTGTGTGATGATATCAGCTGCTACTTCAACATCTTCAAGGTCAATGTCCTCAGAAGATTTGATGCTCATGATAACACCTTTTGCACCTTTGATTTCTGTTTCAAGAAGCGGGCTTGTAACAGCTGCATTTGCTGCAACTTCAGCTTTATCTTTACCGCTTGCTCTACCAACACCCATATGTGCATAACCTGCATTCTGCATAACGCTTGTAACGTCTGCAAAGTCAAGGTTGATAAATCCGGGGATTTTGATAAGCTCAGAAATACTGCGAACACCCTGAAGAAGAACTTCGTCAGCTTTTTCAAAAGCGTTTTTAAGAGTGATTCTCTGTTCGCTTACATATTTAAGTCTGTCGTTAGGAATAACAATAAGGCTATCTACCTGCTGAGCAAGTTTTGCGATACCCTTCTGTGCAAGTGTCATACGGTTTCTGCCTTCAAATTTAAAGGGTTTTGTAACAACACCGATTGTAAGACAACCCATTTCTTTTGCGATTGAAGCAATTACGGGAGCTGCACCTGTACCGGTTCCGCCACCCATACCGCCTGTGATGAATACCATATCAGTACCCTGGAGAAGGTCTGTGATAATATCACGGCTTTCTTCTGCTGCTTTTTCGCCAACTTCAGGAAGGCCACCTGCGCCCTGACCTCTTGTTGATTTTTCGCCGATCTGAATTTTATGTGTTGCCTTAGAGAAGTTAAGAATCTGCTTATCTGTATTAACTGAAATGAACTCTGCTCCTCTGATTCCGGCATCGATCATACGGTTAACTGCGTTTCCGCCGCCACCGCCGACACCAATAACCTTAATCTGAACAGCACTTTCAAATTCGTTATCCATTTCAAATGCCATTTTTACATCCTCCTATGGAAAATTATTCAATATTCCTATATATTCTACCACACATAAACTTAAATTACAAGTTTATAATTCAAAAAACATTAATCTTTTTAATTTTTTTTAGTTGCGGTAGTATCTTCTTCAATCAATTCCTCTGATTCTGCCTTAAAATATGCTTTTTTTGAAATTGTCATATTAAGTGTGCCCTTTTGTTTCGGGTTTACGGAATCTTCAGCATCCAAGGATTTTTTAGCAAGTTGAAGTTTTTTCCATGCTGTAACTCCGTTTTCTTCATCTGACATTTTTCCGATATGAATTTTTATTCTGTTATCATAGTCCATATAAACATCATTCATATCTGTAAAATCAATATGTGTTATTTTAAGACCGCTTTTTCTGATAAGTTCAAGATAAGACACAATAGTATCTGTATCTTTGCCTAAAACTATTTCTTCGCCTATTTTTTCGGCTTCTATCTCTTTATAAACAACAACTGTGTATTTCTTTATATCCTCTGCTGTGGTTTTTTCGAGAAACTTTCCGTTTTCATCTGCAAGATAATAACCTGATTTTGTTTTATAACAGTATACTTTGCTACATTCTGTAAGTTCAATTATAACACCTGACGGAAAATCTTTTTTTATATTTGCCTGTGATATATAAGGTAAATTCTTTTCAAGCTTCTTTGTTACAGAAGATGAACCTAAGAAAAGAAGATTATCTCCGTTTTCGATTGAACTGTTCAACTCAACTTCTTCATCAGTATAATATCGCTTTGAATTATGTGCTTTGTTTGTATATTCCACAGTAACAGTATCCACTTTAAAAAAGATATGTGAAATCAGAACTACTATTGCAAAAATAACACCTATCAAAAACAATGATAACAGTGAAAGTCTTAAAATTCTTTTGCGTTTTTTTCTGCTTAATGAATGTTTTTTTCTTTTATTATCGCCTGTTTTGTATTGCGAATTCTCACTTGGTGCACGTCTTACACGTGTTGTTCTGAGAGGTTTTTTGCTTGATATATCATAAACGTTTCCCATAATTTTCTGTGTATCTTCAACTTTGTTTTTTCTTGCCATCAATTAACCTCCCTTTTTATTTTTGCTCCCAGAAGGAACAGATTTTCCTCTATTTTTTCATATCCTCTGTCTATATGTTTCAGGTTATATATATTTGTTACACCTTCAGCCGCAAGACCTGCAACCACGAGTGCTGCGCCACCTCTTAAATCCTGGGCATAAACATCGGCACCGTTCAGTTTTCTGACACCCTGCACCACTGCCACCGAACCCTCAACGCTGATATTTGCTCCCATACGGGAAAGTTGAGGAACATGTTTATATCTGCTTTCAAAAATTGTTTCTATAAAAATCCCTATACCATCTGCAACCGATGCCATTACCATTGCAGGTGACTGAAAATCTGTAGGAAACCCGGGATATGGCATTGTCCTTACTGTTCCGAAAGATTTAAGCTTCTGAGGTGCTTTAATATGTAAATTATTTTCATCTGCAACAATTTTACAACCGCTTGAATAAAACATTGGCAAAACAGGTGTTATATCTTCAACAGGGAAATTCAATATATCCATTTCTCCACCTGTTACTGCAGCTGCTGACATATAAGTTGCTGCCACAATTCTGTCTGATATAACAGAAAATTCACATCCGTGAAGTTTTTTCACACCGTCAATTACTATTTTTCCCTCTCCTGCAAAAAATATTTTTGCTCCGCATAAGCTGAGAAAATCCGCAAGATTTTTGATTTCCGGTTCTCTTGCGGCATTTATAAGTATTGTTCTGCCTTTTCCCATACACGCAGCGAGCATCACATTTTCTGTTGCCCCGACACTGGGAAAAGAAAGTGTTATTTCTTTTCCTGTTATACCTTCCGGAGTGTGACAACACAAGTTGCCGTTTTCTTCAACAATTTCAACACCCAATTCTCTCAGAGCTTTCAGATGTAAATCAATAGGTCTTACGCCTATTTCGCAGCCTCCCGGCATAGACATCTTTGCTTTGCCCTTACGTGAAAGCAACGCACCGAGAAAAACAATTGATGAGCGCATTTCATGCATAAGTGTTTCTGAAATTACAGAAGAAATAATATTTGCAGAATCGATTATTAACGTGCTGTTTTCCTTAATTACTTTGCAGCCTAAAGATTTAAGGATATTTATTGCTGCTTTGATATCGGTAAGGTCAGGACAATTATGTAAAATGATTTTTTCATCACAAAGTATTGATGCGGCAATTATGGGCAAAGTACTGTTTTTTGACCCCTGCACCTTTATTTCGCCCATCAACTTCTCTTTTCCGTCAATAACCAATTTTTCCACACTTTATCCCTCCGACAATTAAAACTCAATCTATAATATGTCTGAGGGGGAAAAGTGTTAATTTTTTATTTTATTGTTTCTTCAACAATTCTGATAATTCTTTCTGTTGCATCGAGAATCGCCATATCTTTAGCATTTTTTCTCATTGAAGCAAGTTTGTTTTCATCACTCAGAAGTTCAAGAAGTGTGTTAGTGAGTGTTTCACCTGTTAAATCTTTTTCTTCAATAATTGCAGCTGCGCCTTTATTGACAAGTGCCATTGCATTGTGATATTGATGATTTTCAGTAACATTGGGTGAAGGAATAAGAATTGATGCGCTGCCTGTTGCCTGAAGTTCACTGAGCGTGCTTGCACCTGAACGACCGATAATTACATCAGCAGCAGACATACATACAGACATATCATTGATATATTCTCTTATGTCAATATCTTTATCGTCTAAATCTACACCTTTTTCTTTGAGTTTATCAGGAACCCATGTACCGAATTTGCCGGTTGCATGAATAAATGTAAATTTATGTTCAGGCTGAAGTTTTGCTATTACTTCTACCATTGCTTCATTAATTGTTCTTGCACCTAAGCTGCCACCCATTGAAAGAATCAAGGGTCTGTTATCAAGACCTAATTCAGCTCTTGAAATTTCTCTGTCAGCATCAACAATTTCCTGTCTTACGGGAAGACCTGTTACTGTTACGGGATTTTTAGGCTGCATATATTTTTCTGCCTCAGGTGCTGTAAGCATAACTCTGTCAACCATTTTTGCAAGAGTTTTGTTTGTTACACCGGGGAATGCATTCTGCTCATGAATGATTGTAGGAATTGACATTTTTGCGGCTGTTCTTACAACAGGGCCACTTACATAGCCGCCAAATCCGATTACAATATCAGGGTTGAAAGATGCAAATATCTTTTTAACTTTTCCTGTAACTGTCATAAGACGTTTTACAGTCAAAAGATTTCTTTTTAAATTTTCAAAGCTCGGTTTTCTCTGAAAACCGCTCATCTCAACTGTTTTAAGTTCAAAACCTGCATCCGGAACAAGTTTTGTTTCCAATCTGTCAGATGTTCCTATGAAAAGGATTTCTGCTTTCGGATATTTTTTTCTGATTTCACCTGCAACAGCAAGTGCCGGATTAATGTGACCGCCTGTGCCACCTGTTGTGAAAACAATTTTTTTATTATTCAGCATAAAATCATATCCTTTTCTTTAACTCTCTTGACGCGGCAAGTACCATTCCCATTTCGCTCAGCAGCATTACGTATGCCGTACCGCCATAACTGAAAAACGGAAGGCTGATACCGGTATTAGGAAGCATACCTGTAACAACACCTATATTGAAAATTGCCTGTATTCCTACCTGAACCATTATGCCCATTACAAGTAATGATGCATAGTGGTTTTTAAGTTTCATTGCTATCTGGAAACCTCTGAGAACAAGTAATGCAAAGGGAATGATAACAAACAGAATTGTTCTGATATATCCTAATTCCTCACATATAACTGAGAAAATGAAATCATTATGAGGCTCAGGAAGATAAAGGTGTTTCTGTTTTGAATTGCCGAGACCTAATCCGAACAAACCACCTGAACCGATTGCATAAAGAGACTGGTTTGTCTGCCATCTTTTTCCTAACGGGTCAAAATCTCTGTCAAGCCAACCTTTAAGACGTGATTGAACATATTCAGGGAAAATATCCATATTTGCTACAAGGAAAACAATGCCTACAACACCGATAATTATACCCACAATGAAAACCCATTGTTTTCCGCCACCGAGATAAATCATAAAAACACCGATTGCAAGCAGAAGGAATGTTGCAGAGAAGTGTTTTTCAAGAACAACAAGAATTGCAGTAAAGATTACAATTCCCATAAGAGGCAAAATTGCTTTCCAATCTGTTTCAAGTCTTTTTTTGTGGTTATCCATTATGGTCGCCAGCAAAATAACCAATGCTATCTTTGCGAAGTCCGAGGGCTGGAAAGTTATTGGTCCCAAAGGAATCCAACGTTTATAATCATCACCTTCAGCACTTTGCACCGTTGTATGGAAAAACAGAACGATAATCAACAGAATAACCGCCACTGTATAAATTGTTACTGCATATCTTTTGTAAATATCAGGTTTGACTTTTGAGAAAAACAACATCAGCGGTATGCCTATTCCCAGGAAAAGGATTTGTTTTTTCAAAAAGCTTAACGGATCACCTGTTTCATTTTCAGCTTTCACGTAACCTGCCGAAAACATCATTACAGTACCTATAACCACAAGGTACATAACAAGAATCAGGAAAATAGTATCTATTCTTCCGTAAGCTACATACTGTTTCCAACCCTTACCTGTGCTATGACCAAAGAAAAGAACTTTAAGACTGCTTTCATTTTTACTAACAACGGAGGAAGCTCTTCCTGCGTTATGATTTCTATTATTCATTTTTCCGCCTCCCCTGTTATGTAAAAGTTTATTTAAAGATTATTTATCGCCGAAATACATTATAAGTGCTGCTGCCAGGCCACCTAAAGCATTAACGATGCTGAACACTGCAACTATTTTTTTCTCGTTCCAACCGGACATTTCAAAATGGTGATGAATAGGTGCCATTTTGAAAATTCTTTTTCCGTGAGTTAATTTGAAATAACCGATCTGAATAACGTCGCTCATTGCTTCGATAACGTAAACGATACCTGTAAGCAAAAGAATAAGCGGACATTCAAGTGCATATGCGATGGCAACTACCATACCACCAAGGAACATTGAGCCTGTATCGCCCATAAATACCTTTGCCGGGTTATGGTTCCATACAAGGAAACCTGCACAGCCACCCATTAAAGCACTTGACAAAAGGCTTGCGCCCATATTTTTTCTCATAAACGCAATAACAATAAATGCAACTGCTGCTGTTACTGTTACTGAAGAACAAAGACCATCAATACCATCTGTGAAATTAACTGCATTGATTGCACCGTAAATTACACAAACACCAAAAATAAAGTAGAACCATCCCATATCAACAGGACCAATAAAAGGAACAAACATTGTATGGTCGCCTGTCATATACATGCTCAGAAGATAGCCAAAACAAAGTAAAAGCTGAATCACTGTTTTCTGGATAATTGTAAGACCTAAATTTCTCTTTTTAACAACCTTGATATAGTCATCAAGAAAACCTACAAGGGCAAAACCTAAAGCCATTATAAGACCTGCCCAGAAGCGGGTATAAAAAGCTGATTTTTCAAGTTCGTTTGCACCTGCAATCAAATCATAACCCATCAGCTTTGACGTTACAAAAACAACTATGATTGATGCAACTGTTGCAATGATAAACATAATGCCGCCCATTGTGGGAGTGCCCTGCTTGTTTTTATGCCATTTAGGTCCGATATCAAGGATTGTCTGACCGAATTTAAGCTTATGAAGCCAAGGAATCATAACAAAGCCAAGAACTGTTGTAACCGCAAAAGCAATTATGCCTGCCAATACCATAAAACCAATTTCCATTTTAATTCATTCCTTCATAAATCATTTTTATAACTTCCTCAAGCCTCATACCACGGCTTGCTTTGAACGAAATAACATCTCCGTCACACAAAGTTTCAAGAAGAGCTTTTGCCAATTCTTCTTTATCAGAAAATATGTAAACTTTTTCAAGCCCTGCTTTTTTTGCACTGTCAGCAGAAAATTCAGATTCTTTTCCGTAAGTGAAAAGCATATCAACTTTCTTTTCTGATGCATAAAGACCTACGTCTCTGTGAGCTTTTTCACTATATGAACCAAGCTCCAGCATATCGCCGATAACTGCGATATGACGTTTACCTTCAATTGACATCAATGCATTCATCGATGCCTTTTGTGAATCAGGACTTGCATTATAACAATCTTCAATGAATATTATATCATTTTTTCTGACAATTTTCTGTCTCATACCGGACGGTACATATTTAGAAAGTGCCAAAGCACATTTTTGGGGTGAAATGTTGTGATAAGTACCCACTGCAAAAGCTGCAAGTGCATTATATACATTATGTATTCCCACACAAGGGATTGTTATATTCTGTTTTATATCGCCTGAAACAATATCAAACCATGTTTTTTCACTGTCTGACTGTATGTTTTCGGCATAAAAATCAAGGTTTTCTGCCTTGATACCATATTTTACTATTCTGAAATCCTTATTTTCAACAGTGCTTAACATATCATCATCGCCATTAATAAAAAGGACAGAATTTTTTTCCATTCCTTCAAGAATTTCAAGTTTAGCTTTAAGGATATTTTCACGTGAACCTAAATTTTCAATATGAGAAACACCAATGTTACTTATTACTGAACAAGTAGGTTTCACTGCTTTTGTAAGAACGGAAATTTCACGTAAATTACTCATACCCATTTCTAAAACAGCAGCAGAATAACTCTCATCAAGTCTGAAAATCATTCTCGGCACACCTATATCGTTATTGAAATTGCCTTCGGTTTTCAATGTGGGATATTTTTCTTCCATCACGCAGGAAATCATTTCCTTTGTTGTGGTTTTACCTACGCTACCTGTTATCCCGACAACAGGTATGTTAAATTTTTCTCTGTAATATCCTGCCAAAGCAAGTTGTGCAAGTCTTGTTGACTTAACATAAATTACTGAACAGTTACATTCAACCTCTTCTTCTGCAAGAACACACACTGCACCGCTCTGACAAGCTTTTTCTGCAAATGCATGACCATTGAAGTTTTCACCTTTTATGCATACAAAAAGTGAATTTTCTTCGATAGTTCGTGTATCTGTGCTGACGGAAGAGATGATTTTGTCTTCACCTTTCAGTTCTCCGCCAACTGCTGATGCAATTTCCTTGAGTGAAATTTTCTGCATAAAATATACATCCTTTAACTCTGAAGTATTTCTTTTACAATTTCACGTTCATCATAGTGAATTTTTCCGCTGTTTAAAATCTGATATGTTTCGTGACCTTTACCTGCAAGGAGCACCACATCTTCATTTTTTGCAATTGACAAAGCTTTTTCTATTGCTTTAGTTCTGTCTGCTTCCACATAGACTTTAGCTTTGCATTTTTCCATACCTGCAAGAATATCATCAATTATCTGCTGTGGGTCTTCTGTTCTGGGATTATCTGAAGTAACAACTGCAACATCAGACATTCTTCCCACAATTTCACCCATAATGGGACGTTTTGTCTTATCTCTATCGCCACCGCAACCGAAAACTGTAATAATTTTTTTGCTGTAAACTTTTCTCAATGAATTGAGAACATTTATAAGTCCGTCAGGAGAATGTGCATAGTCAATAATAACTGTGTAAGGTGTATTGACATCAACTGTTTCCATTCTTCCTTTTACACCTGTTGTGGTAGAAAGGCTTTTACGTATTTCATCCATACCTACGCCCATTTCCTTCGCCACAACAGCTGCTGCCATTGAATTATAAATAGAAAATTCACCGGGAATGTTCAATTTAATTCTTGAAATAGTTGAATTTCCTACAAATTCATAAGCTACGTATTTATCATTGAGAATAGGGTTTTTTGCTGTGAAATCAGAAACATTTTTTCTCATTGAATATGTGATAATTTCTGCATCAACACCTGATTTCATATATTCTGCAGCATCGTCATCGTCATTGATAATAACTTTTTTGCTGTTTTCAAAAAGAAGGTGTTTTGCTTCTTTATAGTTTTCCATTGTTCCGTGATAATCAAGATGGTCCTGAGTCAGGTTTGTAAAAACACCTAAATCAAAAGTGATAGGAGCAACCCTCTGCTGACTGAGAGCCTGAGAAGAAACCTCCATAATACAGCATCCGCAGCCATCTTCGACCATTTCTCTGAAAAGCTGCTGCATTTCAAGGGGGTCGGGAGTTGTCAGACTTGATGGCCTTTCCTTATCACCTACAAGGTTGACAACCGTACCTAAAAGTCCGCATTTTATTCCGGCATTTTCAAGAATGTGCTTTATAAGAAACGAAATTGTTGTTTTTCCGTTCGTACCTGTAATACCTATCATTTTAAGGCTATCAGTAGGACGTGAGAAATATTCTGAACACATAAAAGAATATGCTTTTCTTGAATTTTCAACTATAACTTCATTTTTTGCACCTGTTTCGTGTTCCACAACAACTGCAGACGCACCTTTTTCTTCAATGGCACGTACTGCAACTGTATGTGCATCAAAACGGTTGCCTTTAATGCAGACAAACACATCACCGGGATTAATGCTGTCAAATTTATCTGTTATCGATGAAATTTCACAATCTGTGTAATTTCCTTTTGTTTCGAGTCTTGCTAAAAGCTGTGATAATTTCACGATGCTCACCTCTTATTTATTCTGCTGCTGATGATGTTGATTTAAAGTACACAACAATAGTATCGCCGTAATAAACTTTTGTATTCTTCGGCTTATCTTGTTTATAGGAAATAAAGCTGTTTGAAACTGCATTACCTACGATCGAAACGTTCACACCGGCTGAATTTGCTGCCGAATAAACCTGATTTACTGTCATTCCTGTAAAATCAGGAACAATAGTCGTTTGTTTCTTTGCATTCTGCTCTGTATAGAGAATAACTGTACCGTTTACTGAAATAGGCTGATTTGAAGACGGTACCTGCTCCACTACAGTGCTGCCGCTGCCAACAACTTTAACGTTGAAGCCTTCGGATTTAAGAACTGATTTTGCATCTTCTACAGATGAACCTAAAACGCTGGGGGCGCTTCTGTCAACATATTTGATTTCTTCTTCTGTATATTTAGGTTCAACATTAAGATAAACCATTACTTTTTGCATAATATCTGCTGCAACAGGTGCTGCAATCTGGCTACCATAATATTCTCCGACAGGTTTTTTTACTGCTATAAGCATTGCAATCTGCGGATCATCTGCCGGTGCAAAGCAAGCAAATGATGCAATATATTCGCCCGGTTGTTCGAGAATTTCAGATGTACCTGTTTTGCCTGCAACTCTGTATCCGGGAACATATGCGTTCTGACCGGTACCGTTTGCAACAACATCTTCCATCATTGTTGTTATAATTTCTGCTGTATTTTCTGAAACTACCTGCCTTTTAACAACAGGCTTTGTTTCTAAAACTATATTGCCTTCAGGATCAAGTGTTTTTGCAACAATATAAGGTTGCAGAAGCTTACCACCGTTTGCAATTGCAGAAACTGCAGTGATGGTCTGAATGGGAGTTACTGTAAATGACTGACCAAAGGCACTTGATGCAAGCTGAACTTTAGTTTTTTTCATTGATGCTGCTGAATGGTAGTTACCTATTTCTTCTGATGGTAAATCAATACCCGTTTTTTCTGTGAAGCCGAAAGCTTCAAAGTATTTGTAGAAATTGTCAACACCCATATCAAGACCCAACTGAATAAAGAATGGGTTACATGAGTTGGCAAACGCCTGAGAAAAGCTCTGTGAACCATGACCTTCTCTATGTGAGCAATGCATTCTTCTGTCGTCAACCTGAATTGCACCGCCACAAAAATATGCTTGTGACATATCCCATATATTTTCTTCAAGAGCTGCTGCTGCAGTTATAATTTTGAAAACAGAACCGGGTTCATAAGTATCTGAGATTGTTCTGTTTTTCCACTGATTGAACCAGGCTGTGGTTTCTGCTTCTTCCTGCTTTTTCTTATCAACAATTTCATCAATCTGATCACGTACTGCCTGACTTGTGATTTCATAAGGTGTGTTCAGATTATAGTCAGGTTTGCTTGACATTGCAAGAATCGCACCTGTGTTGACATCCATAATGATGCCGTAAGCATATTCAGCTTTTGTATCGCGGATAGATTGGTCAAGCCCTTCTTCAAGGTAACGCTGTATTGTTTCATCGAGTGTTGTCACAAGACTTGTGCCCTGCACAGCATCTGTAATTGTTTCATATTCGGAAGGCATTGAATCGCCTTTACCTGCAACTGCTGTGATTTTTCTGCCGGGTGTACCTGTAAGTTGTGAATTATACATTAACTCAAGTCCGCCTGTGCCAATGTCATTGGTGCCTGTGAAACCTAAAACAGTCGATGCAAATGAATTATAGGGATAATATCTTTTGACGTCATTTTCAATGCCGATATATCTGCCGAATTTTATATCGTACGGATCCCCTTCTTCAGGTGTTACCGTTTCACAAACCTCATCCTGAAGAGCAATAATTTCATCGCGTACATCTTTTTCTACACGGTATTTCACAACGATATTTCCGTATTGTGAAAGTTCTGCTTTTGCTCTTACTGTTTCTTCATCCATATCGAGAATATCTGATAATCTTCTGATAACATTTTCTCTTGCTGTGTTTCTGTCGCTGAGCAGATTAGGATAAATAACAATTTTCCATGCAGAGGCACTTTTTGCAAGTTCTTTACCGTTACGGTCGTAAATTACGCCTCTTTCTGCAGAAATTTCTGAATCTCTGAGCTGATTTTCTTCTGCCTTTGCCCTATATTCCTCACCAAGTCCCAATTGAACATAACCAAGATAAATTGCACAGGAACCAAAGCCGATGAGAATAATAACCAGCAATGAATAAAGGGCTCTTTTTACCATTGTATTTTCTTTTGCCTGCGGTATTGACATAAAAATCACCCACTCTCAAATAACAATTAATGCGGCAAAGGAATTTATTATTCAAAAGCAACCTTTGTGCTTTATAAATAGTTATTCCGTGCCGCTGACATTATGCATTTAAATTATTTTTCAGGATTTACTACGCCGTAGTCTTCCTGGGATAAATCAAAATATGTAACCTGATATCTGTCTCTCTGAATCATTCCCAGTTCCTCTGCTGTTTCTCTTACCGAGTCAAAGGAAACCATTGAATCTTTCTTTATATTAAGAATTACGTTCTGACTTTTTGCAATATCAAGATCTTTCTGAACATCCGCTATCATATGGTCGTAATTATTTATAGACGCTCCAAGATAAATGAAAGAACCCACAATAGCAGTAAGTACAAGTGCAACCGAAATTACCGTAAGAGAAGAAAGTATACCTCTTTTTTCTCTTATATAGGCTTTTTCTCTCCTCACCTCAACGGTTTCTTCCACAAGCTGAAGTCTCTGCTTCGGCTTTTCTTTTACAACAGGAACACGTTTAGGTGCTGCGGTGCCCTCATCGAACATCGCTAAATCGTACATATAATCTGCCATCAGGCCCATCCTTTCTTTTATTCACCGATTCTTTCAACTGCCCGGAGCTTAGCACTCCTTGAACGTGAGTTTTCCTCAAGTTCTTTTTCACTTGGTTCTTTCACTTTGAAAACCAAGCTACCTTTGGGTTCTTTACCACAAACACAAACCGGAAACTCCGGCGGACAAGTACATCCTTTGCAAAAATCGTTAAACTTTACTTTTACTATTCTGTCTTCAAGAGAGTGGAATGTTATTATTACAATTCTTCCGCCTTTTTCTAAAGATGAAAACATATCATCCAGAGAATCTTTAAGTTCATCAAGCTCTGAATTCACTTCAATTCTGATTGCCTGAAATGTTTTTCTTGCCGGATGACCGCTTTTTCTTCTCACTGACGGAGGATAGGATTCCTTCACTATCTCTGCAAGTTCAAGAGTTGTTTCTATTTCTTTTTCTTTACGGTATTTATCAATATTTATTGCAATGGTTTTTGCAAATTTCTCTTCACCGTAAGTTGATATCACTTTTGTAAGCTCTGCAACAGAATAACTGTTGACCACATCTTTCGCAGAAACACCCGATTTGCTCATTCGCATATCGAGTGGTGCATCTGTATGGAAAGAGAAGCCTCTTTCATCTGTATCAAGCTGATAAGAAGAAACCCCAAGGTCAGCAAGTATTCCATCAACTTTTTCTACTTTATTTTCTTCAAGGATTTCTTTAATTCTTGAAAAACGACTGTTTATAATTGTGACTTTATCGTTATTTTCAAAACGTGCTTTCAGAACTTTAATTGCATCAGGGTCTCTGTCAATCGTGTAGAGGTGACCTGTTGTAAGCTTTTCAGCTATCATTGAGGAGTGACCTCCTCCGCCGCCTGTACAATCCACATAAATCCCATCAGGTTTTATGTTCAAAGCATCTATCGCCTCGTTATAAAAAACGGGGATATGCGAAAAATTTATATTTGAATCCATAATCACCGTTTCTTTCAACAAAAATTAGAACCTTACAAGATCAACATCAAAGTCGATTTCTTCTTCTGATTCTTCATTAAGGGCTTTCCATGTTTCTTCATCCCAGATTTCAATTTTCTTACCTGAGCCGAGAATTGCTATGTTTTTCTCAATACCTGCAAACTCTCTGAAACTTTCTTTAAGGCCTACACGACTCTGGTTATCCATACAACCGTCATCAATTCTTGCAAAGAACCATCTGTAATATTTTCTGTTGGTTTCACTTGCAGGAAGGTTATCAAGCTCCTCTTTGATTTTTTTCCATTCTTCAAGAGGATAAAGAGTCAGGCATTTATCTTTCGGCGGGGATTTCATAATGACAAAATTCTGACCTAAGTCTTCTCTGAATGCTGAGGGAATTACCATTCTGTTCTTGGAATCAAGCGAATGATAGTATGTACCCTTGAAATCTGCCATTTTGTTCCCCTCCTTTGCTTAAAATTATGTTTCTTCCCACTTTTGTGTGGAAAACTCTGTGGAAAAGTGGAAAACTCCCACTTTGTAACCCCAGCGGCACTACTTTGTGCCACTTTGTACCACAATTATAACTCTTAACCCCACTTATGTCAATAGTTATACGCAAAAAAGTCTTAAAAAAAGCATAAAAAATACCACCTTTTTCCCATAGAAAAAAGTGGTAAAATTTTGATTGAAATTTTCAGTTTATCATGGTTTTGAATTCTTCTTCATTTATTATGGAGACGCCTAAAGATTGGGCTTTGGTAAGCTTGGAGCCTGCATCTTCCCCTGCCAGAACATAGGTTGTTTTTTTAGAAACAGAAGATGATGTTTTACCGGAAAAACCTTCTATGATTTCAGAAGCTTCTGCACGTGACATTGTTGGCAATGTGCCTGTAAGAACAAAAGTCATGCCCTGAAAACGTGTATCTTTAACTTCTGATAAAGAATTCATATTAACATTGGCATTTTTCAGCTCTTCAACCATTTTCTTTGTGGGCTCAAGTGAGAAAAACTCAACAACGCTTTCTGCCATAATCTCACCGAAACCATCTATAAGCAGAATATCTTCTTTTGATGCAGAAATTATTTTTTCCATTGAACCGAAATTAGTTGCAAGGAGCTTCGCCGCCTTTGCACCGATGTGCCTGATTCCAAAAGCAAAAAGAAGTTTAGCCAAATCGTTTTCTTTTGATTTTTCAATTGCATCAATCAGGTTTTTTGCAGATTTTTCAGCAAATCTTTCAAGCGATAAAATCTGCTCTTCTTTCAGATAATATATATCAGCAACATTTCTGATTAATTTTTCATTAACAAGAACTTCCGAAACAGCCTCACCAAGACCCTCAATATCCATTGCATCCCTTGAACAGAAGTGGATAATATTCCTTAAAAGCTGTGCAGGACATTCAGGATTAAGACATCTGATTGCAGCCTCCCCTTCTTCACGTGACACATCACCCAAACAGGATGGGCAGATTTTCGGCATTTCGTAAGGCTTTGTATTTTCACCCTTATGAGATACAGAAACAATCTCAGGAATGATATCTCCCGCTTTTCTTACAATAACTTTATCACCTATATTTATGCCTTTTTCTTTTATGAAATCTTCGTTGTGCATTGTGGCTCTGCCCACAGTTGAACCCGCAAGAAGAACAGGTTCGAGAACAGCAACAGGAGTAAGCACGCCTGTTCTGCCTACATTGATTTCGATATCAATAAGTTTTGTTTCTTTTTCTTCAGGCGGATATTTATATGCTATTGCCCATTTAGGAAATTTTGAGGTTGAACCTAATTCTTTCCTCTTTTCAAAACTATTCACCTTTATAACCGCTCCGTCAATATCAAAAGGAAGATTTCCTCTTTCATTTCCTATACGGTCAATTTCAGTTAAAACATCCTCAAATTTATCATACTTGTTATAAAAAGGTACTGTTCTGAAACCAAGTTGTTTAAGATAATCAAGAGATTCTTTATGAGAAGTAATTTCCTTTCCCTCGATCTGCTGAATGTTAAAAACAAAAATACTTAAATTTCTTTCAGCTGCAATTTTTGAATTTTTCTGTCTCAAAGAGCCTGCTGCTGCATTTCTTGGATTTTTAAAAGGTTTTTCTCCTCTGATTTCCTGTTTTTCAACAAGTGACAAGAAAACTTCTTTGGGCATATACACCTCGCCCCTTACTTCAAGGAAGGGGATATTTTCTTCAAGTTTCAGAGGAATTGTTCTGATTGTACGCAAATTAGCAGTAACGTCCTCACCAACCTGACCGTCACCACGTGTTGAACCTCTGACCAAAACACCATCACGATATTCAAGCGAAACTGAAAGACCGTCAATTTTAGGTTCAACCACATATGTTACTTCTTTATCATCAATCCTTGACTCAAAAGCTCTTAACTCATCAAAACTGAAAGCATCCTGCAAGCTTTCCATAGGCACAGAATGAACAACTTCTTCAAATCTGTTATCTGCCATACCGCCTACACGCTGAGTAGGAGAATCGGCAGTTACAAGGGACGGAAAATCATTTTCTATATCTTCAAGTTCACGAAGTGCTTTATCATATTCAAAGTCAGAAATCTGAGGGTCATCATCAACATAATATTTTTTGCTGTGATAATTCAGAAAATCTCTTAATTCCTCTGCACGCAAGGAAGCTTCTTTTATAGTCATAAACATATCACCCTGTACTTCTTGATATTTATATTTTACCATTATTATTGCCATTTTTCAAGTTTTGTGATAATATATATATACAAAACGTAGGAAAGGAGTTTTTCTATGAAAAATAATTTGATTATAACTGTCAGCCGTGAATTCGGTTCAGGCGGACGAGAAATCGGTGAAAAGCTTGCAATGGAGCTTGGCATCCCGTATTACGATAAAATCATCATTGATAAAGCTGCTAAAGAAACAGGATTCTGTGCTGAATTTATCGAAAAAGAAGAACAAAAAGTAACAAGCAGTCTTCTTTTCAACCTTGCTACAAATAACTATCCCTTAGGCAACATAGCTTCACACTACAGTCAGTCGCTTTCAGACCAGGTTTTCCAGGCAGAAGCTAAAGTTATCAAAGATCTTGCACAGGAAGGTTCTTGCGTTATTGTAGGAAGATGTGCTGATTATATTTTAAAAGATAAATTCCCCTGCTTTAATATTTTTATCTGTGCAGATTTTGACAAGAGATGTGAGAGAGCTGTTGAAAAATACGGAATAAATAAAAACAACGCAAAAGACGTTGTCAAGAAAACTGACAAAGCAAGAATCCGTCATAATCAATTCTATGGTTCACAGGATTGGGGCGACGCAAGAAACTACGATATTACAATCAACAGCGGTACAGTAGGAATTGACAATGCTATTGCAATTCTGAAAGCAGCAATTGAAAATTACAAATAAAATGTTAAACCCCTGATTGGAAAGCCAATCAGGGGTTTCTGTTATTATGTACAATTATACAATCACTCTGTAAAGTTCCTGGAAGATAATGAAAATTCTGAGACTGATGAAACGATACCACCAATATTCAAGCTTAGCTTTAAATGAAGTATCTTTTTCGTATGTTTCTGTTTCACTATCATCAATTACAAATGGCTGGCTTGCTGCACAACCGCCTTCACCGAAGATTTCAGCACGTACATAAAGGAATTCTTCTGAATCTTCGATTGTTTCAAGGTCAATTGTTGATGTGCCTGTACCGTCAACAGGTGTTTTTGCAACAACTTTACCATTTGCAATCCACTGAACAAAGTCTGCGTTTTCAACGTCCATTGTGATTGTTGTTCCGTCTACTACAACATTTGTTGCCATAGGGATGGGAAGATTCTGATTCATAACATCAATTGTTTCTGCAGGACCAAGAACAGGGTTATCATGAACTTTTCTTGTAACAGCGAAGAAATTACCGTTGTACATTGTTTCTTTAACATTTTCTGCAGTATTTTCAGGCATCATAAATACGCTGAATGAAGAGTCAACTTTATTAAGTTCATGAGCGTCACTGTTAGAATAACCCCATACTGTTCTGCCATAGGGAAGTGTTGCCATAAGGATGTTGTCCCAGAGATTTCTGTCCCAAGGAGTTGCGTTATTTGTTTCGTTGAAAACTTCCATACCAAGGCATGAGTCGTAATCAAGGAAAATCTTTGCGAAATAATCAATAAATTTGGGGTCGTTAACGCCTTCTCTTGTATCAATCCAGTCACCGGGATGAGCGATAACTGAATAACCACCATTCTTTTCTGCAAATTCAACTGCTTCGCGGTGACCGTTTTCAAGACCTGCGTGACCTGTACCAACACCGCGTTCAAGTCCGTAACCTACAACATGACCTTTTGTGAGTGTGATACCATTAAGTTCGTTTGCACCTGTTACGCAAGCAAGACCGTAGTCACGAGTTGAACCATCAGCCATGGGATATGTACCGTTGATAACACCCTGATATTCTTCATCTGTAAGGTGTTCCATTGTGTAGC
>JAZSJD010000101.1:0-22469 GCA_045534165.1 Acutalibacteraceae bacterium | reverse complement strand
TTTCGACAAGCTGTGAGACTGCCAAGAAATCTGCAGAATGACATTTTTGAACCCCGAAGATGTACGATGGTACCTCGAGAGGGTGAAAAAATGGCAAATATATGCAAAAAGTGGGTGATATTCGATGTATCACCCACTTTTTAATTGCCGTTTTCTTGGTTTTAATAATAACTTTTTATATCAATAATATCCGCATATATGCTTATGCGGGTTTATCGACAGTCTAGAACCTCGTAAGAAAATCTTACGAGGTTTTGCTTTTGCTATTTAGTTTTTAAGGCTCTGAATGGGAGCAGGAATTCTGCCGCCACGAGAAATAAATTTTTCAGGTGAAGCAGTATTGACTCTCATTACAGGCCCGCTGCCAAGAAGACCGCCAAAGTTCAATTCTTCGCCAACTTCTTTTCCGATTGCAGGAATAAGTCTTACAGCAGTTGTTTTTGAGTTTATCATACCGATTGCTGCTTCATCTGCAATAATTGCAGAAATAATTTCCGGTGTTACGTCACCGGGAACCACAATCATATCAAGACCAACAGAGCAGACTGCTGTCATTGCTTCCAACTTTTCAAGTGTAAGGCACCCGCTTCTTGCCGCATTTATCATGCCTGCATCTTCGCTGACAGGGATAAAAGCACCTGAAAGACCACCAACGTGGGAAGAAGCCATAACTCCGCCTTTTTTAACTGCATCGTTAAGAAGTGCAAGGCAGGCAGTTGTACCGTGTGCACCACACTGTTCAAGACCCATTTCTTCAAGAATATATGCAACTGAATCGCCTACTGCAGGTGTTGGAGCAAGTGATAAATCAACAATACCAAAAGGTACATTCAATCTCTTTGATGCCTCATTTGCAACAAGCTGACCCATCCTTGTAATTTTAAATGCGGTTTTCTTAACCATATCTGCAACTTCTGTGATATTTGCATCCGGAATTTTAGTCAAAGCACTTCTTACAACACCGGGACCTGAAACACCCACATTAATAACACAATCAGCTTCGCCTGCGCCATGGAAAGCACCTGCCATAAAGGGGTTATCATCCGGAGCATTACAGAATACAACAAGTTTTGCAGCACCGATACAATCTCTGTCCTCTGTTGCATAAGCAGCACTTTTGATAACATTACCCATAAGTTTGACTGCATCCATATTAATACCTGTTTTTGTTGAACCGATATTAACGCTGGAACAAATATGTTCTGTACGTGAAAGAGCTTCGGGAATACTTCTGATAAGAGCTTCGTCACCCTGAGCAAAACCTTTCTGCACAAGTGCAGAGTAACCGCCGATAAAGTTTACACCGACTTCTCTTGATGCTTTTTCAAGAGTCAGGGCATATTTTACCGGGTCACCGCCTGATGCTGCCAGAATCATAGCAATGGGAGTAACGGAAATTCTTTTGTTTATAATAGGAATACCGTATTCCTTTTCTATATCTTCACCTGTCTTTACAAGGTTCGCCGCAAGACGTGTGATTTTATCATAAATTTTTGTGCACGAAACATCAATGTCACTTGAACAACAATCAAGCAAGGAAATTCCCATTGTGATTGTTCTGATATCAAGGTGTTCATTCTGAATCATACCAATCGTTTCAAGTATATCACCTGTATTAATCATTCAGAAACTCACCCTTTCATTAAATGCGGTGCATAGAGTTAAAAACGTCTTCGTGCATTGCATGAATAACAAGACCTAATTTTTCGCCCTCTGCTTTTATTGCATCTGCAAACATAGCAAAATTTGCACCTTCATCAGCAGTTTCAACAAGCATAATCATGCAGAACATATCCTGAAGAATTGTCTGTGATACTTCAATAACATTCATTTTGTTTTCAGCACATATTCCTGCAACTTTTGAAAGAATACCTACCATATCTTTGCCCACAACTGTAACTACTGCTCGCATAAAAATTCTCCTTTTGCGTAATTTAATTGATTATAACATATTATTATTTTAATTGCAAATTTTGTCTTTCTATTGCATTTTCACAAAGAGTAGAGTAAAATAAAGTCATAAATATTTATTTCAGAAGGGATGACCTTACTTGGCATTCAAAAACATACTCGATATGCACGTTCACACCGACAATTCTTTTGACGGAAACCACTCTGCAATGTTTATGTGCGAAGCTGCTGAAAAAGCAGGTCTTCGTTCAGTAACCTTCACAGACCATTGCGAGGTTGATTTTTATAAAGAAAGACATTTCGACCAATCAGACTTCCATTCATTCTTTGAAGTTTCAAAAGCAAAATCAGCTTTTATGGGCAAGCTTCTTGTAAATGCAGGTATTGAATTAGGTCAGCCTACATATGATAAACCTACTGCAGAATATATAATTTCAAGATTCAATTATGATCAGGTTATCGGTTCAATCCATAATCTCCGTGATATGCCTGACTTCTGCGAACTTAAATATGACAACTATGACATCTACAAACTGCTTGATGAATATTTCGATGAAGAACTGGAGCTTGCACGTTGGGGCAAATTCGATACACTTGCTCACCTTACATATCCTTTAAGATATATGGTAGGCGACCAGGGTTATACTGTTGACCTTAACCGTTACAGCGATATTATCGATGAAATTCTCAAATCACTTATAGAAAACGGAAAAGCTCTTGAAATAAACACTTCAGGTTACCGTCAGAAAATCGGCAGAACTATGCCAGATGCGGATGTTGTAAAACGTTTCAGAGATCTGGGTGGCGAATTTATCACTCTCGGCTCTGACTCACACTTTGCTGAGCACGTAGGTGCAGGCATTGACAGAGGCATGCAGCTTGCCGTTGACTGCGGTTTTGACTCAATCGCTTTGTTCCAATCAAGAGAACCTGTACTTATTCCCATAGAATAGGATTGATGAATATGAAAATCAAAGCTTATGCAAAAGTAAATTTAATGTTGGATATTCTGGGTACACTTCCCAATGGTTATCATAATCTCTGGATGATAATGCAGTCTGTATCTCTTTCAGATACTGTAACTGTTACTGAGAATGATTCAAAGGAAATAACAATCACCTGTTCAAAGGAAGGTATTCCTACGAATGAAAAAAATATCGCTCACAAAGCAGCACGTGCTTTTTTTGAATATACACAAACAGAAAACTGCGGAATCCATATTGATATCCAAAAAAATATTCCCTCTGAAGCAGGTCTTGCCGGTGGAAGCGCAGACGGTGCAGCTGTAATAAAAGCACTTAATGAACTTTTCAAAACAAAACTTTCCGAAAGGGAGCTTTGCAGAATCGGGAAAAAAATCGGTGCTGATGTACCTTTCTGTATTGTAGGCGGAACCTGCCTTGCACAAAATATCGGTGAAGTTGTTGCTCCCCTTGAGGATATTCCGAATTGCTACTTTGTTCTTGCTAAACCAACAATGGGTGTTTCCACAAAAGAAGCTTACGAAAGCTTTGATAATGCAAGCTATATCAGAAAACCAAAAAGAGAGAAAATGTTTACTGCTGCCGCCAACGGAAATTTTGATAAAATGTGCAGCCTTGCAGCAAATGTTTTCGAGCAGGTAATTGAAGTTCCCGAAAGAGTAGAGATGAAAAAAATTATGCGTCAATCAAATGCAAAACTTTCGCTTATGAGTGGTAGCGGTCCTACTGTTTATGGTGTTTTTGAAAATGAAAACGATGCAAAAGAATGCGCAGAAAAGCTCAAAAAAATCACAAAAGATGTTTTCATCGCAACACCCGTTACTGTGGGAACAGAAATAATTGAATAAACACAAAAAATACCGTCCATACTCTGGTTAAGATTTCCAAATCAGAAGGACGGTTTTTTATATGAAAAAAATTAAAATTTTAGAAGCATCAGTTTTTATAGGATTCATTATAGCAATAACGTTAAGTATAACAAGTTTTGCTTCCACCTGCGATGAAATCAGAAGTGATGTCCTGCGACTTCACATTATCGCCAATTCAGATTCAGAAGAGGATCAGATACTTAAACTTAAAGTCCGTGATGCAATTTTAGAAGCAGGAAAAAATATTTTTGACGGTTCTGTAACAAAAGAAAATGCCGAAGAAAAAATTGAAAAAGAAAAAGAAAAATTAACAGCAGTCGCAAAAAAAGTTGTTGAAGAAAATGGTTTTGATTATGACGTTGAAATAACAGTAACAGAAGAATTTTTCACAACCAGAACTTACGAAAACACAACTCTTCCTGCCGGGCAATATATGGCTGTCAGAGTACTGATAGGCGATAGTATCGGCAAAAACTGGTGGTGTGTAATGTTCCCGCCTCTTTGCCTGCCCGCTGCACAAACAGATATAAACTTATATTTTAATGAGGACGAAATAAAACTTACTCAGGCAAGTCCTAAATATGAACCCCGTTTCAAAATTATCGAAATTTATGAAAGCATAAAAAATCATTTTAACAACAATTGATTAATTTTCACCTCTGTGTTATACTGACAGAGGTGATATTTATGCAGGATAAAAAATGCAGCGTTTATAAAAAATGTAACGGTTGTCAGTTAATGAATATGAGCTATGAAGAACAGCTTCGTTTCAAAGAAATCAAATGTGTGCGTTCTTTAGGAAAGTATGGTCGTGTTGAAAAAATTCAACCTATGGACAACCCTTATCATTACAGAAATAAAGTTCAGACTGTTTTCAGAAAAGACAGACGAGGAAATCTTATTTCAGGAATTTATCAATCTTCCACAGGAGGAATTGTGGGGATTGACTCATGCCTGCTTGAAAATCAAAAAGCGAGTGCAATTATTTCTGATATAAAAAAATTAATTAAAAAACATCACATCTATGTTTATAACCCTGCAAACGACACAGGTTTTTTGCACCATGTTCTTATCCGTTCAGGTTTTAAAAGCGGAGAAATTATGGTAGTGCTTGCTTGCCGTGATGAAAGATTTGAACAGAAAAATTATTTCATAAAAGATCTTGTTGAACTTCATCCCCAGATTACATCAATTATTCAGACAATCGGCAAATCTGAAAAATTAGTGTTGGGTAAAAAGCAGAAAGTTCTTTTCGGCAAACCTTACATAGAAGATATTTTATGTTCTTTAAGATTTAAAATTTCTGCAAATTCTTTTTATCAGATTAATCCTGTCCAGACTGAAAAACTTTATTCCAAAGCCATTGAGCTTGCAAACCTGAAAGGCAAAGAATCTGTTATAGATGCCTATTGCGGAATCGGCACAATAGGACTTATTGCAAGTAAATCTGCAAAAAAAGTTATTGCAGTTGAAAATGTAAAAGATGCTGTTATAAACGCAAAAGAAAACGCAAAAATAAACTCAATTGAAAACATTGATTTTTACTGTGCAGATGCTTCTGATTTTCTCAAAGCCTATGCGGAAGAAAACAAAGCTGACGTAGTTTTCCTTGACCCGCCAAGAATGGGAAGCACACCTAAATTTCTGCACTCTCTTCTAAAATTAAATCCTGAAAAAATTGTGTATATTTCATGTAACCCCGAAACACAGGGCAGAGATTTATATACCCTTGTAAAAGGTGGTTATAAAGTAAAAAACATCTGCCCCTTTGATATGTTTCCCATGACAAACCATGTAGAATGTATTTGTCTTTTACAAAAATAATTACCAAAAGGTGATCTCATGAAAAAGTATATTTCCCTTACTCTTTGTTTTATTATTCTGATTTCAACTTTTTCTTTTTCTGTTTCGGCAACAGGGAGCGATGGTTCAAATGTTCCTGCAATTGTGCACTGCTTTGAAAAATTCGGCGGAAATTTTGTAAACTTTTTTGCAAAAATTTTTAATACAACAGATGAAACTGATATTCCCGCACCCACTGTAAATCCTCATTCCTGGAAAGAACTTTCCGAAAATATTGAAATTGTTCCTGAAGAAACAATTCAGGCAGAAACATGGGTGGCAAACGAATTAACTTTCAACAGTGAAAAACAATATGCTGACCCCTTCAATGATGTTGATGTTGATTTACTTCTTTGGGGCAATGGCAGACTTTACACAATTCCCGGTTTCTGGGATGGTAACAGCACCTGGAAAATCCGTTTTGTTTGTCCCTCTGAAGGTGAATGGTATTACAAAACAATCTGCACAGATACAGAAAACACAGCTCTTCACGAAAGAACTGGAAAAATAGAATGTTCTGCATACAGTGGAGATTATGATATTTATAAATATGGTTTTGTTACAACAAACACCGGCAAAAAATATTTAACTTACGATAACGGCACTCCTTTTTTCTACCTTGGTGATACACACTGGAGTTTAGGTGATGAAACAGTTGATATGGTAAAAATCATAAGTGAGCACAGAAGTGCTCAGGGTTTTACTGTTTTCCAGAGTGAGCCTATCGGAGCAACTTTTGATATGGCAAATGGTATTACGCAGGACGATATTTCCGGTTTTGAAGTTTACGATGAAAAATTCAAAATTATTGCAGACAACGGTCTCGTTCATGCAAATGCTCAATTTTTCTTCCCCTATTCCATGGAAGTTCTGATCGGAAATTTCGGCGGACATTCCGATAAAATTGTTTCCGATGGTATGTATGAAATATCAGATGAAGCAAAAGAATATTTAGAAAAGATTTCACGTTATTGGGTTGCCCGTTATGGTGCTTATCCCGTTATATGGACTCTCGGCCAGGAAGTTGACAACGATTTTTATTGGAATGAAACCACCCATCCAAAATGGAATTATATTAACAACCCTTATAAATTAGTGGCAGAATATATTGCAAAATACGATTGCTATGACCATCCGCTTACAGCACATCAGGAAAACAGTGGTGCAACTGCCGCTTACGGAAATGGCGATGGTGCAACAGACAACTGCAAAGTTTATTTCAAAGGAGCCGTATCTTCCTGTTTCAGAGACGTGGCATCACATAACCTTTACGCAACACAATGGACTCCTTCAAAAACAGAGCAAAGTGATTTCGGACGTGAAAAAGACTATTGGTACAACTCACAAGGAAAACCGGTAATCAACTATGAAGGACAATATTGCTATCTGTGGACTAAAAACTTTGGTGCACGTATGCAGGGCTGGGTTTCTTACCTTAACGGCATGTACGGATACGGTTGGGGTGGCCACGATACATGGAGTTACCTTAACATCTATGACGAAGAAAATGACAGCTCCGACGGAGTGGACACCATAACAAGTGAAGAAAAAAAATCTGCCACCTGGGAAGACGCTCTTGAATACTCCAGTTCATATCAGGTGGGATATATGCGTAAGTTTTTTGAAAAAACAGAGTGGTATAATCTGATCCCCCGCTTTGATAACAAAACTTATTTTGTTCCTGCAACAAATGTTTATTACACTTACGCTTCAAATGCTGACAATACAGAAATTGTGATCTATTTCTATTCTTTCACAGATGAAACCGTTGCCGAAAAAACAAACACAAAATTTTATGGCGGTTTCAAAACAGGTACCATCGGAAATCTTTCACCGGAAGAAACTTATACATATCAATGGTTTAACCCTGTTACCGGTGAATATTCCGATTCAGGCGAGTTCACAGCATCATCCCTCGGCACATATTACATTGGGGAAAAGCCTTGTGACAGCGATATGGTTATTCTTATTTCAAAAAAATAACACTATTTTAAACATATAGTAAACAAAAAGCTTATCTATTGACAAAAAGCACTACAAAAGTATAAAATAAACTTACTAACTTAAAAGGTGTTGAAAAAATGTCTGTAAAACACTCATTGGTTATCCCCTGCTTTAACGAAGAGGGAAACGTTGAAATATTTTTCAATGCAGCCAAAGAAGCTATGAAGGGATATACTGATAATTATGAACTTATTTTTGTCAATGACGGAAGCCGTGATAAAACGGAAGAAGTATTGAAAAAAATATATAACGAAAACAAGAATGAAAAAATCAAAATAATAAACTTCTCCCGTAACTTCGGCAAAGAATCTGCAATGTTTGCAGGCCTTGAAGCATCAACAGGCGAATATACAACAATTATTGATGCCGATATGCAGCAGCGTCCCGAAGTTGCTGTTCAGATGGGAAAAATCCTTGACGAAAACCCCCGATATGATATGGTTGCAGCTTTTCAGGAAAAGCGAAAAGACGGTTTCCTTTTAAGCAGAGTAAAAACTGCTTTTTATTCTGTAATCAACAAAGTCAGCGAAGTTAATCTCATTGAAGACGCAAGCGATTTCAGAACCATGAGAAGAAATGTTGTTGAAACAATTATTTCAATGACGGAATACCACCGTTTTTCAAAAGGTATTTTCTCCTGGATTGGTTTTAACACTTGCTCAATTCCCTATGAAGTAATGGACCGTGAAAGCGGCGAAACAAAATGGTCTTTGAAAAAGCTTATAAAATATGCCCTTGACGGAATTATGGCTTATACAGACCTTCCTTTAAAATTCCCGCTTTATTTCGGAATCGGCACAGCTTTTGCAGATGTACTTTTGTTTATCGCTCTGCTTATAGCACAATTTGCCTTTGACAAGAATTGTTCATTAGGATTTATTGCCTGTCTTACAGTTTTTCTTTTTGCAATACTTTCTGTTTTTATGGGTCTTGCAGGAATTTATATCGGAAAAATTCACACTCAGGTAAAGAATCGTCCTATATATATTGCGAAAGAGATTTTAACTTATGAAGAAACTGATTGAAAAATATAAGGAACTGATTTTATATGTAATTTTCGGTGCACTTACAACATTGGTAAACCTGCTTTCCTTTAAACTTTTTAATTTGATTTTAGGCGAACAGCTTTATCTTGTTTCAAATGTTATTGCATGGTTCCTTTCTGTTGTATTTGCTTATATTACAAACAAACTGTTTGTTTTTGAAAGTCGCTCCTGGAAAATAAAAATAATCACCAAAGAAATTTTATCTTTCTTTGGTGCACGAATTTTATCTTTTGCCATTGAAGAAGCCGGACTCTTTGCTTTTGTGGATTTATTAGGATTTGATAAATATCAGATTGATATTTTCGGTGTTGTTATCGGCGGAAAAATGATTTCGAAGCTTATGCTTGCAGTTGTAATTGTTATTCTGAATTATATTTTCAGCAAACTTGTAATTTTCAAAAAGAAAGATAAATAGAATTAAACTCCGTAAGAATAATCTTACGGAGTTTTTTGTTTTACCATTTATTTTCTACATATTCGCAGAATGCATACATATCTTTGATTTCAAGCTTTGTTCCGTCATCCAGTGTTACATCGCCATTCCACAAACCGTGAACCTGATGGCTGTGCATACGTGCAAGGTTAAATACATTCATATCCGAATGATGGTCATAGAACGGTGTCATTGTAAGATTGAATCTTCCGTCTTCAGAAATAAACTTCCAGGGCTCCATGTATTTATCAGGTTTCGGGAAAGTTTCAACATCAACAGCACCGATTTTATGTGCTTTTCCATCATAGAAAAGGCACGTTTCTGTTGCGTTGTGTTCGTCACCGATACCCCATGTTATTTCAAAACCAAAGGTATGCTTTTCGCCGTTTTCATCAGTAAGATATGTTGAACCATTACCCCAATACCAGACCATTTCATAAGGTGTGTTCACTCTGCCCCAGTCAAGAACACAGAAAGTATCTTCCTTCTTGAATTTATAAACCTCATTTCCATACTCAAAAGTACCTTCGCAAGGCATACAGTTCTGCTTTGTTGTCATAAAATACTTGGTAGGATAACCTTTAAAGGGCAATACTGTTGTAATATTTTCAAGGTCAGGTGCAATATCCATCCTGAATTTACAAAGAACGTCTTTGCCTTTATACTTCATTTTAAAGCCCAATGTTCTCTGTGTCTCTTTTGTGTTGAAATCGAAAATCGCATCACCGATTTTGCCACTGAATCTGTTGGGACAGTCACCTTTCGGATTTGGAACATATTTGTTGCCGCCAAGGAAATATGAAGTTGCATTTACAATTGTTCTCTTGTTTCTTAAATCTGTAATTGCAGCTGAAACATATCCACCTACCGAAATATTGGCAAAGCTGATCTGAACCATAAATTTACCGTTGGAAATCTGATAAAAATCCCACTCTTTTTTTCTTTTGTTAGGACTTGATTTTGTACGGTCATATTCGAAAACATTTTTCCTTGCCCAACCTTTGGCAATCAATGTTCCGTCTATTCCCAGAAGAGGAGTTCTTTTAGTATATTCTGTTTGTTTTGATTTTTCTTCCCAATCCCAAAAACTCTGATATGTTCTTTTGGTTTCTTTAGACATAAATCTCACCTCACAAAAATTACTGATCACATTTCTTCAAAAAGTCTCTGAATCAAACCTGCTGCAACTTTAAAAGTATCTACAATTATATCGAAGATAGTGTATCTCTCAAGTGTACCTTCCACACCGTCTCCGCCATAACAACCTATGTTATTTGAAGTTACTTTCTCACCGAAGAAATCATATTCCATCTTTTCCATTTCCTCGATATCGTCTGCTCCTGCACCGATAAGTTTTGAACCTTTAATAAGTTTAAAACTGTTGACATCTGACATATCGCTTCCTGCAAAATCAGGTCTTGTGTTCAAAGAAAGCAGGTCAAACGGAGGGTTAACCGCCATATAATAACAGTTATTCTTAAAATCTGTTTTTGCGCTAAGGTTACGGTTGTTATAATAGGTGTCATATCCGGGTTTGAAAGTAAATATGTTGTTTGCCACAAAACCGCTGTCAACATTCACCATATGTAAATCGTGACCATTTACAATAGTGTTGTTATAGAAACGGAAATCCACTTCACCGCTACCACTTGCAAGGCTGTTTCTGCCCGCATTATCATTTACTGAAAGACAATAACGAACAGTGTTACCTGCCTGAGGTCTTCCTCCGACTGCGTTGTTACAAACAAATCTCATATTATCGTGAGAATACATATATTGATATGTGCAGTAGTTTGAATCAGAGTCGAAGTCTACTGTCATACCATCACCGAAATTGCGCTGACCGGCAACTTCTGAATGTTCAATAACACTGTTTTTACATCCCCAGAACCACATTGCCGCAGTGAAATATTCAATTTCTCCGTCAGGCAACGGTTCTGAACCTCCAAGGCAAGTATTGAGTGCTGTACAGTTAGTTGCAACTGCACCATCACACACGCCAAAAACTACAGCTTCAGCATACAAATTGTTGAAATAACAGCCATCAATAAGCACGCCTTTATTATATGTTCTGTCAACCTTTCCGAGATTTTCAGCCGGATTACCTGATACAATACCCCAGATGATAAATCCGTTAGCACAATTTTCTACACTACAATTTTTGATTGTAAGGTCATTTACTGTATAACGGTAATATCCGTCAGGACCCCAGAGACCGTTTGTCACAATGGCTGCACGTGCATCAGCTGCACCACTTCCGAAGGGATCTCTTACATGGCGGTCATAATTCTGCATATCGTAGAAATCAACATTTTCAATTGTCATTCCGTTTGATTGCTTATTTAAACCTCTTATCCAGATACCACCACCATTAGGTGCAGTAATTGCAAGGTCTGAAATCGTAACATAATCACAGTCTATCAGATCAAAAACTTCATTATGATTCGATGTCCTGAGAATAGGTTTGGCTTCATTTTCGTCACCGTAAGAAGAAATCACAATAGGATTTTCTTTTGTTCCGCTGACAGTAAGAGTTACTTCCATTTCGTAAACTCCGCCACGTTTAAAAAGTACTTTTGTACCGGGCACAAAGACCCAATCTCCATGATTTATTGTTTTCCATGCCTGGTCTTCGCTTCTACCTGTATTTGAATCGTCGCCACCTACACTATCGATGTAGTACACAGGAGCATTGTCTTCTGCCGAAACCGAAAAAGCAACACATGAAAACAAAACCATCACACACAAAAAAATTGCTAATACTTTTTTCATAAAACATCACCTCGCAGGTAGTATAACATATATATTGTAACAGATTTACTTGTTAAAGTGCAACAGTTTTATATAAATTTGTATGTGTAAAAATAAAAAATGAAGATATCCTTTCGGATATCTTCATTTTTTTAAAGAACACTCCACGTTTTACTTCCGGCAATTCCGTCTGCCTGAAGCCCTTTCTTTTTCTGGAATTGCTTTAATGCATATTCTGTGTTAGCTCCGAAAATTCCATCAACAATAATTTCTGCAGATCCGATACCTTTAAAACCTGCACCTGCAAGCTTTGCCTGAAGAACTTTTACATCTTCACCTTTTGAACCTTTTCTGAGCACAGGATAAAAAGATGTGACAGAATACGTTTTTCCGTTACTTTTATATCTGAAAAAAGATTTGTTTTTTCTTGTATCAAGATGAAGAAACATCTGATATTTATCATCAAGGCCAATTCCGCCAAATCCGATTTTTTCTGCATATTTTGCTGCATCTTCAAGTTTGGATTTATCAGCAATCGTAACATCTGCCGCCAGCCCGTAAAGATGTTGTGAATTCTCCACACCACCAACTTTTTTGTTGTGGCTTTTCGTTCTGTATGCTGAAGAAATATTTATAACTCCGTATTTATCCCTCATTTTCTGAAGAAGTTTTACCAACTTTTCATCTATGAGAATCGTATCGGCACCATCACGGCTACAAAATTCTTTCACAGAAAAATTATCACTGAGTTTTAAATTCCCATCTTTTTTTAACGAGTATGTTTTTACTGCCACGTATTCTTCTGCACCTCATTCTGTAAACCACTTTCAGACCAACTCTCTTTTACTTTTACCAACACTTTTTCTACAATTTTTTCCATCTGTTTTTCTGTTATAAAAACTTTTAAAACCATAGGCATTCTGGCATATATTTTCTTTATAACATACATAAGCTTTATTTTCCCCGTTTTTGCTCCATAAATTTCTTCTGCCTCAGTAATCAAAGAAAAAATATCTGCTTTTAAATATTCAAGTTTATTCGTCGCTAAAGAATAAACTATAATTATAACTGTTGTAATTGCAAAAAGTAAATCACTCCAATTTGCGATTAAAAACTCAAATATCTTCATTTACAAACCTCGCTTTCTTTAACCTCATCAATTCTTTTGTGAGCTTGTTTACAGCTTTCCTCAACTCTTGTTACACGCTCGGAAATGATATCAAGCTTTGCATTAACCGCTCTGTTTTCTCTTTTCAGATCATCAACACCGGCTTTTATATATCCTACATCAGATTGCAAAACTCCCCTGCCTTCTCCTACCGTTTCACTATCTTTTCTGAACAGTCTCTTATGATTCAGAACCGAAAAAACAAAAGTCATAACAATGCTGATAACTGTACATAAAATTCCGATCTGCCATTGTGTCATAGCATCACCCCGGCAAGAAAAAAATAAATAACAGCAATATACATTGAAAAAATATTTATAAGATTATATATCATAGCTGTTACCTGTTATCACCAAAAATTCTTCCGCAGTTATCCACCCTTTTTTAACTGCGTTCAAAACACGTTCTTTCCCCCACAAACCGTTATCAAAATAGTCTTTTACTTTTAAAAATTTATTCAATTTCTTCCTCCTCAAGTTCCACATCACACATCATTGCAATATAGTCAACATCGGACAAAGCTTTTTCAACTTTTCTTGCAAGAATAATATTTTTATTCTTTTCATCAATAAGTTGCTGTAAAACTGTTTTTACCTTAAACATTTTTCCTCCTTGAATTAACAAATACAACAAGCCGGAGTTATTCCGTATGCCAACACACGAGAAGTTTTAACCGGTCCGATTGCTCCGGTTGGTGTAACTCTCATTAAACCGTCATCCGATGATGCTGAATCTCTTAACCACCAATATCTTGGATTACCCTCAAAATTTCTAACTCTCAAAGCATCTGCCGTCAGACCGGGAGCATTTAAGCTTGTACCCTCTCTATAATATGAATAAGCTTTTCCTTCACAACCGTAAACCTCTTCCAAAGAAAGCAAAAAGAATCTGTCTTCACATGTAACTTTGCTTCCGTCAGGTAAAGTTGCTTCTTTAACAACGGGATTAACTACCTTTAAGAAATCCTCATCTACTCCGTTTTCAAAACCGGGTATATTCAAATAATCCAAAGGAGCCAATGAGTTCGATTCGGCAGACTTCCACCAATCTGTTTTGTCAGAATTCAGCCACTGTCTGATATCAGAACTGCTATAATTCACCGAACCCATACTTGAATGTATAATGTAGTTTCCTATGCCCAGATTTGTTCCTTCCATTCCTTCGGCGGAATCAGCAGAAGAATCAACATCAAAAGATGTATACTCAGCAGAATTTCTGTTGCTGTAAATATAAACTTTATTTTCTGAAATTCTTATCAGTGCATCATCCGGTACCGCTTCATTCAATGTAAATGCATAGTAAACAATGTTACCGCTATAATTTTTAAGTCCGATATAATATTTACCCTGCTTTAAACCTATATTTGCAAAGTATGATGCATCCGGAACAGAAAAAGGCATATTTGCCCAACAAAACGAAAGTTGCAATGTAAGTGAGTGTTTATGTTTAGTGTTTGACGGTGTATCTTCATCAATACCTATTACATCCCATTCCATACTCTTTCCGTTTTTTTCACAAATAAATTTATCACCTATGTTAATAAAATCTTTTGCTCTTCCTGAACGGACAAGATGAAGTAAACTTTCCCATGATTCAAGAGAAGAAACATCAAAATGTTTGCTGTTCAATTCATCAATTGCACTTTTCACATTATCTGCTTTCAGACCGCTCACATCGTTTTCATATGTTATTTTTTCTGAATCTATCGTTTCCGGCTTTCCTTTAATGCAATTCCAATGTGTATACGGGAAAAGAGTTTCTTCCCCCAAAGTCAAATAACCACCCTGACCCAGAACGCCATAGTGTACCGGAACGTTTTCAAACAAAAGTATACTGTCGTCAACAGTTACAACATCAATTTTCTCCCAATCCTCTTGAGATCCGCTATAATAAATATCAGTAAGATTAGTGCACAAATCAAAAGGCCCGCTGATTTTTTCTGTTGCTCTGCCAAAATAAATTTTTTCAATATGTTCTGAATTTAAAGTACCGTAACTGATAGTTTTTACGTTATTACCAAATACAATTTCTTTAACATTAGGGCAAGTCTCTAAAAAAACTGATGATATCGTTACAGGTAACCCTTCATAAAAATCAGGTATAACTATCCTCTCTGCTGTTGTGTCAGTTTCACCTATTACCTCATAACTGTTGGTTTCTGGCTTTAATAAATATCTTAACATTTTACACCTCCACAAAAATCGGTTCACAAACCTCATATTTCATAACTGTAATCAATGCTTTTTTGCCTTTTATTTCAGTTTCTTCACCGTTAACTTCAATAGATTCAATCACGTTTTCCTGTGCATTTGCCGGTGCATGTTCAACCAAAGAATGTTCATATGCTGTTTCATATCTTTCTTTTAACTGATCGTTAAAAATATTTCTGATTTCATCCAGATCCGGTAAATCTTCAAGATCATTATATGAACCGCTGAAAGAAACTTCAGCCAAAGACTCTTTATCAACTTTCATCGAAATATCCTGATGTTGTGTTAAAGCTGCATCAAGTTTTTCCTTATCTTCATCAGTAAAATCATTTTGTGATAGAACTTTACCTTCCTCATTTTTTACCGCACCAATATTTTGCAGAACGGTGTCTTTCTGACTCTCTGTTAAAATCTGACTTGTAAACGTTACAGCAATATCATTTTCGAGGTCGCTGAGTTTTTCCGGCAAATCTTCCTTGCTTGCTTTGTCAGACACATCAGTAATATATCCCTGTTTTTTAATCCAATCTTCAGTTGCATAACCTTCCAGACTCTGATGCTCTTTGAGATAATTCTGCTTTTTTACCCAATCTTCAGTCGCGTAGCCGTCAAGGCTCTGATGTTTATTAATATAGTTCTGACTTTTAACCCAATTCTGTGTTGCATAACCAAGGAGACTCTGGTGTTGAGTAAGATATGTTCTGTCAAGTTTTGCAGGTGTAATTGTTCCGTTTGCAATTCTACCTGCCGTGATGGTAAGAGGCCTTATTTTAGAATCGGTTACACTGTGGTTTGCAAGTTTTGCATTTGTAACAGAAGCATCAGCAAGTTTTTCTGTAGTGACGTTTTTATCGCAGATTTTCTCAGCATTCACTGCATTTGCAGAAATTTTTTCAGAAGTAACACATTTATCTGCCAGTTTTTCAGTTGTTACGCAAGCTTCATCAAGACAATCCGCATTTATTGTTTTCAAAGCTATTTTATTGTATGTAACACACAGATTCTTAAGATGCCATGTATCAATTGTTTCAACGTTGATTTTTTTATCGGTCACAGAAAAATTTTTCAGGTTTGCACCGTCAAGTACCCGTGTCTTCATAGCCTCGTTTACAGCGTTTTCAACACTCTCTTTGAATTTTACATCAGGACGTGTTGTCTGAAGCATTACACCCTCACCCGTCAGCGAAGGTGAAAATTCCAAGGTGAAAATCCCTGATTTTATTATTGTGGTAACATTTCCTTCACCATCTGTTTCATAGCCGTCAAGCTGTACCATAACATTGGGTGAAACAGCAATATAATCATAAATAGGACAATATATGTAACCGTCTGAAAAATATATCCCATCAGAGGTTTCTGAATCCACATAAATATTTTCCGTAATAATCTTTCTTCCGAGAGAAAAGGGTTCAAAACTCAACGTATAATATTTGATAGCAGAAGACAAAAATTCAGTATTCAATTTTATTTTTAAACGTTTTGCACAATATTCTTCAATTCTCCCCACATTGCCCGGTAAACTGAATGCACCTGAAGAGTTCATTGTGATTAATAAATCTGTCATCAAAAATCCTTTCTGCCTCAGACAATATAATAATTAAGCAATGTTCTTGCAGTCTCCATCATTTCATATTTTTGTTTGTAAAAAACACGCAGAAGTCTTTGCACAGTAAAAATTTCATCGCTGTTGCAATCGTTAAAAGCTTTTTTTAATCGTCTGCGATATCTTTCAATTTTCTCATCAAGCAAATCAATTTCTGCTAAATATTCTTCTCCCAGCTCTCTTAATGTTTTATCCATTGCAAATCCCCCTTTAAAATATAATCCGTAGTAACTCTGAAAAAACCTGACAGCAAAGAAATCTCACAAGCTGTGAGCTGTACTTCTCCACACAACGCCTTGCTGAAATGCTCTTCATCGATTCCGATACAATTACAAAGTTTTTTCTTGTCCACATTTTCTTTTTCCATCAACCTGTAAAGTCTCATTGAAATCGCCGGCAGCGATGTATTTTTCCTTGAAGCAAATGCATATTTCTGCATTGATTCCAGGGGAGTCATTTCGTCATTCCTGCAACAATTAAGATACACAACAACATATTTCAGACTTTCCCGCATCTTCTTTAATGCTTTTTCATAGTGCTTATATGCGTTGGATTGACAAATTTCCAGTGAAGATGCCACATCCTGAATTTTTTCTTCCTCAAAAAATACCCGCATAAAAATTATTTTTCTTATTCCTTCAAGTTCATTATCAACTATGTATCTGATTAAAGTCTGCATATCCCTGCTTCGTTTTCTTTCCAGATATTCTCCGGGTGCCTCAATATTTGCATCATACAAATTTTCAAACTGTCTGCATCCGTTAATGATTTCATCAGATGAAAAGCTTGTAAAATCAAGAGGTTTTTTTGCCAAATTTTTAATTCTCCTTTCTTTATAACCGAACAAATGTTCGTTTATGTTTATTAGTGTAGAGTAATTTTGCTGTGTTTTCAATTCACAACCAAATCAAAGTGACATTATATGGACTATACTGCAGCAACCCCTTGACACGATTCTGACAAAAAAATGTGAGCAAAGCCAACGCTTGGTGATGGCTTTGCTCACATTTTTCCCTTGACTTTAAGATGAACTGATCCCCCTTGCCATAAACCTATTGCAAAAACAGACTTTCTGTGATATAATTTGATAAGTATTAACAACTCGTTGTTTTCAACATAGTTAAAAACGGAAATATATTATTCAAGGAGTGTTCATTATGAAAAAAGCTTTAAAAATTATTTCAATTGTATCTGCCGCAATTTGCGTTATCTCATCAATTGTTCTTTGTATTGTATATCTTGAAGATATTTCAAAATCAACAAAATCATTCAAATTCCGTATGATGAATCGCTTTGCTGACAAAAAAACTTCTTCTGATTTAGTAATTGATGAATTTTAAAAAAACATAAAAAGTGGTTGATACATAAAGTATCAACCACTTTTTTTATAACCATCCGAGATATTCCCCTGCATAACCTGCAACAATTCCGGCAGCTGCAGAAATTATTATTATATATATAGGATTCATTTTCTTCTTGATTGCAAGCAACAGCATCACACCAAACAATAGTGCTGAGAATATAAATGAATAGCTTGCAAGAACTGAAAGTGCCATCACATCAGGGAAGAAAACAGTTTTGCCAATTGAAAGCACAGCACCAAAAATAAGACCTACAACAACGGGTTTCAAGCCATTCATACATCCTGCAACAATTCTGTTCTTTTTGAATTTTTCATAAAATTTTGCAACACATAATATAACAATAAACGAGGGCATTACAACACCTAAAGTTGCACAAATTGCACCTAAAACGCCACCTAATGTTAAGGGCAAATCAAGAGAAGCAAACATTTCTTTACCCTGTTGTGTACCCACAAAAGTTGCCATATTTATGGCGAAAGGTCCGGGAGTAGATTCGCTTACAGCAATAAAATCAACAATTTCCTCCATTGTAAGCCAATTGTTTTTCAAAGCTTCTTCCTGAATAAGAGGAAGCATTGCGTATCCCCCGCCGAAAGTAAATGCACCTATTTTAAAGAAAGTGAGAAAAAGTTCAAGAAATATCATTTTCCTGCCCCCTTTCTTTTATCAGAAACGAGGGAATAAACAAGCCCTATAATCGCTGCACCAATAATAACAATAAAAACATTGACATCAAAAATTGCTGTTAAAATAAATGCAGCTGCTGTAATAATGTATGACACAATATTTTTGGGAGCTACTTTTGCCATTTTAATAGCCGCTTTAACAATAAGTGCCAGCACACCTGCACGAATTCCAAAGAAAGCATATTGTACAGGTTTGAAGGCAATGAACTCTTTGAAGAAATATGAAATAACAGAAATTAAAACCAAAGACGGAAGCACCACACCTAAAGTTGCCATAACTGAACCGAAAACACCTGCAACCTGATAACCTACAAAAGTGGCTGAGTTGATTGCAATGGGACCCGGTGTTGATTCAGCAATTGCAATAATTTCAAGTATATCTTCGTCTTTGATCCAGCCTCTTTTTTCCGCTACTTCAGATTGGATAATCGGAATCATTGCATATCCGCCACCGAAAGTAAAAGCTCCTATTTTAAAAAACACTAAAAACAACTTAAGTGCCTTTTTGATTCTTTCTTTCATTCAAACAAACCTCTTTTTCGTTGTTTATTATTTAAAATTCATTGTATATTAAACCACATTTTAGTATTAAAATCAACATAAATAATTATAAAAAGGCTGAAGTCAATGAACGACTTCAGCCTTCCTTTTATTTTTTGCTGTGACAAATGCCTGAATTGGCACATCCGTCACAAGAGCAACCACAAGAACTTTTTCCGTTTTTCCTGTTTATTATACCTTTAACAATGATTGCTGCAACGATAATACCAATTACCGAAGCTATAACAATTGTTTGCCAATTCATAAATCTCACCTTACTTTTTCAAAATATTTCCTGCGTATTTATTTTTTCGTACCAAAAGGTAAACTGTTGCAACAATAATCGCAAGAGCAACAACTGTCCATATTGTGAAACTTCCTGTTACAAACCATATTCCCAATTGGTAAATAACAAGCGCTGTTGCATATGCAAAAATGCACATATAACCAATGGCTGCCATAGTCCACTTTGCACTGTTCATTTCTCTCCTGATTGCTCCCATAGCAGCAAAACAAGGTGCGCAAAGAAGATTGAAAATCATAAAGGAATAACCGGCAAGACTGCTTCCATGGAAGAATAACCTGCCCATACTTGCATAGTCTGTTTCACCCATAGGTGAAAGTGCACCAAAAGCACCTACTATTTCTTCCTTTGCAATAAGTCCCATAATTGTAGCTACTGTCGCTTGCCAATTTCCGAAACCTAATGGTTTGAACATTATTGCAACTGCACTTCCTATCACATTGAGAATTGAATTTTCCTCACCTGTTATATAATGTAATCCTCCGCTGAAACTCATATTATTGAGTATCCATATAATTACACTTGCAGCAAGAATAACGCTTCCTGCACGTTTAATATATGACCAGCCTCTGTCCCAGACTGTTCTTAAAACATTGGATGCAACCGGTAGATGATATGACGGAAGCTCCATAACAAAAGCCGCTTCTTCCCCTGCAAAAGCTTTTGTTTTTTTAAGAATAAGACCTGAAATAATTACCACCAGAACGCCAATAAAATATGCTGATGTTGCAACAAGGGCATTTCCCCCGAAGAATGCTCCTGCAATCATACCGACAAGAGGCATTTTAGCGCCACAGGGAATAAACGCTGTTGTCATAATCGTCATTCTTCTGTCACGTTCCTGCTCAATTGTACGCGAAGCCATAATACCGGGAACACTACAACCTGAACCAACAAGCATAGGAATAAAGCTTTTTCCTGAAAGACCGAATTTCCTGAAAACACGGTCCATAATAAAAGCAACACGTGACATATATCCACAATCCTCAAGCAATGAAAGAAGAAGGAAAAGCACCATCATCTGGGGAACAAAGCCAAGAACAGCTCCTACGCCACCAACAATACCATCCTGAATAAGGCTATAAAGCCATTCTTCAACAACAGGTGTACCCTCAGCAGAAAGCAACACCTTATCAAGAAGCTGAGGAACACTCAACCAACTACCCATAAAAGCAGGAAGGTCTCCTGCACTTACACAATCTGCAAAAGAACCAAACAAACCATCGTTCATAAATGTAACTGTCCAATCACCTATTGTGCCGATTGACAAAGCATAGACAATTAACATTATTGCCACAAAAATCGGAATTGCAAGAAATCTGTTTGTAAGAATTCTGTCAATTTTATCTGATGTTGAAAGCTTGCCTGAATGCTTTTTCTTATAGCAACCATCAAGAATTCTTCCCACATACAAATATCTTTCATTTGTAATAATACTTTCCGCATCATCGTCAAATTCTTTTTCAACGTGAACAATATCTTTTTCAATGTGTTGAACAATTGCTTCATCAAGTTTTAACTGTTCAATAACCTTGCTGTCACGTTCAAAAATTTTTATTGCGTGCCATCTTTGTTGTGTTTCAGGCAGATTATGTACGGTTGCCTCTTCAATATGTGCAAGAGCGTGTTCAACTTCGCCTGAGAAAATATGTGAAGGTTCTAATTCTTTGAGTTTTGCAGCTTCAACTGCCGCTTCAGCAGCCTCAGTTGCGCCCTCACCCTTAAGGGCTGAAACCTCAATAATTTTACAGCCCAGTTTAAGACTTAAATTTTCAATATTGATTTTATCTCCGTTTTTTCTTACAATATCCATCATGTTGATGGCAATCACAACCGGAATACCAAGCTCCATAAGCTGTGTTGTAAGGTAAAGGTTTCTTTCAAGATTCGTACCATCTACTATGTTAAGAATTGCATCCGGTCTTTCAATTACAAGATAATTTCTTGCAACAACTTCCTCCAAAGTATACGGTGAAAGAGAATAGATACCCGGCAGGTCAGTTATTATAACTTCGCTGTTCTTTTTCAGTTTGCCTTCTTTTTTTTCGACCGTAACGCCCGGCCAGTTTCCCACATATTGGTTTGACCCTGTCAGCACATTGAACAATGTGGTTTTACCACAGTTGGGATTACCCGCAAGAGCAATCTTTAACTCCATATAACTTCTCCCTCTTAGTTAGCAAGAGCTAACCGACAAATTAAAAAATAATAAAATTATTCAATCTCTATCATTTCAGCATCAGCTTTGCGAAGAGAAAGCTCATAACCACGCACCATAACTTCGATAGGGTCACCTAAAGGAGCAGTTTTTCTTATGTAAATTTCAACACCCTTTGTAATTCCCATATCCATAATACGTCTTTTTATTGCACCTTCACCATAAAGTTTGATAACTTTAACAGTTGAACCTATTTTCGCATCTTTCAGAGTTTTCATTCTACACTCTCCTTAACAAAGTTAGCTTAAACTAACTTCATATATATAATAATAAAACATCCGATAAAAGTCAATGATTATTTTTCAATTTTCAAAATTTTGTCAAATTGTCCTTTGGCAACTTTTGTCTGTTTTTCTGCTTTTGTAATTATGCACAAAAAAATTAAAGGGTGGAAAACGCTGAGCTCCCATAAGGCAGTATTTCTTTAAAATGTGAACTTACGGCACAATAATGCGTTAAAAATCACCGATACGCGACAGCGTTATCGGTGATTTTTGCCTTTTCTTGCACACGCAATTTCGCATTTTAAAGTGCTAC
>JAZSJD010000068.1:0-17949 GCA_045534165.1 Acutalibacteraceae bacterium | reverse complement strand
AGGGTGAAAAAATGGCAAATATATGCAAAAAGTGGGTGATATTCGATGTATCACCCACTTTTCAATTGCCGTTTTCTTGATTTCATTAATAACTTTTTATATCAATAATATCCGCATATATGCTTATGCGGGTTTATCGACAGCCTGGAGAGAGTTCATCTGAACTCTCTTTTTTATTTCCATATTGAATTGACACCTTTGACCTGCCTTAAAATCAAAGCATAATCTGAAACACTTACATGGCCACTTGAATTTACATCTGCATAAAACGCCATTTCTTCATCAAGTCTTTCAATTCCTTTAACGTGACGTAAAACTGCAGAATAGTCAATTACATTCAATTTACCATCCTGATTTATATCACCATATGCATAGATAATCAAATCACGTGTGATTTTTTCTTCATCAACTACTGAAAAATCAAAAGATTGTGCATAATGATTGTTTTTTGAAACAGTAACTGTATATTCACCATGTGTAACATTCTCAAAAGAATATGTTGTGCTGTTCCCTGTCAGTTTCAGAGTCTGCAAAGGCTCCGTTTCCCCTTTTGAAGTAAGTATAAGTGTTACTTCGTCTGTATCAAAAGCAGAAGTGGAAATTATACCTGTTATTTCAATGCCGGGACCTGTAAAATTATCAATATAGGAATAACCGCAAGCCTTACAGGTGTAAGTTGTGAAACCTTGTCTGACAGGTGTCGGCAAAGTTACATTTTCTTCATAATCATGCTCTGCAAACGGAAGATATGTATCTTTGAGTGTAATTTCTTCCGTGCAAGCCTCGTCACGGAAAATTCCCGTACAATCACCGCATCTGTAATATTCAATATTACCCGCTTTTACACAAGTGGATTCAACTGCATTTACCATTACAGGATTATGAGGGACACAATCAATAGGTGTGTTTTCATTTGTCACAAAACCACAGACTGTACATTTTTGGTGCTTGCTTCCTTCATCTGCGCAAGTAGGTTCTTTTTCTGTTACCCATTGGAGGGTATGAGGTGTTGTTTCAAATTTTTCTCTGCAAGAGCATTGTTTATAATGAGAATCTGCATCATATGACCATTCTGCATTGGTTAAATCGTCATGACCTAATGCCGGAATAACTGCAGGTTCATCAATTTTGTTTATGCAAGCTTCTTCGCTGAAAAAATCTCCGCAATAACCGCAAATCCAATATTCAGCTCTACCGTTTTTGGTATGTGTAGGTTTAACACCATTCACTTTTAAATTTCCGTCATCGGGGTGATTAAGCTCCGGAATAATTATATCTTCTTCATTCACTTCTTTCAGAGCTTCTGAATCTGAATAAAGTTTTCCGCAGGTGCATTTGTAATGTTTCAGATTACCCTGAATGTAACACTCTGCCTCTTTTTCTTTAACCAAGGTAAGTTCTGCAAAGCATTGGTGAAGCACTGTGATTTTACAAGTTGCAACCTGACCATATGGAGTTTCTGCTGTAATTACAGCTTCGCCTGTGCCTACACGGGTGACTTTACCTGTTTCATCAACTGTGGCGACGGAAGTATCACTTGATGTCCAGGTAATTCTTCTGTTTACTGCAGTTTCAGGAGTGACTGTCGCTACAAGCTGAACTGTGGGCTCACTTTTTGTGAGAACTGCTTCGGTAATATTCAGAGAAATGCTGTCGGTAGGTATCATTGAATCTGTTTTGAGATTATAGGTCATACCCGTGGCAATATATGAGAGTGGGTTTTTGTTGAGAACTGTTCCTGAAAAGCCTACGCTGAATACGCCTGCTTTATTTACATCACTCTTTATCCAATCAGGACTTATAAAAACAAGTTCTTCTGCATTTTCAATATCATTCTTTGCCTGCAGACGGAAAGTTGCAAATTCTTCATTCTCAGGCACTGCAAGGTTTAAATTTGAAGGATTTTTCTGTGAATTGAAAGCAGCTGTAAAAAATGCATAATCATATTTTTCACGAGCTTCATCTGTATCCCATTTTTCAGGATCTGACGTGTAAGAAAAACCTGCTGTAAGACCTGCGTTTCCGTTTAAATCATAACTACCATTTTTAAAGCTTCCGTCGCAGAAAGTAATGTATGAATTTGAATTGTCAGTATCATAATCAACAAGTGTAAACTGTGTTTTATCGTAAAGCACCGGTAATTGGAATCCTGTTACAGGATAGTTTGTATTAATCTTAACGAAAACAGTAATTATATCATCTTGCTTTACAATTTTTCTGTCAATCACAACAGTCACAGTTGCTTCTGCTTTTGACAAATCCATAGAAAGTTCTTTAATGGCCGCTGACAATTCTGTGCGATAACCATCCACAATCGATTGATTTTCTGATGTGAGATTTCTGTCAAATGATGCAACCATTGCATCAATAGCTTCAAGTTCTTCTGTTTTATAAACTCCGTTTGTTCTGTTCGGACCATCAGGAATTGTGGCGATGGCTTTATCAAGTTTGGAATAGTCAGCAAGTGTTTCTGCCCTTGTAACATTCAGAACACCGGAACATACAACAAGGGATATAACCATAACAAAGGATATTAATTTTTTAAGGAATCTGCTATTTTTCATAATGCTTCTCCTTACAATCACTCTATATAAAAATTATATCATAATATTCAATTATTTCAATATGAAATTAAAATAAAAACGACCTCCCTGAAGGAAGTCGTTTTTTTGCAGATAAATTTATTTCTTATTTGTAAAGAGGACCGTATGTTGCACAAGCACGATAGTCCTGACCTTCTTTATCCATACCAAATGCATTCCATGCTGCAGGACGGAAGATTTTTTCTTCAGGTACGTTATGCATACAAACAGGAATTCTGAGCATTGAGCAAAGAGTAATAAGGTCAGCACCGATATGACCGTAAGTAATTGCACCGTGATTAGCACCCCAGTTGTTCATTACATCATAAGCTGATTTGAATGCACCCTCACCTGTAAGTCTGGGAGCAAACCATGTGCAGGGCCATGTGTAGTCTGTTCTTGCCCAGAGTTTATCTGAAACTTCGTCAGGAAGTTTAACTGTGTGACCTTCAGCAATCTGAAGTACAGGGCCTACGCCTTTAACAAGGTTAAGACGAAGCATTGTAACAGGCATTTCTGCTTTTGTTTCGAAACGTGATGAATATCCGCCGCCTCTGAAGTAACCGTTGTCTGCTGCACACCATGTTGTTGCTTTGAGCATTGCATCGATATCGTCATCGTTAACGTTATACCATTCTTTCATAACAGGGTTACCGTTTTCGTCTTTGCTTTCACCGCTGAAGTCAAGGCAAGCTGCACCTGAGTTGATAAGGTGGATAAAGCCCTGTGATTCTTTAGCTACGCCTTCAAGGTCATAACCTGTTGCTTCTTTAACAGCTTCGGGGCTCCAATATGTACGAACATCAGCAAATGCCTGAGCTCTGTTTGTAAGAAGTTTACCAAAGAGCATTGAAATACCGTTGAGAACGTCGTTTTCTGTTGCAAGAATATAGGGTTCTCTTGCACCGTTCCAGTCAAATGTTGTGTTGAGGAGAGCTTCGGGATAGTCACAGTTGGGATAGAAGTCTGTCCACTGACGCTGACCCTGGAAACCTGCTGCAATAGCATTGTGGCCTACCATTTCTTCTTCTCTGCCTTCGGGAAGGTTGGGGTTACCGTTCATAAGGTCTTTGATGATGCACATCATCTTAACAACAAATTCCCAATCGCTTTCTTTCTTTTCGTCTGTTGAACGAACGAATTCGGGGTTCTTATCGAAGCCTTCGGGACATTTTTCTTTTGTCCATGCAAGAGCTTTCTGATATTCAGCTTCGTCATAGAGATTTTCTGACATTCGTCTGATGATTTCTACTTCGTCAACTGATTCAACACGCATGCCGAGATATTCTTCAATGAATTCAGGGCTGATGCTTGAGCCTGCAATACCCATACAGATTGAACCAATCTGGAGATATGACTTACCTCTCATTGTTGCTGCTGCAACTGCTGCACGTGCAAAACGGAGAAGTTTTTCTTTAACGTCAGCAGGAATTTCTGTTGCATCACAAGGCTGAACGTCTCTGCCGTAAATGCCGAATGCAGGAAGACCTTTCTGTGCGTGAGCTGCAAGAACTGATGCAAGATAAACTGCACCGGGTCTTTCTGTACCGTTAAAGCCCCATACGCCTTTGATTGTCATGGGGTCCATATCCATTGTTTCTGAACCGTAGCACCAGCAAGGTGTAACAGAAAGAGTGATGTCTACGCCCTCTTTCTTGAATTTTGCTGCACAAGCTGCTGTTTCGCCAACACGACCGATTGTTGTGTCAGCAATAACAACTTTAACGGGTTCACCGTTTGAATATTTAAGGTTTTCTTCAAAGAGAGCCTTAGCTGCCTTTGCCATATTCATTGTCTGTTCTTCGAGAGATTCTCTTACTTTAAGGGGACCTCTTCTTGCGTCGATTACGGGACGAATACCGATTACGGGATAATCGCCTACTAATCTGTTTGTTGCCATAGATAAAACTTCCTTTCAGAAATATATTTAATTATTTAATTGTTGACATCATACCGCTGAGAACATCAGCCATAACGTGAGGAATATCCTTACCTAAACCGTTTGTTTCGTGATAATGATTGTGGTCATATTTATCACGCACACTTGAAAGATAAGGCTGTGTGGGATGAAGAACGAAATCGTTGAGTGGAACCATATAACCTGTCATATCGTTTGAAACACCGAACACTACAAGGTCTTTATCCCCTACAATTTCGCAAAGAGGTGTTGCATTGACTTCAGGTCCTAAATCGTTAGGTGATTCCTCTGCTGTTGCATAGCCACCATAGATGTTTTCCGTGAATGCTTCACCGGGAATTGTAAGAATTTTCTTTGAACCGATCTGTATGTAGTTCATTTCAGTCAGAAGCGCAAGACCTGTTTCGCTTGTTTTTGAGGGATATTTAAGGGCACTGCACACGTTGATAATTGCCATAAGTGACAACACACCGTTTGCAATCGGTGCATAATAGGGCTGATGAACAACAACCATATCTGCATCAAGCTCAACATCATTATCAATAGAAAGAGCTGCTTTAGCGAGGATTTCGCCGCCTTTTCTTGTTCTTTCACGTCTGTCTTCATCAAGCTCGGCAATGTTGATAGATGCAATTGCACCAACAGCAAAAAGGACATTGGTTTTCTTTTCTCTATTGATTGCTTCCCTGAGGAAATAAGGATAGTCTGCACTTACCTGTGAACACTGACCGCCCATTGTGTTGGGATGAGCACTATAATTCATAAACCATGTTTCTTCACTACCATCAGCAGGTACAAAGCGAAGACGTGAAAGTTTATCATTAATTTTGTTATAAGGCATTCTGCCATCGCTGATAGCTTCAGGAACATGAATTGAACCGCTGTAAAGCTTACCTTCTTTTCTGTTTTTATAAGCTTCAATACATACTTCAGCTATTGAAGAAATTACCTGTTCCATATATTTTTTATCTTTACCTGTTTTGGGAAGTTTGCCCCAATAACCAACAGTATCGATACTTGCGTGAGTGTGTGTACAGCTTACACTTACAAGTTTACAGTTTGTTTCCTTTGTGAAATCAGCAAGTTTTTCTCTTACAAGCTTCACTTCATAACCGGTAAGGCCGATAAGGTCTGCACTTACAAGAACAATGCCGCCATCACCGCAACCAATCCACATTGCTCTTACTGTGAGAGGGTCAAGCACACCTGTGATAAGGTTACCTGTTCTGTAACCTGCAAGCCAGTATTTTTTTGCAGTAACATCTTCAGGCATTACTTCTTTCATTGAAAAACCTACATTGAATGTGTTACTTTCAGTATTTTTAAGATAAACCGGCTTTGCCTGAGGAATTTCAGGAGCAACAGCTTTTTTGTTTAATTTTTTGCCGTGTCTTACAGCAATTTTTTTAACAGCACTTGCTGCAATATCAGCTATATCCATTTATTATCCCTTCCTTTCTGTATATAGCACAAAATATATCAATTATATGTTACCACCTTTTGGTCAAAAAGTCAAATAATAATTCCCAAGAAACTTTAAACATTTTACCCTGCTTATTATTTTATTAAAAATAATAAATTTATTTATACATTTTTTAATAACAGTATAATAATTTTTACTTTTTTCATAACAATTTGTTTACAATTTTACAACATTTCAATGAGATAATTATCTATATTTAAACAAATGTGGTGATAAAATGCGAATCGGTCTTGATATTGGTTCAACAACATTAAAATGTGTTGTTTTTGATGAAAGAGACAACCTTGTTTACAATGAATATGAACGTCACTTTTCTATGATAAGGGAAAAAGCAGTTGAAATGCTCGGAAGAATAAAAGAAAAATTTCCCGAAACAAAAATGAGCCTTTCAATTTCAGGCTCAGCAGGTATGGGTATTGCACAGAATGCCGGAATTAATTTTGTACAGGAAGTTTATGCTACAAAGAAAGCAGTTGACCGTTTTATCCCCGGCACAGATGTTGTTATAGAATTAGGCGGTGAAGATGCAAAAATCATCTTCCTTGACGGTACTCTTGAAGTAAGAATGAACGGTTCTTGTGCCGGTGGTACAGGTGCTTTCATTGACCAGATGGCTTCTCTTTTATCTGTTGATGCAATAGACCTTAACCATCTTGCAAAAGATGCTGAAAAAATTTATACTGTTGCTTCACGTTGCGGTGTTTTTGCAAAATCAGACATTCAGCCTTTGCTCAACCAGGGTGCAAAGAAAACAGACGTTGCAGCAAGTATTTTTGCGGCAGTTGTGAACCAGACAATTGCAGGTCTTGCACAAGGCAGAGAAATTAAAGGTAAAATTGTTTATCTTGGCGGTCCCCTCACCTTTTTCTCACAGCTTCGTGAAAGCTTTGATAAATCACTTGAAACAAAAGGTGTTGCTCCTGAAAATTCACTTTATTATGTTGCAATGGGTACTGCACTTTTATCTGACGGAGAAGAAGAAACAATTGAAGAACTCATCAACAAGCTTGAAAATGCGGAAACTGATTCTGAATATAAATCTTCTGAACCTCTTTTTGAAACTGAAAAAGAATTTGAAGAATTCAAAACAAGACATGCTCTTGCAAAAGTAGAAGAAACCAATTCAGCAAAAGAAGTTTATCTGGGTATTGATGCAGGTTCAACAACAATCAAAGCTGTTGCAATTGATGAAAACGGCTCGATACTTACTTCTCAATATATGCCTAACCACGGAAACCCTGTGGCACATATAAAAACTTTCCTTGAAAAGTTTTATGAAGAATATCCTGACACTACAATAAAATCAAGTGCTGTTACAGGATATGGTGAAGAAATCATTAAAAATGCATTCTCTGTTGATTTCGGTCTCGTTGAAACTATGGCTCATTTTATTGCAGCCAAAAACTTCTGCCCTGATGTTGATTTCATTATTGACATCGGTGGTCAGGACATTAAATGTTTCAAAATAAGAAACGGAGTTATTGACAATATTTTCCTCAATGAAGCCTGTTCATCAGGTTGCGGTTCATTCCTGCAGACTTTTGCAGGCGCATTAGGATATTCAATTGAAGAATTTTCTCAGCTTGGTCTTTTTGCTGACAAGCCTGTTGATTTAGGCTCAAGATGTACTGTGTTTATGAATTCATCTGTTAAGCAGGCTCAGAAAGACGGTGCAACAATTGAAAATATATCTGCAGGACTTTCTTCAAGTGTTGTTAAAAATGCACTTTACAAGGTTATAAGAGCATCAGGTGCAGATGATTTAGGCAAAAACATTGTTGTTCAGGGTGGTACCTTCTATAACGATGCTGTTTTACGTGCATTTGAAAAAGAAATCGGCAGAAACGTTATACGTCCTTCCATTTCAGGACTTATGGGCGCTTATGGTGCTGCACTTTACGGAAAAATCAGATGCAAAGCAGAATCAACAATCATTTCAGCAGAAAGCCTTAAAAACTTTGAACACAAATCTCAGGCTATTACTTGCAAAGGTTGTTCAAACAACTGCAAGCTGACAATAAATGATTTTGGCAACGGTAAAAAATATATAAGCGGTAACAGATGCGAAAAGCCGATTACAAACAGCAAAGCAACTGACGAAAGCCTTAATATGTTTGCTTTCAAGAGAAATATTCTCGACAGCTACAAATCAGAAAACACATCAAGAGGCAGAATCGGTATTCCTATGGGACTTAATATGTATGAGCTTTTACCTTTCTGGCATACATTTTTCTCAAAGCTTGGCTTTGAAGTTGTAACTTCACCAAAATCAACACACAAACTTTACAGAAGCGGACAGCATACAATCCCATCTGACACGGTTTGTTATCCTGCAAAGCTTATTCACGGACACATTGAAGCATTGTTGCAGGAAGACCTTGATGCTATATTCTATCCTTGCCTCGGATATAACTTTGACGAAGAAAAAAGTAACAACCACTACAACTGTCCTGTTGTTGCTTTCTACCCTGAAGTTATCCAGGCAAACACACCTAAACTTAAAGAAACAAAATTCATTTATAATTATCTTGGTATTCACAGAAGAAAAGATCTGACACCCAGAATACATAAGATGATGTGCGATAATTTTGGTTCATTCACAAAAGCTGAAGTGAAAAAAGCACTTGATTGCGCTTATGATGAATATTATTCATACCTTAACAGAATTGAAAAAGAGGGCGACAGACTTCTCCGATATGCAGAAAAAGAAAACAAACCTGTTATAATCCTCTGTGGCAGACCTTACCACATTGACCCTGAAATCTGCCATGGAATTGACACTCTTGTTTCATCATTCGGTGCCGTTATTGTTACAGAAGATGCTGTTTGCAGGAAAGTTGATAAATTTGAAGTGAATGTTCTTAACCAATGGACATATCACTCAAGACTTTATCTTGCTGCTAAATACGCCACAGAACATAAAAATGTAAATCTGATTCAGTTGGTTTCTTTCGGTTGCGGTGTTGATGCAATAACAACTGACGAAGTGCGTGCAATTCTTGAGGCAGGAAACAAAATTTACACGCAGATAAAAATTGACGAAATCACAAATCTGGGTGCAGTTAAAATCAGATTAAGAAGCCTTTTCGCAGCACTTGAACAGGAGGCAGAATAATGGAATATCAGATTAACAGAATTGAATATACAAAAGAAATGGATAAAGAATATACAATTCTTGTCCCAAATATGCTTGATGTTCACTTTGCTTTTATTCAGAAAATTATGGAGCAGGACGGACACAAAGTTGTTGTACTGAAAAACGAAGGCAGAGCTGTTATTGACGCGGGTCTTAAATATGTTCACAACGACACCTGCTACCCTGCTTTGATTGTTATAGGACAATTTATTGACGCATTGCAAAGCGGTGAATATGACATAAATAAAGTTGCTGTTATGATTACACAGACAGGTGGCGGATGCAGAGCTTCAAACTATCTGCATCTTCTGAGAAAAGCACTTGCAAAAGCAGGATTTCCGCAAGTACCTGTTATTTCTCTTAACGTTGCAGGTCTTGAAAAAAATTCAGGTTTCCATCTTTCAATTTCCCTTTTACGAAAAGCTATGGCAGCTGTTGTTTACGGAGATATGCTGATGCTCCTGAAAAACCAGGTAAGACCTTATGAAATCAACGAAGGCGATGCTGAAAAAACACGCCAGATGTGGACTGACAAACTTTGTGACGAATTTACTGCTTCAAAAGGTTTCACTAAAAAAGAAATGCAGAAAAACTTCAGGGAAATGGTACGTTCTTTTGCTGAAATCCCTATGGAAAAGACACCAAAAATCAAAGTGGGTATTGTTGGTGAAATTTACGTTAAATATTCTGCACTTGCAAACAACAACCTTGAAGATTTTCTCCATGAACAAGGCTGTGAAATAAATGTACCGGGACTTCTCGGATTCCTCACTTTCTATATCGGTAATAAACTTGAAGAAATCAAGCTTTATGGTGGCAACAAAGTTAAAGAATTTATCCTTGAAGAAGTAAGAGTTTATCTTACAGGAATAGAAAAAGTTATGATCGACGTAATAAAGGAAGACGGTACTTTCACAGCACCTATGCCTTTCAGGAAAGTTCACGCTTTAGCTGCGCAGGCAATAAGCTACGGTTGCGATATGGGTGAAGGTTGGCTCCTTACAGCGGAAATGATGGAGCTTGTTGAACACGGTTATAAAAACATTGTGTGTGCTCAGCCTTTCGGTTGTTTACCAAACCATATTGTCGGCAAAGGTATGATCAGAAAAATCAGAGAACTTTACCCTGATTCAAACATTGTGCCCATTGACTATGACCCCGGTGCTACAAAAGTAAATCAGGAAAACAGAATCAAACTTATGCTTGCAGTTGCAAAAGAAAATATGTAAAAAAAGAAATGGTTGAAGAACAAAACTCTTCAACCATTTTTTTGTTAATCAAGTGCGATTTTAATTTCTTTATCGATTTTCTTTGAATATGTACCGTCTTTTTTGCAAAGGGCTTTATATTCTTCTGCCGCCTTTTTTCTGACAGACATATCAAGCTCGTTTGAATACATTGTAAATCTTGTCTGGCTCTTTTTGTCTTTACAGAATTTATCGTAATAATAAACCATTTCTGTATCGTATGAGCCATCTTCTTTGACTGTGATATAACGAAGACCTCTTGTTTCTTTATCACCATAGTAACCGAAACCTGATGTGGGACAGCAAGCAAGGTCAATTCCCTTATATGGTACACAATATGTGTTTATATGGTCGTGACCGTAAAAAAACGCTTTAACATCCCCCTGTTCAACCATTACATCAAACTGTTTGCCTTTATCTTCAGGGTCAGGACAAACTTCTTCATGGCAGAAACCGTTCAGATTATCCCCTGCTTCTTTCACAGCCTGAAGAGCCTGCAAAGGCGGATGATGCTGGAACACCATTGAGGGTACGAGCTGACCGCCATTTTTATTTTTAAGTTCATCTGATGTTTTAAGGTACCAGGCAAGTTTATCATCAAGAACACCGTCATTTGAATCGAAACACCAGATGTTGAATGCGATTTTTTTACCGTCTGATGACATTACGGGCAGATTGAAATTGCAACAGCCATCAAGATTTTCATCCCCTGCCTGAGAAACACAAACGGAATATTTTTTGAAAACTTCAAACTGTTCACGTCTTGAAAGTTTTCCGTCAACATCGTGGTTACCAAAAGTAATCGCAACGGGAATTCCCAACTTTTCAAGAGGAAGCATAAAGCTGTCGTATGTTTTGGTGATAAAATATTTACCCATAAATTTAAGTTTTTCCGTACCTGTTGTGGAATATTTATTATCACCTGTAATTAAAATAATGTCCGGTTTATATTCTTCAATACATTTAAGAACATATTCCATTGTTATGTATCTCTGCACAGGTCCATCCTGAAAATCAGACACCTGAAGAATTTTAAATGTACCGTTATTGAATTTAAGATTTGCTTTGCTCATTTTTTATCATCTCCTGAAAGTATGTTATCATATCGCAAATTTATTGTCAATGTTCGTCTTTACAAATGTTGTTTTATTATGGTAGAATAAAAGTATAATTATTTAGAAAGAAGTCCTGATTATGAAACTTTCAGAAATTTTATCACAAAATAAAGCCACACTTTCATTTGAGGTTTTTCCTCCCAAAACAAGTGACAGTTACGAAAGCGTTGAAAAGGCAACTGCAGAAATTGCAAAACTGAAACCCGCTTTTATGAGCGTTACTTACGGTGCAGGCGGTGGCACAAGTGAATATACGGTAAACATTGCTTCTAACATTCAGAAAACTGAAAATGTTCCCACACTTGCACACCTTACTTGTGTTTCATCAAAAAAAGAAAAAGTTCATAAACAATTAAAGCTTCTTGAAGAACACAACATTGAAAACATCATGGCTTTACGTGGCGACAGAACTGACAAAGATTGCGAAGATTACAGATACGCAAGCGAATTGATTGCAGATATCAAAAATCTTTGCGGTGATAAATTCTGCATCGGCGGTGCTTGCTACCCTGAATGTCATCCTGAAAGCAAGACTCTTGCTGAAGATATTTCCCACCTGAAAGAAAAAGTTGATGCAGGTTGCGATTTTCTCACAACACAGATGTTTTTTGACAACAACATATTATATAAATATATTTTCAAATTACGTGAAGCCGGAATTACCGTTCCTGTTGTTGCAGGTATTATGCCTGTTACAAATGCAAACCAGATTTCAAGGATCTGTGCTCTTTCCGGAACATATCTCCCTTCAAAATTCAAAAACATTGTTGATAAATTCGGCTCAAGTCCTGATTGTATGAAACAGGCAGGCATTGCATATGCAACAGAGCAGATTATAGACCTTATTGCAAACGGTGTTAATTATATTCACGTTTATTCAATGAACAAACCTGATGTTGCCGAAAAAATTCAATATAATCTTTCTGATATTATAGGTAAGTGATTAAAATGAATATTAAAGAAAAAATAAACAATTCTATCGTCATCTTCGACGGTGCTCTTGGCACAGAACTTCAGAAAAGAGGTCTGAAACCCGGTGAACATCCTGAAGAATGGAACATAAGCCGAAAAGATGATATTATTGAAATACATAAAAGCTACATAAATGCAGGTGCTGATGTTATCAACGCCAATACTTTCGGTGTGAACAGATTAAACTTTCCCCACAGAGTTGAAGAAATTATTTCTGCTGCTTTTGAAAACGCAAAAAAAGCACGTGAAGAAAGCAAGAAAGAGTGTTATATTGCTCTTGACATCGGCTCTTTAGGAAAACTTCTTAAACCTGCAGGTGAAATTTCTTTTGAAGAAGCTGTTGATATTTTCAAAGAAGTTGTTGTTTCAGGAACCAAAAATGGTGCTGATCTGATTCTTATTGAAACAATGACAGATTCTCTTGAAACGAAAGCTGCTGTTATTGCTGCAAAAGAAAATTCTGATTTGCCTGTTTTGGTTTCAAATGCTTATGATTCATCCCAAAGGCTTTTAAGCGGAACAGATGCAAAAACTATGGTTGCCGTTTTAGAAGGTTTAAATGTTGATGCAATCGGCATAAACTGCAGTTTAGGTCCGAAACAAATGAAACCTATTGTTGAGGAAATCTGCAAATATTCTTCAACTCCTGTTTTTGTGTGCCCTAACGCAGGTCTGCCAAGAGAAGAAAACGGTAAAACTGTTTTTGATGTGGACGAAAATGAATTTGCTCAAATCCAGAAAGAATTTGCACTTCTCGGTGTTCACGGTTTAGGTGGTTGCTGTGGTACAACTCCAAAATATATTGAAAAATTATGTGAAATCAAAAACACAATAAAACCTTTGCCTGTAACAAAAAAAGATTTTACTGTTGTTACATCATATTCAAAAAGTGTTTATTTTTCATCTGAACCTATACTTATCGGTGAAAGAATCAACCCCACAGGTAAACCTAAATTCAAACAAGCTTTGAGAGAAAACAACATAGGATATATCCTCAATGAAGCAACGGGACAGAAAGACAAAAAAGTTCATATCCTTGATGTCAATGTGGGTTTACCTGAAATTGACGAAAAAGAAATGATGATAAAAGCCATCCAAGCTATTCAGGCTGTTGTTGATTTACCATTGCAGATTGACACATCAGATTTTGATGCAATGGAAAAAGCAATGCGTATTTACAACGGAAAACCAATGATAAACTCTGTCAACGGAAAAGACGAAGTTATGGAAAAAGTTTTCCCGCTTGTAAAAAAATATGGTGGCGTTGTTGTAGGTCTAACTCTTGATGAAAACGGTATTCCCGAAACGGCAGAGGGCAGAATAAAAATTGCTGAAAAAATTTATAAGACTGCTGAGAAATACGGTATTGACAAAAAAGATATCGTCATTGACCCTCTTGCTCTTACCATTTCTTCAGATAAAAATTCTGCAAAAACAACTCTTGAAGCTGTAAGAAGAATCAAAGAAGATTTAGGCGGAAATACAATTCTTGGTGTTTCAAACATTTCCTTTGGTCTGCCTTGTCGTGACAATATCAACGCAACTTTCTTCACTCTTGCAATGCAAAATGGTTTATCAAGTGCAATTATAAACCCTTATTCTGAAAAAATGATGGAAAGTTTTTACAGTTTCCTTGCATTGGGAAATTTTGAAAAAGGTTGCGAAGATTACATTGAATTTGCATCAGTTACAACAGATACACAAAAAGTATCCGTGCAGGAAATTGAAGACCTGAAAACTGCAATTGAAAAAGGTCTTGAAGAAAAAGCATCTTCAATTGCAGAAAAACTTATCAAAGAAAAAACTGCACTTGAAATTATAAATGAAGAAATTGTGCCTGCTCTTGACAATGTTGGTGCAGATTTTGAAAAGAAAACAATCTTCCTCCCCCAACTTTTAATGAGTGCAAATGCTGCTAAAAGTGCGTTTGATGTCATCAAAAAATCTATGCAGGGTGAAAAGCAAACATCAAAAGGAAAAATTATCCTTGCAACAGTTAAAGGTGACATTCACGATATAGGCAAAAATATTGTAAAAGTTATTCTTGAAAATTACAGCTTTGATGTGATTGATTTAGGAAAAGACGTTTCACCTGAAACAATAGTTCAAAAAGCTATTGAAGAAGATGTGAAATTAGTGGGCTTAAGTGCTTTGATGACAACAACTGTCCCCGCAATGAAAGAAACAATCAGACTCCTCAACAAAGAAAAGCCTGATTGCAAAACAGTTGTAGGCGGTGCTGTACTTACAGAAGAATATGCAAAAATGATTGGTGCAGATAAATATGCCAAAGATGCCATGGAAACTGTAAGATATGCTGAAAGTATGGAATTATAAAATTTATGTTTAATAAAAAAGTCTCACAATTGAAACTTCTCAATTGTGAGATTTTTTTATCGCATTATGAGGACAGGATTTAACACAATCACCACAACGGATACACTCCATACTGTTTGGTGTTTCAAACGTTTTTATGTCAATTTTGCAGGCTTTCTGACATGCTCCGCATTTTGTGCATTTTGATTCGTCAATTTTATATCTGTAAAGTGCAATGGGATTAAACAGACCATAGATTGCACCTAAAGGACAAAGATATCTGCAAAACGGTCGATAAACAAGAATTGAAAGAAATATAAGCACAACAAGAATTGCAACTTTCCATGCATATAACCAGCCGATAATATTTCTTATGCCTTCATTAAGAATCGCCAAAGGTATTCCTGCACCTAAAGTTCCTGAAGGACAGATATATTCGCAGAACCATGGTTTCCCCTGACCGAACATATCAACAGCAAACAAAGGCAGAATAATAACAAACAAGGCGAGAACCACAAATTTCAACCACTTTAAAAATTTATCTCCCGGAAGTTTTTTCAGTTTTCTGAAAAAAGGAATTTTATAAAGCAAATCCTGAACAAGGCCAAAAGGACAAAGCCATCCGCAAACAAATCTGCCGAAAATTGCCCCCACAATCATAAGGAAACCAACAACATAAAAAGCAAATTTATAGTTTCTGTTATTGAGTGTTGCCTGCAAAGAGCCAATGGGGCATGAACCCAATGCACCCGGGCAGGAATAGCAATTGAGTCCCGGCACACAAACGGATTTTATTTCACCTTTAAAGATTTTACCTTCTGCAAAACCATAAACATATCCGTTTGTAAGTGCAGTAAAAACAATCTGAACAATAAGACGTAATCGCTTTTTTATTTTCCTGAAAAAATCAGCCAATTCCAATACACTCCAGACAAATATTAACAGCTTTTCTTAAAACTGTTTCTGCTTCACCACGATATATTCCGAAAGCTATAAACGCAATTCCTATTGCAACAAGAGAAACAGCAATCAAATTTTTCTTTCTGTGACTCATGATACCTGCTCCAGAAGTTCATCAATAACCGACTGCCAATCTTCTTTTGAACGTGCACCTGTAAGGCTGTGAACAAAATTTCCCTCTTCATCAACAAATATTGTTTCGGGAACTGCAGTTACACTGTTAAGAACTTTTTCATTCAGAGAAACTGACGGCAGAATATGGATATAATCTGCACCTGTTTCTTCAATAATTTCTTTTGCTAACTTAATCTGTTGTTCATCTGCACCGCCATAATAATCTACCACATCAATGGGTATGCCTATAATCTGCAGACCTTTATCTTCATATTCCTTGCTGATTTCTCCCAAAGAAGGCATTTCATTTATACAAGGGCCACAATAAGTTGCCCATATATTAATCATTGTGAGTTTTTTGCCGTTTAAAATTGATTCATCTACCACATCGCCATCTAAAGTTGACGTGCTGAAACTTGATAGAAACTCTTCTTTACCTGAAACCGATGTTTCTTTTTCGGGCTCATTTTCAGATTTTGAGCAGGATGTAAAAAGAGAAAAAGCACATATCAATGATATAAACAAGCACAAAAATTTCTTCATAAACAACACTCCCTTATCTTTTATTCAATTATATTATTTAAAAGAAATCTTGTCAACAAATTGACAAAATGCGTATAAAAATATATGATATTCTCGGAGGGATTAAAATGAACATTGCAATTTGTATTGATGACAATATGGGAATGCTTTTCAATTCAAGGCGACAAAGCCGTGATAAAGTTCTCATTGAAGATTTTGTTAAAACTGCAGGCGAAAACAAAATTTACATTAAACCGTTTTCAAAAATTCTTTTTGAAAATATAAATGTTCTGATTGTTGATAGTCCACTTGAAATTGCAGAAAAGGAAGATTTCTGTTTTATTGAAGATGAAAACATCATCCCCTTTTCACAACAAATTGAAGAACTGATTATTTACAGATGGAACAGAAAATATCCTGCTGATTTTCATTTTGAAATGCCGGATGGTTTTGTTCTTAAAGAAACAACAGAATTTAAAGGCAATTCTCACGAAACAATCACCAGGGAGGTTTATACAAAATGAAAAAGAAAAACATATTACTGTTAATTATTTCTATTGTTTGCATTCTGACTATAACAAGCGGTTGCTCTTTATCGGGCGATACTGACACAGAAAAAACAACTGTTTCGCAACAGCTGAACGAAGGATTACCACAATATGAATCAAGTCCTTATGTTGCTGTTAACAACAATGTGCCTGATTTTTCAGAAGATGAAAAAGCAATGAAAAAATCTTTTGAAACTTATTCAGACCTTGATGAGCTGGGCAGATGCGGTGTTGCTTTCTCACTTATCGGTGAAGACATAATGCCTACCGGTGAAAGAGGAGAAATCGGTCAGGTTAAACCATCAGGTTGGAAAACAGCAAAATATGACTGTGTTGACGGAAAATATTTATATAACAGATGTCACCTTATTGGCTGGCAATTGACGGGCGAAAATGCAAATGAAAAAAATCTTGTAACAGGCACAAGATATATGAATGTTGACGGTATGCTTCCTTTTGAAAATATGGTTGATGACTATATTGAAGAAACAGGAAACCACGTTCTTTACAGAGTTACACCTTATTTTGAAGATACCGAACTGGTTTGCAGAGGTGTTCAGATTGAAGCTTATTCAGTTGAAGATGATGGTGACGGAATCTGCTTCAATGTTTATTGTTTCAACGTGCAACCGGGTGTTAAAATCGATTATCAGACAGGAGCAAGTTCTCTTGAAAATGAAAAAATAACAACATCATCAAACAGTAAAACAACTTATATTATTAACACAAGTTCAAAAAAATTCCATCTGCCTGATTGTTCTTCCGTAAAAACAATCTCTCCTGAAAACAAGGCTGAAACAAAAGAATCAAGAGATTCGCTTTTAGCTGAAAATTACTCCCCTTGCGGAAGCTGTAAACCATAAAAAAGACTAAAAATTTACCCGATACTCAATTGTGAACTGCCCCAATTTGTGCGGACAGTACAAAAAGCCCCCTATGGTAGGTCGAATTAAAATTTAAGCAACATACTGACTTCGTTTTTCAAGCGGAGTCAGTTTTGTTTTTAGTTGAATTCGCTCATTGTTGTAAAAGTGTA
>JAZSJD010000095.1:0-3920 GCA_045534165.1 Acutalibacteraceae bacterium | reverse complement strand
TGAGGAGCTCAGTTGTCTTCCTAAGACCGCTTGGCCTCCGACTTCTAAGGCTTTATATGAAGATGGTCTTTGCACAAAGGAAGACTATGAGGAGAATATATACAAAGATTCTCCCTACACTGCAGACTATGAATTTGCACTGGAAAAGAGACTCAAACTTCTCAGGAAGGCATTTCTTAACATAAACGCAGAAACTGCACAGAAAATAAAAGATTTCGATAAAGAAAATCCCTGGCTTTCTGATTTTTCACTTTTTATGGCGCTCAAAGACAAGCACAATGATGCTCCTTGGTGGGAGTGGGATGAGAAATATGCACATTATTCTTCTGCTGATGCTTTGAGAGGAGAGTTTGAAGAAGAATGTGCTTTCTGGAAATTCAGTCAGTATCTTTTCTATAAACAATGGAACGTTGTAAAGACCTATGCAAACCAAAAAGGGATTGCTGTTATAGGTGATATGCCCATATATGTTGCTATGGATTCCTGTGACGTCTGGGCGAATGTTTCTCAGTTTATGATAGACAAAAAAACGCTTAAACCGAAAAAAGTTGCCGGATGTCCTCCTGATTATTTTTCCGAAGACGGACAGTTGTGGGGAAATCCCCTTTATGATTGGGATTATATGGAAAAAGACGGTTTCAAGTGGTGGCTTTCAAGAATTTCACAGTCGCTTAAAACCTATGATTGTGTAAGGATTGATCATTTCAGAGCATTTGCTTCATATTGGGAAATCCCCGCCGATTCTGATACTGCAAAAAACGGAGCATGGGCAAAAGGTCCCGGAATGAAACTTTTTAATAAGGTAACAGAAACTTTCGGTGAACTTCCGATTATTGCAGAAGATCTGGGTACTTTCGGAGAAGATGTAATTAAATTGCTTTCAGACACAGGTTTCCCCGGAATGAAAGTTGTTCAGTTCGGTTTTGATCCCGATGGAGATTCTTTGCATCTTCCCCACAATACAGTTATAAATTCTGTAAATTACTGCGGTACACACGATAATAACACACTGCTTGGTTGGTTATGGGAAGCAAGTGAGAAAGAAAGAGCTTTTGCCCTTGAATACATAGGTTTTACGGGACAAAACTGGGGTGACGGTGGTTATAAGTCTGAAAGCTGTCGCAAGATTATAGAAAGTGTATGGAAATCTTCTTCCAACACGGCAATTATTGCTTTTCAGGATATGTGCGGATTCGGAAGTGATGCAAGAATGAATATTCCGGGTGTTCCTGAAAAGAATTGGCGTTACCGCACAACAAAGGAAACAATTGATAATGTAGATGTTGATTATTTCAGAAAATTAAATTCTGTTTTCAGAAGAACATATCCCGTTTTTGAGAAATAAAAATTACATAACATCATAATGATATATTATTATTGTCACAGATAATCGAAAAAGCTTATACCATCGTATTTATATGCAGAATCAAAAGAGGAGTTAAAACAATTATGAAACAGATACCTTTTTACAACACAAGGCTTGAGGATGGTTTCTGGAAAGACAAACAGAAAACCTCAAAAGATGTTACAGTAGCCGCTGTTTATGACAGATTTGAAGAAACACATCGCTTTGAAGCGATGAAATGTGACCGTGAGCAACACGAAAGAGAAGGCTGGAAGCCACACATTTTCTGGGACTCTGATGCCGCTAAATGGATAGAGGGCACTGCATATACTCTTGAATACGAAAAGAATGAGCTGTTTGAGAATAAAATTGACAGACTTGTTGATATGATTTGTAACAGTCAGCTTGAAGACGGTTATTACAACGCTTATTTTAATGTCTATGAAACCGACAAACGTTTCACTATAAGAGATAATCATGAACTTTACTGCCTTGGTCACCTTATCGAAGCGGCTATTGCCTACTACCATGCAACAAAAAAAGCTCAGCTTCTCGATATGGTTGAAAGATATGTTGATCTTGTTATAAAAACATTTGTAGAGGAAAAAAGTGCAAAATTTGTTACTCCCGGACATGAAGAAATCGAGCTTGCTCTTGTTAAGCTTTACCGCTTTACAGGCAAACAAAAATATCTTGAGCTTTCAAAGTTCTTTGTTAATAACCGAGGGAATAATGTTCTTGATAAATCCGGTCTTCGTGATTGGATGACGGATCGTTACCCACAGGATCATCTTCCTGTCCGTGAACAAACAACAGCTGAAGGTCATTCAGTTCGTGCAATGTATTTATATATGGCAATGGCTGATCTTGCACTTGAATGTGAAGATGAAGCACTTTTTAAGGCTTGTGATACAATTCTGCATAACGTTGCTGAAAAACGTATGTATATTACAGGTGGTATCGGTTCCTCGCACATAGGCGAAGCATTTACTGTAGACTACGACCTTAAAAATGAACAGGCTTATACAGAAACCTGCGCTACACTTGCTCTTTCACTTTTTTGCCAAAGAATGTCTAAGATTAAGCCTCTTGGACTTTACGGTGATGTTGCGGAACTGGCTATGTATAACGGCAGCATCTCGGGTGTTTCGATAAAAGGTGATGAGTTTTTCTACGAAAATCCATTAACCATTGACCTGGCTGACCACAATAAAAACCACGCCACACAAACGAAGGAGCGTTATCCGATTACACAAAGAGTTAAAGTGTTCGGCTGTTCCTGTTGTCCTCCGAATATTCTTCGTTACATCAACTCAATCGGTGATTTCCTTTATACAGAAGATGACGACACGCTTTATGTGCATCACTATATGAACAGTTCAACTGAGTTTGAGGATAAAAAAATCTGTCAGAAAACACTTTACCCTTCTTGCGGTAAGGTTAAGCTGACAGTAAAAGGAAATTATAAAAAAATTGCAGTTCGTGTTCCCTCCTGGTGCAAAAAATTTGATGCATCTGCTCCTCACATCATTAAAGACGGCTATGCATATTTCGATGCAGCAGAAGTTATCGACCTTGATTTTAACATCTCTCCCCGCTTTGTTGTTTCTGCACCCGGTGTTCACGAGAATGCAGGAAAAACAGCTCTCATGTTTGGCCCCGTTGTTTATTGTGTTGAAGGCATAGATAACGATGGTGATATTTTTGCTCTTTCAGTTAATACGGATACCGAGTTTGATGTGAAACAGGATTCCTATTTCGGTCTGCCCGTGATTACAGTTGACGGCTATGCAAAACTTGACAACGGAAACCTTTATTCTGATATAAATTCAGTTAAATATGAAGCAAAAAAAATAAAGTTTATCCCCTATTACGGTATGGAAAACAGAGGAGAAACTGATATGTTTGTCTGGATCCCCGTAAAAAAGTAGATGTGATCCGAACAAAGAACAATGCAAAATTGAAAAACACCACATAGCATAACAATGGTACAGTATTAACAAGTTACAATTTTATACTTTAGAGGTTGAAATTATGAAAAAAGAGTATTGCGGAATACCTATGAGGTTTGCACATACAGGAGTTACACAGTTCGCTCCTGAAAATTCTCTGGAAGCATTCAAAAAAGCTGCCGAACTTGGCTGTGAGGGTATTGAAATGGATATCCAGATATGCGCAGACGGAGAAATCATTGTAATTCATAACAACAATATGGGCTATATGACATTTGAAAAGCATCGGGATTCACTCAGAGATATTACAACTAAGCAAGTAAAAGAATTCGATATACCGTACCGTAATGCACTCAAGCTTAAATATCCTCCATATCCCTGGACAGAACATTTCGGTGGCAGACGTATGATCACACCGCCTGATTATGTTGAAGACAGAGTGACCCACATAATCACCTTCCCTGAATTTGATGAATGGTTGTCAACAGTTGATTATGACCTGACTGTTGAGGTTGAATTCAAGTGCAAGGGTATGTGTCCTCGTATGGACGAAATTCTTGCAAAATCGAAAAACGTTTCAAAGTATATTTTTATGTCAGGAGATTGGGAAGTTCTTGAAGAAA